>CAKZON010000018.1 GCA_937136425.1 uncultured Crocinitomix sp.
GAACAAGATTAAACAAAAAATACAGGGAGGCTTACCTCTAAACTCGGTGGAAGGATGTTGTATGGGTCAGGGGAAACACCATTACATTTTGGTACTGATTCGAATCAGGGATACGTATCCAGGATTTATTTTTTCACTTTCTTCAACAATGCGAGATTGGAGGTTTTTCAATATTTTCATTCGTTACAAACTTTAAGCTTTTACCAAACTCACCATAAGCATCTCCTCTGCAAATTTTAACTGGAATTTTGATTGATTTATTTCCCTTTAAAGTAAATGGAACAGGAATAGTTGACTGCAATTCGCCATTTGATATTATTTCTAAAACTTTAATAGGTTTATGACTTGTGTTTTGAACCACTACAGCAGCCTCTATTGTATCATTAACTCCAATTTTAATCGAATCCATTGCTTCTTGAATAAGACTTGTTTGGTTTTTGATTAGCGCATAACAAATTGTAATATCACAATAATAATTGCCGTGTATTGGGTTAAAGAAATGCACCCTGTATTTATCCGAATAATCCCCCACGCGCTTGTTAAATCGGTGACCTACATGATTATCAAACCTAATTTCAAAGTCATTATTTGACAAGACTATAGCATCATCATTATAATATGGATAGAATGTATACCGTGTTTTTTCCATTCGTTCTATTCTTTGAAAAGTTAGCCAGAAATCAAATGGATTATTCAAGTTAATGTCCCGTTTTCTTAAATGATTATTATAAAAAGCACCTACATCAATTGTCACATCCGGCATTTTTGTAACAGATACACCCTTACTCTTTCCAGATAAATTGTCTATAGCCGCACGAGAAGTTACAGCGCAAAACATTAGTAGGAACAATATTGAACTATGGTAAATCACTTATTTTAAAATTTAAATGATCAATTTAATGTAGAAAATCAACCTGAAAACTCTCTTAACAAATTCTTAACCATTGAACTACAGAATTAACAGAAATTTAAGAAGGTAAGACGCGCATCCAACATCTAATAAATTTGAAAGACAACTTTCATTGGCTTCCAAGAATATGATTTTTTTCGTTTATATCATACCACTTGTTAGATTAGCGCCAAGTTCCAGAATAATAAATGCACTTTGACAAATTGATAATTGAAAAATCCCTTTGTTTTACCATTTCAAAACTATAAATTTGGGCACGCAAAGAAAAAGATAATTTTATGTCAGTATTAGTAAATAAAGATTCAAAAATAATTGTACAAGGTTTCACTGGAGGTGAAGGTACTTTCCACGCCGGTCAAATGATTGAGTATGGAACAAATGTAGTTGGTGGAGTTACTCCTGGAAAAGGTGGACAATCACATTTAGATAAACCTGTATTTAACACTGTAGAAGATGCTGTAAAAGCAACTGGAGCTGATGTTTCTATCTTATTTGTACCACCTGCTTTTGCTGCTGATGCAATTATGGAAGCTGCAAATGGTGGAATCAAGGTAATTATTGCAATTACGGAAGGAATTCCAGTTGCAGATATGATTAAAGCGAAAGAATATATCTCTCAATACGATTGTAGATTAGTTGGACCAAATTGTCCAGGTGTTCTAACTGCTGATGAAGCTAAGGTTGGAATTATGCCAGGATTTATTTTCAAAAAAGGATCTATTGGTATTGTATCTAAATCAGGTACATTAACTTATGAAGCTGCTGATCAAGTTGTTAAAGCTGGTTTAGGAATTACTACTGCAATTGGAATTGGTGGTGACCCAATTATTGGAACTACAACTAAAGAAGCTGTGCAATTGTTAATGAATGATCCTGAAACTGAAGGAATCGTAATGATTGGTGAGATTGGTGGAAATTTAGAAGCACAAGCTGCTAACTGGATTAAAGAAGATGGAAATAGAAAACCAGTTGTTGGATTTATTGCAGGTGTAACTGCTCCAGTTGGAAGAACAATGGGACATGCAGGAGCAATTGTTGGTGGTGAAGATGACACGGCAGAAGCTAAAAAGAGAATTTTAAGAGAATGTGGGATCCACGTTGTTGATTCTCCAGCTGAAATTGGAATGAAAATGGCTGAAGTATTAGGCGTAAACGCTTAATCAACCCTTATTAATATTTATAAGCCAAGACGTTTTATCGTCTTGGCTTTTTTTTGCATTAAAAAGTGACTTACAACCCCTATACCGAAAAGCTACCAATTGTAGATGTTTTTGATGAAGTTAAAGAAAAATTAACTTTACATAAAACATTGGTTTTAACTGCTCCTCCAGGTGCAGGAAAAAGTACACTCCTCCCCTTAGCCTTGCTAAATGAACCTTGGCTCAAAGGAAAAAAAATATTGATGTTAGAACCTAGGCGCCTTGCAGCTAAAGGTATTGCGTCAAGAATGGCGAACCTTATCGGCGAGAATGTAGGAGAAACAATTGGATATAGAATTCGGTTTGACGCTAAAGTAAGCAAACAGACCAAAATTGAGATTTTAACGGAGGGAATTTTAACCCGCATGTTACAATCTGACAGCGCTTTAGAAGAAGTAGGCTTAGTTGTTTTTGACGAATTTCACGAACGCAGCATTCATGCAGATATTGCCCTGGCATTAACGCGTGAAACGCAAAGTGTTTTAAGAGAGGATTTGCGATTGTTAGTAATGTCAGCAACAATTGACAGTAAAAACCTCACAGAACTATTAAATGCCCCATTGGTTGAAAGTAACGGGAGACAATTTCCTGTTGAACTAATTTATGAAGGAGAAGCAGATAAAACAATGCTACCTGAGGCTGCGGCAAACACTGTTCTAAAAGCTTTAAAAACACATTTAGGAGATGTATTAGTTTTTCTCCCAGGCGAACGAGAAATTAATAAATGTGCTGAGATACTAAAACGAAAAACCGACCACGAAGACATTGCTGTTCAGGAACTTTACGGGAGATTACCTCAAGCAAAACAACACGCAGCAATTCACCCAAACAAGCATGGTAAAAGAAAGGTTGTAATTGCCACATCAATAGCAGAAACGAGCTTAACAATTGAGGGTATAAAAGTGGTTGTTGATTGCGGTTTTTCTCGTGTAGCAAAATTTGATACACGATCAGGTCTTTCCGGTTTACGTACTGTTCAGATTACAAATGATGCTGCAGACCAACGCGCAGGTAGAGCGGGCAGAATTGAACCTGGAACATGTTACCGACTTTGGTCAAAAGCTACTCAAGCAAAACTTACCCCACACCGCATTCCTGAAATTATGGAGGCTGATTTAACACCATTGCTATTAAACTTGGCGAATTGGGGAATTAAAAACATACATGACTTAACTTGGATTGATTTGCCGCCAAATCATGCAATTAAGCAAGCATCTAAAAACTTAGAAAACCTTGACGCCACAGAAAATGGCAAAATAACTGTGCATGGCAAACGCATGAATCAATTGCCAACGCATCCAAGAATTGCACACATGCTTTTAACTGCTGAGGAAGAAGGTCTAATTCCGTTAGCAGCTGATATTGCTGCAATTTTAGAAGAACGCGACCCACTCCCTAAAGAAACTGGTATAGATATTACCTTAAGAATTGAAGCTTTAAGACGCTATAGAGCCAATAAACAAAGTGGCGGAAAATTCGGTCGAATTGATAAAATTTCCAGCCAATATCGGAAAATGATGAAAACCCAAGAAGATAATAGCAGCTTTGATCCATACGAGGCTGGTTTATTATTAGTCCATGCTTATCCAGAGCGAATTGCATTTGCACGCCCAGGAAATAATGCACAATTTCAATTGGCTAACGGCGCATATGCAATGGCTGGCCATAAAGATGATTTGGCGCATGAACCATGGCTATCGGTAGCCAATTTAAATGATCGTGAAAGTGGAACGGGACGGATTTTTTTAGCCGCTCCACTTAACCCAACAGACTTAGTTCCATTTTTAAAAACACAAGATATTGTACGCTGGAACACTAAAAAAGGAGGTTTAATTGCCGTTAACGAAACTCGCATTGGAAGCATTGTTTTAAAATCAACTCCAATACAAGAACCTGACCCAACTTTAGTGCTAGATGCCATTACCCAAACCATTGCAAAAGAAGGAAAATCTCTTTTAAATTTTGACGAAAAAGTTGAACAATGGCAAAATAGAATCATAACCGTAAAAAAATGGTATCCAAATGATGACTGGCCCAATACATCAACGGATCACTTGTTAGAAACCAATACAACATGGTTAAGCCCCTATTTAAACAATATCAATAAGCCTGACGACCTTAAAAGAATAAATTTAGTTGACGTATTACAGTATAGTTTGTCTGCAGAACAACAAAATTTATTAAACGAATTGGCTCCTGAAAACATTAAAGTGCCAAGCGGTTCTAATATTCGCATTGAGTATAATAAAAATGGTTCTACCCCAATATTGGCCGTGCGCATTCAGGAAATTTTTGGTTTAAAAGAAACGCCAAAAGTCAATAAAGGCACTACTAAAGTTTTAATGCATTTATTATCTCCAGGTTACAAAATAGTGCAAACCACAACTGATTTAGAAAGCTTTTGGAACTCAGCTTATCATGAAGTTCGTAAAGAACTGCGAATTCGCTATAAGAAACATGCTTGGCCAGAAAACCCGTTTGACCAAGCTCCCTTACGTGGCGCAAAACCAAGAAAGAAATAGCCCTTATTTATACAAGCCATAAAATTGGCACGCTTTTGGAAAATGAAACTATTAACTACAATTACCGTATGGTAGAGTAATAGCGCATTTATAATTACTTGGCGCCATTAAATGAAAGTTAATACGCTTTAGACATGAAAAAGAAGGGAACATTTATTTTTGCAGCATTTTTAGCAACAGGAATTTTAGCAGGATGCAGCAATGCGAAAGAAACTACAAAGGAAATGGATATCTCAGGTTTTAATATAGGAGATACTACTTCTATCGGCTTAAACGATATAGTACTTTGCAATGATGATGTTAAGCTATTCGTTCAGTTTGACACAATTGTATCAGATTCTCGTTGCCCTGTTGATGCTAATTGTATTTGGGCAGGTAATGCAGAAGTTGGTTTTTCTGTTACTTATAATAAAGAGCTTGAAAACATGAATTTGAATACTAACCCTGATATGGAAACTTCAAAATCTGTTTTTGGATACACTTTTACTTTGCTAAACGTAAATCCTTATCCAGGATCTAAAGGAGCTGACACTAAGCCAAAATCTGTGGACATTGTTGTAAGTAAAGACTAGTTAGCACTAGAATAATTCTAATAACGCTTTGCTGCTGCTTCTTTAATTGGTTTCAGCAAATATTCTAATCCATTGAGTTTAATCTCATAAATTGACGCTAACAAACCACCTATCTTCCCTTCAGGAAAACCTTTTGCATGATACCATGATAAATAAGGTTCAGGTAAATCACAAAGTGACCATCCTTTGTATTTTCCATAAGGCATTCTTGTCGTTACTAACTCTATTAAATGCTTGCGCTGCGCTTCTTGATCTAGCATAATGTTTCTTATGCCTTAAAGGTATTAAAATATGGCGTATTGAATGCTTATTGATCCTCCAAAAGTATATTCATACGAATCTGCACGAATAGACGGGATTGCCATAAAATATGGTGCTCTATAATCTGATTCAGGGCTATAATTAGCTTCAAATGACAATCTAAACTGAGGACTTAAATATACGGCTCCATTTGCGTATAGTTCTGATCCAAAATCAGCTCCACTCGATTCCACACCGGCTTTAACTCCAAAATTAAAATTCGTTCTGGTAGTCGGAAAAACACCAACTTCGTATCCTAAATTAATCCAACCATTTTGTTCGATATATGGCTCTTCAATGTTAGAATCTTTATACGCATTAACTCCAATAATTGCACTAGTAAAAAGGGTATGCTGAATGGCATAGGATTGTGGTAAATTATAGGAGTAATAATAATATAAGTTTGCACTATAGCGCAATCTATCATTTACTTCAGCAGAAGAAATGCTATGATCCAACCGTGTAGATGAAGCAATACCAACCTCATTTCGAAACCCACTAGCTCGTCTAAAACTTTGAGCATACAAATAAGCATCAGCCAAATGAGCAAAATAAGCAACATCAAAATCACTAATTCCTCCTATTTCCCTCAAAGTTGCATCAATTGCCTCAAATTGCTCAATTCTTCTCAACCTAAAATCATAAAAACGCACATTGTTGATTTGTGCTAATTGGTCTGCTATTTGGTTTAATTCACTAATTGAATAATCATCCCCTAACCTATTTCCTTTTTTAAGTTGTTTTTCAATATCCATTGCGTTGCGCGCATATTGGATTGGTTCTAACCTTCCGCTACCAATTGACAATGTAGGCTCTATGGACAAACCAATGGCCTCCATGTCGTCTAGCTCCAATTCTGATCGATACTGATGTCCAACGACAGCTGCCCCAAATACACCAACAAACCATTTCGGATTAAAATAAAAACGATTCGTTGTTCGCATACCCAAACTATTTGAAGAAAAAAATGTGGAACCTAAATCTGATTTATCCCAATTTATTCTTGAACTGATATGACTAGAAAAATCACCTTGATAATTATTCATATTGGAATATTGATAATAGCCTAAGGACGTTCTTTCTGCGAAGTGTCCTGTATTGTTTGAAAATTTAGCTTTACTTCCTCCTCCTAAATCAAAATAGAGGTTCAGACGTTTTTGTTTAAAATTAGGAGCTTCATAATTTCTTAAAAACTCATACTTTTTCTCTTTACTCAACTGACCATAAATAGTGTTAAACATCAATACAGTGCAACAAGCAATAAACAAGGTTAATTTATTCATTTGGGTGAATTTGAATTAATACTATTCTTGCAACTTTTGCAAGACAATGGGTTTGGAAATGGACAAACCACAGCTTTCAATTGAGAAAACTATGGCGATTTTTTTTTTATTTAATTTATTAGAATATGGCGTAGTTCAAGGAAATACCTCCTCTAAACGTAAGTCCGTCATATGAGTTATAAACAGACGGGATGATTCCTCCGACTTCATGCTCAACATAGTTTTCACCCCATTTAACACCAGCATTAAATGACAATCTAAATTGCGGTGACAAATAGATATTACCATTTGAATAAAAACCTAAAGCTGCCCCAACCTCTTCTTCATAATACATTCCTGTTTTAACTCCAAAATTCAAGTTGGTTCTGGTTGTAGGAAATAAGCCTAAACGGTATTCTCCAGTTAGCCACATAGGCGTGGTTGAAACTGCAATTCCGTTGTTTTCAATAAGCTCTGGCCCTCCCATTGCTCCAGCCGAAAACGTATGTTGTACAGCATAGGTTTTAGGTAAATCATATATTACATTTGCAAAACCTGAAATATTATACCTTTGATATAGCACATCATTAGGATTCCACAAGTGAATATCTGTTTTATTAACTATCCCTATTTCTGTTCTAAAACCGCTATAACGTGTAAAACTTTGAGCATATAAATAAGCGTCAGAAAGATGTGAGAAATAAACCATATCAAAATCAGATACTCCTCCAACTTCTTTCATTAATTTATCAAGTGCTTCAAACTGCTCAATTCTTCGCAATCGAAAATCATAAAACCTTACATTATTAATCCTTGCCAATTCGTCCGCAATCATTTTAAGTTGACCTTCCGAATAACCAGAGCTCAACCGACCACCTTTAGTCAACGATTTTTCAATATCCATTGCGCTTCTCGCATATATAACGGGCTCTAAACGACCATTACCAATAGATAATGCTGGCACAGTACTTACGCTTAACTCTGTAGTTTTCCCTCCTGGATTCGAATCATTTTCACTTTCATAACCAATTCCTAATCTATTGTGAAAACCAATAAACCATTCTTTATTAAAGAAAAATCGATTTTGAGTATTTAGCACCGTTTCATAGTCCATTCTGAAGTCTTTAAAGTCTTCATTTTTATACAAGGATATATCTGTTAATAAACCGACATTGAGACTGCCTTGATATTTAGCACTATTTGCATATTGCGAATAATTAAAATTAGAGCGTTCATTAAAGCTATGCAGCTTTATATCTCCTGTTACTCCTGATCCAAAAAGGTTAAAACCAATATCAAATCGTTTTTGTTTGAAATCGGGAGCTTTATAATCTCTTAAGAAATGATATTGTTTTTCTGTGTTAGATTGCGCATAAGTTGTGCTTAACGACATTGCAAAGCAACACGCCAAGAGGGTTATTTTTTTCATTTAGGTTCATTTTTGAATTTAGACTAATTACGCCATCCTGTGCAATAAGCATACCATTTAAGCAAGCTCATATTTCAATCGGTTTAGAAGTATTAATTAGAAAAGAATTAAATTTGCCACTGCATAGAGTAATCAAAAAACAAGTTTAGTTTAAAGGCTATTTTGCGCTATTTACTTTTACACCTATTTAAAGCATGATTTATACTTTTGAAACAAAATTAAAGCAGGATCATACATCTGCATTAATGTGGGATCATAGAATAATTGTTCCACATGAAATTGTAAAACCACTCCTTGAAGGAGACAAAAGAGTATTGTGCGGAATAAATGGTCTTCCAAAAATCCATGCAGCATTACTCTCTAACGGCGCTGGAGACCACTTCATCATGGTCAATAAAGAGATTCGAAAAAAATTAAAAGTAACCACAGGAGACACCCTGCAAATAACAGTTGAAAAAGACACCTCAAAATATGGAATGGCAGTTCCTGAGGCATTTACAGAATTATGTCATCAAGATCCAGAAGGAAACGATATTTTTCATGCTTTAACCCCTGGTAAACAAAGAAGTTTATTGCATATAATGGGTAAACCAAAAAGCGAACAAAAACAATTGGAAAAAGTATTGGTTGTTTTTGATTATCTAAAATCAGTCAATGGTCAATTGGATTTTAAAGAACTGAATGAAGCCTTTAAAAACAATCGATTTAAGCTTTAATCCAATCTTTAAGCTTAAAATAAACGCCATAAATCAAGTCTGTAGTTCCCATAACACTAATAGATTCATCTATATTATTTATCTCAGCAATTTGCTCTGGAGCAATATATGTAGTTTCAAATTTATTTTTTTGAGCAAATGCAATAGTCGGATCATTATCTAGAAACCCCTTACGCACCAAATAATCAAGAATGTATTTTGTTGCTTTTTCATCATTGTCTCCAGCGTTTTCAAACTCAGCCAATTCTGCATCAAAAACGCCAACCAAAATTACTGTATACCCCTTGTCAACTTTTGTTTCCAATTGGTAGGTTATATCACTAATGCGGTGAATTACTTTATCATCTAAAACACGGATATACGAACATGGTTTTAATAATTCATTTTTAACTACTAGGTGAAAATGAGTATAATTTAAGTAACGGTGGGTTAATTGAATCGTTTTTCCTAAATAGTTAATCTCTTTTATAGCACTAGTCGCAGTTAGCGTAATCTTTTTGGTATTGTATGTTTTTCCCTCAGCAGTGACGAGCTCCCATCCAGCATCCAATTTATTTAAAGTAGTAATTTGCGTTTGTAAAGCGGTAGTAATTGTTGAATTGGCCACTTTCTCTTCAATAGCTTTTTGTAAATCTCTTGCTCCACCTTTAGGATAAAGGTATTTCTTAGGAAATAAAGGTAAACGAGCAGCAGGATGGTGACGCAAATAACCTCCGAGTTTTTTCAAATCAAATTTCTTTAAATATCCTAAAGAATTCTTAAGCGTGGTTAAACCATTTTTATGGTCATAAATTAAACGAGTTTTCCCTTTGATAAAATATGGCTGAGGAGTGAGTTCTATTAAATCTAAGTCAAAAAAAGTTTGAAGAAAATCGTACGCTTTTTTATTGTAAGACCAAATATGACAGCCAATTTCTAAATGACCATAATCTCCCACATTAATTGCAACCCAAGCTCCACCTAATTGGTTCTTTTCATCAATCATTAAAACACTACTACCTGCGCTATTAACAAAGCAAGCATCAATAACTGAAATAGGACCAGTTCCTATATATGTTTGATCAAAATTTTCCATGAGGCGCAAATGTAACGAATCAACTCACAACTAAACAACGATCCATTGAATTTAGAAAGCTTCTTAATTGGTTTATTTAGGTTGATATAAATTTTGAGGCACATTCATTTCTAAATTCAACCTTTTATTTAAGGTTTCAACAAAATAAGTGCTTAGCATTGAACGATCTGTTGGCATTTTCTGATGAATAAAAAAATTGAATTCTTCTAGCCCTTGATCTACCCAATCTTTTACTCGCTCTACCCATGCATCTAAACGCTCATAGTCCAATTCACGATCAGCCGCAACCCAACGCACAAAGGCCTTTGGATTTGTTAATCGCATATGCATCAAATCTCTTCTACCTGGTGTATCAGTAATATTATTGCAAATTCCGTTGGACTCAAATAAATGATAAAGTTCGTTAGCCACAGTTGCATCAGTATACCAATCCGTATGTCGAAATTCAATTGCAATAGGAACAGCTTTTGGCCAATACTCTACAAAATGTCGCACACGCTCAAAATCCTTCGGAGCAAAATTTTGCATCATTTGTAAAAACACACCACCTAGTTTGTCCTCTAACCCTAACACCCCGTCCACATATTCATCCACCAGTGCCTCACAATCCTTTAGTCGCTTGTATTGGCTAATATTTTGATTGACCTTTGGAAAAAAACGGAAATCAGGTCCAACCGTTTCAGACCATTTAACAAATTGCTCTCTTGGAAAAAAGCGATAAAAACTCGCATTCATCTCCACACTATTAAACTGTGTTGAATAATACCCCAACTCATCCTTGGTTTTTGGTGGATAAAAATTTCTTAAATCTGTTCTATTCCACTTTGTAAAACCTACATGAATTTTAATTTCCTGCCTGCCTCCGTTGTTTTTTAATACTTCAAACGTTGCAGGATGATCTACAGGCAATGTAAAATCAATTAATTCAGGTTCTTCAACTTTTCCAAATTTCATATCAACAAACAAATTCTAATTAGTTTTCTTCAATCTAAACTAAACATTATTGAAGGAAAAAGTGCTGTACCATTCATATATTAATTATCAAAATAAAAGATCAGTTTTAATCAAAAGTATCCGCAATCGTTATATTTGTACCCTAACAAGGAAATTAACCATTTAAAAACCAATCATGAGGCTTGCACAAATAGCACGAAAAGTCGGATTGACACCAATTGACGTAAAACGCTTTTTAGAAAGTGAATTTGACCTAACCATTGGTAATGAACCTAATTATAAATTAGACGACAATCAAATTAGCGCCGTTTTAGAGAAATTCCCTATTCCGGTAGTTAAAGTTGAAACACCTAAAATAAAAGAAACACCAATTGAAGACGCAACTGAGAATGATGACGTTGATGATGATGTTCAAGAACTAGAACAAGTAGTTGAGGCTGTGAATGAAATTGAAATTCCAGAGGTTGTTGAAGAAGAAGTGTTAACCAAAGAAACTGAAGAACCTGTTATTGAAGAGACTGATGCACCTCAAGTGGCTGAATCGAAAGAAGATGTTGCTGCAGTTGAAATAAACTATGACGAACCTGCAGAAGAGCAAGATTCAGAGGCAGGTTTTGTTGAAGTTGCAGTTGACAGAGAAGCTGAGCTTATTAAAGCTCCTAAAGTTAAATTAGATGGTTTAAAAGTATTGGGTAAAATTGAATTGCCTGAGAAAAAGGTTGTAGAAGCCCCTGTTAAAACAGAAGAAGAAATAGAACGAGAAGAAGCTGACGCACTAGCAGAACTAGATGCTGCAATGCAATTGAGCGCACAAGACATTAAACCTGCCAAGGTTTCCCGCAAAGAATCTAAGGAAACAAAAGCACACATATCATCAGAAGAATCTTATTCTGAGTATAAAGATGAACAAGGTATTTATCACTTTAGTTTGCAACAAAAACTAAATAGAGAGAAAGCACTTGTTCGTATTGAACTTGATCGTAAGCGCGAGTCTGAAAAAGCAAAGAAAAAACGTCATTACGAAGAGGTAATGAAAGAGCGCAAGCAAAAAGAACCTGCTACGATTAGTAAAGCTAAGCAGAAAAAAATCGAAGTAAAAAAACAAAAACGCGAAGAAAAAAATGTGGAGCCTCCTAAAGGGTTGTGGGCTAAATTTATGCGTTGGTTGAACGATTAATCGATCTTTATAGGTATTTCTTTCATTTCATTGATGCAATTAGAGCTTTTGATATTGCTTTAAGTTATTTCATTGAATATAATAGAGTTTCAGTCAGAATTTGGTGAGCAATATTTGTGTTTTGCTTAACTTCGTGCATCAATTAACACCAACAAATGAAACTCAGACACATAATAATCATCATCATTTTTGTTGCGGTAAATGGCTTAGTATTAGGCACTCTCAATTTTGCTGGAGCTAATAAAACGGAAGAAGTTGAAAATAAAACTACTTTCTACCCAACATTAAATGGAACCACTGTTAACAACGCAGAAGAAAATTTTAAAATTGTAGGGTTTGGAACAATCTCCTCTTATAACAACATTGATGTTGCATGCGAAGTGCAAGGAAAACTGATTCAGGGCACTAAAAACCTAAAACCGGGAGTGACATATAGAAAAGGAGAAGTTCTTTTCAGCATTAATGATACAGAAGCCCGCTATAATTTACGCGCTCGAAAAAGTGGCTTTATAAATATAATCGCAAATCTACTACCCGATTTAAAAACAGATTTTTCGAGTGAATATGAAAAATGGGAAAATTATATTGGAAGTATAAAGTTGAATGCAACACTGCCACAATTACCCGTTTGGTCTAGTAATAAAGAGAAAATATTCATTTCTACGCGAAATGTTTTAACAGAGTATTTTAATATTAAGAGCTTGGAGGAGCAATTGCGTAAATTCACTGTATATGCACCATTCAACGGTGTTGTTACAGATGTATACACAACAAACAACTCTGTTGTAAACCCTGGCACTAAAATAATGCGCTTGGTAGAAACTGGAAATTTTGAAATTCCTGTGTCTATTCCTACAAGCCAGTCTTCCTCAATTGGAATAGGAACAGAAGTAACCATATATAACACCAATGGAGAACTCAAAGGAAGCGGAGCAGTTATTAGAATTTCAGATGTCATTAATAAAAGTACACAATCAATTGACGTTTATGTGCGACCTAAAAGCATAGATGGCGAAGAATTTACAGAGGGTGAATATGTTGAAGTTGAACTCAACCAAGCAGAAACACATATGGGAATGCGACTTCCTAAAAGCGCCATACACGACAACTATGTCTACACTTACTCTAAAAAAGATTCTGTTTTGACAAAACAACCAGTGCAAATTTTAAACACCAATGAACAAGGCGCTTTTATAGAAGGTTTGAAAGACAACATGATTGTAATTACACAAGAAGTTTTAAGCTTTACTGATACTTCTAAATATCAAGTTTTGATCCATTAAGATATGAGAGGTTTAGTTAAATTTTTCATTAAGAAGCCCATTTGGGCGAATGCAGCCATAGTAATTACAATACTATTTGGTGCTTATAGTTTATATAAAATCAATCGCTCATTTTTTCCGGAGTTAGATCCTCAAACGGTTATTGTTAGCGTTGTTTACCCAGGTGCATCTCCAGAAGAAATGGAAGAAGGTGTTACGATTAAAATAGAACAAGCCTTGCGTGGATTGGATGGTGTAGAATTAATTAACTCTACTTCATCTGAAAACATTGCCTCTATTAGAGTTAAAGGATTTGAAGGTGCAGACATGGACGAAATCTACAAAGATGTAGAAAACGCCGTAAGTAGTATTAACTCTTTTCCTCAAGGAGCTGAAAAACCTATAGTTACACGCTTAAAATCTAACCCAATGTCTGAAATGGTGGCAACACTAGGACTTAAGGGAAGCGCAGATTTATGGGTATTAAAAAAAGAAGGAGATAAGATTGAGAATGAACTCTATGCGTCTGGTCTAATTTCTATCATTGATTTGCGCGGTTTTCCTGAACCTGAGATTGTAATTGATGTAAGAGAAAATGACCTCTTAAAATACAATGTGTTAATTGATGAAATTTCATTGGCCATTCAACGCAATAATCAAGATTTAACTGGAGGTATTTTAAGAAATAGCCAAGAGGAATTGATAATTAGATCAAGAGAACGCTCTACAGACCCTGTTGATATTGAAAACATTGTGCTACGCAGCACACTTGATGGACAAAAAATAACCATTGGTGATGTTGCCAATGTTCGCTTCGGTTTCTCTGAAAATTCTTATGAAGTATTTGCAGAAGGAATGCCTGCGGTGTCAATAGATGTTAAAAAAACACCAGATCAAGATTTAGGTGCTATCACCGATTTTGTAAAAGATTATATTAAAACATATAATGAAAAAGGAAACCCTGCAGAATTAACGCTCGAATATGAATTTGCGGCTTCATTACAAGACAGAATTAATCTATTAACATCAAACGGTTTTATTGGTTTAATCCTAGTCTTAATCATGCTAGGTTTATTCCTGAGCACCCGCCTATCTTTATGGGTGGCTTTTGGAATTCCATTCTCATTTATGGGGATGTTCATTATTGCCAATATGATGGGCTTAACCGTCAATATGATTTCATTATTCGGAATGATATTGGTGGTTGGAATTTTGGTTGATGATGGTATTGTAATTGCGGAAAACATTTATGCCCATTTTGAAAAAGGTAAAAGTCCTTATAAAGCGGCATTAGATGGAACTATGGAGGTTATGCCATCAGTATTCACCTCTGTTTTAACTACCATGGCAGCATTCTCAATTCTTTTGTTTGTTGAGAAAATGGAAATGATGCGAGAAATGCCAATCGTAGTAATTATTGCTTTAGGTTTCTCCTTAATTGAGGCATTCATCATCCTTCCTGTTCACTTGGCAAGCGCCAAAGTATTATCAAAAACGAAAGAAGGAACACCGCGTCATAAAATTAGAAATAGAATTACTCGAGCAACAGACTATTTGCGCGATAAGATTTTTGCGGATGTGTTACACTTTGTGATGAAGCGTTATCGGGCATATGTAATGCTTCCGCTTATATTTACTTTTGCGGTTATTATTTTTAGTTTTTCGGGATTAATCAATTTTACGTTCTTTCCAGAAATAAAACCTGACCGCGTTTCATTAGAAATTGCTTTTGAACAAGGTACAGGTAAAGAAATTACAAAGGAATGGCTGATTACGGCAGAACGAATGGTACTGGAAGCAAATGAGGAATTAGCTACCGCAACCGGGGACACGCTTTTGTCCGAGTATTCCATCATGCTAGGGGTTACCCAAAGTATTGGTGAAACTGGTTTTCATGCAGGATCTATCAATATGGTTATTGATGGTGAAGGCAAAAAAACACCTGTTGACTCTTTAAATGCAAGAATACTACGTAAAGTAAATACAATTGAGAACACTAAAACAGCAAATTTATATTTGGGTAGTGGAATTCATACCTTCGGTAAAGCCATTGAATTCTCAATTTCTGGGAGTGATGACAATCAAATATCACTTGCAACTGAAAAATTCAAAAGCTATGTAAAGGAAATTCCGTTGGCCAGTAACGTAAAGGACAATGAGCCTTTAGGCAGAAAAGAAATCAACTTAAAAATGAAGCCAGAGGCTGATTTTTATGGCTTAGGTATTTACGAAGTAACGAAACAAATAAGGCAAGGTGTTTTTGGACAAGAGTCTCAACGCGTAATTGTTGGAACAGATGAAGTTAAGATTTGGGTACGCTACGCAGCCAGTGATCGTGAGGATGAATTTGACTTAAACAATATCCGTATTAAAACACCAGATGGAAAACAGATATTACTATCGGAATTAGTCACTTATGATATTCAACGTGGACCTGTGAGTTTAAAAAGGCGTGATGGTCGTCGAGAAATTGTAGTGGATGGTAGTGTTGATGATCCTAAAAAGGTAGGTGAAGTAAACGCAACCATAGTTAGCGAAGTAATTCCAAAGGTTTTGGCCGAATTTCCTGCTGTAGACATCATTCAACGTGGACAAGGTGAACGAAGTGAAAAGGCTTTAGCATCTATGCAAATTAACGTGATGATTTTGTTAATTGTCATGATCATCATAATGTCGTTGAATTTTGAATCAGTTTGGCAAGGTTTATTAATCCTCTTGGTAATTCCTGCTGGTGTAGCTGGCGGAATATTAGGGCACTCCATAATTGGGATTCCAGTTTCAATATTAAGTGCTTTTGGAATGATTGCCTTAATTGGAATTTTGATCAATGACTCCATAGTATTTTTGGACACCTACAACAGAAACTTGCTAAAAGGAGCCAATACTCGTGATGCAGTTATAGACGCTGCAAAATCGCGCTTCCGTCCTATTCTACTTACCTCAGTTACCACAGTTGCAGGATTATTACCTCTGATTTTAGAAACTTCGTTTCAAGCCCAATTCCTAATACCAATGGCAGTTGCAATTGCGTTTGGGTTGATCTTTGGAACAATTTTTATTCTGTTTTTCTTCCCAGCAGTTATTTTGTTGCACAATGATATGCGAAGAGCCTGGAGTGCAGTTTATTATAGACAAGAAATTGTCAACCCACTGACTGATATGGAAGAAGAAAACAACGAACCTACAATACAGCAGGAAGCGGATGGTGTTATTATGCGTGAATTAAATGCTGTTGTCAAAGGCTTCCCTAACCTATTGAGGTTGATTGGAACATTCTATCTATTCTTTGGGCTCTTTTATCTAATATATAAGGGAGTTGCCTTAATGCGTGCTGCTTATGAAACTGTTACGGTGGATATATCTACATTTATAATTGGTTTTGTACTTACTTTAATTGGTGCAGTAATAATAGCAGTATTTCCAATTAAAATATTTGAAAAAATCATCCGAATTATTTGGAAAAAAGAACCACTTATTGATGCAAGAGAAGTAGAACCTGTTCTTCTCAATAAAAAACATCAAGAAGAACGCGAATTAAATTAATGAAATGAAGAAATTAGGAATAATCATAAGTATTTTCTTTTCCAGTTTGGGTTTTGCACAAGATGAATTGACTGTATTTGGAGCAATTGAGAAAGCACTCACTAATAATTATGATATAAAATTAGTAGACCAAAACTATCAAGTTTCTAAATTGCAAAATTCATGGGGACAAGCGGGAATGGTACCAACGTTTTACATTAACGTAAGTAATGTTGCTTCTCTTCAAGACAATACTAATAATCCAGCAACTTTCTTTCCAGGCGTTTTATTTAATGATAATTTGCAAGCTTCGTTAAACATGTCATGGACCATTTTTAATGGTTTTGGAATTCGTATAAACAAAGAGCGTTTTGACCAAATGCAAACTCAAACTAAAGGGAATGCAATTGTGGTTATTGAAAACACGATATATGACGTTATTTTAGCCTATTACACAGCTGTTGTGCAAGAACGCAAACTAAACGTCATGAGTGATTTGCTCAACTACTCGAAAGAAAAATTAGAATACTATCGTTTGAAAAGCGATATGGGTATTAACACAAGTTTTGATTTATTAGAATTTGAAAATTTGGTATTAACTGATTCTTCAAATTATTTATTGCAAGAATTGTCGTTCCAAAATGCGCAACGCAACCTTAATCTCATTATGGCTGCAGATGTCGAAACAACTTATTCTTTAACGGATTCATTGGGTTTTCCAAACCAGGCTAAAACTTACACTGAATTGAAAGAAAACATGGTGGCAAACAACCAAAATTTAAAAAATCAATTCATTAATTACGAACTACAGGAGCTAAATGTTAAAGCGCAAAAAAGTGCCTACTACCCTATTGTTACGTTAAACTTAAGTACTACTCCGTCTGTTGGATATTTTAGATTATTTGGAGACGAGGGCTTTTCTTCTAGCACAAATGCTTGGTCACATACAGGAAATATTAATTTGCGCTATAATATTTTCCAAGGTTGGAACCGTAAACGAAATAGCGAAATTGCAGCTATTCAGCTAGACATGGCAGGGCTACAAGTCGAGCAGCTAACATTGAATCTGAGTCATCAACTAAAAGGGTTTTATGAATTGTATCAAACCAGAATAAAGGTTGAAAGCATGTCTTTAAAGCGCATGGAACATGCCAACAAACTTTGGGAACTAGGGCGTGAAAAATATGATCTTGGACTCATTAACGTATTTAATTTAAACGACATTAAACTCGCTTATGAGCAAACGCTATTAAACTATTACGATCGTTTATTTGAATTACTGCAAAGTCATTACGACCTAATGCGCCTAACAGGTGGAATATCGCAAGAGTTTAAAATTTCCGAAAATTTTGATGGAGGAAATTAAAAAATGCTTTTCTCTAAACTTAAACTAAGCACAAAAATAATTTTGACACTCCAGTCTATTGGAATGTTAATGGGTACCTCTACTCATGTTATGTGGGCTATTGAGAATGGATTTTTATCTAAACAATACAATGCCAATTTATTTTCAACACTTTTTTGGGACAGTCTAACTTTTTTAGATCCTCTGGCGGCTGCGCTTCTTTTTATCAAACCCAAAGCAGGTGTCTATCTAACCTTATTAATTATATCGGTAGATGTTATTCACAATAACTTATTTTATTGGGAGGAACTTTATGCTCAATCGATTGGGTTGAGTGAATGGATAACAACATATTGGATGATTCTTGGCCAAATCATTTTCGCCATATTTGTAATTTTCACCTTAAAAAGTAATTTGAAAGAAATTAACACCCAGTTAAAGCATTGATTTATGCTTATATTTAACTCATGCCTAATGGACACATATTAAAATCTTTCTTAATACTTATTTTTTTTCTTGGAACAAGCGCAACAGTCCACGCGCAAGAGAATTTCTCAGCACACAATAACGACACGCTACAATATGAAGTTGTCAAAATTGACAAAAAAGAGGATGGAATTGACCGCCTTTTTATTGTTATAGACTCAGCTGACGTACATAACACTGCGTTGATTCAAAAAATTGTTATTGAAGTCTGCGCCAATTACACATTAGACAATAATTCACGACTCTCTTTCTTTTGCTGCGAAGAGTTTGCTGACTATAAAGACAACTTATTTCTGGGGGATCAAACTGAATTTGGAATTGAAGATTATTATAAATGGCGAAACCATTACTATTTAGCTGAATTTGATTTTACCTCAAAAATTTACACTTCCTACCCTGCTTATAACGGAAAACAGTTAAAAAGTAAAAAGGTAGAAATTTTGCAAGGTTGTTAAATTTTGAAATAAATTCACAGAATAACTTCAGCCAAATACAATAAAAAAATGGCATTATTTACAGTTAATATTTGAATTTACTCAAATAATAAAAGTCATTTTATAGACTATTTACAATTTCCTATATTCGTGCCATGTCCAAGGAGAAAGTTCAAACTTATTATAATGAAATAGCCCAAAACTATGATTCAAGTCGGTTTTCAAATACATATGGAAGCTTTATTGACAAGCAAGAGCGAATATTCCTAGACCGCCACATCACATCTAAAAACACGTTAAATTTAGGTTGTGGTACTGGTCGGTTTATGGAATACTGCTCTACCGGTATCGATTTTTCTTCTGAGATGCTGAAAGTTGCTGAGCAAAACTTTCCAGATGGCAAATACTTTTTAGGAAATGCGGACACAACACCTTTTGACAATGACCAATTTGACACCGTTATTTGTTTTCATGTATTAATGCATTTATCCCCAAATGAAACGGAAGCCATTTTTAGAGAAGTAAACAGAATATTGAAGCCTGGAGGGAAATTCATCTTCGATTACCCTTCTGCAGAACGCAGAAAATTAACCCGCTACAAAGCAGCAAACTGGCATGGCGGAAATGCTTTTAGAAAAAAAACCATGAGAGCTTTTGTAAATGCGCAAAGCTGGAATAATCTAAAACGCAAAGGTGTTTTATTTTTACCTGTACATCAATTCCCAAAAAAAATCAGGAAAATGGTTTTTGGCTTAGACCAATTATTCACTAAAAGCTTTATGAAGCAATATTCTTCTTACCTTATCCATGCCGTGCAAAAAAAATAAATTGTGATTCGAAAACTTATTCCTTCATCTATTAAACGAAACATCCGTATTGCTCAACGCAATCGGGCTGATCGAAAGTCAGGCATTATTAAAAAATTTGCTCGCCCTGCTAAATTACCCGCAAAAAGCACTCAAGTTGTATCAATTGAGCAGCCTATCTACTATAATCCTCTTGCTGCCAACAAAGTATTTAATATTGAATTAGCCATCAAAGAAATTCAGCAGGTAGTTATTCAGCCAAATGAGGTTTTCTCGTTTTGGCATATTGTAGGAAACCCGACCAAAGAAAAAGGGTATAAAACCGGGCGCAATATTATTGGAGACAGTTTAAGAGAAGATATTGGTGGTGGACTTTGTCAAGTTTCAGGTATGATCTATCATTTAGCTTTAGTCAGCGGAATGGAGATTGTTGAGCGGCATAACCACACCCTTGATTTATACAAAGAAGATGGGCGTTATACTCCACTTGGCGCAGATGCAACTGTTGTTTTTGGATATAAAGACATTCGTTTTAAAAATACCACCTCTGCCCCATTTTACTTTAATTTTAAGGTTTCTGAAAGCAATTTTATTGGCGCCATTTTTTCCCCTGAGGAATTGCCAGTGTTTGATTTAAACTTTGAAAGAAAAGAATTTGAAGGCTATCGTACGATTCATACATATCGTCAAAATGATAAAACGCAACCAATGCTTATCAACAAATCAAAATACTTGCTCACTTAATCCATTCGCTTAATTCATTTTTACTATTATTGGTGCTAATGACTCAAAAGAAGACAATTATCACTACTAACCGCTTAATTCTGCGCGAATTTGACAATTCGGATGCTGCTTCATTCTATGAACTCAATAACAATGTTGATGTTATGCGGTATACAGGAGATATTGCCTTTGAATCCGTTGAGGCGAGCCGTAAATTTATTGAAACATATGACGCTTACACTAATTCGGGATTTGGGCGTTGGACGGTTGTGTTAAAAGAAACTAATCAATGTCTAGGTTGGTGCGGATTAAAAAAACATCCTGACGGAATGATAGATTTAGGTTATAGAATTCATCAGGATTTTTGGGGAATGGGTTACGCAACAGAGGCCGCACAAGCTTGTATAGTTTTTGGTTTTAAAGAGCTGGGCATAACTGAAATTGTTGGACGAACAGCCAGAGCAAATACTGCCTCAATTCGAGTTCTTGAAAAAATTGGGATGAAATATTGGAAAGATGCGCCTTGCGAAGGAATAATCGATTCAGTTTTCTATCGAATCTCCAAATAATGTTTCGATCTTTATGACTTAATTTAGGTTTATATGAATTACGACGTAATTGTACTGACAGAGGAAAAATATGTTAATCCAGTAAATACAGATTGGTATGTTGATCAGGTTTTAAAAGAAGACCAATTGGTGATGGATGCACTTGAGCGATTAAATTTAAAAGTAGCTAAAAAAGATTGGGCGGATCCTAATTTTGATTGGTCTACTACCAAAACCATTTTGTTTCGTTCCACTTGGGATTATTTCCACCGTTTTAGTGAATTTGAACCATGGCTTAATAATGTATCTAAACGAACGAAGCTGATTAATCCTGCTGCTCAAATTCTATGGAATATGGACAAACATTACATGCAAGATTTGGCTGAAAAAGGCTTGCCAATTGTTGATGGACACTATATCAAACGTGGAACAACTGAAACGCTAACATCAATTCATGAAAAACTTGGATGGACAGAAACAGTTATTAAACCTACCGTTTCTGGAGCAGCAAGACATACTTATAGATTAAACCCTAATAATTATTCAGAACATGAAGCATTGTTTGCTGAATTAATTAAAGAAGAAGATTTTATATTGCAACCGTTTCAAAAAAACGTTTTAACAAAAGGAGAAACTTCCCATGTTGTGATAGGTGGCGAATACAGCCATTCTATATTAAAAATGGCCAAGAAAGGAGATTATCGTGTTCAAGATGACCACGGTGGAACGATTCATGAATACACAGCAAGTGATTCTGAAATTGCATTTGCAGAAAAAGCTGTTGCAACTTGTGATATTCTGCCACTTTATGCTCGTGTTGATGTCATTTGGGACAACAATGACCAATTAGCGTTGATTGAGCTAGAATTAATTGAACCAGAATTGTGGTTTCGAGAAAATGAATTAGCCGCGGACAAATTAGCAATGGCAATTAAAAAATCATATTTTAGCTAAACATTTGATTCACAAGTCATACATATCTTTAATTTTAATGCTCCTTTGCCAAATGGCGTTGAGTCAGAGTGATTGGTCAGATAATTATAATTGTAAAAAATCTGCCCAATTTTTAACCATAGAATCTGATGCACCACTCTTAGAATTAAACACTAACGAATCGCCTGACTCTTTAATTGTCAAACGTACAGAGAATGGTTTTCGACTATCAATTCCGCATGGTAACAATTCATTCAAACTTCTGTTCAACGCTGGAAAAACTTCTAGCAACGGCCCTGCAAACTGCGGAATTAGGTATAGTACAGATATAATGTTGAATTCAAGAAACATGATTATATACGAAAATAAAGGCGTGACAATCAACTCCTTAAAGCCTGAAATAGACACCTACTATAAATCCGTTGGACAATCAAAATCGAATGCACCTGCAACAATTGGTCAGGTTAATTTTACAGTTAGGTGGCAAGCTGGTTGTTCAAAGAGTCTTTTAGTAAAAATCTTTAAAGCAATCTGCTTTTCATACTTGGAGGCAATCGAGCGTCATGAAAAAGTGAAAATTTGCAATCTATCTACTAAGCAAATCAAAAGCTATCAAGAACTGTATCCCCTAAACATTCTACTTCACGGAAGACTGAAAGGACCAAATTTGAAAGAAATCGAAATAATTGAAATTACTGATTAATCACCGACTATAGCAAACCTTCAATTGCTGGGAAAATCATTCCTTTCCAACCGTCTACTATTTCTTTCATTCGAGTTTCATTCCCATCAAAAATTTCACTTACAACCGTCAATAATAACCCCTCTCCTTGTTCTCTTACTTCATAAGTCACATGCACAAAGTTATTAGGATCGTTTGCGTCAAATAAGCTAGGATCAACAATAGTATATTTAAACAGCGATTTGGGCTCAATTTCAAGCACAGTTCCTAGCAATGTATATTCTTGTCCCTCATAACTCCCTTTCCAATCACAACTTGAACCGACTTTTAAATCGGAAACAATTCTGCTGTTGAACATGTATTTCTCAGTCCATTCAGGCGTTGTTAAAATATCCCATAGCTTATCTCTATCAGTTAATAATAGCACAGAGTTAACTTGTTTTAAAGTATTCATAGTTTCAAATTTTTCACGAAGATATTCCACCAAGTGACAACTGTATGTCAATAGCATTTGATCAATAGAATATAACTTAGAATGATGAGCTAGATTTTAACAAGAATATTTACGGTTTCAATTCTAACAGCTATGAATTGTACATTGTTAATTGTTAACCTGATAATTCTCCAATAACTTCAAGGTTAAATCATGCATTACTTCCTTCAATTGAAGCGGTTCAATAATTTCAATTTGATTGGTAAAAATCAGCAACCAATGCGCCGTTCCATGAATTGACGGTGTTAAAAACTCCATCTTAATTCCTGTTTCATTTTCTTCTTCTCCAACATAACCATGATAAAATTTTTCAGTTCTTGCATAGTGAGCAGAATCTCCATTAAATTGAATAACAACCTTGGTTAAATCCTGTTGGGCAGCAATCTCATTCAAATACTCTTTTAAGTTAGGATGACTTCCTTCATAGCTTGATTCTGTAACTTTCAATGATTGGATTCGATCAATTCTAAAGTCACGGTATGCCTGACGCAGCTGACAATAAGCAATTAAGTGCCATTGATTAGAATAAAAATGAATTCCAAGCGGTTCAATTTGTCGCTTAGTTAACCTATTATTATAAGCTGCCTCGTAAGTTATTTCTAGAACTGTTTTAGAATCAATGCAGTTTAAAATACGCGGCATGCGTTGCATACTGCTATCTTGCAATCGAGATATTTGCGAAGAAACAAGAACATGATTTCCTAGCTTATCAATCTTTTCCTTTTCGTCTGAGCGTAAAACAGCTTTTATTTTGTCCACGGCCTCTGAAAAAACTTGGGCAGTGTCTTCATCTGTCATTTTCGCCACCAATTTCTCCGCAATAATAAATGACGTTGCTTCATTTTCAGTAAACATTACTGGTGGTAAACTATATCCTTCAACTAATGAATATCCTACCCCTGCTTCTGCATGAATTGGAACTCCGGCATTTTCAAGCGTTTTTAAGTCACGATATACAGTTCTTAAACTCACCTCAAACCGATCAGCTAATTCATGTGCACGAACAATTCTTTTGGTTTGCAAAAGCATCAATGTTGTAACTACGCGGTCAAACTTATTCATACTCTGTAATTAAGACGAATGCTGCAATTTTGCTGCAATTTTGCTGCAATAAAAGCTGTAGTCCACGCGGCTTGGAAATTATATCCGCCTGTTATTCCATCAACATCCATCAATTCTCCTGTAAAATATAAATTTTTACAAACCTTACTTTCCATTGTTTTAAAATTAATAGACTCTAGACTTACACCTCCACAGGTTACAAACTCCTCTTTGAACGTAGTTTTACCTTGAACGCTATAGATATCATTGGTTAGTATATTCACAATTTTATTAATTCCCTTTTTTCCTAGCTCATTCCATTTTTTTGTTGGCTCTAATTGAACCTTTTCAATCAAAAATTTCCAAAGCCTATCTGGAATATAATAAGGTCGGATTGATGCAATTTGTTTTTGCGAGTGATTATTAACCAAGCCCAACAATTCCTCCTCTACCAAATTAATATTCTGAACATTAACCCAATTTACTTGAACCTTAAATTTATATGATAGATTACTTAAATCGCGTGCTCCAAATGCCGACAACTTAAGTATTGACGGACCACTCATGCCCCAATGTGTAATCAATAATGGGCCATCAGATTTTAACTTAGTTCCTTGAATTTTAGTGATTGTTTCTTCCACTACAATTCCCATTAATTCAGTCACATTTTCTTGCGGCATATTAAAAGTAAAAAGCGACGGAACTGGTGTCTCAATCTTATGCCCTAATGCAGCCAACCAATTTAAACCCTCTAATTTGGGCGAACCTCCAGTTGCAACAATTACTTTATCAAAATCTGCAGTATTATCTCCTCGAAATTCTAACTGAATTTGTTCATTATTCAACGACTTCAGAGCAACTACAGGGCTTTCCGTTTTAATTCCAACACCTAAACGTTTAGTTTCATTTAAAAAACAATCAATAATAGTTTGAGAATTTTGACTAACAGGAAACACACAATTATCATCCTGAATAACAAGATCTACTCCTCGTTTTTCAAACCATTCCATGGTGTGCTTAGTATTAAAAACACCAAAGGCTTTACGCATTTTTCTTTCTCCGCGTGGATAAGCTTTTGACAATTCAGAAATTGAAGTACATCCGTTAGTCACATTGCATCTTCCACCTCCAGAAATCTTAACCTTAGACAAAAGCTTTTTAGATTTCTCAAAAATTGTTACTTCCGCATTAGGAAAATTTTCCTTGACATGAATTGCCGAGAAAAAACCAGCCGCACCACCACCTATCACAGCCACTCTCATAGCACTAAACAGTCGCTAAAATGAGTGACTTAAACAATTGCCCGTCTGAAATATCATATCCTTGCGAAACCATTTCAAATAGAACCTCTTCACGAGTCTTATCATATTTTTTTTCTCCTTGATGCATTTCAAAGTAATCTGCAATCACTTCTTTTGGTGTTTCGGGCTTGAAATCAGACATATTGTAAGCCTTATCTTTGCTACTCACCGCTACCATAAGCATCTTGTCGTTCAAACATTGCACGGCTTGTACATAAGACTGTGTGCGCATTTCTAAGAATTTGATCTTTCGTAAAACACCTTCCATAATTACATCACTAAAAAGACTAACAATTCGCTCTGCTTTTTCATTGTCCTCAACCTTCATTTTCTCCCAATCTTCTGCAACAATTCCGTTTACTACTAAATAATCTACAAATTCTTTCTCAAACGTAACGAGTTCTTCCTTCGTTAAATCTCTATACTTTGCCATTCAATCATACTTTTAATTAGACAAAGATAAAAGTATTACGTCATTTGTTAGAACACAGAGTGCGCCTTTTCAACAATTGATGTTAATGGTTTATTCATAAAGGCTGCACAGCCAACCATTTTATTCTTATTTTCGTAATTAAATAAACACGTTTATTGATGCGCAAAAAATTATTCATTTCAATCATTGCCGCGAGTGTTGTGTTTGTTTCTTGTAAAAAAGAAGCCACTTCTTGGAGCACCAATTGGGCAGCACCTATCGCACACGGACATCTAACAATTAATGATATGGTTGAGGAAGACCATGTTGAAACTAATTCTGAAGGTTATTTATCATTAGTGATTCATGAACCCGTTTTTGAGTTTTCGTTAGATACCTTAATTAAACTGCCAGACACTTCTGTTGTTGAAAAAACAGCAATTGGGATACCTTCATTAGATATTTCACCAACCTATATTCAACCTACAACCTATGATCAGGTTTTGAATTTGGGCGAAATTGAACTAAAAGAAGTGATTATTGCGTCAGGATTTATTGAAACGAAACTAACCTCTGTTTGGCCTGGTAAAGCGAAAGTAGCATTAGTTATTCCAGAAGCTATTGGGCCACTAGGTTCATTTGGTGGTGTTTATTATTTTGAAGCGGGACACATTACCGAAACTGAAGATTCGCAAATAACTGACATGACTGACTACAACATGAATTTAACTGGTGGTGATGGCCTATCTGTTAACACAATCGGAATTAATGTAATCGTTCAGTCTAATGAAGAAACTGAGACCTATACAATAACAAGTAGCGATACCAACACTGTAGGTTTCTCGTTTATTGATATGGTGCCCAAATATGCTCGTGGTTATTTTGGACAATACACTTTTTCAGATACTACAACCGTTAGCCTATCTCAATTAAACAGAGTGGTTGCTGGGTCAATTGACATTGATTCTATCGACATGAAAATTACGGTAAAGAATGGATTCAACCTTGTTGCACAATCTGAAATATCGTTATTTGAAGGAACAAACACCAGAACAGGAACTACTGTTGACTTAAGTTTCCCAGACAAAAACACAACAATGAACATTGACCCTGCAAGCGGCGGTCTATATGATTACGTACCTTCAGAATATCCATTAGAAATCAATAGCATCAATTCAAACATTACTGACTTTATTGAAAACTTGCCCAATTCAGCTAAGGTTGGTTATAAAATGGACATTAACCCGTTTGGAAATATATCTGCTGGTAATGATGAATTTTTCCCAAATTCTAAAATGGAGTTGTTTTTAGATGGAGAGTTCCCTCTAAGTTTTGGAGCGAATGAACTAACTATTGAAGACACGATTGACATTAATTGGGTAGATACTGGTGAAATTACGCCTGAAGAAGCAAATGTGACTCTTAATTATAGTAATGGATTCCCTATTGGGGCTCAGGCTACTTTCTATTTATTAGATGCAAGCAATAACGTAATTGATTCAATTGTTGGAAATTCAGGAATTATCACTGGTAGTTTTAATGCTGACACTTTTGAAACAATACCACATGATGGAGAAATTAGTTTCCCGATAAGTGTCACAACGTTTGAAAATTTGGAAAAAATGAAACGTTTAATATTAAATGTTTCTTTCACAACTGATGGAACTGACAATATTAAAATTTCCCCAGAGACTTTCTTCGATTTTAATTTGCATTCAAACCTTCAAATAAGCGTTTCTTTATAATGAAAAAAGTAATCATAACTTTATCCCTGGCACTATCTTGCAATGCATTTTCGCAAGAACTAACGCCCGTTTATGAAGATTCATTGACGGACGGAAGCTTAACTCGTGTATCTTCTTTCAATTATTACTCTAGCAATGCCTTTAACAATGATTTATTAGATAAATTCTTATTTGGTGGGGCTATCACAACTGACATTAAAGATCAGGTCACAAAAGGGTTAAAACGAGTTAATTCGTTTGGTGCAGAAGCTGAACAGTCAATTGAACATTACAATGCTAACATAAATCCAATTGGTAATCCTAAATTTGGTTTTACAGCCTCCTTTTCAGACAATCATTTTGTTTCATCAAACATATCGTCTGACCTGTATCACACGATTTTTTATGGCAATGCAGATAGTGTTGGCGACACTTTAGATTATAGCTTTAGTCATTTGCAATACATCCATTACCAAAAAATCGGATTTGGTGTTTATGATAAAAGAACACTTTCAAGTTTAAGAATCAACTATGTCTCCGGATCTAAGCAAACACAAGGTCGTTTGAGTAATTCGTTTATGTACACTGCTGAAGATAGTATTGCTCTCATGTTGCAAGGCGCAGGATTTAGAACAGATCTAACTTCTCCTTACTTTGCAATGCAAGGGCATGGATTTTCAATAGACCTAAACTATAATTTCTTGTTTGAAACCAAAAATGGCAATGAGCAAATAATCAACTTAAAAATTAGCAACCTTGGATTAATTGCTTGGAATAATGAAACAAACATTTATAGCATTGATTCTTTAACTGGATACACTGGTTTTGACATAAAAGACTTTATTAATCAACCTGAAGATGCTCCTTCTAAAAAGTACAATTTTATTGACACCCTAGGTCTTGAGCAAGAAAAAGGATCAGTAATAAGCACTTTGCCTATTGAATTTGCTATTCAAAAAATGCCAAAACGAAATAGCGATAAAAAGTTGCAACCCATCCTTGGATTTAAAGCCATTTTAACATCTGATTATTTCCCTTATTTATTTGGAGGTGTTTATTACGCACCAACAGATAACTTTTCAGGATCTACACGATTGTCCTATGGAGGGTTTGGAGGTCTGCAATGGGGACTTGATTTAAATTATTGGGTAAAAGACAAAGTGTACATTGGCTTAGGCACTTTCGATATGATTGGGAATATTTCTAAAAAATATGGTTTTGGGAGAAGTGTAAACCTCTCAGCACATTTTAAATTATAAAAAGCATGCAAATTATTAAATATACAGTGTTTCTTATATGTCTAGGCGTAACTGCTGGATTTGGACAAGGAAATTCATTTTTAAAAGCATACGGAAATTCTGGCTATGATTTTGGCCGTGACATCAAACAGGACAACGATACAGGTTATGTGATCACTGGTTCTTCAAGTAGTTTTGCCAATGATGGTGAAGCTTACTTATTAAAGTTAGATGAAAATGGAGAGTTTGAGTGGTCTTGGAACTACGGCGGAACTGGAACAGAATGGGGAGAAAGTTTGGTTATTACCAGCGACTCAACTTATGCTATTGCAGGCTATACAAATAGTTACGGCGCCGGTGGTTTCGACTTTTATTTAGTAAGAATTGATGAACTTGGAGCACCCGTTTGGGAAAAGTATTACGGAGGTTCCAATTGGGACCAAGCCTATGGATTAGTTCAATTAGAGGATGGTGGTTTTGTTATGGCTGGCGAATCATATAGTTTTCATGATGGCAAACGCAGTGGATACATTGTAAGAACAGACGAAGATGGCATTATGTTATGGGAGCATGCAATGGATGGCCCTGAAAGTTTCTTTAGAGATATTGATATAGATGGCGACTCTATTGTTGTTTGTGGTGGAATTGGTGATGGTGGTGTTGACACCTATGATGGTTACGTAGCTAAATTTAGTATTGACGGAACATTTGGTTGGGACAAAGCTATTGGACAAGAGTATAACGACCAGTTCAACGCTATGCAAATTGTAGATAACTATTATAGCTTTGGTGGTGCTAGAGGCTACAACTACCCTACTGAAGATCAAAACATGTGGATGTACCGCATGGATGATATAGGTAATGAAGTTGTGGACACTATTTATGTTAATGAGAGTTTAAATATTGATGCTGTTAATGATATTGCTATTCGTGCAGATCAAGATTATGCATTTATTGGTGAAACTAAAAGTTACGGTTATTCATCAATTGATGGCAAGTATGATATTTTCATGGCAAAAATGAGTACCTCATTTATCCACTTTTCTGCAAAAACCTACGGTGAAGCTGGAGATGATAAAGGACAGGCAATGGACAGAACTCGTGATGGTGGAGCAGTTTATTTAGCCGATACTAAATATTTCTCTACTGGTGGAAATAACATCTTAATTATAAAAGTTAATGGAACATGGGTATATCCTGATTTAGTGAGTGATGAGGGAGATTTTTTAGTAGAGTTTGATGACATTACGAATTCACTTCCAAGCTATATCGAAACAATCGATCTTACAGTCTACCCTAACCCTTTTAAAGATGTAATTAATTTGCCACAAATAGATGAAGGAACTTACTCCGTTTACAGCATTGATGGTCAAATGATTCAAAAAGGTAAAGTAAATAGCCAGCAATTGGATTTGAGCCACCTTAAAACAGGCACTTATTTGCTAACAGTTCAAACTCAAGATGGAATCTACAAAAAACGCCTAATTAAAAGTTAGTCGAAATTCGATCAGATAATAATCTGTACAGCACTTTAAGATCAGCATCATCCAGTTTATCAATATGCTTTTCTATTGTAGCTATGTCTCCCCTCTTCGCTGGGCCAGTCATAGCTTCTTTAGGTCCCAACTCCAATACCTTTTCCATTGTTTCTTTAATCAACGGATGCAACACACTTAAATCTAGATTTGACTTTTGCAATAGCAAATCAGACTCTTGTAATAATTGAGTTGTAAAATTACATGCAAACACTGCAGACAAATGAATTTCTGAGCGTATTTTGGAATCAGCCTTATGTGCATTTTCAGATAAATAATCTTCACAAAATTTAATTAGCCACGCCGTAAACTCTATACTATTTCCTTCAATCAAAAATGGAATTGAGGCAATGTCTAATGCACGTTGCTTTGAAAATGTTTGTAAAGGATACAATACCCCAAACTGATTAAACCCATTAAAAACATCAATTGGAGCAGAACCAGAAGAATGCACCACTGGCACCGCTTTATCTAATTTAAGAGCAACTTCAACAATAGCATCATCTTTAATGGTAACTATGTTTAAATCAACATTACTATCTATATCACGCACATCATCAACCGCTTTTGCAGCAAATTGATGTGATAAGGCGCGTGCATTAATAAAGTCGCGAGAAAAGACTGATACAATCTCTACACCTCCAGCAAATAGAGCCTTACTTAAATGTGTAGCCACATTTCCGGCACCTACAATATTAACTCTTGTTTTTGTTTTCATTAATCAATTAAAGTACAAAGCTAGGAATTAATTCAAGTTCAAGCATTAATTTAAGGTTAATAAGCATCAATCAATCTTGTATCGATACACCTTAAAATCTCCCTTAAAGGTTTTAGATTCAACGAATTCGTAAGATGAATCTAAAAAAGATATTATTCCATTATTTGGGTTAAGCACTTTTGAATCCAAATCTAAAAAGATAACCTCTTGAGTTGTTGCTTGCAAAATAATATCACTAGGCTCATAAATTGAAGAGAACCCAGCACTTTTCATATTTCTTGTAGTATTATTATAATCACTAAAACATTCAGAATCGTAATGATAAGCTAATGTCAGTTCATAATGTTCCGGACAATACAATACTAAAGTATTATCCGTTTTTGTTTCCTTGACATACTCCACCATTACATCTGTTTCACGATTAACATCAGGTACAAATCTATAACTTGCCATAAAAGGCACCAGAAGTAAAAACGGCAAGTATTTTTTCTTTCCTTCAAATTCTCTTACGGCAACTATACCAATAACAACTATAAACATTGGTACTGACAAAAACTGCAAATATTTAATAAAGAAAATTGGTTGCACTGTCCATGAAATGGCAAACATTAACAAATAAGTGCCTGCGCACCATAACACAAAAAAAATCAATCGCTTACCATTATCATTCTTAGATCTATATTTTGAAACATAAACTAAAATAGCAACTAACCCAATAGTTGATAAAATAGTAAATCGATTATTAAAGAGTTTCACCAAATTTGCCCACAAATCATACAATTCAACTTCAGGCACCCATGTTCCATTCGAATTAAAATCAGCTGCACGGCTCAGGAAAATGCTAATCCCTGGAATGAACAATACCCCTCCAAGCCCCATTGTTAATCCAACCTGAATCCATTTATTACGGTTCCATTGCGAATAATAAGCAATAAAAATGGCGCATTCCATCAATATAATTACTCCACCTAAATAATGAGTATATAACAACAACGCATTCCAAATCCCCAAGGTTAAAAACACTTTTTTATCCTCAAATAGCAAGCGATAAAAGTCGTATAGAATTAGAATAAAAAATAACGTAAACAAGCCGTACATCCTAGCTTCCATTGCTACAAAATGATTGAACCTAGACAAGATAAAAAGCACCACTAAAATAACGGCATATTCTTTCTTCCATAATTTTCGACCTAGCTTATAGAGGAAAACAATAGAAAATAAACTTATCAATAAAGACAATGACCGCACACTTAACGGACTTATGCCAAACATCTTAACCCAATAATGTAAACCAATAAAATGAAGCGGTGAATTATTTCCTCGTGCCACCTCCGTCAACATTTCGGCTACAGGGAATTGTGCATGGTAAATTGAGAAAGGTTCATCTAATGAAATTGGAAACAAGCCAATCACAGGCAAACACAATACAAGTTGCAATAGAATTAATGCTATGATTATTTTCTGGTCTGACATTTCAACTTTCTTCAGCAAGCATCAATTATCCAATTATTAAGACAATTCTTTGACTAAATAACGAGAAGTTTCTGTTTTGAATTTTTTAACAAATTGTTCGGGAGTACCATGCCCTACAATTTCGCCTCCATTCTTACCACCGTCTGGACCTATATCAATAATATGATCTGCCACTTTAACAATGTCTAAATTATGCTCAATCACCAATACAGTATTTCCGTCATCTGTAAGCCTTTGTAACACATTAAGTAACATCTTAATATCATCAAAATGTAAACCAGTCGAAGGTTCGTCTAATATATAAATAGTTTTCCCTGTACTCTTTTTTGATAATTCCGTAGCCAGTTTTACACGTTGCGCTTCCCCACCCGATATGGTTGTTGAAGGTTGTCCTAGTTTTATATATCCTAATCCAACAGAATTAAGCGTATCAAGTTTTCTTTTAATTTTCGGAATATTCTCAAAGAAACTTGCAGCATCTTCAATTGTCATTTCAAGAACGTCATTAACATTCTTTCCTTTATATCGAACCTCAAGCGTTTCTCTGTTATAACGCTTTCCTTGGCATTCTTCACACTCTACGTAAACATCTGGTAAAAAATTCATTTCAATTACACGTAACCCACCTCCGCGGCAAGTTTCGCATCTTCCACCTTTTACATTAAAACTAAATCTTCCAGGCTTATATCCACGAATTTTCGATTCGTTAATATTTGCAAACAAAGTTCGAACCTCTGTAAACAAACCGGTATAAGTTGCAGGGTTAGATCGTGGAGTTCTACCAATTGGTGATTGGTCAATATCAATAACTTTATCAACGTGCTCCAATCCCTTAATAGACTTAAATGGCAACGGTTTTTTAACACCTCTATAAATATGTGCATTAAGCACAGGATATAAGGTCTGGTTAATTAATGAAGACTTTCCACTACCAGAAACTCCTGTTACACAGACAAGTTTACCAAGTGGAACTTTCAAGTTTACCGACTTTAAATTATGTCCCGTTGCACCAAGTAACTCTAAATATTTTCCATTTCCTTTTCGGCGTTTTTTAGGAACCTCAATTTCCATTTCGCCTTTTAAATAAGCGGCCGTAGTACTTTCACCGGCTTTAATTTCTTCTAGCGTGCTCGCTACAACAATTCCACCGCCATGCACACCTGCTTTAGGCCCAATATCTACAATAAAGTCTGACTCTTCCATCATTTCTTTATCATGTTCAACTACAATCACAGAATTACCTCCATCTCGCAGCCTTTTTAATGAGTTTATCAATCGCTCATTATCACGTTGGTGCAATCCTATACTTGGTTCGTCTAATATGTACAGTACATTCACCAATTCTGATCCAATTTGAGTTGCTAAACGAATACGTTGAGCCTCTCCACCAGATAAGCTTGAAGAAGATCGATTCAAAGTCAAATAATGCAATCCTACATCCATCAAAAAACGAATCCGATTGTTTATTTCTTTTAAAATCTCTTTACCAATTGTTTTTTGCTTCTCAGATAAATGCGCATCCAAACTTAAAAACCACTCTTGCAAGACAGATAAATCTGATCCTGCTAACTCTCCTATGTTTTTTTCATTAATCTTAAAATAATCTGCTTCCTCCTTTAATCGTGAACCATTACAAGAGTCGCAAGTAATTTTATTCATAAAATTCTCCAACCATCTTCTTGACGCTGGTGTTGGAGCATCTTCATAATGTCTACTTAAAAAGTTTGCAATCCCTTCAAATGAGAAATTTTGATTAACATCTTCAATATTTATAACTTGCTCAAAGCCATATAATATTTTATTAATAATTTCTTCAGGTATTTTTGTAATTGGGTCTGAAACTTTATGTCCAAACGCTTCTAAAATAGTTTCTAGTTTATTGGAAATCCAGTTCTTTTTAAGTTTACCTAATGGCTCTATTCCACCTTCTTTAATTGATTTTTTAGGATCTGGAATAACTTTTTTCAAATCAATTTCTGAAACTACCCCAAGTCCATTACATTTTCTACAAGCACCATATGGTGAGTTAAATGAAAACAAATTAGGCTCTGGTTCTGCGTAAGATATCCCTGTTGTAGGGCACATTAAAAAACGACTAAATTGAGTTGTTTCACCTGTATCATGGTTTTGAACAAAAAGTACATCTTGTCCATACTTCAATCCTGTTTGCACGGCTTCCGCCACTCTATTTCTATGCGCAGATGTTACCTTGATGCGGTCAATTACGATCTCAATATCATGAATTTTGTAACGATCAACACGCATTCCAGGAGTAATATCCTTTATTTCTCCATCAATTCTTACTTTTTGAAAACCAAGTTTACTTATCTGCTCAAATAATTCTCGATAATGTCCCTTACGCCCTTTTACTTTTGGCGCCAAAACAACAATTTTTTCTTCGTCAAAACGCTCTAAAATCAACTCTATAATTTGTTGATCGGTGTATTTCACCATTTTTTCGCCAGTATTATAAGAATACGCTTCTCCAACTCGCGCAAATAATAAACGCATAAAGTCATATACCTCTGTAACGGTTCCAACTGTTGAGCGCGGACTTCTGTTAACAGTTTTCTGTTCAATAGAAATCACTGGACTTAATCCTAATATTTCGTCAACGTCTGGACGCTCTAACCCTCCTAAGAATTGTCGAGCATACGCAGAAAAAGTTTCTAAGTAGCGGCGTTGCCCTTCTGCAAATATGGTATCAAATGCTAATGACGACTTACCACTACCACTTAAACCTGTGAATACTACCAGTTTATTCCTCGGAATTTTTAAATCTATATTCTTTAAATTGTGAACTCTGGCTCCGTAAATTTCAATAAAATCTTCCTGTGATGGATGTACTGTCATTTGATTATCTATCCGTTTTTATTTGAGCATATGAAGTTAGGAATTCTTAGCCAAAAATTCCTATTTTTTCATCAAAAAAATATAAATCGGTTAAAAACTCGTCAACAATTGTTTATTCCAACTTATTAAATCAATCAAAATAATTCCATCCATCACTATTTTTCGCCTCTTGTTTTAATTCGTTCAACACCTTTTCAATCGATTCAATGCACCCAATAATTGAAACCATCAATTCATAGTTTGAAGTATTACTCTCTTTTAAGTAATCGTGTAAATCGTTTTCAACATTAAGCATCTTTTGATGCATCTTTAAAGTAGTGATAAGCTTTCTTATTGATTTTTCGTTCTGATTTTCCATATACCATTTATATTTAAGCTTATGGCATACTTGAGAAACAAAAGCGCAAGGCATTTTTGTTTTTTCGTTGCAAACTAAAAAATCAAAAATTTCACTTTAGCCTTTCGATTTTGAGATGAAAGTATAATATTGCTGCGAATATAAATGGAATATGGTAAGTCGGAAAACAACTAAAGCAAGCGCATTCCCCCAGTATAAAGAGTATTTACAGAATCAATTTGATATCTTATTATCAAACCATACTCGTTAAATTATAGCTGTTCAATCTTCTTGAGGAAGGTTCTTTTCATTCACTTTTTCAAGAAATGGCTCTTTCGGAATCAATTTAAATACAACTACTAACAAAAAAATAAAAAAGACCCAAAATAATACCAAGACCAATGAATCTCCAGGAATAAACTTAGCAATGTTCAGCGCTAGTAAACAAGATAAAAAACCAAGTATAATAAATACATATGCCACCTGACGATCATTAAGACCTTTGTAGAACAATGTATGTGTAGTATGATCTTTACCTCCAACCAATGGAGATTGTCCTCTCAACACACGTCGTATTGTCACAAAAGTGGTATCCAATATAGGGATAAAAAAAGTTACTAATACCAATGTTAAATTAGACAATATAGAGTATTCATTTTCTTCAATACCATTATTCCACAAAAGCTTAATAGAATAATAAGCCAAAAACATTCCTAGAAACTGAGATCCTGTATCTCCCATAAACATTTTGGATGGATTCCAATTGAAAATAAGAAAACTAACCAATGAACCTAGGATGGCAATTAAAAAGAAAAAATCTACATTGTTTAAAAAGTAAAACGGAAGTGAAATTCCCAGCATGGTTAGGATTATAAAAATTGAAGCTATAGTAGCAATCCCATCCATATTGTCAAGCATATTAATAGAGTTCATGACTGCTACAACCCAAAACACGGTCATTATTGAGTTTAATATTGGCCAAGTAAATAACTGAATTTCGTTACCAGTCAACACAAGCAATACTCCGCATAGTATTTGAGCCAATAACTTCAGTAAAGGCTTAATATCATAAGCATCATCCGCCAGTCCCAGCAAAAAAGCTAAAAATATGCTAAAGAAAAAGCCCAATAGCGCCTCGTTATGAAACACATCTTGTTCACCAAAAATAATGGCGTAAAACATGAAACTCATCAAGTATGAAATGTAAAAACTAATCCCTCCAAGTGACGGTTTAGAAATATTACTCCACCTTATTTCAAGTTGATTTTTATTACGAATACCTAACGTACGTGAAAATCTTAAAAAAAAGGTATTAATTACCAATGACAAAAAAAAGGTGCCACCAAAGAATGCCAAAATATGGAGTATGGAGTCTATCGTTTCCAATTGCTTCTATTAAAAGGGAGATATAAATTCAGTAAAATCAGTGTCTACAGCATCCTTCTCAGACAAAAGTGGTAAAACTTTGTTTTCCCAATCGATACCCAACGCAGGATCATCCCAATTCAATCCACCTTCACTTTCTTTATTATAATAGTTTGTGCATTTATAATTGAAAATGGTATCATCTGTCAGAGTAATAAAACCGTGTGCAAATCCTGCTGGAACCCAAAATTGCTTTTTGTTTTCTGCGGACACTTCAACCTTTACATGTTGACCATATGTTTTAGACCCTTTTCTCAAATCAACAGCAACATCTAAAACAGCACCGCGCGTCACTCTAACTAATTTACCTTGTGCGTAAGGTGGTTTTTGAAAATGCAGGCCTCTCAATACATTTTGATGTGAATAGGATTCATTGTCCTGGCAAAATTCAACCGAATATCCAACTGCTTTTTCAAATGCTTCTTGATTAAAGGATTCAAAGAAATATCCTCTATCATCTGCGAATACCCTCGGACTGAGTAGCAACAATCCTTCAATGTTAAATTTTTCTATTGTCATTTCTTTTTAAACCATTTCAAAATCCCCTTCTTCCCATCACTCTCACTATCATCATAATATTCACCATAACCGTAGCCATAGCCGTAACCATAGCCATTTCGCTTCAAATCTACTCCATTCAGCAAAACAAATAACTTGGAAACTTTGTTCGAATTAAGTAATTCTCCAACTCGCTCTGTAAAAATTCTTTTTGAGTAATTTGATCTGAAAACATAAATTGGACAATCTGCTTTATTCATAATTATCACTCCGTCAGAAACTACTCCAACAGGCGGATTATCAATCAAAATCAAATCATATTCACCTTTAAACTCTTCAAGTAATTGATCCAACCCTCCTCTTATTACAAGCTCAGAAGGATTTGGTGGAATAGGTCCTGCGGTAATAAATGACAAGCCTTCAATTTCACTATCTCTCACGCAATCTTTCCAATCAGCTTTACCTGCAAACACTGAACTCATTCCATCTGTATTGGCAACACCGAATCCATGATGAACTTTCGGTTTTCTTAAATCTAAATCAATTACCAACACTTTTTTGCCTGACAATGCAAAAATACCCGCAAGATTCAATGCCACAAAGGTTTTCCCCTCCCCTGACACAGATGAAGAAACAGCAACAACATTGGATTCACCTTCATTCAAAATAAATTGCATATTTGAACGAATGTGCCTACAACTTTCTGCTAATGCCGATTTTGGTTGCTTATGCACAATCAATGTGGAGTTTCTATTATCTGTAGTCACCTTTGGCACAATACCTAAAAAGCCTGCTGCTGATGGCAAAATTTTCTTTAACTCTTCCGGACTTTGAATATCATTAAACCTTAAATAGCGTATTAATAGATATATAAAACCTAGCAACACACTTATTACAATTAATCCAACATAAATCAATTTTCCGTTTGGAGAAACTAGCCCCGCAGATGCAGGCGCTTGTAAAACCATATTATCTGTAGTATATCCTGCTTTAGAAATTGAATACTGTGTTTTCTTCTCTATTAATAAAGAGTAATACTTCTCATTTAGGTTAAACATTCTATTTAACCTTGAAAGTTCCATCTCTTTTTGCGGAACACCATACAATTGTGATTCAAGCCCATAAATTCTATCTTGAATACTACTCTTTTTAAATCTTAACTGCTCTTTAACAGAAGAAATTGTTCGTTTTATGTTCTCAGATTTGGTTTCAATTTTTCGATTTAATTTTTTGATTATATCGTTATTACCTGTGACATTATATGAAATATCTTCTCGAGAAACCAGCAAATCATGCAAGGCTGTTAATTCCGTGGTCAACAAATTCTCATAATTTGTTCCAGAAATAGCTGGAATTATTCTGTATATCTCAATGCGTTCACTATTATCTACTTTACGCTCTACTTCAGAAATCAATTCATAATCTAAATCAATTGCTAAAAGTTGACTTTGTAACTCACCTGTACGTTGCAAAATACGTTGCGTAAACATTGCAGGGTCATTAACTCTATTACTGTCTTTGAATGATTGGATTCGAACTTCAGATTCTTTTAACTGAATAAACGCAGTATCCAGCTGACTGTTAATGAAATTCAAAATATTGGCCGAACTTTGGCTCTTTTTATCTAAATCATACTGAAAAAACGTTGATATAACTGAAGAAACAACATCTGTTGCAAGACGTGAATTATTGCTTTCAAAAGAAATTTGAATCGTTTTTGCTTCTGCATTTAAGATGTATACCTTTAAATCAGGATGAAGTCTCTTTGTTAATGAAGCGTAATTATTCATTACAAAATAAAGCGAATTGTCTGCTAAACTCTTTTTAAATTTTTCTTTATTATTGATTTTAAAAATCAAATTAAAATACTCGTTATTAATAGGCGTATCAGGCTGTATATCATACCTCTTCAATTCTCCGTTTGAACTAAATGATAATTCGTATCCTGCATCTTTTTCTGTCACGGAAATTGGTGTACCGATTAAGGATGAATCTTTTAATTCTAATAATGTCACGTGATAAGATGACATCAAATACTTCTCCTCTGTTAGTATTTCCCCCTCCGAATAATAAGAAATATTTAAGTTCAGGTTTTTAAGTGCTTTTTCCAATAAAAAGGTAGATTTCAAAAGCTCTACATCTTCAGACAAACTTCCTTCATTTTCAAAGCTTTCAATATCTAATATGCGTTTTCCTTCGTCTTGAGAACTTCTCTGAACTACCGCGTTTGAAGAATAAACAGGTTTAGTATATCGCAAATAAAGATAACCTGCAGATAATGCTATAATTAAAAGTATAGGAAAAACAAGCCAATGCTTTTTAATGACCACCCATAAAATATCCGGATCAAAATCCTTATTAATGGTGAACTTATT
>CAKZON010000019.1 GCA_937136425.1 uncultured Crocinitomix sp.
TTATATCTATCGTTTACCAAAAAATGGATGGGATAAATTTCGAGATTTTGTAACAGCTGGTAAAGAGAAGGAAAAGTACGAAGGTCCAATTGGTGAATCATTGTATGGCGCAGCATCTGTAGGTTACTCGCAAGTAATTACGAAAAATATTCACTCTGGGAAAACTAATACAGGTTATTCAGTTAACCAATTTCACACCTGTAAGGATTATCCTTTGATTGCAGAGTATACCGATTTAGCCGGAAATACGAAAAACGACTATCTGCCACTACCGTTACTTTATATAAATCAGGTAACCAACAATGTCTGGGCGGCGCAAGGATTCCGTTTCGAAATAAATGATATGCACGGTAAAATGAAAGCTTTGGCTACTTACACTGGAGATTATAACAGCGTTGTGGATTATATGAATGGTAATCTTGTTAGTTCCACACAGTATGAATATTTTGAAGTAGGAGAAACTGTTCCAGTTATGAATTCGTTGGAAGAAATTGTCGATTTACCATTAGGTAAAGAGACAGAAATGGCTATGGAATCGCGATCTACTACTGATCATTTGTATGATGTTAACGCTGAATTTGATGCAAGCGCTGGATTATTTGGAGGAATACCTATTCCAATGGGAAGTCTATTCCCATCTTATAAGCACATAGAAACGGAGTTACACACGCATGTAACAAACAAAATTGTGCGCTATCCTGCAATGGTCAAATCCGTTAGAAATTATACTGACGGAATTTATTCTAAATCTGAAAACTTAGCTTTTAACCCACAAACAGGAACCCCCGTAATCACAAGAACTTATGATGATTTTAATCTATCAGATGAGGCAAAACAATTTAAAATTGACAATAATGATCATCATGGATGGTTTACATCCTATGCTATTCCAGGGTATCAAGAATATGCTAACATGGGGCAAGTAGCTTATAGCGAAGGGAAGTCGTTTGGTTCTGACGGAACGGGAGCAGGTTATATGATAGACAAATTGGTGTACCCAGACAATAGTGTAAAGTTAAGTTTTTATAGTGCAGCTGGTCCTGTTGATGTGTGTGACGCATTGAATCAATTATCAACAGGTGATTTAATAAAATTACCTGGAGGGTTATTTCATATATCCGAGATCCATGGTTCAGATGTAGATTTAGTACCAACTTATTATACTTCTGGGCCACAATATAGTGCAACGGATATTCAGTTTAAAGTTATTCGAAGTGGTAAAACAAATCAAGCATCAGCTAATGTTGGTTCATTTATCACGTACGGTAAATCAACAGCACTAAATGCAACCTTACCTGATATTGTGACACTTCCGTTAAGTGACCCTGCTCATCCTAGTAACGGGGCTTATCTGGATAGATTGGCACTAGTGGCTTCATTGAATGGTGTTTTAGGAGCAGGCGGTATAGTTAACATTCCAGCTGGTGTAATTTTAGACCCAGCTAATCCAGGAGCATGTACAACTGAGGATGCTACTTTCGAAGTGGTTCTTCAGGGGGATGGAAATTATTCAATGACTCTTACAACTACTAGCGGAATTATAACAGAAACCTTTAACAGTCTTGAACAAGGGACTATAACTAAAACAGGGTCAGATTTGAATGCTGTCCGCACAGCAAATACTGGAAATTCAATTATAACAATTTCCGCAAAATGTGGGGTTTCGGCGCCTTCTCCAAATTATACATTGGATCGTGGGTTTATGACTTATGATGTTTCAAGTTTACCATTTGGTGCAATAGTGCAGGACATAACATTTGGCACCAATGCAAGTTTAATAGGGTCGCCTTTCAATATTGATGTATTTCTGTCAAATTATGTCGGACCTGTAGATGTCTCAGAGTATGATGCATTTACTGGAAGTGCTATAGCAACCTTTACTGCTGGTGCTGGAACCAATTCCGTTGTACTTCCAAATGGCGTTATTGACGGTTCGGGTGAGGTTAAACTATGCTTAAGAGATAAGCTTTATGATGTTAATGGAATAGGTTCTCCAGAGACGAGTAATTCTTTCTATTTTGCTTATGACTCTCCACATTATCTAACGGTTAATTATGAGATTTCAAATGATTGCGGATTAGAAATTCAAAACGTAGAAGATGGAGAATTCCAAATTAATCCAGAAAACGGAGCTCTATTTTATGGTACTGTTGGAGGTGATTGCGACGCACAAGACATTGGATGTTTTGAATTTTGTGAATCACTTTACCCTATTAGAACTGTTCAAAACGTAGTTACAGCAAGTGCTAGCACTTTGGATGATAATTGGGGTTATAATGAAACGAACTATGACAACGGCATTACCAATTACAATAATTTCGAAATGGGTAAACGTGGCAAATGGAGAGTGAAATCGTCGTACGCATATAAGGCGAGCACAACAGGATTAGAAACTCGTTTTAATCCATACGGAGTGGCTACAACAGATGAGTTGTTTAATTATAATTCAGGTGTATTCAACATGGCCTTGTTTAATTGGAAATATGAGGGTGCAAACGATCCGAATGCTTGGCTGAAAGCAGCTACTATAACAAAGTATTCACCAAACGGAAATGCTTTAGAAGAGGAAAATATACTTGGAATTAAGAGCACTGTTAAATTTGGATACTTCGAATATCTCCCTTATTTAGTTGCATCTAACGCAAGTTATGAATCTGTAATTTTTGAAAGCTTTGAAAATACTTATGCCACTCCACTGGGAAGTGTGGTGGAAGAAAACATTCCGATTTTAGGAACAACAACTGTGGTAGATGAAGCAAGTCACACAGGATACTCTTCTTTAAAATTTGCTAGTGGATCAGTAAGCCCATTCTTCACTTCAAATGAGATGGAATTTACCAATCAGATTGCGAATGCAGGTTTGCACTCCAAAGTATGGATTAAAAACCTTGACGCAAATACAGAGAACATTCAAGTAACAATGACTGATGTTTCAACAGGTTCTAACATATCCGGTAATATGAACAAGGTAGCACAAACTGGAGAATGGACTTTATATGAGCTAAATCATGCCGCATGGGGATCATTTAATCCAGCAACTTTCACCATCAGTTTTAATATTGAAAACAGCACGGTTGGCAAAGATTTTTATGTAGATGATTTGCGGATTCAACCAATGGATTCAGAGGTAGCATGTTATGTCTACGATTATAAAAATTACCGCTTATTGGCCACATTTGATGATCAACATTTTTCTATGCGTTATCAGTACAATGACGAAGGTCAATTAACACGAAAATTAATTGAAACAACTCGTGGAATTAAAACTGTCACAGACGGGCAATATAATACACCATTAAAAAATAGAACAAACTAATGCGAAAACTAGGTTTAATTATAGGGCTTGTTTTTTGGGGTCAACAAATTGGTTGGTCTCAAACACAAGAATGTGTGGACCAAATAAAAAATTGGTACACCATATTAGAAAATAAAGTTAATAATGTTGATAAAAAACATTTGTTCGAAATGAAATTTACCATGAATATGGTGTATACAAATCGAGAACGATTAGATTCAGTCAGTTATGATGCTCATGTTATTTCTGATCAATCAAAACGTTATTTTTTTAGTAGTGATTCGAAAGTTTATCAGAATGAAAAAACTACGGCAAGTGTTTCAATAAAAAATAAAGAAATTCATCTATTTAACACTCCTGCTGAAGAATACAAGAACAAGATAACAAAGCAGTATCAATTGTTCGAAGATACCTTGTTTTCATCTGTTGACAAAGCACAAATATTAAATAAAAATCAGATCAAACTCTATTTTGAAAGAGACAATAAAATTGCAAATGGGTTAAAGGAAATTTGCTTTGATTTTAGCGGTAATCAACTGGTAAATTCAATTCAAACAATTTATTATCCGAATCAAAAATTTTCTCGTATCAAAGTAGATTATCATAAAATTGATTTCAACTCAGAAACAGATGTTTTAAACAAAAAATTATTGGCCAACATCATGCGTGGCAAAAAGTTAATTCCAGCATACAAAAATTATACGCTTTATGATCACAGAAAGAATAAATAAAGGACTTTTATTTGGCATTTTAGTCTTGTTTGCGAATCTTATTCAGGCGCAACTAGTCTTATATCCAAATAACGGACAAGCTGTACTCTTCAATTCAACTGAAATGGTGAATGAAGATCTTAAAACAATTGATGTTGACGGCTGTTTGTATGACGCTTGTCCAACGAGGTATAAAAAAGTAAATCTTGTTATAGATTTTTCATTGGCGGATGATTTTGCCGATATTTCTGGAGCTGGTCCAGCTATTGAAGGCGAGGTTGATGTTGTAATTACAGCCAATAAATGTGCTTTTATGGGGCAACCACCCTATACACTCACGAAACATTTAGAGATTGACACAGATAATCCGCGACAAGTTTTTCAGTTAGATTTCACTAGTTTTTATACATCATTAGATGATATTGAAATAACAGTGGATAATTATATAGTTCCTGTTGGTTATGAATCTAGTGTTGAACTTCTCGTTGGCTACGAAGGTGAATTATTATTCCCTATTGGTGGTAAAACCATAGCGACAAATAATGTTACGGATGTTGATATTACAACCAGTTCAGCAAAAAAGTTCATATGGACAGTGGATTGCGGACATTATGCCATGTATGAGTTTCAACTACTTAAATTAGAAAATCATGAGCTAGGAAATACTTTGTCTAATGATCCACATGATGTCAATGCAAATGTAGATTGGTCTAAAGCCTTAACCATTCACACTTATAGCTGGAAACAAGATTTACGTTTAACGCTTACCGAAGGTACAGGGTATTATACGTGGCGTGTTCGGGGTATTGGGAATGAATTTGATGGAGGTGAATCTAATCCGTTAAACTGGGATGTTTGGAGTCCTCATGTTACAGACGGACAAACAAATTTTATTCCAGATGTTGTACCTGCTCATACATTTTATTACGAGCAATTTGATGAAGATAAAAACTGGAATTATAGCCGAGTATTTATTGAGGGTGAGCGAGATTATGCTAGCGGGGTAAGGATTGGTGAACAAATTGGTTATGCAAACGGGCTTTTACAAGCTAAGCAAAGTCAATCTATACTCAACACAAATCATCAGGTCGTTGCATCTGAGAGCGTTCAGGATTATAGTGGCCGCCCTTCATTGAATAGTATCGCCGCACCTGTTTACGGACAGAGCTCTTTAGGATTTAAACAAAAGTTTTTCAAAAGTATTGACGGTACTGCCTATGATGCGTCAAATTTTGACGCTGACGGTAATTATCAAGAACCCGAACGTGTAGCTTTGGATGGTATAAATAACGGATTTAGTTATTATTCAGATAATAATATCACAGAAACCTATGTGGCCAGTGCGGAAGACCCAACTCCTGGACATGAAAATGAAGGTTATCCTTTTGCACGTACAGGTTTTTATAATGACGGTCGTGCTAAAGAAAGTTCAGGTGTTGGTTATGATCACAGAATGAAAACAGATTTTGCAACAGCGCATACTACCCGTACTTACTACAGTAGTGTTGCTGATGAAGAATTATTACGCGTATTAGGAAATGAAGCTCCAGATGCAGGAAGTGTTCATAAAATTGTAACCATTGATGCCAACAAAACAGTGCACATGACTTATGTGAACAAGGCGGGACAAACCTTATTTACCTGTTTAAGTGAACCTGTAACTGGAAGTTATAATTTAATAACGTTGGATTCTCAATCTGACGCAGTCTTTCCTGTGGTTGAAACAGTTGAACCACTCATACAAACAAGCCCAAATGTATTGGGACGCTCAAAAACAGTGCTTTTAACAATTCCAACAGTGGTGGATATTAATTATAATTTGACGACTAATTTGATAGAAGATTATTGTGCTAATTTCTGTACTTCATGTGACTACGAATTGTTTATTACAGTAGTTAATTTAGAAAACAATACAGTTGTTTATGAACATTCTGAAGAAATTAACCCTACTACTTCTTGTGACGAAATAAATGTTCCTTATTCACATAGCCTATCTCTAGATATGGGTAATTATCAAATTACGCAACGCCTAGTTGCGAACAACACAGTTACTGGATCATTATACACTCAATTAGAAACACATTTAAATTCGATTGAAACATCAATGATTAATGCTATTCTAGGTGGGCCTGGATATACCGGAGCCGATCTGTATACTGTGATGGCTTATTTAGAAAATGATGAGTTAGTTGAACTTTATGAGTATTTAGAAGTACACCCAGATGCCACTTTATTGTCTGATTTTAATGGTGATGAATATTACAATTTCAGTATTAATGATGTTGAAGGGGATGAATGTAAGATTATTAAAATTCCTGTGTTGGAATGTCCTGCATCTGAATGTGATGAAACATCAACCGATTATATTGCATTTACTGATTTTATTACTGCCAATGGATTAACAGCAGCAATTTTAACCTATGAGTATGCCCAAGGATTAGAATATACATACTCTGATCTACAATTTCAATATCTAATTGAAAATATGGTGGCTGATGGTTATAGTTACTGCGATTTATGGTCATGTTGGCGCAATATTGTTTTGAATCACGAAAATTCATTAGAGGTACAAGCGAATCTTAATGCAACACCACAAGGTACAGATTATGTATATCGTCCAATTAAAAGCTTTTTAGATTGTGCTCGAAGTGCAAAATACCCAGCGGGTGATTTCCCTTTAGTTGGAGGGACAGAAATAGTAGGTGCTGCACCTGGAACTCCTGGTTATATTACAAACGCACATAATTATTTTTATTATGAACCTAGTACATATGTAGATTGTTTGGATGAGTTTTTAGGCAGCCCTGTAGGCGTTATTGATTGGTCTTCTCCGATCTATTCAGATGAAGATAAGCGCTCATTTTACTTCTGCATTAATTATATTGGTGATGCGGCAGGCGGTGTTGGAGCTCTTCAAGAGACTAACGAATCTATTCAAGATGCTTGCGAGCAAGTTTGTGAAGATAAGAGAGGATTATTTCGCAACGAAGTTTTAAATCTTTATCATGCTCAAGGAAGCATTATAGAAGGGGATGATTTTGTGTATGTATCTCAAACCGTAGCTGGATCTATTCAATGGGAACCCAACTACTCTGATCCGCTCGGCTATGGGTATAGTTATGATTATAGCTTGGCCGAAATTGAATGTGCGGTAGATGTTTTGGTGGAATCCTGTAAAGGAAATTGCACAGTGAGTTCACCAAACATGACTGCTACTGAACAACAAAATATTGAAAATGTATTGACAGGTTCACTAAGTGTTTATATTCCAGATGAAGCAGGTTGTTTAGACAAAGAAACAATTTCGAGTGACGGTATGCCAGAATTTTTAATCTCATGGGATCGGTCGGAAAATGACAATATCGTTCATACAGTCTCTGAAGAAAAGGCTCTAATTGATCTCGACCAGGATGTAAGTGGCCATATTGTTTTACTTGCAGGAAATAAATTAACTAAATATAATAATGCAGGCGAAATTGTTTGGAGTAAAACTTACACTAGTGAAGTTAATGGTAGAACTATTCATAGTGTAAAATCTATTCAAGGTGGATACCTTATTTCCACAAGTGGTTACCAGGTAGCATGTTTGAATGGTCAAGGAAATGTTCTTTGGCTAAATAATTACACTCCAGATATAACAGCTTCAGGAGAACAATTGACTTCTTCTGTTGAAACGAATGACATTGGAGATGCTTTTGTATTGTGGTATATTAATGATGGAGGAACTTATTATGATGTATTAATTAAAGTTGATTTTTCTGGAACATTTAATTGGGTTTATGAATATGATGCAGGCGGTAGTAGTGATTTTGTAAAAGCGGTCATTCATGAAAAAGGTATTGGTGTTTTAGTAGGTTCAATTAACGGAACAGAAGTTTATAACATCAATGAATTGGGAGCCTTGGAATGGAACGCCGACCTTGGATTTACAGAATCCTTTGATAATATTCGAGCGATTGAACAAATAGCTTATGACAATTGGGCTGTTATTGGTAACAATGCAAGCAGTGATGCAAAAATATACGGAATTGAAACTTCTGGAACTGTTTCTAATAGCGGTGTTCCTTTTAATTTACCAGGACAAGAAGGCTTCGATTTAGCACAAACTTCTAATGGCAATTTTGCTATACTAACAGAAGAGGATGTGCCTGGTGATGGGACACAATTTCACCTGATTCATCTAGCTTATGGAGCATTGGATTGGGATGAGTATTTTGGCTCATCTGATGAAGAGTATAACCCAATGATTGTGCACCTAAATAGTGATGCCTTTATTATGGGTGGAACCTCTACTGCAGGTTCAACTAATGCTACAGCATATAAAACAGAAACAACAGACGCTGCTTATACATGGGAAGCGTGGATGGTAAAATTTAGACATCACAACTCTGACTGTCATCCAACTGAGTTTTGCATTGAGTGGACACCTTTTGACACTGATCTTGAATTTGGACCACATGATCCTGATGTAATTGCATTTATGCCTTGCGAGGAAGTACAGTCTAGTATAATTCGAACTTCTATTTTAAATCAGGTTTCTGAATTCATTGAAAACAAAAAAACTAAAATTGAAGCAAGTTATAATGAACAATGTTTAATCCCAGTCAACATTAATGATGAATTTACACTAGGGTATAACATCTCTGCGTACCATTACATGCTTTACTATTACGATCGCGCTGGAAATTTAATTAAAACGGTTCCACCACAAGGAGTAGAATTACAAGATTTAGGATTAGCAGAAGTACAAAACAGAGCTAAAATTCCTTCACACACTCACGTTACCGACTATCAATACAATAGTTTGGGACAAATGACACGTAGCCACACACCAGATGGTGGAGAAACGAAGTTCTATTATGATGAGTTATCACGTGTACGATTTTCGCAGAATGCTTATCAATTGACCAACGATATTTACTCCTATATGAAATATGACAATCTAGGACGTGTTATTGAGGCAGGAATAAGCAATTTAGATGCTGCTGGACAAGGATTTTTGGCAAATACTGAGGATCAAACTTATCCTTCAACAGGAACCTCTGAATGGACAAAAACAGTTTATAACTCCCCTTTTGCTGGAGTGGATTATAAAGGACAAACACAGCAATTTTTGCGTAACCGCATTAGCTATATTTATAATGAAGAAGGTGCTTACACCTATTACAGTTATGATCCGCATGGCAATGTTTCATGGTTGGTTCAAGAAATTCCTGGCTTTGATCGCTTTAGTGTTGCGTATGATTACGATCTATTAAGCGGAAATGTTTTAATGGTGAGTTATAATGATGATAGTGAGAATAATCCAGATAAATTTTACCACCGTTATTCTTATGATGGCGACAACCGAATGCTCACCGCTGAAACTTCAACAGATAAAGTAATTTGGGATGTGGATCAAGAAAATACTTATAATAGTGTTGGCATAATGAATCGTAAATTAACAGGGCAAGATCGTGTTCAAGGAACTGATTATGTTTCTACGATTCAAGGTTGGCTCAAAGGAATCAACCATTCAAGTCTTTCAACCGAAAAAGATCCGGGACAAGATGGTTTAGCCAATACTGTAGGTGAAGACGCCTTTGGTATGATTTTAAATTATTATGACGGAGACTATAGACGTAATAGCGGAATTGGAACAGCCTATACCAATAATGATGAACAACACTTAGCTGGGACACATGATTTATATAATGGTAATATCTCCTCTTGGGCTTCTAGAATTCCAGATCAAACAACTGGTGGAACAGATATTGAACATGCTGGAAATGTAACTGGATTCAAATATCGTTATGACGAATTACAACGTATAAAATCTGCGGATTTCTATACAATTGATGCTGATGATGCAACTGCTACCTGGGTAACAACGAATGATTATCATACCGAATATAGTTTTGACGCCAATGGAAATCTAATCAATTTGATGCGTAATGCGCATAGTAACGTACCTGGTACCGATACTGATATGGACGAAATTGACTACGTTTACTTTGAACCTGCAAACCCTGCAGCAATTACTGAAACAGAATACCTTCAAATTAATAACCAATTGATTTTAGTGGGTGACGGTCTAGATGCTGGTGGCGGTATTGATGATATTATAGGTACATATAATTACGAATATGATGAAATTGGGCGACTAAAAACAGATATTGTCGGATCAGAGATTATATCTTACGAATGGACGGCATTACAGAAAGTCAAGACTATTACAACAGATGATCATATTATTCATTTTAGATATGACGCACTTGGCAATCGTATTGCAAAAGAAGTAATCGATCCAAGCGACGCCGCCAATAATGAAACGACTTATTATGTGCGTGATGCTTCAGGTAATCCTATGGCCACCTATAATAAAAGTCAAGTTACAACACCTGGCGGTTATAACGAAGTCTATAAATTAAGTGAACATACTATTTATGGAAGTGATCGTGTTGGATTATTTACCCCACAAGGAATAATTGTTAAAGAAGTAGACCAAGATGGGGTAGAAATTTCAGCAGCAATTTATAATAAGAAAACCGAACTAGAGAATTGGAACTTATCCATTCAAAATGAAGTGACTTTAAGTGGCAATATAACACCATTCATCAATGAAATGAATTATAACTCATTGAATGAAACAGCAACTTCCAATGCTAATACAGGCGCTTACGGATTAGCAGGTAAAAACAATGCCGTATTAGAAGATGAGTATGGAACATTAATTCTATCAGCATCCACACATCAAACTTACAATGGCGTCAACAATGTAACCGTTGTGAGGGATGGAAATGGTAATATGATTGTAGGCTCAAATAATGTAGATGGATACTGGGATGGACAATCCATTTTTGTGAAAAAACCAGATCCAATTGGATATACAGGGCCAGCGAAATATTATTTAATGACGGTTAACCAAGCTGGTGAATTAAAAGCACACCTAGTTTATGTGAATGGAGGTGCTTATGAAATAAGTCCAATTGTGACCACAATAGGAACAGGTTATGCACAAGGTTTAGCAGTTGTAGATGACCGTTCTGGAGATTATGCAACACAAGTATTAGCCATAAAACAAGGAACAGGAGAGGCTGATTTGGTAAGTATCTCTGTGAATTCTGCGGATTATGACTTTGGAGCACCAATTGATCGCCAAAATTATGATTTTGAAGTTCTAGCAAGTAATATCGCTATTAGTCCAAACGGTCAAAATATGGCAGTGTCTACTGAAACCGAAATCGTAATCAACACAGGTTGGATTTCCGTGACCTTACCATACACACTTTTTTATATCAATGATTATAGTAATTATGCTAGCGTTTCAACATCAATTGTTAAAGACAATGGATTTTCCAAATGTCCTGATTTGAGCTATACGCCATTGAGTGACTTCTTGTTCTATATCAAACGACAAGCGGGAGCAGATGCCATTCACCGTTGGGATTTTGGTGTGAGTGACGGCGGTATGCCAATGGAAGCAGGAGCTGTAAGATTAGGGCAAAGCGATAAAATTTATGTTTTAACAGATCAAGATGATGACAGCAATAACGATATTCTGATTGCAGCTAATCCTGGAGGAATTCCAACACCTTCAATCCAAACTATTGTTCCAGTAGCAGCCTATGACAATTACCTAAAAGCAGACTTATGTTTGCAACCACACATTATTCAAGATAATTCACCAGAAAACTTGTTTACGAGAACAATTGGCAATAAAATGTACGAACTGAAAGACCATTTAGGAAATGTGCGTACCGTAGTTACTGATCGTAAATTGTATGACGGTACTAACTATACGGCTGAAATTGTTTCTGTTGCAGATTATTACCCTTATGGTATGCAAATGCCGGGGAGAAATCAAACGAGTGATGTTTATCGTTATGGGTTTCAAGGTATGGAGAAAGATGATGAGATGAAAGGTGAAGGGAATAGTTATTCTACCCATTTCAGACTATATGATTCGAGAATAGGGAGATGGTTAAGTCTTGACCCAGTAGTACATCATCAATTTACACCTTATAATGCATTTGATAATAATCCAATAATAGTTGCTGATCCCAGTGGAGCTGATGGCAGTCCAGTGCCTCGATATAGTTATGATAATATTGAGCTATACATTTCGGATTTACTAAGTTTGTCGGATAGAACAAGTTCAGATGGTAAGTTGCATATTGGTTTCGCTTTGAACGGTTTGTTTTTAAGTAATGACGGTTCTGGGACCTATCAAAATTTACCAGAAGTAACAGTTGTTGCTACCCGAATACCTCCAACCAAAAGAATTACAGAAATTTCTGATGTAGATCCCGAGGCCCTTTACTTTGGGGATGTCATACATGGATTTTCAGTCAATGAATCAGGAACTGCCGGAACTAGAGGTGGCATCAAGGGAAATGTTGTAGTTGAATTACTTTTACAAATGCATATCAATTCTAGCAATTTATCAATCGAACAATCGAACAATAGAGCAATTGATACTTACCAAAGAGAATACGAAGCTTTTATGCAGCAGGTGAAGATTGATCATATGATCTATACCAACCCTATACTTGGGGGCGGAATTGCGGCATGGAATGTTTTTGGAGGAACACCAAAAATGATTGTGGATTTGGGGTTAGCTTCAAGCGAAGAAGAGGGAAATGAAATAATTGCGTCCAACGCAACAAATGGGATACCCAATGAAAACTTAAGTCAGAATCTTGGAGCTGTAGTTGCGATCGGTCAAACTGTCTATGATGCGGCCAATGCTTATAGAGGACCGTCTAAGCCTGTTTTGTCAAAAATTACGAATAGACAGACTTTCGCATACATTAGTAACACAACTGCACAGGTAACCCATGTTCTAGTAATTGATTATGAAAATAATATTGGGTACTTATACGAATCAAATACAGGAAACATGATGGAGCTCCATGGGATTGGTAACAGTTCAAGCGTCAGTGTCAGTGGTACTAGTAGCCAGTTAATTAATGATAGATTTAATAGGTTTAAATAATACCCCACGCTGCCGCGAGATTAAATCTCGTGGTAATAGTCTTAGCTACCCGCTCCGTAGGTTTTGCAACCCTGCGTTTTACTAGCAAAGCAGAAGCTGCTCTGCTTAGTCAACAAGACGTTAAAACCTTTCAAAGGCCGTCCAGATGGGCGGTCTTTTTTTGTCAATGCTCATAAGTTTTATGAGCATTCAAACTAATTAAATAATAACTGGTCTTAGCATTATAAAGTTGAATATTTCCCAGACCCCAGAGCCTTCGGGAGGAACGTTTATTCCATTTATTACCGAAATGAGGTATAATTCCATGAGTCAAGTGGCTCCCTCGCTACCGCGAGATTGTATCTCGTGGTAAAGGTCAAATCGTTACTACCATCTGCACAGCAGTCTAGGCTATTTAGGTAGAACAAAAAAAGTCAACGGTCGTCCTTTCTAGGCGGCCGTTCTTTGTTCAAAATGATCCCCCAGTCCGTCGCGAGATTGCATCTTGTGGTAGTTTTAAATTAACCACTATCTTTATCTTGATAACATTAACCCAAAGATGTCACGTAACTATAAATTTCATAATCCAGAATCAGTATATTTTGTAAGTTTCGCTGTCGTAGAGTGGATAGACGTTTTTACTCGCAATGAATACAAAAACATCTTGCTTGATAGTTTAACTTATTGCAAGCAAAACAAAGGTATGGAGATTTATGCTTGGTGCATAATGTCCAACCATGTTCATTTGGCATTTAGAAGTATTGGAGAGTTGAATCCAGGACAAATTCTTGGTGATTTTAAGCGTCATACTAGCAAAGCAGTTGTTAAAGCTATAATCGAAAACCCAAAAGAAAGTAGAAAAGAAAATCTCATTGCAACATTTAAAAAAGCAGCCAATAAAACTTCAAGTGTACATCAATTTCAATTTTGGCGACACGATAATCATCCTATAGAAATTTGGAGCAATAAAGTTATTTCAGAGAAAATTAGATATATTCATAATAATCCGGTAGATGCAGGTTTGGTTTTTAGACCAGAAGAATATATGTATAGTAGTGCCTCAGATTACAGTGGTGATAAGGGTTTGTTAAGCGGAGTTGTATTAGTAGCGATTTAGCCACGAGATTCAATCTCGCGGCAGCTTAGGGGAAGAAAGCCTTTATTCAAATAGCAGTTATTTTTTTTCCAAATTACGCCAATTTCATTCAGTGCTACCACTTATAGAACAAACAAACCACTTATGAACTCAACAAGTTAAACAGGCGAAAAATCCCGCCCAAGTTTCCTATTATTGGATTGTAAGCCAAAAACAATGAAAAAAATAAAAGTCATATTTATAGATTCAGCCCAACTCTTTAGAAGAGGATTTACATTGTATTTGAATGCAATTGATACCATTGAGGTTGTTCACGATTTTAGTACCGTTGATGAGCTAAATGACTGCAACCTCAATGAAATTGACTTGATCTTATTTGACACGCGCGCAGACGAAGATTATTTTACGCTCTCAAAAATTCAAAAAGAGAACCCAAATATTAGTATGCTTTTGCTTTCATCTGAAAGTCGCATTTTCGAGAACTATTTATTTGCAAGCACCAATAACATAAGCGCCTTTCTAACAAAAGACGCCGCACCTGAAATGGTAATCGAGACAATTCAAAATCTAGCTCTTGAAAAGGCCACAGGTATTCTTTTTCCCGCAAACATTAGAGAACAACTTTTTGGTGAAGCTTATTTACGAGATTCTTTTTTCACCGCCAAGGAACTAAATGTACTCGGGCTATTAGGCAAAGGAAAATCAACTCAAGAAACGGCTCAAATCTTAAATAATAGCAAACGCACTGTTGAAACGCATAGAAGAAGAATGATTGAGCGAATTGGGTGCCGTAATATTATTCCAGTTATTATGTATGCCCTAGAGAATAAATACATCCGAATTGGAACTCAAGAATCTTTAGGGTAACTTATTTATTCACTTTTTTCAATATACACGACTCAAACATTCAAGAAAACAAAAAACCTCACCATTGGTAGTTGGAGAGGTTTGTAGATCCTTTAAGGATCTTGGTTTGTTGTTGTAGATTATTCGACCAATCTCTGGACAATTATTTAAAGCCCTTATTCAATAAATAATTAGTCATTATCATTAGAGATTAACTCAAACAATTCGCTTAAATCTGGTGTGATTATAATTTCAATTCTTCTGTTTTTTGCTTTGTTGTCAGGATCTACTGGATGAAATTCTGAACGTCCTGACGCCGAAATTGACGTAGGATCCATTGTAGAATTATCTAACATGATTTTTACAACAGATGTTGCACGTAAAACACTCAGTTCCCAGTTGTCTTTAGGATGTGATCCACTTCTCAATGCATCAGAATCTGTATGTCCCTCCACTAAAATGTCAATATCTTTTTGAGATTCTAACACAACCGCTAAATCAACAATGGCACGCTCACCTTCGCTATTTACGGCTGTTTTTCCTGAAGCAAATAATAATTGTGCTTCCATACTTACATAAATCTTTCCATCACGTTCAACCACTGATATTCCTTTATCTGTAAAGCCGCGTAGGGCAGATGCGATTTTGTCTTTTAATAAACGAGAAGCTTCTTCTTTGTTTTTCAACATGCTTTCCAATTCATTAATGCGATCTTCCTTTTGGATTAATGCGCGTTCACGTGCATTTAACTCTTTTTCTAATTTGTTAAGACGATCTTCTTTTTGTTGTAAATCAATTCGTGTAGCTTCTAAATCATGAATAAGCGAAGCGTTTTCTGACGTACCGGACTTTAAAAGCTCATTGTATTTTTTTTCCAATACTTTGTTTAATTGCTTAGTCTTTTCATAATCAACCATTAATTGTCTATGCTGATCACCAATCCGTGAAGTATCTGCCTGTAAAGTTTCTAAACCACTGCGCAAAACACCAACCTGAACGTTAAGCTCTTTTACTTGGTTTTCGTAATCAATCGCTTTGGTTTTATAGTCTGATTGCTCGTCCTGACATTTTTTATAGTTGGCCTCTAAGTCCTTATATTTCTTAATTGGAACACAGCCAACTAAAAATCCAAATACCACTAACCATACAATTTGCTTCATCTCCTCTTTTTTCAATACTAACAAAGATGCAAAGAATACTGCGTGCTTTTAATTGAATTGATTGGAGTTATGAACAGACAATTTTTAATTTGATTTGATAAATTTACCCCCTTCTACAAAGTCACCAAACTCATTGTAAATGGCATAAACATAGGTTCCTGCGGCTAAGGTTAGCGGAATATTTACATAATTGAGGTAATTCGCTTGATTGTATACAATGCGTCCGTCTGCCGCAGCAATTGTAAATGTTAAATCATCTGCTCGCAAATAATCTCTAGGAATTAGAATGCTATTTTTATCTATAAATGGAGCGCCTGTTACAAATGTCCCTTCATTTTTTGCATTTAAAACCTGAATAGGAAACGAAAATAAAAACAAACCACTTTGTCGATCCGCAACCAAAATCTGATTTTGTCCTTCAAATACATATACACCCCACGCTCCATTTAACTTATACTTTGTATCCTCTAAAAAAGTATCATAAATTCCTATTTCTTCAATGGGGGCTTGACTAATGTCAAATATTCTTAATCCTTCATTATAATAGGATATAAAGGCCAAATTGTCTAGCAAAATTACATTATGAGGGACGTAGTCTTCAAAATCAGAAGTTCCAAATGTTTCTGAAATTGAAATGGATGCTAAATTCTCTGTCTCACAAAGTTTCACCTTTGTACCTTCCGTTTCATCAATAAATGCATACGTTTCACCATTAGGCGAAAGCCACCCACTATGATTATAGCCTTGATTCGGGTAAAAATCTAAAATTCCTAATTCGACAGGAGAACCACTACTAAAATTGTAAATATATAAACCACTAAACCCAGCATTTAAATAAGCCGTATCATTCCTGACATAACAATCATGCACATAGGGTAATTCACTCAAAAAATAATCCAATGTTGGTGCTATTGGATTAGACAAATCAAGTATTTGCATTCCAATTTCATTCGGTGCGCAGGCATACAATTTTGCATTAATGGTGTCAATATAAATATTGTGACAAACGCTAAAAAATGCATCACTATCATATACTTTATGAATAGAGTCTGGTAAATAGGAAAGATCAAAAATTTGCAAACTACTCTCGCCTTCGTCACAAACACCGTATAAATAATTTTTATAGACTTTAAAATCGCGGTGTTCAACATACCTGTTTTGGTATTTTCCCGCTTTAAAGTCAATATAACTTAATCTATCATCATTAACTTGAAAAATGTGCGTGCCAATTGAAGAACCTAATGCACAATAGTTATTTTGACCATATGTAAACCCCCAAACATCATTAAAAACAGCATCTCCTAGTCCTTTCTCAATTGTAGTGTCTGTCCAATTATCAAGCAAGACAATGTTTTTTTGATTTTGAGCATAAATCAATCCGGAAGAAATAAACAGTAAGATTAAACTTAATAATTTCAATGCGTTGGTTTTGAACAAAAGTAAGTCCTTTTTTCGCATCATATGCAACTGTTTACTCAATTGTGGGGTCTTTTTACGAAAGTCTACCTAATTGCTGATTATTGGTAAGAAAATTGGTTTTAGGATTATTTAACAAAAAACAAGCAGATCAGATTTGAAGAATTATAAAGATTCAATAAAATAAATTATCTTAGCGCACCCATATTCAAGCTAAAGTTAAGACAAGAACTGGCAATAAATAGATTTGAAAAACTTAGTTATCATACCGACCTATAACGAGAAGGAGAACATTGAGAAAATGATCCACAAGGTATTCTCGTTGGAAGAAGTCTTTCATTTATTAATTGTTGATGATGGATCTCCAGATGGAACAGGTGCAATTGTTAAAGGATTGCAAGCTCAGTATCCAGATAGATTGCACATTGAAGAGCGCGAAGGAAAATTGGGATTAGGTACAGCTTACTTACATGGTTTTCGTTGGGGATTAGAACGTGGTTATGAGCATTTAATTGAGATGGATGCTGATTTTTCGCATAATCCTGACGATTTAGTTCGATTGTTAGATGCTTGCAGAAATGGAGCAGATTTAGCTATAGGCTCCCGTTATGTTAAAGGCGGTAAAGTTGCTAACTGGGATCGTAAGCGTTTATTACTTTCTTATTTTGCCTCATGGTATGTGCGTACCATTTTATGGATTAAAATTAAAGACACTACAGCGGGGTTTAAATGCTATAACCGAAAGGTTTTAGAAAAAATAAACTTTGATGCGGTGACTTTTAAAGGGTATGCTTTTCAAATTTGCATGAAATACGCTGCTTTAAAGCACGGTTTTAAAGTGGTTGAAGTTCCAATTACCTTTATTGATCGTGAATTTGGAACTTCTAAAATGAGTACAAGCATTTTTAAAGAAGCAATTTTCGGTGTTTGGAAAATGCGTCGTTTGAAATTGTAACTTCGAGTAGCTCAGTCAACAACTTCAAGAACATTAATCATCAACTTCTAGAGTCTTAGTTAAAAATCGTAATGGGTAACATTAATCTTTGTTCGTATATCGCGAATGCAGTACAATGCATTCTAATAAATACAGCATCTAACAAGTTGTTAAATATTTCTTAATTTCTTGTTGCAACCATTTTTTGGCACGGTAATCGCAATTACCATAATTGAATTAGACTAAATGATTCATGGGTTTTGGGTTAAGGCCGCTCTTTCTGTAAGAGCGGTCTTATTTTTTGCATAATACTCTAACCTGTTAGAATTTCTATTTCCCAAAAAACCGGGAATTTCCCAATTTGTTAAATATTTCCTAATTTTTTGTTGCAACCATTTTTTGGCACGGTAATCGCAATTACCATAACTGAATTAGACTAAATGATTCATGGGTTTTGGGTTAAGGCCGCTCTTTCTGTAAGGGCGGTCTTATTTTTTATAAGAACATTGGTTACTTCTTAAGTACCTTGGCAATTTTGAAGTAGTCAGAATCATGATTAGGAGCATTTTTCAACGCTTCTTCTTGCGTAATGCTCGGCTCATATACATCCTCACGTAAAACGTTAATAGCGTCAGTCATAAAAATTAACGGTTCAACGCCATCAGTGTCTACTGAGTTTAACTGATCAACAAAGCCAATAATTTTAGATAAATCTTTTTTGATGTTCTCCTTTTCCTCTCCGTTAAATTCTAGGCGAGCTAAGTGTGCAATATGTTCAACAGTTTCGTTGGTAATTTCCATCTTCAATTATTGTTTTTTGGAGTTATCATTTAATAACGGCCCATTTATCGTTTCAAACGTTTGTTGACGCAAATTTATTAAATCTTTTTTATCCATTCCTTTAGTTGGGATAGGTTTATGAATAATAACTCTTGAAATCCCTGGTCTAGCAGGCCCAGTTAATAGTGGATCAACATTAAAAAGTTTCCAATTATCAAGTATTGTTATTGGAAGTATAGGTACTTCAGAGTCAATAGCAAGTTTAAAAGCCCCGTTTTTAAAAGGCGCTAAAATTGGCGTATCAACTGGTATTCCGCCTTCCGGAAAAATAACAATGGACCAGCCATTTTGTAATTCATTGCGCGCACGAATAATGGAGCGCATGCCAGAACTTCTTTTTTCACGATTTACAGCAATGTCAACCTTTTTGAAGAAAATATTTATGATTGGCCATTTTAGTAGCTCAGACTTGCCAATGAATAAAAAGCGTTTTCTAGGCAAAATTCTATACATTAAAATAATGTCTAAATAAGAAGCATGATTGGCGCAAATTACATAAGGACCTTCTTCTAGTTGAGGTTTATCTGATTTGTGAACCAGCCAGACAAAATCTAAAAACAATATAATTCGTGCAGTAAAAACTTTTAACTTAAATACGCGCACATAGTTTTTTTCACTTAAAAGAAGTATCCAAAATATGGGATATAAAATGAGTAATACCAAAAAAAACACCAACGCAAAGTATACGCGGTAAACAATTATAAATGGTATCAGTAGTATTTTCATTAGCCTACAAAAGTACAAAAAATCGAAGTTTATTGTGCCGCAATATTTTAGTTTAACAATTTGATAAAATAAAGCCGTAACAAGCTATTCCAATTAGTGCTTTATTTCTATTTTTGGGTTGTCTAAAGATGAAAAATTCGTTTCATTAAAGACGTAATTTACAATAAATATTAGAATAATGGCTCGAATTTTAACGGGTGTACAAAGTACAGGAGTTCCACATATGGGAAATGTATTAGGTGCAATTCAACCTGCTATTAAAATGGCAGAGAATGATGAAAATGAATCATTCTTGTTTATCGCTGATCTACATTCTTTGACACAAATCAAAGATGGTGATGTAATGCGCGACAATACATACGCAACAGCTGCAGCATGGCTTGCTTGCGGTTTGGATACAGATAAAACTATTTTTTATCGTCAAAGTGATGTGCCGCAAACGAGCGAATTGTCTTGGTATTTATCTTGTTTTTTTCCTTATCAGCGTCTTACCTTGGCGCATTCCTTTAAGGATAAAGCCGACCGTTTGGATGATGTTAATGCAGGATTGTTTACATATCCTATGCTAATGGCGGCTGATATTTTATTGTATGACGCAGAGTTTGTTCCTGTAGGTAAAGATCAAAAGCAACATATTGAAATGACAAGAACGGTTGCTGAAAAGTTTAATAATCAAATGGGTGAAACTTTTGTATTGCCTGAAGAGTCTATTCAGGAAGATACAATGTTAGTTCCAGGAACTGACGGAACTAAGATGTCTAAGTCTAAAGGGAATACTATTAATTTCTTTTTGCCTAAAAAACAATTGAAAAAACAAATTTTTAGCATTGTAACAGATAGTACACCTTTGGAAGATCCAAAAGATCCGGATGTTTGTAATGCGTATAAAATTTATGCGTTCTTAGCAAATGAAAGTCAAATTGCTACTATGCGAGAAAATTATGCTGCAGGAGGTTGGGGATTTGGTCATACCAAAAAAGCAATATTAGAGTTAATTTTGGAAAATTATGCAGATGTTCGTGAACGATTTAATTATTACATGGAAAACAAAGAAGAACTAGATGCAATTTTGCAAAAAGGAGCAGAAAAAGCAGCATTAGTTGCTAATGGCGTTCTAAAAAGAGTTCGATCTAAAATTGGTTATTAATTCAATAATTGAATTGAACCAATAGCGATTGCAGCATAAATCAAAAGTCCAATTAAAAAATAAAGTGATTTATTAACTGTTATTGGGGAACGTTTCATATCTGGGAGTTTAAGGTTGCCGCAAATTTAAGTAGAAATTTAGAACATTGAAACCGTATAAATACCTATTTACGTGTTGTTTATATAGGTTTTAAATCATCTGTTTTATACATTTTTTTTAGAGTAAGTTGTGTATATTTACTGTTCAATCCTTGAAAGTTGGAAGAGAAAAAAAACATATTTACATTATCTGCACTCAACCAATCGTTAGAGCGTTTTATCCGAGATAATTTTGCGCTAAAAAGTTATTGGGTAATTGCTGAAATTACCAAGGCACAAGAAAAAAATGGGCACCATTATCTTGAGTTGGCAGATTCAAAGGATGGTAAAAGAGTTGCTGAAATGTCTGCCAATATGTGGTTTTCGACATTTAACAGAGTTAACAATCAACTCAATGGCGAATTGCCGACAATTTTCAAGCATGGTAACAAAGTTTTAGTAAATGTGAGGATTGAATTTCACTCCATTTATGGGTTAAAACTCAATATTCTTGATGTTGATCCTACCATCACTTATGGTGAATTAGAGAGAAAGAAAAAAGAAACCATTGAGCGATTAAAAAAAGAAGGGCTTTATAATTTACAACAAGAATTAAAGCTGCCAGCAATAATTAAAAAAGTAGCATTAATTGGGTCAGTTAATACGTCAGGCTATCGGGATTTTTTGACAGAATTAATGGAAAACAGAATTTTTACGAATTTTAAGGTAAAGGAGTTTTCCGTTTCTGTACAAGGAGATAGAGCAACAAAACAAGTTGTGAATGCGATTCATGAAGCGCAAGAATATAATGTTGATGTTATTGTAATTGTACGTGGTGGTGGGAGCAAAATGGATTTGAATGTTTTTAATGCTTATGAAATTGCAAAATCAATTGCTGAAAGTAGAATTCCTGTAATTACGGGAATTGGGCATGAAACAGATGATGTGGTTGCAGATTTGGTTGCTAATAAATATGAGATTACGCCAACTGCAGTAGCTAAATTCCTTTATGTAAGAGCAGGAGTTTTTCGAAATGAATTGCAATCAGCTTTTGATAGTATTCTTAAGATGGCGCAGCAATTGATTGCATCTAATAAAGATGAGTTTACCCATACGAGTAAGTACTTGGTGCACTATACTCAAAATATTATTCGTGAAAATAATAACCTAATAAAAGACTGTGTACATCAGTTGCATATTGGTGTTACCGAATTAATAGAAAGCGAAAAATCAAAACTAGATCTTAGTTTAAGTAGAGTAGGAAACAATGCTAAAAATATAATTGCATTGAAAAAAAGCACAGAATTAAACGCAAGGCTAGATATGGTTCATATGTTAAGTATGAATAATATTGAACGCAATAAAATTGGATTGAATAATTTGGCTGAGCTCCTAATGCTATTAAATCCTGAAGAATTATTGAAAAAAGGGTACACCATATCAACCATTAATAATATTGACGTAATCAATTATGAGGGGGAGTTGGATGGAGCCGAGTTAAAAACATTATCAAGTGAATACCTTATTACTAGTAAAATTACTGAAGTGAAAAAGCACGAATAATACAAGCATTTATGACAGCAAAATTAGATCCGAAATTGAAATATGATGAAGCCTTGGAACAATTGCAAGAAATTGTACATCTGCTTGAGCGTAAAGAAATAAATATTGATGACCTAGCTGGGAAAGTGAAACAAGCTAAGTTATTGGTTGAGTTTTGTCGCGAAAAATTGGACAGTACGGAAGAGGAAATCAATAAAATCATTAATCCAAACGACGGAGAGGAAAAACCATTTTGATTAAAACCTATACCCGTAAGGCTGATATTAATCCATTATTGGAACGGAGTATTGAAGTTTATAACCAACAAGGTGTAGCTGCCTTAATTGCGAACTTTCATGCATCTATTTTGGCGCATAAAGTCAAATTTCCATTATTAGAATATTGTGCTAAAACACTGTTTGTAAAAGTAACACCACAAGATCAAATTACGTTTTGTGATGCTGTTTGTGTACAAAAAACAGAAGGTGGAAATGTCATATTAGGAATTATAATGCAGCTAAGACTGCCAATTGCTTATGAAGAAGCAATTCAAAAAACTCATGGGTATATAGCAGATGCTAATGATTGGTATGTTTCCGATATTATTGGAGAACGTGTTTGGGGCGTTGCATTATTGCAACAGTTTGATTTAATGATCAAAACTTTTGAAAAACTGAGTTCTGACGAAAGCAATTGGGTAGTTCGTTCATTAGGTGCGGGTGCGCATTATGCGGTGAAAAAAGGGTTGGGAAAGAAAGAGGTAGAGCAAGTTTTTTTATTACTCATGAAAATGGTTAATACTAATGACCGACAAATTAAGCAAGGTGTAGGTTGGGCGGCAAAAACCACGGCCAAATTTCATCCAGACCTTATTGAAAAATACAATGCTAGAATTCAAAATTATACAGCGATTCCAAATTGGTTTCGAAAGAAAATAGAAATTGGGCTGAATAGAAATGCTTATGCCAAAAGAAAAAGAAGTTAAATCTGTTCTTAATAAATCAAAAAAAAGAGACGCCTGGTTTTTAGATGACTATACCGTTAATTTGTATAGTAGTTGTGCTTTTAACTGTTTGTATTGCTATATCCGTGGAAGCAAATATGGCATTAACTTAGAGCAAAGTTTAACAGTCAAAAGAAATGCAATTGAAGTGTTAGATCGGCAATTGTTTAATCGAGCAAAAAAAGGAGAGTATGGAATTATAGTGCTTTCAAGTGCGACAGATCCTTATTTAAAAATTGAAGAGGATTATCAACTCACAAGACAAGCATTAGAAGTTATTTTGAAACATAAATTTCCTGTTCATATGATTACAAAATCTTGCGGAATTGAGCGAGATTTTGATCTGTTACATAAAATTGATAAAGCCGCGGTTCTCCCCAACGATTTGGCAAATAGTTTACCTGGTGGAACGTTAATTACCTATTCATTTTCAACCTTGGATAATAAAGTTGGGCGCATTTTTGAACCTGGTGCACCATCACCCAAAAAACGGCTTGAAACGTTGAAAACCACAATTAATGAGGGCTTTTTATCTGGTGTGAGTTTGATGCCTCTGTTGCCATTTATTAGTGACACTACAGCATCTCTAAACCAATTTTACGAAACCTTTAAAAGAATAAATGCGGCTTATGTTATGCCTGCTAGCATTACATTGTTTGGCAATAGCAAAGCTGATAGTAAGACTTTAATATTGGGCGCTATAAAAAAGCATTACCCTGAATTAGAAAATAAATATTTGAAGTTTTTTGCGACAGGAAGTGAAATGCCTGCTTACTATAAAAATGCGTTTAGCACTAAAATGGCTGAATTGGCTACTGTTTACCAAATTAAACAACGAATAATCTAGCCTTCAAATTCAATTCCGCGTTTAGCACCTTCTTCTTTAAATAATTGAATTAATTCGTCCTTTTTCATTTTGAGCATTACTGTGCTAACTGCTACTGGAGTGCCAAATGATTCTGCGTTCTTTTTAATCGTAGATTTTTTTAATCCACTGAACCGTTCAATGAATTCTTCTTTATTTTTTAAATAAATCACTATAAATGGAATTCCAATTTGCTTTTTAACACCGAAACCACTTATTTCTTCCCAGCGAACCATTCCAACGTTTAATGCTGATATTTGTTCTTTAATTCCTTCATCATTAATAATTAAGCCAATTGTTTTATTCACGACTTTATATATCAAGAAAATTAATAGGGCTAAGAAAATGATTACAATAGTTAAACTAATGGCGAACATTGCTTCATCTTTAAAAGGGTGTTCTCCAAGAACCAGAGGGTTGACTAATAAGATTGTTCCACCAATAATAAACAATATTGATATAATAATTCCTATAATTTGTTTTCGAGTATCTATTTGAATATGATGCGCCATTATGCTTTTTTAGAGTCTTTTAATCACACCGAAAATAAGTATTAATTGATAAACTAGTGCTTAGCAATAGTTAGAAATGAATGATTTTGCCTCAATGTTTTCAATGGAGATGATGTGATCCATTCTGATTTTAATATTAAGCTCCTCATTTTTTAAATGAGCAAACTCACCATTTCTTCCTCCAGAAAAATCATAAATAATGACATTGGATAATTTTATTTCCTCACCGTTTAAATAATATTTCAACGAAACAGGTTGACGAAGTGTAGCAAAATGCTCTAAATAATCGTGGAATGCACAATTGATGGGTTGATATTTATCTGTTAAACGCATGTTCTTTTTTTGCTTTGACGAAATTGAAAATAATTCATTACAGATTGAATTTGAATTCCGTAATACGTTTATTATCGTTTACCTTATAGTAAGTACATTCTTTAGTAGAATGAATAATAGATAGCGGTAGAAAGAATTTTTTAGTTTGTGAAACAAAAAAACCAAGTGCAATGCACTTGGTTTTTGTTGCTGTGGTGATAGAGGGATTTGAACCCCCGACACATGGATTTTCAGTCCATTGCTCTACCAACTGAGCTATATCACCATCCGTTAATGTGGGGGCAAAGATAGTAAGGTATTTTAAAGTGCAAAAGAATTCACAATTATTTTTTCATTTTTTTGATGAGAATAGAGAAATTGTCCTCAATTTTGCAGCATGAATCTGATTGTTGATCAGGGAAATACAGCAACAAAATTGGCACTTTTTGATAAAGGTGGAAATTTGCATATAAAAAAGGTTTTTGCCAAAGAAGAGGTTGATTTAGTAGAAAAATGGGTAAAAGAACATGCAGATGAGCTTGAAGCCGTACTCGTAAGTTCAGTTACTAATGATCAAATTAACCTACCCATTGCAAAACGAATTGATTTGGATGAAAAAACACCCATTCCTATTCAAAATGGTTATGAAACTCCACACACGTTGGGTAATGATCGCCTTGCAAATGCTACAGCCATCTGGAAAAAAAATCCCAATAAAAATTCATTAGCTATTGACATAGGTACATGTATTAAATACGATATAGTAAATAGTAAAGGAGTCTATCTTGGAGGTAATATTAGTCCAGGAATGAATATGCGCTATGCAGCATTACAGTCTTTTACAGACCAATTGCCACTTATTGATGCAGAAGAATTTGAATTTGGATTTGGAGTATCAACTAAATCAAGTATACAAAATGGAGTTCAGCACGCTATTTTCCACGAAATAAATGGGTTTATTCAGCGTTATCAAGAACAATTTGGTGAATTAACAATTTTTATGACGGGTGGAGATTTAAAATACTTTGATAAAGGATATAAAAATCCCATCTTTGCACATTCCGATTTAACCATTTTTGGATTAAACGAAATATTGAAGTATAATGTTGAATTTTAAAAGTATATTTTTTTCTATAGTTGCGTTTTGTGCGGTGAACATCTCGTTTGCCCAAAAAGGAACGCAATCACCTTATAGTTCTTTTGGACTGGGTGAGCGTAATTATGAAGGTTATGCGGCGTTTTCTTCAATGGGAGGTGTTTCTCTTGCAAATACGGACTCTACATTGGTGAATACAACTAACCCAGCATCTTATTCTTATTTATCGAGACACTTGCCTGTGTTGCAAATAGGAATGAATGGAAAGCTTTCAAATTTTAGCACGGCTTCTGCTACAACGTCTCAGCGTCATTTTGGATTAAATCAATTTCAATTAGGTTTACCCATTATGAAAAATTGGGGAGTTGGAATAGGTTTAAAACCTTATTCATTTACAGGGTATACCGTAACTAATTACACTACTAACAGTGATGGTGATACAACAATGCAAGCTGTTAATGAAGGGTCAGGTGGAGTTAGAATAGCAAATTTTGGAATCTCTTATAGACCTTTAAACTTGAAAAAGATTGCAAGTGTTAAAAGGAAAGAGGTGATATTAGATCCAGTAACAAATAAAAAAACTGTAAGGGATACAGTAATCAGTGGGCACGTAACACAACATTTTTCATTAGGTGTTAATGGAAACTATTTGTTTGGAACATCTGAACAGATTCGCTCAACAGAATTTATTCCTTCATCACTTGATATTTTTAACGCACGTGTAGTGGATGGAATTAGAGTATCAGGTCTTTCAACTGAATTTGGTGTTAATTATAATTACGGTTTTAAATCAACGAAACTAAGTCGTAACTTGGCAATAGGAGCAACTTATGCACCAGCTACTGAAGTTAGAGCTTTTCAGGATTTATATTCATTTTCTTATACTGGAAGCTTTTATCGTGGACAAACGGTTTCAGTTAAAGACACTATTGAGCTAATTCAAGATGATCAAGGTTTAGTATATAAACCAGAGGCGTTAGGACTTGGATTACAATATCAATTTACACCATATAATTCGAGTTCAAGCTTACGCTTAGCAGCTGATTTTAAAATCGAAAGATGGTCTACGTTTTATACGCAATTCTCTGATGTTCAAAATCCTGGAGGTTTAAAGGATCGAATGTCTATTGGGGTTGGATTTGAAAGAGCGCCAACTATAAGTGCTTTAGTTGATCCAGACAATTTCTTCAGCGGATTAACATATCGATTAGGATTTAATTATGCGCAAACCGAATTATTAGTGAAAAATAATTTAGGTGAAGAGATCGCTTTAGACAATTATGGCATGAGTTTTGGATTAAGCATACCGATCCGTCCTGGAGTGTCAAATACAAATCTTAATTTTGGGGGCAGTTTAGGAAACCTTGGAACAACTGAAAATGGAATAATTCAAGAAAGGTACATCGGACTTTATGTCGGCTTTTCAATTACTCCAGAAAGAAGTAACCGCTGGTTTTTAAAACGGAAATACAATTAACAATAACAAAGAATAAACACGAAGAAAATGAAACTCAAGGGAATTTTAGGAACTTTAATGTTAACCCTGCTAATAGGATCAAGTGCAATGGCACAAGATTCTTCAAGTGTAGCAGCAGATGATTGCCAGAAATTTAGAAGTTTGTATTACCAATACTTAACTTCAAAAGCATATCAAGATGCCGCTAACTTTTGGAATGATGCGGTTGAATCATGTGGTCCAGCTGGATTAGATGGAGCTTTTTATTCAAATGGTAGATACATTTATGGTAAACTATTAAAAGAAGAAGGCATTACTCCTGAACGTAAAACAGCATTGAAAGATACAGTAATCTGGATTTTCGAAAGTCGTTTACAAATTGATCATGATTTAATTTGGATTGCAGATTATGCATCTCAATTAGTGACAAACAAGTCAGATGATCATGCTAAAATTGATACGCTTTTTGCTCAGTCAATTCCTGAATTAAAGGACAAAGCTAAATCAAAACATTATAAGCAATATTTCAAGCATTTAATTGTCAATAAATTTAATACTGCTGAAGGTGAAGAAAAAGAAGCAGCTAGAACAAAAATTATTGAAGAATACATTGTATTGTCTGAATATATTGGAACTGCTTTAAAAGCGGCTAAAGAAAAAGAGGATGCTAACGAAGTAAAACGCCAAACAAGTGCACAAAGCTTTTTAGATAAATATTTCTTACAAATTGCTAAAGATTGTGATGTATTAGTAGGTGTTTTTGATAAGAAATTACAAACCTTGCCAGAAGATCCAACTGAAAGAAAAGAAAAAGTTGAAGCATACTTGGCGTTGATGGATCAAAAGAAATGTCAATCAAGTGAAGTTTACGGAAAGTTTGTAGATGAACTAATTGCACTTGAGCCAACAGCAGAAGCTTACTTTTTTGGTGGGAACTATGCTTTAAGTAACAAAAACAACTCTAAAGCTGCAGAATACTTTCAAAAAGCTGTTGAACTTGAGGCTGACGGAGAGAACAAAGACAAGTATACTTTAAACTTGGCAAATGTAAAATACAAACAAGGTTCGTACAAGTCTGCGTTTAAAACTGCAAAAGGAGTAGGTGGAGATTATAGAGGTGATGCTTTAGTGATTTGTGCAAATTCAATTGCAGCTACTGCAAACAGCTGTGGAGAGTCAACTTTCTCAAGAAAAGCAAACTACTGGTTAGCTAATGACTATATTAAAAAAGCAATTGCTGCAGGAGCAGAAGGTGTAAGTAGCAGTAAATTTTTAAAGAATGCACCAGATTCGAACGAAGCCTTTAACGAAGGTGTTAGTGCAGGATCAACGGTTAGCCTTAGCTGTTGGGGAGAGTCCACTACAGCAAGATTCTAAAAAATACCCGATCTGAAATACAGATTAATTGATATAAAACAAATAAGCATTCCTGTCATTATTATGATGGGAATGCTTTTTTCTTGTGAAAATGATTTAGGAACAATTAGAGAGGTTACTCAAACAGAGGACATGGCGGATGAAATTGTCAATGACATGCATACGCTTTATTCTGATTCAGGAGTTGTCGTCTATGAGATGATTGCAACCAGAATGGAGAAATTTGGAGAACCAAAAAATGTGAGACTTTTTAAGTTTGGGTTTGAAGTGAATTTCTTTAAAGAAAAAGATTCTATTGTAGCTAAATTAACGGCAGATAATGCTGAATTTCGCGAAAAGGAAAATGTAATTATAGCACGGAATAATGTTATCTTTACAAACTACGATAAAAACCAAACGCTAAAAACAGAAGAGCTCTATTGGGATCAAACTGGACAACGCGTTAGGACAGAGAAGTATTTTGAAGTAATAGGAGAAAAAACAACCGTTAAAGGATACGGGTTGGATACGGATGAGACGTTTACTGATTATAATATGCACAAAGTAAGTGTCGAAAGCCAAAACATCAATAATAACGATTCAATAAAATGAGCAGTTTAGCAAAAATAAATTCAGTTTTAGAAAAATTTTGGTGGGCAATGACAGCCGTGAGTTTGATCATGGTTCTTGTGTTTTGTTTCATGCAAGGATGGGATAAATGGGGATTTTATTTTATTATTCCGGTTGTAACTGCTGTTATGGCAGTAATGAGACGGTTTTTAAGAAAGCGCCTTGAAAAAAGCGAAGCCGAGCGAGATAAAAACGCCGCTAAATAATTCGCGTAAATTCACTCAATTTTTTAGAAAGGGAGGATTATTATTATCACTCTTTTGTAATGTTACGGCCTGTGATGTCAGAAACATTACCGCAATTGTTTTTAGAATAGGTTGAAACAGACAATTTCGTTCTAGGAGACAAGCAGTATAAATTGCGCCAAATAAACTAATCTATTGCTTTAACCGAAAATACTTTTCGCGATTTACCAATTTCACCGTATAAATAAAAAGTGTCAGGATCTATTTGATAATTAAGCCTTGCACGTAACATAAAATTATTGTCAGTGTTGATTAATGCTCCTCGGCTTTTTACACCGTCTTCGCCAATCTGTACATATGATATTTGAAAACGCCTGTTGTTTGACAAGGTAGTATAATTAAAATAATCGTTTACCGCCAAGTCATTATTGCGTTCAGTGTCATTAAAGAATAAGTATAACTCATTATTAGCGTGCATAACAGAAAATGAAGAGAAATAGCCATAGTCATTTACTGTGTGTTGAAACTTTGGAACACGGTCACTCCACATATGATTGCCGTTTTCGTCAAAATAAGCAACTATAATTGAGTTGTAGTTATAGTTTTCAGACGTTGTTGTGATATTGGTTCTAGGGTCGTAATTGCGCTCCGTATATTGGTAAAAGTGCTCTCCTAGAATATAGTATGAGTTGTCGTCTAGTATAACCAGTTGGCGCAGTTTTATATTTTCTAATTCTTTTGTTTTTTCAATGCGCTTCGCATTAACAAATTTTTCAAAAAATGAGCGCTTGTACTTGTAATAATTTGAACCAATTAAAACTAAATCTGCTCCAATTTTTAAAGAAAACACACCGTTAATGGTTTGGTTGCGAGTTTCATTAATGAATCCGCTGATAACAAGTTCATGTTTTGAATTGTAGTCCATTGCAATACCATTAATCCAACGGTTTTTTAAGCGCAAATCAAATTCCTTTAAAAATTCTTTTTGATGATCGTATCCCCACAATGCATACTTGTTGTTAATCAAGTCAGTGTTGTTCTCGCGTACACTTCCCGTTCCGGCTTCGTATCCATAATCACATAAAATGTATAAAGGCGCATTTTTAGAATAAATCACTTCTTCAATTGTTAAGCTTTGTACTAAGTTGGGTGATTTCACTGTTGTTCTCCAACCTGTTTCTCCTGAATTTTCAATAGTTTGCAAACCAATAGACTGCTCAAAGTTGTTTAGAAATTTATTGTGAGTAAGCATGATAAACCCATCCTGCTCAATTGATTCACTTAAATAGTACTTTTCGTCTAGCTCCAATGTGTCTAGTACTCGCTCATTAATCTTTTCACCATATTCATTGAAAATCTCTAAATGAACCATGTTAAATTTATCCTTCAATCCATTTACGGTTGAAAATAGATAAAAGGTATTATTCTGAAAAAAAATCTCGTTAGGCTCGTTGTAAAAATCTTCATTGATGATGCTGAATAAATCTTTTGAATCAATCAATTCTAAGGTGTTAGCATCAAGTCTACGGAGAGATAGTTCTTGCTTTTTACGATTTATCGCTAAATAATCAACTAAAAAAAGAGTGTTTTCATTCTGACCTATGAAGCCTGCAAAATTGCTTTTGCGCTGTGTTGTAAATGGAGGGCCAATGGTAGGTTTGTCCAATCTGGAATCTTCTTCCTGCCCAAAACTGAGCAGCGAAAACAAACATATGATGATACAAACTGTTAATTTCATTTCAAACTTCTTTCCTTTAACGCAATAGAACCATTTTTATTGGCTAATTGCCCACATGCCGCATCAATATCTTTACCTCTACTGCGTCGAACATTAACAACCAAGTTTAACGATTCTAAAAACCCAGCAAATACATCTACTTTACGCTGATCCGCTTGTTGAAATTCGCCGTCGTCTATTGGGTTATACTCTATTATATTAATTTTTACTGGAACATTTTTACAAAAATCAGCTAATTCTCTAGCGTCTGCCAATGAATCATTAAAATCTTTGAATATAATATACTCAAAAGTAACGCGCGAACCTGTTTTATCATAAAAATAACGCAAAGCATCCGCAAGCACCTCTAAATTATTGGAGTCATTAATTTCCATAATCTTACTGCGCTTTTCGTCATTCGCAGCATGAAGAGACAGTGCCAAATTAAATTTAACGTTGTCATCTCCCAATTTTTTAATCATTTTTCCAATTCCCGCAGTTGAAACAGTAATTCGCTTTGGTGAAATGCCAAGCCCTTGTTCTGACGTGATTTTGTCTATACCCTCCAGCATGTTTTTATAATTGAGCAAAGGTTCGCCCATTCCCATAAAAACAATATTACTTAATGGTTTATTAAAGTTTTCTTGCGATAAACGCGTGAGTAATAAAACCTGATCATAGATTTCACCACCACTTAAATTTCGCATTAGCTTTAAACGGCCAGTTGCGCAAAATTTACATGCTAGGCTGCATCCAACTTGTGAAGATATGCAAGCAGTAATTCTAGAAGTGGTAGGAATCAAAACCCCTTCTGTAATGTGATTGTCGTAACTTTTAAATGCACATTTTACGGTAAGGTCATTGCTGTGTTGTTCATCAGAAATTCGAATCGCGTCTATAAAATATTGCGTGTCTAAAAAGTCAATTACTTTTTTAGAAATGTTACGCATATCAGCAAAGGAATGTGCTCCCTTTTTCCAAATCCATTCATAAACTTGTTTTGCTCTGAACTTTTTTTCACCCTGCGTTGCTAAAGCTTCAATTAGTTCATCCAAGCTGATGTTGCGAATATTTTTTTTCTGTGCTTCCATAACCCTTTACCCTTGCAAATTTAGTTAAACTATAGTCAATTTAGTGCAAATGAGTTAAAATGACATACGGATAAAGCCACATTTACGTTTAATCTTTAAATTTAAAGAGAGTCAGAACTTAAAATGGCTAAGATTTTAGTAGAAATGAAAAAAGCATTGAAATATACGCGGCAAGGAGTGTTTTACTTTTTAGAATTCTTTTTGGCTTTTTTGGTTTGCTACATTTGGTTGTTTTTTAGTGGGAATTTGTTTAGTGTTGGTGATTTGCAAACAAATGGAGATGTAACTATTTATGTAAAAACAAACGGAGTACATACGGATATTTGCTTACCTGTAGAATCTGAATTGTTTGATTGGAAAACGATACTTCCAGTTTCAGATTACCCCAATGCAAATGGATTTAATTATGTTTCTATTGGTTGGGGAGATAAAGGATTTTTTTTAGATACTCCTGAGTGGAGCGATTTAACGTTTAGCACGGCTGTTAATGCGGCCTTTTTGCCTTCAGGAACTGCCATGCATGCTGCTTATTTAAGTCAACCTCCAAAAGTATCTGATGCAGTTGCGGCCGTTTTTATTGATGATGTGGCACACAATAAGTTGATTGATTTTATTCAAGAGTCATTCCAATTATCGGGTAATAAAACGCAGTTAATTCCGAATAAAGGTTATTGGCACAATGATAATTTTTATGAAGCAAAAGGAAATTATCATTTGTTTAACACCTGTAATGCATGGACCAACGAGGCCTTACAAACTATTGGCGTTAAAACAGGTTGGTACGCACTTTCTTCTGACGGAATTATGAGTCATTTGAAATAAATGTTCCATCTTTTTATGGAATTATAAAAGTACCTGCATCCATATAACTGAACAAAAAAATGTCAGTTATGAAAATCAAGGTAATAATCACAACAGCTATTGTATTATTTGCAAACTTGTTAAATGCTCAGGTTAATTTGGCAACAATTAGTGGGGTAATTTATGATGGGGAAGATTCTACTACAGTAGTTCCTTTTGCTAAAGTTTGGGTTGAAACAGAATCTGGAAATAGATATTCAATTGCAGATGAAGATGGCCATTATAAGATTGATGCTCTTAAGCCTGGGACTTATAATTTAAATATTCGGTCATTAGGATATGATAATTTGACCATAACAGAAATTGCTTTAAATCCAAGTGGAATTGTAACAGTAAATGCCTATTGTGGAATGGATGGTGCATTGCCTCCTGTTGATGTGTATGTGCCAATTCTCATCCCCGGCGACATTCCAAAAATTGAAATACGGTTAGAAGATATTGAGCATTCACCATATATCCAGAGTCCAACAGATTTAATTGTAACAGTAAATTCAGATGTGCAAATGGTAGAGGGAACCTCAGAAATTATAATTAGAGGCTCGCGACCAGGAGACGCGATATATTATGTAGATGGTGTTAAAATGAATAATATGAGCAGCGTGCCAGGAGCAGCAATTGGAGGATTGGAAGCATATACTGGTGGAATTCCTGCTAAATATGGTGACACAACCGGAGGTGTAATTGTTTTAGAAACAAAGAGTTATTTCGACCTGTACAACGCTTGGAAATACAGCCAATAAAAAAAAATGAAATTATTTTATGGAATTTATATTCTACATGCATCTAGTAAATAAGAACAAGAAAAAATCAAAATCATGAAAATCAAAATTACATTATTAATAGCCGTTTTAGGATTTGTAAATCTGTTAAGCGCACAAGTAAGTTTAGGAACAGTAAGTGGATATGTTTATCAAGCTTCAGACAGTACAACAGCAATTCCATTAACTAAAATGTGGATTGAAACAGAATCTGGAAACAGATTTACAAAAGCTGATTTAGACGGACGCTTTAAAATTGACGCTTTAAAACCTGGAACGTATAATTTATTTGCTGCTGCAACCGGGTTTGATTCAACACGAGTTGGAGGAGTTGAAGTAACGTCTGACGGAATTACAACTGTAGATATTTACTGTACAGATGACAATATGATGGGAGTTGTTTATGTTGATTTTAATCGTGTAAAAATTGAAAAAGATATTATCCGAATAAAAGTGTTGACAGAGGATATTGAGCACTCGCTAAATATTAGAGATCCAAAAGCGTTGTTGGCAGGAATGAGTTCAGATATTCAGCAACAAGAAGGAACAAATGAAGTAATTATTAGAGGGTCTCGTCCTGGGGATGCAATTTATTATATAGATGGTGTAAAAGCCAATGATATGAGTAGTGTTCCAGGAGTTGCAGTACAAGGGTTAGAAGCTTATACAGGAGGGATTCCTGCAAAATACGGTGACACAACCGGTGGTGTAGTAGTGCTAGAAACAAAAGGATATTTTGATTTGTACTACGCTTGGAAAGCGCGTAACTAGTTCGCTAGAAAAGCTTTCCTAAAATACAATAGCTGGGGCTGGTTAGAAATGGATGAATTCTATTTTTAGCTAGCCCTTTTTTTCTTTTGAAAATTTTTTAATACTCAAAATCAGTTTTTTAGCTCAAATTCCCTTGTTTTTAGTCAAAAACGAGGCATTTTACCGAAACATTTGCGCTAATAATTCGTAAAGCTCAGATACAATTCTTAAATTTGATTAGGATTAATGGAGTTATCAGCATACATAGGACAGTTACTACAAAAACACAATTGTGTTATTGTACCCGAATTTGGAGGTTTTATCGCCAACTATAAATCGGCAATTGTTGATCGTGTAAACAATCGAATTTCTCCGCCCTCTAAAAGTGTTTTATTTAATCCAAACTTGATTAACAATGATGGGTTGTTGGGGAATTATGTTGCGCAAGTACAAGCCGTAACATATCCACAAGCGCTTGACTTTATCGCGTCAGATGTTGATAAATGGAACACTGAATTAAAAGCAGGTGGTAGAGTAGAGATTGGTGATGTTGGTTTTTTGTTTCAGCAAGACAATCAAATAATTTTTGAGCAAAACCGTGAGGTCAATTTATTGCTTAATGCATATGGTTTGAGTGGTATTAGCTTTGTAAACTTTGCTGCTAAGCCTGTTGAAAAAATTGTGGCTCCAAAACTGGTGGTTGAAAAACCAGTTATTGCGGCTCCTGTTGTGGAAAAAGAAAAGGAAACACCAATAATTGCGCTTGAAACTGAAACACCAATTGAAGTTGAGGTGGTTGAAGAGCAAGATGAAAAAGTGATTCCAATTGCGCCGAAGAAAAGAAGAACACTAAGATACTTAGGAGTGGCTGCAGCATTGCCAATATTATTTTATGCTTACTGGATTCCAATGGAAACTGATTTTATTGATACAGGTAAAATTCAAGTTGCCGATTTTAATCCTATAAAACAATCGCCAGAGCGAACATATCAATCGCGCTCGTCAACTTTTGAAACCGTTGAAATTGAAGAAACAACTAGTTGGGAAGATTTGACAAGTAATTTGAGTGACAATGTAACAGTTTACAATTATCAATTTGATGATGAGTTATACATTCCCATTAAACTAGATAAAACAGCTACTGACCTTCCTGTTGAGGAGGCTGCAATTAGCACACCTGCTTCAAATGAAGCTACTGAACTCCCTTACCATGTAATTGGAGGTTGTTTTTCTGTAAAAGCAAATGCTGATAATTTTGTAAACGAATTAATTAAGGATGGCTATTCAGCTAAAGTCTTAGATTTAAACAAAGGTTTGTATCGTGTTACGGCAGGAGATTATGCAAACCGTTCAGAAGCAAAAGAAAGCTTAAGTACATTCAAAAATAGCGGGTTTTCTGGGTGGATTTTAAAAAAATAATTGTTCCATTTAATAAAAGGGAAGCCTTTTCGTGACACCAAGTTTTAGTCCATCATTCAATCAAGATTTTTGCGAAGAATTAGAGTACACGCTGTGTTATGTCTTTGACCATTGTAATGATGTTGAATTAAAAAGGTTTTGGTGTGATGGTGTTTCTTGGTCGCCCTATTACAATGCACAGGTTAATACAGATTATTTATCTGTTCTAAAAGTAAAAGAAAGAGGATTTATTGAAACCACCGCTCATTTAGGCGTTAGCGGGCAGGATCGTTATGAAATGAAGATTGTTTTAGGGAAACTTGCTTTGAGTTTATATGAAAACAATAAAAGTCTTGCTAGCAGCATTCCTTCTAAAGAGGCAGATTGGATTGAGATTAATATAGAAGATTGTTGCATTGAAATTAAGCTTTTATAATTGAAAAAAGTTGCTATCGTCATCTTCAATTTTTCCATTCATCCTATTAACCAAACATTTATCCCTTTTTAAATCACCTTACCCTTATTTCAGCATGATTCAGCATAAGTTTTTTTATCTTTAGCATAATTATTGATAGGAAATGTCGGGAATAATAATTTCCTCATCTCACAAAAACAAAAAACACTAAAATGAAAAAATACATTGCAGTTGGCGCATTCTTACTAGGATCAATGTCTTTGGTAGCACAGGAATATTCAACCAACAAAGAAGGAAGTGAATATAAATTTGAAGAATTAGTACATCTAGATGCTACTCCAGTTTTATCGCAAGGATATACCGGAACATGTTGGAGTTTTTCGGCTCTTTCATTTTTTGAGTCTGAATTAGGTCGATTAGGCAAAGAAGGACACAACTTGGCTGAAATGTATATTGTTTATCAAGCATATTTAGGTAAAGCAGATAAATATATTCGTACAGATGGAAATACAAATTTTGACGAAGGTGGAGCATTTCACGATATTCCGTGGGTAATCAGACGTTATGGAATTGTTCCAGCTGAAGCATTTGATGGGTTGAACTATGGTACTAAAAAACATACACACGCCGAATTGTCTGCAATTTTGAAAGGAACTATGGACGGTGTTTTAACTGCCAGAAAAGAATTGTCTCGTGGTAGAACGCTGTCAAGTACATGGAAAAACGCAGTAAGAGGTGTTTTAAATGCTTATTTAGGTGAGATTCCTGAAAATGTTGAGGATTTCAAATTTACTGTAGAAGGAAAAGAATATAATCCAATCACATATAGAGACGAGCTTGGGTTGGATATGGATGATTATGTTTCATTAACATCATTTTCAAATCACCCATTTTATTCAGAGTGCCAATTGGCAATTGCTGATAACTGGGTTTGGGATAAATCATATAATGTACCATTAGAGGATTTTTGGGGTGCTGCTACGCATGCACTTGAAGAAGGATATACTTTTGCTTGGGCGGCGGATGTTTCTGAAAGCTACTTCAACTTTAGATCTGGTTTAGCTGTTGTACCAAAAGATAAATCTACAATTGTGACTAAAGGTAAAGACAATAAAAACTTTTCAGATGCTGGTGCAGAAAAACAAGCAAATTGTTTTATGGAGCCTGTTGAAGAGGAAGTGATTACACAAGAGTCGCGTCAGGTAGGATACGATAATAAGCAAACTACAGATGATCATGGAATGCACGCTGTAGGTTTGTATAAAGATCAAAAAGGAACAAAATACATATTGGTTAAAAACTCTTGGGGTACTACAAATGATTGTGATGGATATTTCTACGCATCTGAAGCATATTTCAAAAATAAAACAATCAATATCTATCTACATAAAGACGCTCTTTCTAAAGATTTGAAAAAGAAATTGAAGCTTTAATTGTTATTATAAACGTTTTAGGAGCCATTCTGATTTTTCAGAATGGCTTTTCTTTTTTGCGGTCTCGCTTAAATTCATTAAATTCCGTAATTCAAAAAACACCTTATATGAAACAATACAACCTTTATGCACTTACCATGCTTTTGCTTTTTTTTGCAGGTAATTCAGCCTTTGGGCAAATAAAAAGCAGTAATTACCTTGACAAAGCAACCGCCGCACACGGAGGTCAAGTTTTTAGTTTTCTTCATTATTCACCCGATTTTCATCATGAGCATGACGGAGAGCACTGTTTAACAAGTGCGTTGACGGAGGATTGGATTGATAAGGCTGGAATCGCTGATGAATATCGTGCACAAGAAGAATATCAAAATGAATTGGTTAGAAGAACAGAAGTAACTGAGCGTGAATTATACACAATTCCAGTTATTTTCCATGTTGTTTATAACACACCTGCTGAAAATCTTTCAGAGGCAACTATTTTAGGAATATTAGATGAGATTAATGAAGACTTTACAGCTTCAAATCCAGATATTGATGATGCGCGTGAAGCGTATGGATTTGTTGGAGCAGATGCAGACATTGAATTTTGCATGGCTAAGGAGGATGAAGTTGGAGTTCCGTTAGTAGAATACGGAATTCACCGTGTTCCAACGGTTGAAACTTGGTTTAATCCAGATACAGAAACCAATAAAATGAAAGGCTCAACTGGTGGTGATACTGGAACAGAAGGTTGGGATAGAGATCGTTATTTAAACATTTGGATTTGTGATATTACAAATGGAGCGGGTTCTGGTGTTGCAGGTTATGCTTATAAACCAACTATCATGGCTTTACCTCCGTCTGATATTGATGGAATTGTATTAGATTATAACTTAGGAACAACTCCAGGAGCACATATTTTAACACACGAAATTGGTCACTTTTTAGGCTTAGATCACACATGGGGTGGTGGAGCTGGAAGTTGTGTAACGGATGACGGTTTAGACGATACTCCAAATAATGCAGGTCCTTCATTTGATTATGGAGGTTCATGTTCTGGTAATCAGGAAACTTGTTCAGGTACTCAAACGCAGTACGAAAACTTCATGGATTATTCTAACTGTACATGCATGTACACACAAGATCAAGTAGATTTAATGTATTTGGTTTTAGAAAATTCAAGAAATGATTTAACTACGTCAGATGTTTGTGATGCTGGTGTACCATTACCTCCAGTTGCTGATTTCGAAGCAGATATTGAAACGGTTATTGAAGGAGGGTCTGTTAACTTTACAGATTTAAGTACAAATTCACCTACATCATGGGATTGGACAGTAGCGCCAATGGTTGGTGTTTCTTATATTGGTGGAACTTCTTCGTCAAGTGAAAATCCAGTAATTCAATTTGATGATGCTGGTTTTTATACCATCTCTTTAACTGCCACTAATGGTGAAGGAAGTGATTCTGAAGTTAAAACAGACTATATTGAAGTTGTTGTAGGTGGAGATGGTACTTCTGATTGCGATACTACTAGAAATTATACCCCTGACGAATATGATAATTTAGCATTCTACACCGTTGGTACAGAGGCAGGTTATTATCCAGCACAATTAACATTAGGAGATGGTGATTTCCTTGTAGAAGGATATGCTGAAGCATTTAATGCACCTTCACCAACATTTGTTAAACGATTCAGAATTCCAATTTTCCAGGCGGATGATGTAGGAGGTTCAAGTGATGTTATTTTTGCTGTATGGGATGATGATGGAGGAGAGCCAGGAGCGGTATTAGGAGCACAAACTGTTGCAATTAATGATTTGAATGCTGGGTTCTGGAACATAATTGATTTTCCTGGTGGAGTTGCTGTATCTGGTAATTACTGGGTAGGTGCAGTGTTTGATTATTCTGCAGGTTTTGATACAGTGCTGTTCGCAACTACAAACTTTGCAGATCGACCTGCAGGAACTTCCACTACAAGTACATTTATCTCAGATATAGGTTGGACATTAACATCTGACGTATTTGTTTCTGAGCCAGATTGCTCGTTGATTTGGGATGTTTTAACATCAAATGGTCCATCTCCAGTTGCAGTTGTTTCTTTCCCAACTACTGAAAGTTGTGAAGGAATGGAGGTTACTATGAATGGATTCGGGTCAATAAATACAACCTCATATTATTGGGACATTACAGATGGAACAGATGACTATTTTTATGACGAACCAAACTTAACGGCAACGTTTGATGAAGGAACTTGGGTGATTAGTTTAATTGCTGATGGATCTTGTGAGAGTGATGTGTCTGAAGATTTCACTTTGGTTATTAATCCTCCATTAGATGTCAATACTTCAGTTAGTAATGAAAACTGTACAGCTTCTGACGGAGAAATTGATTTTGACGTAGATGGTGGTGACGGTGGACCTTATCAATATTCAATTAATGATGGAGCAACTTTCTTTGCATCTAGCACATTCACAGATTTGGCTGCAGGAACTTATACTTACATTGTAAAAGATGAGAATAATTGTGAGGAAACTGGAACCGTTGTAGTTGGAAATGACAATGATTTCTCTCCAACAATTTCTCCTGACATTATTATTGGGACTGGTGAATCAACAGATTTAGAAGTAACGGGTGGAACCACTTGGTCTTGGTATGCTGGTGCTGATTTTATTAGTTCAGATGCAATGATTACAGTATCACCTGATGAAACGACAACTTATGTTTGTAATGTTACAGATGCTGAAGGTTGTGAGGCAGTTTTAGAAGTAACTGTGTTTATTGATGATGGCTCAGGAATACCTGGTGTTAGTTTAGGAAAAAGTTTAACTGTTTATCCTAATCCTTCAAACGGAAACTTTAATGTACAGTTTAGCTTAATTGAGTCAAAAGACCTTTCAATTGATGTCATTAACATTTTAGGAGATCGTGTGATTTCACAAACGCATCAATCTGTAAAAGACAATACAATTCAGTTTGATTTAAGTGATGTTGCTCCAGGTGTTTATTTTATCATCCTTCAATCAGAAGATGAAACTGTAAGCAAGAAAATGGTGATTAGAAAATAATACATACCCTAACCAATCTATGAAAGTCCCGCTTGAATATTATTCATGCGGGACTTTTTTATTGTGCATAAAAAGGAGGTTTGTTCTTAAGTATGAAAACATCTACCAAGCCAAGTATAATAGGAAGCGGGTAAACAATTACTCTAACTAAATATAGATTGGTGTAGTGATACCAATTGATGCTAATTAGTAGGTCGGGTAGAATACAAAGGGTGTAACCAATTACCGCAATTATTGCTAGTTTATGCGTTTTGTCGTTAAAGCGTTTAAGCTGATCAGAGTTCAACCAAATTAAAATGATTTTGGAAAATAAGATTACAATTCTAATAAGTATTATTAGAATAATAATAACACCAATAATTTGTCGTGAACTTTCGTCTAAACCAAGAATGTGCTGTGAATACGGTCCAGAAAGATGTTGAAAGAATAACATTAAAGGGAGGGAAAGTAAGTAGATTTCTAAACCCCATCTTATTATGTTAAACCATTTCACGAATTTTAGAAATTAGCTCTTAATCCTACCATAAAATTTCGCCCAGGAGCACTAATACCAGATGCAAATTGCATATAGTGGGCATCTAAAATATTACGCACGGCAAATTGTGCAGTAATAGTTTCAGCAAAAGTATAGCTTAAACGGTAATTTAACGTCCACCATGGCGGTGTTCCGCCTTCGTTGGGGGTAAGGTCTATATTGTCTCCACCCGATTGATAATCGGCTAAGTTCTTACGGAAGTTATAAAAGGAAGTTAAGGCGGTGTTCCAATTATCTTTTTTGTAGGTTAACGCTATTTTTCCAAATTGTGGTGCAATGTGCTCTAACGGAATGTTGTTTGCTAAGTCAATGCCTTTAGTATAGTTATATGAAGCATTAAGCGATAAGTGTGGAGTAAAGTTTACGTTGGAGTATACATTAATTCCATAAACAATGGCGTTGTCCGTATTTTGAATGGCTTGTATTTTTGTTACTTCTCCATTATATTCAATTGAATCTTCACCGTTTAGTGTAAAGTCTTGTTGAACCAAGGCATTAAAAAGGTAAGTTCCGTATACTGCTGCTCCAAACGTTAAATATTCTTTACCAATAGTTTGTTCAAATGAAATTTCACCTCCAAGTGCATATTCAGGCTTAATTTGGTCATTAGGCACAACGGTGTTTCCATTCTTTTCAAATACTTTGCCGTAGTCATCAATATTTGGTGCTCTAAATCCTGTTGAAATTAATGTTTTAACACGGGTGTTTTTCTTTGGTTTAAAAACCATTCCTATATGTCCAGATGGTGCTCCGGTTGCAATATTAATTTCATTAAATGGTAATGCAACAAACGAGGTGTCATCAAATTGAGAGTTAGCATAAATAAAAGAGTAGCGTAATCCTGCCGTTAGCACATTTTTATTTATAAACTTTTGTTTGTACTCAATATAAGCTCCTGCATTTAAATAGTTGCTTGAAAATGGATAACGGGTTTGAGTTCCCATGCGCTCTGATGATAGAATATTTTGCTCGTAAGAGGTTGAGGTCACCAAATTGTCTTGTGCTTCTAAACCATAATAAATGATGCGAGATTTAGTAAAGATTTTATTAAAATCTAGGTTTAACCCCAATACTGAAACATCTTCCTCTTGATACTCTCTCCAATCTGACCCAAAAGCTCTACTGACGCGATCTTCATCAATTTTTTGGTAGGAAAGGGTCATTACGCCATTTTTAAACCATTTTGAAGTCGAATTAAAGTCAAGTTTTAGAGCGCCTAGTAATCTGTTTTGTGGTCCATAGTACCATTCAGCAAATCGTAATTTTCCGTTGCGATATTCAGTTAGCCTATCATAACGATTCACTTCAGATGAGGTTGAGTATTGAAAGTTTAGAGTTAGTTTTAGCTTGTCGGAAGGAGCATAAACGAATTTTTCTAAAAAATCAAACTGTCTATAACCTACGCCAATTTGCACATTTGGGTCAGGGTTAGCAAGCATAGTATCGATTCCATTTATACGATCAACATAATTATTATGCAAGCCCCAATCCTCATGTCCGTGCAATCTATTTTTTCCCATTTTGGTGTCACCAAAATTAGATGCCGTGAAAGAACTTAATAGCCCCCATTTGTTTTTACCAATTGAAAAATTAAAATTACCGCTTAAGCTATTATTGCTATTGTATCTAGCATAACTACTTCCATGAAAATAAGCCGTGTCTGAATTTGTAATTTCAGGATCAGCGGTATGGAAATGAATTACGCCCCCCAATGCGTCACTGCCGTATAAAGACGAGCTTGGTCCAAAAATAATTTCGGTATGATCAAGTACAGCATTGTCAACTGTTATGGCGTTTTGCAAATGTCCGCTACGGTAAATAGCATTGTTCATTCTAATTCCATCTATGACAAGGAGCAATTTATTTGCCTCAAATCCTCTAATCATTGGGCTACCTCCACCACCTTGTGATTTTTGCACTAAAACATTACCTGTATTTTGCAACATGTCAGCGCTGTTTGGTGGATTTTCTAAACGAACTACTTCAATTGGAATGGTCTCAATTTGTGCAGCCTCATCATCTTCTACTAAAAAATAACGCAAAGTATGATCAATATAGGTTTGAGGCAATACATTTTCAGCCGCTTGCATTAAAAAGGGTTTTTTAATATCAATGGCAGATTTTTTTAGGTAGACTGTTGTGTAGGCAGCATGATTAAAAATGATAAATTCGTCTTCCTTAAAATTGCTTAAATTAACTTTCCCTCTTTTATCTGAAGTTTCACCAGATTCGTTTGATTTTGAGTAAACCAATACATCTTGAATTGGATCTCCAGAAGTAGAGTCTACTATTGTAAGCGTTTGAGAAAAACCAGAAATACCTAGAAATATGCTAATCGTGAAAAGTAGCTTCCAAGACTGCAAGACTTTGAATTGGCTTGAAATTTTCAAAAATAACGTGGTAATATTTAAGTACGTCATAAACTAATTCTCTTCGTGTTTTTAGGTCTATCTCCGGATCATCTTTACCATCAAATTTCATGCCCGAAAACTGTAAAAGTAACAATGAATTTCTTTTCGAAAGGTATGCGCCATGATTTGGTTCATATTTTGTGTACGAACACTCTCTTAAATCTAGATATACTGCATCTTTCACCTCGTTTGGAAAGAAACCTAAATATTGCGTGAGGCGGTATAAAAACTTGATAGGAAAGTTGGCGATATTATCACTTAAATCTAAAACTTGTAGAATGTTTTCTAAAAAGTCATACAATTCATTGTTTTTTTCGTTTTCACGCAAGGTGTTATTCAAAACCTCATTCATGAAAAATACAATGCTCGATTTATAAGGATCAAACGGAATGGTTTTGTAAATAACTTGCGGCTCAATGTTCGATATTTTGGCTAAGTCACTATCGTTTCGTTGATAATATTCAATAGATATTAAAGCCAGTGAACTTACAATGTTCCCTTTCTTTTTTTTGCGTTTTGCACCTTGAAAAATGAAACTTTTTACGCCCTCAGTTGGGGTTAAAACTTGAAGAATGATGCTCGTTTCCGAATAATCGACTTTGCGGAGTACAATTCCTTTAGTTTTTCCGGTCGCCATTAATTAATAAAGAGAATTTTAGCCACGTTCTTTCCTTTGCCTGTTGTAATTCCAGACCAAACTAAGTAAACACCAGATTGAACCCTGTCGCCTTGCAACGTTTTACCGTCCCAAATTACAGTACCACCATTAGAAACCGTTTGGTAAATTAAATTTCCTGAAATATCCGTGACTTTAACGTCAGATTCATAACCTAAGCCTTGAATCGTAATTGGGCCTGAAAAATCAGGACGTACTGGATTTGGAAATACAGAAACTGTGCTAAATTCTTTGTCCGCTATAGTGGCATCAGATCGGAAGGATACAAGTCCATCCTGCGTTGCGAAATAAACCTCTCCAGAAAGTTGATCAATTTTAATGTCGTATACGTTGTTTGAAACCAATGGGCTGTTTTCTGTCGTGAATCGGTATATTTCTTCCGTTCCATCTTCAGAAAAACAAAATACTCCTGATGAATTAGTTCCAATCCATTTACGGTTACCACCGTCTATTGCAATTGCTGTTACATAAGTGTCTCCTAATAGACGCTCTACTTCTCCATCCACTTCTAATAATATTGGGCTGGCATCATATTCTCCAAAACCACCGTCATACAAGTTATTTCTTGAATATAGAATCACCATGCCTTCTTCCGTACCAATCCAAATTTCACCATCAGCATCTTGTGCTAATCCTTTTACAAATACAGATGGTAAATTACCATAACCTTCAGCTGCAGAAAGTGTTCTCCACTGATCATCCGAAGGATCATCTAAGGTTCCATTTTCATTGAATGCTACTAAACCTACATTAGTCACAGCAACCCATTTATTACCTTCATTATCAATTAAAAGACGATAAGGAAACTTATTGTTGGAGGCAACACCTAAAGAAAATTGTTTCATTTGCCCATCAGGTGTAATTACTTTTAATGGAAAAACCCCTTGATTAATGAACCATAAATTACCCTCATCATCATATTTCATGTCGGTAATAGCCATGTTTAGTCCAAAATCCTCAATCAATGAATTAGTACTGTTGTAAACTTCTAATACAGCCCCATCTTCCTTAATAATCTTTAGTCCGTCTTTAGAAAAACTACCGTAAGCATATTCTGATGTATTGTTTTGGTTTACGGCAACACTTATAAAATCAAAATCTGGTCCTATAGAAATAGAATCATCTGTTTTATAATTAAAGTTAGTCCATTCCTCATTTTCAAATAAATAAACACCGTTGGTAGAATAAACGTTTTGTACGTTTTGAGTTAATCCTCCGCCTGCAACCAATACTTTGCCGTATTGTATGTCCATACGGTAAGAACCATCTGCGGCCGGTGTATTCGAAAATATTGAAGATGCCTGCCAAGAGTTACGGGCTTGTATCATGCCTCCATTTTCATCTGCCACCCAATAATCTTTATTGTAAAATACCGTTTCTACTGGCGAAGGAACTCCATCAGGATAAGAAAATATTGTTTCAATCACCTCGAAGTTATCATCAAACGCACGGATAGAAGATACAAGTGTTAAAATCAATCGATCATCATCCGCATGTAAAGATTTAATTGACAATTGTGCGTCATATTTTAAAACCGCACCATCTTCAACATAATAAAGTGTGTCTGCATTAAACTCATCATCATCATAAGCAAAGAACAAACGACTACCAAATACTTCGATATCTGAAAATTTACTGTTTACTACAGTTACTGGTAAGTCGTCTCTTTTTTCCCATTGGCTTTTGTCATTTAAAAAAGGACGATCTTTCGGGGCAAAATAAATTCCTTGTTTTGTAGCAACATACAAAGTTTCGTTAAAAATAGTTACATCCAAAATTTCTGGATCTTCATAGGGATAATAGGTGTCTTTAATTTCTTTCTTTTCGTTATCAAAAAGAATCAATCCTATTCCGGTAGCAACATAAATATATTGTTCGTCAAAATAAAAGTTGTGAATCGTTTTATCTCCAGAAATCTCTGCGGTTTGAATCCAAGGGACATTTGTAATTTCATTTCCTTCAATAATATCTAAATTTCCATTTACATAACCTACTGCAACAACACTGGTGTTACTAGAGATTGATGAAATTCCTAAATCTGAGATTCCGTTAGTAACGGTTAATTGATTAACAGAGTTGTCCTCTAAATCATATCGGACAATACCATTCGAGCATGCCATATAGATGTTGTCATCTGTTTTGGTAATGCCTTGTGGTTTATAAGCCGAGAAGTGGATTCGCCATTGGTTCATTCCAATTTGTGAAATCCCTTGAGATGGAAAAAGAATACCCAATCCAATAACGGTAATAAGCAAGCGTGAGATCATGTTTTTCAAATTTACATAGAAATAACAGCAATTTGAATAAATTATTGTGTGGAATAAGTAGACAGGTGAGATAATTAAACTTGTATTATCCAAAAATTAAGCGAATTGCATCTTCAATTTTGCTGACTTGATGAATTTTTATAGCATAATCAGCCTGTTTAATTCCTTTATTATATTTAGAAATGATGATTTGTTCAAAGCCCATTTTCTCAGCTTCCATTATTCGTTGATCCGTACGATTCACCGCTCTAATTTCTCCAGAAAGACTGAGTTCCGCTGAAACGCAAATACCAGGATGAATAGGAATGTTTGCGTTAGAAGACATAATGGCGCAAACTACTGCTAAATCAATAGCTGGGTCATTTACTTTTATTCCGCCCGCAATATTTAAAAATACATCTTTAGCGCCTAGTTTAAAACCACACCTTTTTTCTAAAACAGCCAAAAGCATATTTAACCGGCGTAAATCAAACCCAGTGGATGAGCGTTGGGGAGTACCGTATGCTGCTGTGCTCACTAAGGCTTGAATTTCAATTAGCATAGGACGCACACCTTCAATTGTAGACGCGATAGAAATTCCACTTAAGCGCTCTCCAGTACTTGTAATTAATATCTCTGACGGATTTTCAACCTCACGTAAACCTGAGCTATTCATTTCGTAAATGCCCAACTCATTGGTAGATCCAAATCTGTTTTTTATAGAACGCACCAGTCTATATACATGATTACGATCTCCCTCAAACACCAAAACTGCATCAACCATATGTTCTAAAACTTTAGGTCCAGCTAATGATCCTTCTTTAGTAATATGTCCAATTAAAAAAACAGGAGTACCTGATTCTTTTGCATAGCGTAAAAACTCTGCCGTACATTCTTTAATTTGCGACACACTCCCAGGAGACGATTCAATATTGGTTGAATGCAAAGTTTGGATAGAATCAATAATTAAAATGTCAGGTTTTACAGCTTCCACCTGAATGAAAATATTTTGCATTGAGGTTTCTGTCAGCACAAAGCAATTTTCATTTGATTTTCCAATACGGTCAGCACGCATACTTATTTGTTGCTCGCTTTCCTCACCAGATATGTAAAGAATTTTTTTTCCTACCTCTCTAACTGCTAATTGTAATAGTAAAGTTGATTTTCCAATTCCAGGTTCGCCGCCAAACAAAACGAGAGAGCCAGGCACAACACCGCCACCCAAAACACGATTTAATTCCGTGTCTGAAAGCATTATTCGGCGCTCTTCGTATTTTTCAATTTCGTTTAAACGGTGTGGTTTAGCAGCACGTTGTGTGTTTGATGATGAGAAGGGAGTAGCACTTTTAGGTGCTTTCTGAATAACTTCTTCTACGTAGGTGTTCCACTCATTGCACGAACCACATTTACCAACCCATTTTGGTGATTCGGCGCCACAGTTTTGACAGAAAAAGGATGTTTTAGTCTTAGCCATTAATTTCGTTTAAAATGCAAATATGAATACGCAGACCGTAATCTATTTACGTTTTGGAAATATTATTATTAATCTTTTCTATAAAGATATTTAATATCTTTAATTGTTCAATCGAAATTTCTAAATGAAGGAGGAGGAATTAAGTGCATATGGCAAAAAAATAAGAACGGATAATCGAAAAACGTTCCGGCGCAAAATGATTCTTTCGCTAATGGGTTTACTATTTATTGTGTTTATGGTAAAATGTAGCAAGGGAGATTATAAATTTTACTTTAAAACGACCGCAGAAACTAAAGGAACCATTGTAGATACTAAAATTTATAATCAAGGTTGGTTCTACACACAGGACGTTCTTTATGAATACACTGTTGATGATAGCACATATCAAAACATTACAACCCGTTTTAGAATTGTTAGCCCCAATCTATCAATCCGTGTAATTTATGCTGAAGAAAACCCAGCTGTGCACGAAGTGGTTTGGTAGAATATGTTAAGGAATAGCCGCAAATAGTTATTTTTGTAGTTCAAAATTAAACTTATGGCTAAAATCATTTCTTATAACGTTAATGGAATTCGAGCAGCACTAAAAAAAGATTGGATCGAATGGCTAAAGTCTGAAGATCCGGATGTTGTGTGTATTCAAGAAACTAAAGCACATAAAGATCAACTTGATTTGTCCATTTTTGAAGATGCTGGCTATAAAACCTATTGGTATTCTGCACAAAAAAAAGGATATAGTAGTGTAGCCATTTTTTCTAAAACTGAACCTGATCATGTTGAGTACGGATGTGGCATTGAAAAATACGATAATGAAGGACGAATATTAAGAGCAGATTTTGGAGATTTTTCAGTATTAAGTTGTTATTTCCCTAGCGGAAGTAGTGGAGATGAGCGTCAAGAGTTTAAAATGGATTTTTTAGCAGATTTCAATGACTATATTATTGAGCTACGTAAAACACGCCCAAACTTATTAATATCAGGAGACATTAATATCTGTCATGAACCTATTGATATTCATAACCCTGTCTCAAATAAGAATTCTTCAGGATTTAAGCCAGAAGAGCGCCAATGGATTACAGACTTTTTAGCATTAGGTTTTGTTGATACGTTTAGAACATTGAATAAAGAGCCAGATAATTATACGTGGTGGACTTATCGTTTTGGGGCACGCGGTAAAAATTTAGGATGGCGTATTGATTATCATTTTATAACAGAATCATTGTCAGATAAATTAACAGGGTCTGGTATCCTTTCAGAGGCAGTGCATTCAGATCATTGCCCAATCGTTGTTGAATTGGATGTAAAGTTATAATCAAAACTGATTAAAATCAGAACCTTTTTTGCTGATTTGCGTATTGAATGAAGTAAATTTGGGTGAATCTAGACAACAAGTATTAAACCGATAAAACAAAGTTTTTGATTGAGATTATTATAGGCGGAATTGGTTATGGACTATTATTAAGTATAATGGTTGGTCCTGCTTTTTTTATACTCATTGAAACGAGTATAACCAAAGGAGTAAAATCTGCGCTTTATCTTGATTTAGGAGTACTAATAAGTGATTTGGTTTATGTTGTCATTGCATTTTTGTTTTTTCAGGAGGTGCACGAACTTATGGAAAGTGAGAATCGTTACTTTTTGAAAATTATAGGAGGTGCGGCATTCATTATTTTTGGAATTACCAATTTAATGAAAGCTAAAAAGCCCAAACTTTTACCAAAAACTAATATAGGCGAAGCCAAAGATCTTAAGGCAAGTAATCATTTAATGATGGTATTAAAAGGCTTTATGATTAATGCACTTAATCCAGGAGTGTTATTCTATTGGTTAACTATGATGTCGCTTTTGCCAGAGGCGTCTGAAGAGCTCAAATTATCACATGTTTATGTTCAAGTCATATATATATCTTTGATTTTGATTACCTTTTTTAGTGTAGACATTTTAAAGATTATTGGCGCTAAAAAATTGAAAGAGTTTTTAACCCCTTCATGGATGAGAGTTGTTAATATTGTTTTAGGCTCAATCCTCATGTTGTTCGGTATGCTTTTCCTAATTCAAGGAATAAGAGGTTTAGTTTTGGCTTAATCACCCTAAAACTCGAAAAAGGTAACTAAATTTGATCCTTCACTTATATTGTAAAACAAGCTTGAGATAAATGAAAAACCTCACACTATTAATTTCAGCCATTCTATTTTTAAGCATTGGCTACGGTCAAAAGCTTAAGCCACGCATGGTTAAAAACTTTTGGGACTTTAATAATTCTGTTTTAAGAAGTCAGGGTTATCAATATGCGGATGAGTTCAATGGAGTGACAACATTAGAGCATGGGCTTTGGAAGTATTGGGATCGCCAAGGAAGATTACAAGAAGAAAGAACCTATATCAAAGGAGTGTTAAATGGTAGAGTTACGCGCTATTATGCAAACGGAAAAAGAAAAGACGAAGGATTTTTTAAAGAAGGTAAGCAAGATAGTGTTTATGTCAGTTGGCATGAAAACGGAAAGTTAAAAGAAGAAGGTTATTATAAAGGAGATCGTGCAATTGGTAAATGGAATTACTATTATACCAATGGATATCATATGATGGAGGAAGAGTTGATTGACTCACTTTCTTATGTCCAAAATTTCTGGAAAATGGACAGCACACATACACTTAAAAATGGAGATGGGAGAACCTTTGTTTATTATTCAAGTACAGGGCATTTACAAGAGTTTTACACCTATAAAGATGGTCTTAAAAATGGCGATTTTGAGGAGTATACTGCTGCAGGAAATATTTTTGCTCAAGGACAATATGCCGATAATGAAAAGGATGGAGATTGGACGTATTGGTACTATACAGGACAGATAGATCGTAAATTATCTTATAAACAAGGATCGTTAGACGGTGAGTACGTTAAGAATTATGACAACGGAAAAGTAAACATAAAAGGGGTATTTAAAAACGGTCAAAAGGAAGGGCATTGGACATGGTATACAAATGTTGGAACCAAAGATATGGAGGGCGATTTTGTAAATAGTAAACAAGATGGTTTTTGGCAATATTGGTTTCCTGGAGATTCTGTTCAGGTTGAAAGTCAAGGTTATTTTGCAGACGGTCTTAGAAATGGAAAGTGGGATTTTTATTATAAAGATGGCAGTAAATGGAAGAAAGGTGAATATAAAAATGATCTAGAAGATGGCACTTGGAAAACGTGGTATGAGAATGGGAAATTATTGAAAGAAGGAACATTTGTTGCGGGAAAAGAACATGGAGAATGGAAGCAATGGTTTAAAAATGGTGATTTGAAAAATGAAGCCTCGTTTGATATGGGCAGCTTACACGGTGTTTGGCGCTCGTATTATAAAAAGAAAAAACTACACTTAGAGGGTACTTATGATCATGATTTGAAAGTTGATGAGTGGAAACGCTTTAGTGACAAAGGAAAGTTATTGGAAATTGGTTCTTACAAAATTATTAACCACAAAAAAGGAGTTAAATATGGCCCTTTTTCAAAGCGTGTTTTAAAAGAGAGTGTAAAGCATGGGCATTGGATTTGGTATAGCCAAAAAGATGGAGGAATGACCCACGAAGGAGATTATAAAAACGGAAAAGAAGAAGGGGAATGGATTTATTACTTTAGAGGCGGAGCAAAAGAAAGTCGAATCATTAATTACAAGGCAGGAAAACTAGATGGTAAAATGTTGATTTTTGAGTGGAGACCGCATAGAGTGACGCAAGAAATCAATTATAAAGATGGGGTGAAACACGGAAAAATGTACGTGTTTGATAAACGTGGTAAACCAGTTGTAGAAAAAAACTTCGAAGACGGAATGGAGCTTAGTCCAAACGGTAAGCCAAAATCGTTTGTGCCTTAGGCAAATATTTCAATAACGTTTTTACGAATTTTAGCGCAAAGATCATCTGTTGGCAAGTCATTGTCATCAAACCCAAATGGATCTTCAATTTCCTCGGCTAATATTTCCATACTTACAAGGACGTAAAATACAAATGCAACAATTAGTGCAGACCAATATTGGAAGTCAACCACTAATGCCAATGGAATTGTAGTTATGTAAATAAAGATAAACTTCTTTAAGAAGATACTGTAAGAATATGGAATTGGTGTGTTTCTAATTCTCTCGCATGCGCCAATAATGTCTGCAAAGCTTTTTAAATTGATATCAATTACAATAAATTCTTCCTCCGTAATGTGATTATTGTTTTTAAGCTCATGCAAACGTTGATAAAGCCATTTAACAATGATGTTAGGCACATGTTCGGCATGTTGCAACTCTCTTCTTTCCTCTGGTGTTAGGTCAAGTTCATCTAAAACAACTCCTGAACGTAAATGTTCTTTCATTGCAAAGGCGTAGTTAGGAATCATGCGAGAAAAGAAAGCTTTAGACTCTTCATCAGGACAAATAACCGCAACCTTAACGGCTAGGTTTCTTGAATTGTTTACCAATTCTCCCCATTTTTTTCGTCCTTCCCACCAACGGTCATAAGCCGTGTTAGTTCTAAAAACCAATAGTAATGACAATACAAAACCAATAAGTGAGTACACTGCTAATAATTGGCTATAAACAGTAATGTCTCCCATATAGTTTAATTCTACATAAGCTAAGCCAAGTGTAAATAGTACTATATACACTAGTTCTTTCCATATCATGAATACAGTATCGCTTCGTCTAATAGCGAAAATATGTCTGAACCAGTTTTTAGGATTATATTTAATCATTATAATTGAATTTTGCTAAAAATACTAATAATCTGAAAAATTGAATAATAGTCAAATTCTTAATCATGTATTTCAATTGTAAATTGCTCTTATATTTGCTAAGTGAAGAGCTTAATCGAGAAAATCACTAGGTTGTTAAGAATCATTAGAGTTACCTTAATTCGTAAGGTTATTCATGTTTCACGCAAAATTATTATACCGGGGTTTGAAGGCGTTTCATTATGGGAGATTTTATTCTTTTTTGCCTGGAGCATCCGCCGCGGATTAGTTGCAACAAGAGCATCCTCATTAGCGTTTCACTTTTTTCTAGCTATGATTCCATTTGGGCTAGTTATGGTTATAATAACCGCCTATATTCCCTATTTTGATTTGCAAGCAGATGTTTTGCCTGTCTTTAGTAGTTTCATTCCTGAATCTATTTTTAATCAATTTGTTGACAATTTAGATGCTTTTCAAAATTCTACGGTCAACTCTTTAATTTCATATGGGTTTATCTTGGCGCTATACTTTAGTTCCAATGGTTTTTCGGTTCTCATTCAGTCTTTTAACAGTTCAAAAATTTCCTTTGAAAAACGGAATTGGTGGTCTGCAAAAATTACTTCAATAGCCTTTGTTTTTGTCATTATTATAGGCATGTTTTTCTTAGTAATTGTTGCTTTGCTTGAACGTAAATTACTCAACTATTGGTCAGAGTATAGCACGTTTATTAGTAATAATTCTGATCTTATTTTTTCAATAGCAACAGCCTTATTTGTAACTGTAATGCTGTATTTTGCAATTGCAATCATCTATTATTTTGGGCCGTCAAACCGTAAAGAATTTAAGTTTTTCTCTGCTGGAGGAACCTTAGCAACTGTGCTTATAATTGTTACATCAGAACTGTATTCATTTTACATTCAAAAGTTTGCTAATTATGACGAATTGTATGGCTCGTTAGGTACAATTATGATGCTGTTGTTGTGGATTTACATCATTTCTTTTGTGTTATTGCTTGGATTTGAATTAAATGCAAGTATTCACGGTGCAGTAAAAAAGAAGCAACTGGATAATTTAGAGCGTATTGAAGACCGTTATGAAGACGAGAATTAGTTGATTGCTTCACATACTTTCAATTAAGTTTTTTTCTATCAGGGCTTTTCGCTAACTTTAACATTGCTAAACAAGGAGCAATATTGCACTGTTGATTTAGAGTTAATATTAATAATCGAAACAAAAAAATATGAACAAGAAATTATTTATGCTTGCCTTTACTGGTTTGTTTTTGGTAGCGTGCGGAGGAGAAGCAACAACAGATGAACCAACTGAAGAGACAGTAGATGAAGTGGTAGAATCATGTACATATTCATATGATCCTGCAGAAACAGTGTTAACATGGACAGCTTTTAAATTAACTGAGCGTGTTGGTGTAAGTGGAACATTTGACGAAATTAATGTAACGGCAAATGATGGGGCGGAAGATATGTATGCAGTACTTTCTGGTGCTAATTTCGATATTCCTGTGAGTAGTTTAAATTCTCAGGACGAGGTTCGTGACCCAAAAATTAAAAAGAACTTTTTTGGTGTGATGACAGAAACGTCAAACATTACAGGTGTTGTTTCTTCTTTAAGTCAAGATGGTGGTACGGTTGAAATTACCATGAATGGTATTTCAAAATCGTATGACGGCGAAGTAAAAGTGGACGGAGAACAAATTACATTTTTGACTGAAATTGATTTAGTTGACTTTGACGGGCAGCCTGCTGTTGATTCTTTAGGTGTTGTTTGTGAGGCAAAACATACAGGAGAAGATGGAGTTAATAAACTTTGGACAGAAGTTGAAATTGCTGTAAAAACTACTTTAATTAAAGCGTGCAAATAATTTATGATGCACAGTAAAACTGTTCTGGTTACTGGTGGTGCGGGCTATATTGGTTCGCATACGGTTGTTGAATTAATCAATGCTGGTTATAATCCCATTATTTTAGATGATTTTAGAAATTCTAAATCTTGGATTATAGATAGAATAGCTCAAATTACAAAGGTTACCCCTACATGTCACCAAGTAGATTGTCAAGATGAGGGTGCGGTAATGGAGGTTGTTAAAAATTACCCTAATGCCATTGGTTTGATTCATTTTGCAGCTGATAAAGCTGTTGGAGAATCGATTCAAAAACCAGTACAGTATTATCAAAATAACATTGGATCATTATGTGTGATTTTAAAGGCCATGAAGTCTTTTGGGATTAAGCATTTGGTCTTTTCATCATCTTGCACGGTTTACGGAGAAGCAGATACTGCGGTAGTTACTGAGGAGAGCCCTGTGAAGGCTGCTACATCCCCTTATGGTGATACAAAAATTACTTGTGAAAAAATAATTAGATACAATTCTAATGCACATGACAATTTTGGAGCAACGCTTTTGCGTTATTTTAATCCAATTGGTGCGCATCCGTCTGGTTTAATTGGTGAACTACCGCAAGGTGTGCCCAATAACCTAATGCCTTATATCACGCAAACCGCAAAAGGTATTCGTGAAAAATTAACAGTATTTGGTAGTGATTATAACACACCTGACGGCACAAATATCCGCGATTATATTCATGTAATGGATTTGGCTAAGGCACATGTTAAAGCTTTGCAATTTTTAAACAACACGGCTTGTAAAGAAAGTGTTACAATTAATTTGGGTACCGGTAAAGGTACTTCAGTTTTGGAAATAATTAATGCTTTCGAAAATGTCAACCAATTAAAATTAAATTACGAAATTGGCCCAAGAAGAGTAGGGGATGTTGAGCAGATTTACGCCAATTCAGAACGCGCAAAGAAGTTGTTAGGATGGACGTGTGAGTATTCATTAAATGAGGCACTCAAACATTCTTGGGAGTGGGAAAAAGGAATTGACAATTGATGCATAAGTTGAATTTGGATTGAAATAAAATGAAAAGCATAACTTATATATTCATCTTACTGATAACTGTTTCTGGTTATGGACAATTAGGTTCTGAAAATGCTAGAAAACGAAAAGCAGGAATAATGCGTTATTATACTGGCTTGTCAGCACCTGATGAAAAGTCACCTGATAAATTTGACCGTTTTAATACAGATTTTTTTTACAATACTTGGTTAGGGGATGTGAATGATGTAAGCACTAAGTTTTATGCATTGGGGCATAATATCAACTTAATGTTTGACATTCCATTTTCTAAAACTTCTCGTATGGGCATTGGTATTGGCTTTGGCTATAGCCACTTTAATGTTAGGCACGAAGGTGGGTTTAGTTTTATTGATGAGCCTACAGGCACAGGTGTATATACAAGCCTTGCTCCTTATTCTGGCCCAAAAAGGTGGATTAATCGTACTGTTTTTAATTTTGTCGAAGTTCCTTTTGAAATTAGATTCCGATCTAGAAAAGAACGTGGTAAATGGAAGTTTTATCCAGGGTTTAAAGCTGGCTTTATGGTTGAAAATTACTCAAAATGGCGTGTTGAAAGTTACGAGTATAAAGAATTTAATTTCCCTGATTTAAACCGAATTCATTATGGCCCTACTGCGCGTATTGGTAGAGATAATGTAATGCTTTTTGGCTATTATGACATGACAACTTTGTTTACCAACCCCAATAGTAATAAACTTCAATTGATTGCTGTTGGTATAAGTATAGGTTGGTTCTAGGCAAGTATTAAGGTTAAAAGCAAATAGTTTAAACCTATTCCTATAAATACTATCCAAGCAATTTTTTCTGCTCTATTAATTCGGTTTACTGTTTCTGAATTATTCATAATCTTAATTTTTTGTTCACTGTAAATTTATAGGCTTTAGGTGCTTAGACATAATTGAATTACGCAACGAAAAACATTATTTTTGCATTTTTCGCAAATTTTATATCTTACTTATTTCGAGATATAGTTTTTTTTAACTGGAAATAAGTATAGTTTTGACTTCCTTATTTTCAGAGATCAAGAATTTTATAACTATTGACCATGCTTAATTAAGGAATGATTTTTGTCCGCTGCTACTAAAAGAAATAATGGATTAAGATGTTGAAATTAATCTTTGACATATGTTTTGCTTTGATCGTTTTGATCATCCTATCGCCAATTTTACTGTTGGTTGTTCTCCTTATTCTTGTTGTTGAGCAGAAATCACCCTTCTTTTTTCAAAAACGCATTGGTTTACAAAAGAAAGAGTTTGAAATTTATAAGTTCAGAACAATGCTTAATAATGAAATTACTCCAGTGGGTAAAGTTTTAAGAAAAACTGGAATTGATGAATTACCCCAATTGATAAACATTATAAAAGGACAAATGAGCTTTGTTGGACCACGGCCATTAACAGATGCAGACATTAAACGCTTGAATTGGGATGACGCTTACCATGAAAATCGTTGGTCAGTACGTCCAGGAATTGTTGGTTTGGCTCAATTAACTCCTGTTTGTCATAAAAAAATGAGCTGGTTTTATGATCAGTTATATATTAAAAGCCATACTATATGGCTCGATTTTAAAATACTTACGGCAGCAGCGCTAATTCCTTTTGTTGGAAAACAAACGGTTAAAAACTGGATTCATGGAAAGAAATAAGTTGAATGTTTTAGCGAATGGAATGGGTAATATTGGCACCACATTGGTCAATTTTCTCGTGCATTATAAAGCCGAATTGGGTTTAGATAAAATTTATGTAGCTAAGCGTTCTGTTCATGCTTGGAACCAAACAGAGCGTGATTTTTTGGAAAAAAAAGGAGTAGTAATTTGTTCTTATAGTGAGCGTGAAGAAATTATTTCAGTTGAATCGATCATACAAACCATACATTATATTTTTGAGGCAACAGCCAATGGAGTTGGGTTGCAAAATTTAGCACATTATAAAACGCTTCCTAATTTGATAGGGAGTTCTGCACAGGGGAGTGAAAAAGGTTATGGCGTTCCATTTATGTCGGGTGTGAATAATGAGCAGGTTATGGATGCCAAATTTGTTAATATTGTTTCTTGTAATACACATGGTTCTGCAGCTTTGTTAACGACATTTTGCGGAAATAATTTGGAGAATTTAGAATCTGCTGATGTCGTTGTTGTTCGCAGGTCAGAAGACTTAGGAAACCATCAACGCCTCGTTTCAGCTAATGTGGTTGCAAGGCATCTTGATCCGTCAATTGGAACACATCATGCTATTGATGTAGTGGACATGTTTAAAACCAAAAACATTGCGTGTAAATTAACCTCATCAGATATAACAACACCTAGCCAATTAATGCATGCCGTGCGTTTTAATATTACACTTAAAGAACCATTGAGAAATTCGGTGGAAGACCAAATAGCTTGCAATCCATTTATTGCAACAACGTCTAAATTTGATTCAAATGTGGTGTTTGAATTAGGGCGAAGATATGGATTCAATGGTCGTATATATTCGCACGCAATTCTCATTGCAGGAAACTTATTAGTGACAGAAAAATCGGTTAAAGGCTGGGCTTTTGTACCACAAGAGGGGAATAGTATTTTGTCTACAATTCATGCATTTATTTTGCAAATGAAAGTTGAAAATGGAGCTAATTTATTCCGCAAAATTCAAATAGAAATGCTAGAAAAAGAATGGTGATTTTAATTTATACGCCACGTTTTTCTTTAATCGTATCGTAAGCATCAACTATAATTTGAAACTTTTCTTTAGCAATGTTTTGATGTTCTTCTCCTAAGTGCGATACTTTATCAGGGTGGTGAATTTTGGCTAATTTTCGATACGCTTTTTTGATTTCGTCCATGGTTGCATTTTCTGCCACACCAATTAATTCGTATGCTTTGCGTAATTCCGTTACACTAGGTCGCGTTTTGCGCTGACCAGATTGCTGCTGTGATTTTTGTCGAAAATTTTGTTCACGCTTAAATTCAAAAGTTTTAAATACATGAAAATAGGTGGCCGATTTTATTCGACTATATTTTGCTATTTTTCTAATAATTTCTAATTCAGAATCACTTAATAAACCATCAGCCGTTGCCAAGTGAATTAGTAAATACATTAAATGCGCTTTGGCAGATTCATTAAAATCGTTGTGCACAATTTTGCACATTTCTGAAAGAGATTCATCAATGTCTAGATAAAGTTGAAACTCTTTCATATAACCTTCAACACGTTCCTCTTTAAAATCTTTTGATAATCGTTCCTTAATTACCTTTATTTCACGGTCGTCAATTTTACCATCTGCTTTAACCACTTCAGCAGCCAGCATTAAAATCACACTTAAATGTCTTTTTTCTCCTTTTAAAAAGCCCATTCTTCCTCTAATTGCGGAAACAATTACGTAACTAAAAATGGTTTGAAAAAACATACCTACAAGAGCACAACCAATGCCTATGAAGAATTTCGCTATATACACTCCGGGGCCACCAAAACCTGTTTCGTCAATAGGAATGAATAAACCAATAAGAAATAAAATTGCTGGAAAAATCCATTCCCTTAAATAATGGGGCATAATTGTTTGGTGTTTGATTGTTAGGTGTCTATTTAAAACCTCTTTTTTCTTTTATTGTTTCGTAGGCGTTTGCAATTTTTTGAAACTTAGCTTTGGCATTTTTTTGAAATTGTGGTCCTAAATGCGCAACACGATCAGGATGATGAATTTTGGCAAGTTTTCGGTAGGCTTTTTTTATTTCGTCATTCGTAGCAGATTCATCCAACTCTAAAACGATAAATGCCAGTGCTATTTTTGATGAAGACGTTCTAGGTTTAGAATAAGACTTCTTTTTAGATTTTGATTTCGCCTTTTCATAACTAGCAACGCGTTTATATTTAAATAAAGCTAAAACGGATCTAAAACTACGGTCAGGAATGTTGATTAGACGAGCAATTTTGGCGAGTAATTGATACTCGGCGTCAATCATTATTCCATTAGAAACGGCAATGCCTGTTAAAAAATTTAAGAGTTGCAATTTTGTAGCGATATCCAATTTATACTTAATGTTGTTACAAATTGGGGTAACTAAAATGCGCTTGTCTAAACATACCTCCAAATCCTTCATGTACTTTTCAACTTCTCGTTGGCTAAAGTCATATTCTAAGCGGCGTTTAACCAATTCACGTTCCTTTTTATAAATTCTTTTGTCAGCTTTTATAACTGCGGCAGAGAGTAGCAAAATAATATTAACGAAGTCTTCCTTATTGTTCAGATTTTTCTTTTTAAACAGGCTGTTAGGGCTTGCTTTAAAGAGTGCTAAATAACGAACCCACATAAATCCAAGTGCTAATACAATAGCAACTGTGAAACTGCCAGAAATTAATAGGATAAATAGAAAAATTCCACCAGGCAAAATAATTTTTAAGTATTTTTCGTCTATACCCAAGTTTATGTCAAGATCATCTAACATTAGATTAAATTTCGGCTTTTTTTAATGAGTTCGTAGGCATCTACAATTTTTTGGAATTTTGCGGTGGCCTTTTCTTGATGGATTTTACCCAAGTGTGCTACTTTGTCTGGGTGATGTAGTTTGGCTAATTTACGATAAGCCTTTTTTAATTTTTGAATGCTGGAAGAAGCTGGAATGTCCAAAATTGCGTATGCATTAGCAAGTGCTGATGCAGATTTTGCCTTGGACTTGTATCCTTGGTTTGATTGCTGTTTATGTTGATTTGCTTCACGTTGCAAATTAAATAAGGCAATGATAGACCTTAGACTTGAGTATGGTATACGCAAGTTTCGGGCAATTGCAAATAGCTTATGTTCTTCGTCATGAGAGAGTAATCCGTCGGCTGCAACAATACCAGTTAAAAAATGTAATAAATGGATTTTTGAGGTAAGATCATAACGCGATCGGAGAGCCATACAAACCTTTTTTAAACTAATGTCTAGTTCGAGGTACTTATTAAATAAAGCAATATAACGGTCTCCGTATTTTTCTTTAAAATCATGGCGAATTGAATCTTCAATATACTTCCGCTCAATAGGGCGCATTTTATTGTCAGATTTGGCAATATAAGCTGTTAATGCTAATATATATTTGATAGAATCTTCTTCATTTCCAAGAAAACCAAAATCTCTATTGGTTGATCTTAGTATTGACATGCGAGAAATTCCATAAATAAGCAGGAAAATGATAACACCTATAAGCATCCAGGGTATAACAATAGAAAAAATAGCACCTAAAACTACCATGGGTATCCAATCAGGAGGAGTCTTTACTGGTTTCTTAAATTTTAGGTTACTTGCCATTTCGTCAAAAATAATGGAAAGAATGAAAACACCAAGAGACGAAAAACTTCATTATCTTGTAATCATTAAAGCGCAAATATGTTAAATAGTATAGATCCAAGAGGAGGGAAAGACCTAGATAAAAAAGCAATTAAAGAAGAAAATGAGCAATTGATTGAAGAAATTGCAGCCTTGCAAAAAATCTTATTTGCAGAAGAAAAACATAGTATTCTTATCATTTTACAAGGAGTAGATGCTGCGGGGAAGGATGGTACAGTGCGTAATATATTCAGTGGAATTAATCCTTTAGGTTGTCAGGTTCATTCATTTAAAAAACCAACTGAAGAGGAATTTGCGCATGATTTTTTATGGCGTGTACATAAAATTGTTCCTAAAAACGGAATGATTCATATTTTTAACCGCTCGCATTATGAAGACATTTTAGTGCCAACAGTTGAGGGGTACTATACGCCGGAACGAATTGAAAGACGCTACGATCATATTAATAATTTTGAACGTTTATTAACCGACGGCGGAACTAAGATTTTGAAGTTTTACTTACATATCTCAAAAGAAGAGCAGTTGGAACGCCTTACGGAGCGAATAGAGAATCCTGTGAAACACTGGAAACATAATGATGGAGATTGGGAGTCAAGAAAAAAATGGGATAACTACATGCGTGTTTATGAAAATATTTTCGCGAAATGTAATGAGGTGCCTTGGCACATTGTTCCTGCAGATAGAAACTGGCTTAAAGTAAACCATGTTGCAAAAGTATTACTTAAAACCTTGCAGGATTTAAACTTAGAATGGCCAGAATTAGAAACAGATAAATTTAAAAAATAGAATTATGAAAAGATTTTTAGCCGTTACATTCATTACACTTTATGTTGCTGCAACTGCGCATGCACAAATTATTTATTCGTCAGACGATAAGTACAATGTTGACTTCAAAGTTTATGTGACAGATGACAAGTATAATTGCGATTTAATCGTTTATAAAAGTGACGATAAATACAACTTAGGGAGTAATAAGGGACACTGGTTTTTTACAGATGATAAGTACAATTGTGATAAGAAAATTTATTTCACGGACGATAAATACAATTGTGATTTAATAATCTACTTTACAGACGATAAATATAATACAGGTTGGAAACAAGCAGCAAAAAAGCACTTGCTATACTAAGCATTTAGTTCAAAATATGAACCTGTGTTTGAAATAAGAAAAAAGAGGTGTTATTATCAATTCTTTTAAATTGATACTTTAGTTTTTGGCTTGATTTACGTGCAATATCAATTAGGCCTAGGCTTGCCTCTCCATTTTTTGTTAAAACATTATTAGAAATTCCTTTTTTGTACATTTCTTGTAACTCAGCCTGGTTTTTATTGTTGACATTGTTAATGAGCGCTTGAATAGTTTCTTGCGTTTCATTTTTAACAACATTACCTGTAGATATTTTTAGGGTACTATTTTCTTTTTCAACTAATACTAAAAAATGAGCATCAGTTAATTCACTAACATTACCGTGTTTTGATAAGTTCTGAATGCATTCCACAACAATTGAAAAGAAACGTTTCTTCTCTTTTTTTGGAACGGTTGTTTTTTCAATATCTGTTTTTAGTCGAGTTAAAAAAGCAGATACAATGTCTTTGGACAATACACCATCATAAGCAAGAATAATCTTAGCCTTATTCAGGTGATCATGAAACTCTGCTACGTAGTTTAATTCTTCCATAATTAAATATCTTTTTCTAAACGTAAGTTCACTATTGGTAAATGCGTAATTCAGCTCGTCTATTGACCGCATCATTTTCTGGATCAATTAGCTTTGTTTCACCATATGCATTCACTGTGAACCTGTTTTTTTCAATTCCTTTTCCTATTAAATGTGTCGCAATCCAATCTCCTCTTTTTTGAGATAGCAAAAAGTTATATTCGTCAGATGCTGTTGCGTCAGCATAAGCGCTTATTGATAACTTTAATTGCGGATAACGTTTCATTAATTTATAAAGTGTGTTTAACTTTTCAATGTCGTTACCCATTACCCTATGCTCGTCCGTGTTAAAGTAGACAGTTACGGCATCATAATGGTCGCTTAAATTCAAATCAAACTTAATTTTATCATCCATTAAGGATAAATCATAAACTGTTTGAAATCCTAGTGGACGGAAAATAAAGTAGTTATTTTCTTCCTCTTGAATTATTGCAATTTGTTTACCGTATCTGTTATATAGCGTAAGTTGCAGGGCTTCATTACTATCTGCAGTAAACTTATACGTGTTTTCGCTAGATAAGTTGTTAAATCTGAAATTTCCTTCTGAATCTGACTGAACTGATGATAAAAGTATACCGTCTTCATTGTAAACTCTTACCATACATTGAATTGGTGATTTGCTAGGATCGGTTGGTGTAAATTGACCAACAATTTCTGAACTGTTTAGCATGAATTCTGGTCCGCTAGACTCTTCAATTACAATTAAGTTGTGGGTTAAGTCTGGCTTTAACCTTTGATACATGAAATAATCTTGTGAGTTACACTTTAATTGTGTGTAAATGCTATTGTCTCTGCCATATATGTATAGCACTAGATCGCTGGAGCATTCAGGAATTTGTATGTAATATTCTCCATCCAAATCTAAGTTTTTGAATTCAAAATTTCCTAAACTATCTGTTGTTCCAGTAAAAATAATGTCTTCATTTTCATCTAATAATAATATAGTTCGGTTGCTAAGTGTGACATTTGGAGGGTCATCATCTAACACTAATTTACCAGATAGTGTTGCCGTGTTCTTTTCAAAATCTTTCATGTCGTCTGGAATGAAATTGATTATTCCGCCACTTTCATAAAAGAGTTTTTTGTATTTCAATGCTCCGTCTTCACTTAAAATAAAGCTCGAGTTTTGTTCACCGTCAGCATTGTAAAAATCAAGTGTCATTTCATCCCCAGGCAGGTTGCCTAGCTTTACTGTAAAGTTGCTGTCAAGTTGGACATTTTCAAAAATGAAATAGCCCTTATCATCTGTTTTTTCTTCAAGTATAAATTCACCATCTTCATCATAAAGCATTACCGTTAAATTACTGGCGCTTCCGGGTAAAGATCTAAAAGTAAAAGTTCCAGCAAGTTGGTTTGTTACAGTGATTTTTCTTTCCAATGTGAAATAGAAAATATCGTCATTACCATTTCTGTTAGAGGTATAATAACCTGCTGATAAATCTGGTAAAATGGATATTCCAAAATCATCATAAGCTGAATTTAAACCGTCTAGTTTTATCGGGTAATCTGTTGGCTCAGGAGAACTGTAATAAATATCCATTTGGCCTTGTCCTCCTTCTCTATCACTCGAGAAAAAGATGTTACCGCCTAGTACAAAAGGAAACTTTTCACTATTCTCCGTATTCACAGATTCAACATTAACAGGAGATAACCATTGACCATCAACTAATGCGCAATAATAAATGTCATTACCACCTTTTCCACCAGCACGGTCAGACGTAAAATAGAGTCTGTTTTTAACAATATCGTAGGCAGGATGAGCGTAAGAACTTTCTGTTGTTGAAAAAGGTAATTTGCGTACTTTTCCCCATTTATTATTCTTTTTTACTGAAGAATATAGTTGTGCTCGATAAATACGTTCACCTTTATTGGCCACCTCTTCTACACGTGTAAAAAATAAAGTATCTCCAGTTGTGGTAAATGAAACTGGTCCAGTGTGACTTCCTGTGTTTAGTTTATTAGAGAGAAGTTTAATGTCTTTAATGTCAATTACACCTTCTTCATCATTTCGAATATTTCCATAAAAAATATTGAAATAACTGTTTTTGTCCCAATTATTTTCTCCCGTATTGTGTTTGTTATATTGCCGAGATGATGTAAAGTAAAGCTTGTCACCAACAGCAATTGGCGAAAACTCTTCTGTTTTTTGGTTAACTCCGTTAATTGTTTGCACTGTGGCAACCAATTCAACTTGTTCAACTTCGTAGGTCTGGGTGAATCCCAAGACGCTAATAATAAGGTATGTGAGCAATAATAGGTGCTTCATTTTATAAATATCGTGGGGATAGTATGTTTGACGATTTTTTCAAATTAAAATCAAAGCCTAAAATAAATTCATGTGATCCGTGCGAATAATTTTTCAATTTGCTTAAGGTCATATCATACGAATATCCGACCCTAAGATAATCAGTTACGTTAAAATCTATCAAAAAATTCAAACTAGATAAATTTCTAAGGCCAATACCTAGCCAAAAAAGTTCTTTAAAAAGGGCATTTACATTCACATCTGCATTAAAAGCTAAGCCACCTCCATGTTTTAATAAAACAGATGGTTTAAGTTGTATATCACGGTTAATTTCAAACACGTATCCTGCTGCTAAAAATGTATGTCTACGCAAATAGTATGCCTGATTATTTGCTAATGAGGAATAATTGAATCTGTGTTTTGTTAAGTGGTTTGAAGATAACCCGGCATAAAACCTTTCCGTATAATAATACAATCCAAAATCAAAGGTTGGTATCACGGCACTCATTCGTTCTTCATGATCCAAAATATCATCCGCTTCTCTAAATTTTAGCTTTCCATGATCTACTACTGAATTATAGATTCCGCCTCTTAATCCAAAGGTGAGTGTACCTTGATATAATTTGAGTTGATAAGCACCTGTAGCAGTTGCAAGTAAATTACTGGTTGGGCCAAGTTTATCTCTTGAAATGTTAAAGCCCCAGGCTAAATTATTACGATTCATTGGGACGTGGCCAGATATAGTTTGGGTACTTGGTGCTCCGTCAAGCCCAACCCATTGACTTCTGTTTACAATGACAACATTTACGGCATCACGAGAACCTGCATAAGCAGGGTTAATCGCAAAAGGATTAAACATATATTGACTATAAATAGCATCTTGCTGAGCGATTCCAGCAAAACTAGTCATTAACCATATGATGAATATTAATCTCATTTACTTTATCGTACTATTTGAACCCAACCTGCTAGACTTTGGTCTGAGTCTTCCGTAATTACTACATAAAAATAGGTGTTAGGAGGAAGTGGATTTCCATTACTATCTGTTCCATCCCAATAGGTTGTAATATTATCGTAATTAGCTATTTTTTGTACCACATCTCCCCATCTATTATATATGTAAACAGTGTTAGGCATGAAGTTGATTAAATTATCAATATACCAAAAGTCGTTTTTGCCATCATCATTAGGTGAAAATGCGTTGTAGACGTCTATTGCACATTCGTTTTTTGATGAAAATGTAACGCTAATGGTATCCATTACTTCACAATTGTCATCATTAAAAATGGAGACAATATAAGCCTCTTCTTGTAAACTAAATGCAATTGGTTCAGCACTGGTATAGTCTGCTAACGGAACATCTGTGTGCCATTTATAATAAGACCCGCCAAAGGCTTTTAACGGCGCCGAAGAACCTAAACAAATTTCGAAATCATCAATAGCGCGCATTCCTGAGGTGTCTGAAAGGTAAAGCTCATAGGAGACATATTCGCCATAACAACCTTCAGCGCTTTTAGGTTTTGCATAAAAGATATTATTACCAACATTTAAATTCTCAGGTGTATAAGTAAAAGATGAATCATTAATGTCTCCGCCAGTTTCTCCAACATACCAATAAATTTGAGTTGCTACATAATGGTCAGTTACACTAATTGGTTCTAATTCATCAACGGGGCAATATAGGTCTTTGTCTGATGATAAAGTATTAATTTTTGGTATGTCGAAAAGTGTAAGTGATTCTATTAAAGTGTCTGCACAGGTTGTAGCAGTACCAGGCGTAATATAAATGATTTCATAGGTACCGCCTTCTGATCCGGAAATCTCTCCAGTGCCAGTATCAATCGTTGAACCATCTGCAGGAGGAGTGGGGTGGAAATTAAATAAACCACCAGTTGTGCCCGTAATTTCTATTGGTGTGGCAATATTTGCGCAATAATTTTCAATGGTGAAATCTGCAACTTCAGATGCGTATGCCACAACTAAATTTGTGTCACGATCAGTGCAACCATCTAATGTTAAAGTATACATTACTCCATAGGTTGTTCCTGGTTCAGCAGAGGTAATGATGCCCGTTGTTGGATCAATTTCAGCACCATCTGCTGGGTCTGGTTCAAAGGTATACGTTCCACCATCTACAGTTGCAGTAGCTTCATCACTAGCAAATTCTGCACAAAAATTATCCATACTAAAACTTTCGTCACTACCCAATACATAAACAGTAACTTCAGAAGATTCATTACAAGTTTCGGTTGCATCATCAACACTGTACATTACGTTATAAAATTCGCCCTCTACGCCACCTGTAATTACACCCGTGGTGGAATTTATTGTAACACCAGGATCTACATCTCCAACAAAAGAATATTCTCCTCCTGCTGTAGCTGCAACTGGAGCAGGGCTTTCAAAGCTTGCGCAATAATCATCAAAAACAAAGGATTCATCTACTCCAAGTGCTGTAACTAGTGCAGAATCTGTTTGTATACAACCGTCAACTTCCAATACGTGTACTACTGTATACACCGCTCCTTCGGTTGCATCATAAATAATACCTTCCGCACCTAATGTTGCACCGTCAACTGGAGCTGGTGTTCCAAATGATAGTGTTCCACCTACTTCTAAAAGCTCGGCTGGTTCAGAAATTGCTTCCCAACAAAAGTCTTCATATGCAATGTCCTCGTTAACTACTTTTACACTCACAGATTCTATTTGAGTATCAGTACATCCTATATCTGAATCAATAATTGTGTATGAAATGTCATAAGTGTTGCCTTCAATTGGACCAATGATTTGTCCTGTTGATGTATTGATTGTTTCTCCGTCAACAGGTGGTGTGGCAAAGTCATATGTTCCTCCTAAATGGAGTGGTGTTGGAGCAGGACTTGGATCCAATCCAGGGCAAAAATCTGGAAAATCAAATGAGGCATCAACTTCAATAAACGTAACTTCTTGTTCTAAAGTATCTGCACACAAATCTATGTCTTTGATGTAACGAATTGTGTAGGTTACTCCTCCAAGTCCACCAGACAATTCTCCAGTTAATGGATTTATAGTAACACCATCACCAGGGTCGTCAACAATTGAAAAATCTCCACCTAGTTCAACATCATCATTTGGGAATCCTGTAGCTCCTAAACATATATTATTGTATTCAAAATATTCGTTGACTAAAATGGTTAAAACCTCTAGGGTGTCTGCTTGCCAACATCCTAATGTCCATACGCTGTCCACCACAGTGTACGTTGTTCCTTCAATAGGATTGTAAATCCTACCAGTAGTGGCATTAATGGTTGCGCCATCATCTGGCCCTAATAAAATGTAAGTTGAATTTGCAGGATCTACAGCAACAGGTAAAATTGCAGATGAATCATTGACTTCACAAAAATCATCAAACGTAAACTCTTCGTTTACTGTTATTACAGTTGGATAGGCGGTGTCTTTATCGTTGCAAAGTCCAACAGTATGCAGTACTTCGTAGGTTGTGCCTTCAACACCAAAGGTTATGTCCCCAGTGCCAGGATTAATCATTGCGCCATCACCTGGAGGCGTTAAAAATGAGAAGCCACCTGGTTCAACAACTGCCGTTGGGGAGCCTATTTCACCAGGGCAAAAATCATCAAAAACAAAACTTTCATCAATTTCAATTACAGAAACTGAAATGGTGTCTTCTTCGGCGCAGGCACCAACAACATATCTAACCATGTAGGTGGTGCCTTCAATTCCTCCAGTAATTGCTCCTGTTAATGTGTTTATCGTAGCGCCATCTCCAAGATCCGGAGCAAAGTAAAAGTTTCCTCCTGGAGTAGCAGGAACCGCATCTGCGCTAACAACTTCTGGACAAAAATCATCCATAGTAAAAGATTCATCAGTTGGTGTGATAAGCGCATCCACATATCCCGTGTCCTTGCAAACACCATCATCTGCAATGTATTGAATGGTATATGTTGTTCCTTCAATTCCCCCTGTTAGTATTCCTGAATCTGCTGTGATAGATGCTCCGTCACCAAAGTCTGGGTTGAGCGAAAATGTTCCACCTGGCGTTATTACTGCAGTTGCCACACCATCTGTACCAGGACAAAAATCAGCAAAACTAAATGTTTCGTCTATTGTTAATACGCTAAATGTAGTAGTGTCTTCAATAATGCAATCACCAGAAAATCCATAAATAACTTCATAGGTTGTTCCCTCAATACCTCCAGTAACTTCACCAGAAACAGCATCAATGGTAGCGCCGTCAACTGGAGCAGGATCTGAAAACCTAAAATCTCCACCAGTATCTCCACCATAAATAGGAATTGCTGTTTCCCAAGGGCAAATATCATCATAGCTAATGGTGGCATCTCCTGCAGCAGCAGTGGTTAAGTAATTGACTGCAAATTCGGAGGTGTTGTTACTTGATAGTTGGGTGGCAGTTGCAGTAATGGAAATACCTGCACCTATATCAAATCCATGATCAAAAACAAAGGTTTGAGGCATGGTGGTAACAGAAAAGGTTTCACTATTTAAGAGAAATTCTCCTTCTCCATTTGTTGCATCTGGACTCGTGTTTCTGAAAAATTCAACCTGATAATCTTGACTAATTGGAACATTCAATTCAAATGTAGTTTTGGATGACCCAGTTCCACAACTTGTAGAGGAAATGATTTCAGGAAAATCAATACCTTGATTAGAATTTGCACCATCAAATATTCCGTCATTTACTAATACGGCATCATCCCCGTTAATATCTATACCTTGATTGATATTATTATGAATTAAATTTCCAAGGATAGCATTACTTTCTGCTATTGTAAAGGAAAAAGCTAATTCAATTCCTACACCGTTATGTGCAATTTGATTTTGATTTTTAATAGAGAGACCGCCAATGGTATTGTTGTCACCACCGTTAATTGAAATTCCGGCAATTGGATTTTCCACAGCAGTACTTTGATCCCATGCCAAACCAATTAAGTTGCCTGAATATTGGTTGAAATCACCATATCTATCATGATAAGTTCCGTATTGATTGTCAATTATTATGTTTCCAGAATTGGGTAAAGTTCCTCCAATTTGATTATAACTTGAGCCTATAAAAATTCCGATTAAGGCTCTTGTTCCAATCCCAACTCCACTCATTCCTTCAGCTGATCCACCAATGATATTCCCCATTAAAATATTGGAATCATTGCCCAATGTAATAGTAATATTTGTTTCTTCAACTCCTGATAAACCATTGCCAGATATGACATTTCGCATCCAATGTTGCCAACCTCCAATTTTATTTCCGCCCGCATTTATTCTAAGTCCTGCTCGTGCATTTCCATTTTCTTCACCTGCATCATTAATCCCTATTTCACAACCAAAAACTGATATATCTCCAGAACGATTAGGTTCAACACCGTGCCTGTCAAATCCTTGAACACTTACACCTTGTAATATAGACCCCTCGGCATTATCATCAAATTTAACCCCGTGATGATGAGAGCCTCCATTTACAAAGTCAATTAGTAAAACGGCACGCGTTACACCTGGTATTCCAATTTCATGTGGGCCAGGAATTGCACTAAGTGGTTGAGAAAATCCATCTATGATATACACTCCTTCATCAACTACACCCTCTGAGGTGAAAAGGATATCATCTGGGCTTGGTATGTCAAACTCAATGTAATGTACGGCATCTCTTTGTTGCGCAATTGCAATGGCCCAAAGGAAAGAGTTTGCTGAGCCTGGTAGACCAGAGTCATTCGTTACGCGTAAATGCGTGTATTCGCATGCTCCAGCATCTGGATAAGCATTAACTAAACTCGGGCCTTTTAAATTTCTAGGCGCATTTCTGCAGTCAAATTCTGGTACTGATGCTCCTGGACTGGCGGGGTTAATTAAATCACTTGTAGTACTTGTAATAGGCCAGTATTTTAAACCATATCCATCCTCAAGTATTGTTGCTCTTAATCCTAATTCAATTGTGGTTGATTCAACATCACCTGCAATTGCAACAAGGTTTAAAGGTTCTGACGGATAATTTTGTTTAATGACATTTCTACCAAGCGAACCTACGGCACCGTTAAGTCTTACTTGTCTGCCAGTTCCGTTATCTCCAATGGCATTATTTCCTAAACTCACCGTTGTTCCTCCGGTTGCTCTAATTGCTTCTATTGCTCCAGTTGATTCATTGTTTACAAATGTGTTAAAGAGTAGGGTGGCAGCAGTAGTCCCTGTTATGTGCAACGCACCAGTGTTGCCTGTTGCTGTATTTTCTGAAAAAGTACAATTAGTAAGTGTCAAAGCAGAGGCAGAGGTTGTAGCCATGGCTCCACCTTTATCAGCAGAGTTATTAATGAACGAACATTTATTAAATGCTGTTGTAGAATTTATTACTATTACAGCACCACCTTCACCTAATGGAACAGTGTAATTACTATTTTCGAAGATACAACGTTCAAATACTATGTCGTTTGGAGAATCTTCAATTGTTACGTGTCTGGTATTTCCATTTCCACTATCAAATCCAAGGTTTTGGAAAATGATTCCTTCAGAATTGCTGATGTGAAACAAGCTGCCTGCCCAAATTCCTGTGGCTGAAATCTTATTGTGTTTGGCATAAGGCCCAATAACTGTTAGTGCAGTGAATGAGTCAAATTCAAGAGGACTATTTAGATTGATAGTTCCCTTTACATTAATCAAAATTGTGTCGTTGGCTGATGGAGACGCCAAAGTAATTGCACTTCGCAAAGAACCAACCCCTGCATCATTGACATTCTCAACCAATATTATTGTTGCACGTGATTGTATCACGCAGCAAAAAGAGGCCAATATGAGAAATGTCCTGATTAAATGCACTACTAGGTTAATAAATTAATCCTATCTGTTACTCTAACAGTTAGTTATAGATAGTTTTTCGTTGTGTGCAAAAATAGCCAACGAAATCGTTTCTATACCAGTTGAACGGATGTTTTTAGATGAAGTTCCACATTTCTCGGACGAACACCAGAATTTCATGTCTTATCCGTATAAATACTTAATCTAAATGGGTTTAGGTAGGTGTTTGTTCTAGAAGTGATATGGCGAAAAATATTTTTTTTAGGATTGAATAGGGGTCAATTTATTTTGAGGTGTCCCATGAAAAAAGAAACTAAAAATTATATCATGAATAGAATAAAAATAACACTGATAATTTGCACACTTGTTCTTATCGGATCATCTTGTAAAAAAGGAGGAGTATTTTGTTATCAACCAAATGGGGAAGTTGTAACGCAAGAAAGATCACATACAGACTTTTCCAAAATTTCTTTAGGGATGGCAGCAGACTTGTATATAACACAAGGAGAAGAATACGCTATAAGTGTTGAAGCAAGTGAAAATTTAATGGAAATCATTGAAACAAAAGTTTCAGGGAGCACATTGAAAATTGATATCAAAAAAGGAAAATGCATCAAAAACAACTATGAAGTAAAGGTGCATGTAACCTTGCCTGCATTGAATAGGTTATCAATTTCGGGAAGTGGGGATGTATTTGTAACAAAAAAGCTAACTACGGATGAACTTGATTTAAATATTAGCGGAAGCGGGAGCCTGTCAATTGACAGTTTAGATGCAAATAGATTGGAAACAAATATTTCGGGTAGCGGAGATTTATTCATTACAGCAATTGACACGGTTGAAACTGAAAAAATTGATATAAGCGGCTCAGGAGAGATACATACATTCAATGTTCCAGCCAAAAAAGTAGACATTCGCGTGTCAGGCTCAGGTGAATGTGAAGTATATGCAATTGAAGAATTAGAAGTTGATATTTCAGGAAGCGGAAATGTGACTTATAAAGGAAACCCAATTATTGATCAAAGAATTTCAGGTTCAGGTTCAATAAAACCATATTAGAATTAAAAACTGTGATTGAATTGAGCTAAGAAATAAAAGTCCAATTCAATCACTATTTTTGTTTAAGGATTATTTATGCAGTTTACAGTTGATTTATCGGAGTTTGAAATGCTATTTAAGTCGCATTATAGTGAACTCTGCGCATATGCCAATAAGTATTTAGATGACTTGGCAGCAGCGGAAGAAACGGTACAATCACTATTCGTAAAACTCTGGGAAAACAGAGAAGAAGTTCAATTTGAAAAATCTGCTAGAGCCTACCTTTATACAGCAACTCGAAATTCGTGTTTTAATCAATTAAGACATATTAAAGTTAAAGAAGAGTATAAAAAACATAATCAAATAGAGATGGAACAGGAGCGGTATACGGTGGATGATGAATACCAGGCGGTAGAATTGGATGAAAAAATACGAAAGTCAATAGATAGATTGCCTGAGGGGCGCAGAAGGATTTTTATCCTGAGTCGCTTTGAAGGATTGAAATACAAGGAAATTGCTGAGAAATTAAAAATCAGCATTAAAACGGTTGAAAATCAAATGGGAAGTGCAATTAAACATCTCAAAAATGATTTGTCAGAATACCTTACAATTCTTGTGTTAATAATGTTTAGTTAAGAAGTAGAAGATGGAACAATTAGGAAATGGACGAAAATGAAAAAATAGAAATAACTGATGCGCTTTTAATGGGGCATATAAATGGCGAATTAAATTCGGAAATGAATGCTATTGTTTCCAATTGGATTTCGGCAAAATCTTCAAACGAAGAACATTATTCCTCTTTAAGAAAAGCGTGGGAAGCTGCTGGTGAGATTGAACCTAAACCGGTTGTTGTTGATACCAATTTAGCGTGGAAAAGCGTAATGGAGCAAATAACAGAGAAGGATGAAAAAGTAATTCCGATTAATCGTTCTTATAAACGAAATATTTATTTATCACTTGCGGCTTCAGTCGTAATTCTTTTTGGAGTTTTGGCTTGGTTAAAATTTGGCGAAAACGGTGAAATAGAATATACAACTGTTGTTTCTGAATTACCTGGCTTTGTAGATGAATTGCCTGATGGATCAACCGTTACATTTAATGCGAATACTAGTTTAGTATATCCTGTTGAGTTTACAGAAAATGAACGCCGAGTAACACTTAATGGCGAAGCGTTTTTTGATATTGAGCGGAATGAAGAAAAACCATTTATTATTGATTTACCGCAAGAAACATATGTTAAAGTTTTAGGAACATCATTTAATATTAAAGCAGTGGAGGGAGATTCATTAACACATGTATTTGTAAACACTGGAAAAGTTGAATTTGGAGATGGAAATGAAACTTTAATTTTAGTTGCTGGACAAAAAGGTATTTATAATCGAAACACTGGTAAGTTGACTAGAGACGACTCTAAAACCACAGGACTTGAGGAGATGTTTTGGAAAAATGAAAAAGTAAGATTTGATGATGTGCCACTTAAAGAGGCAATTAGCATAATGAACGCTATCGCCGGAGATAGCTTGATTTTAGATTGTCCATCTGTGGCGGATCAATTAATTGTAAGTAGTTATCTTAAAGATGGGTCAATTGAACAATTTCTAAATTCATTGCCAGATAGTTATGGGTTGAATTATTCCGTAACCGCAGATGGGAAATACAGGGTTGAATGTGATGACTTATAGGCATTTTTTAACTTCCATATTATTATTGTTGACAACGTTGTCTTGGTCCAAAACTGGTGTTTTGGATCGTGTTATTAGTATTGATATTAAAGCTACACCCGTTAAAACAATACTATTTGTTATTGAGGAACGAACGGGGGTTCAGTTTTCATATAACCCAAATATTATTGAAGATGATAAACTAGTAAGTTTAAGTATAGAACGTAAAACTATTGAGTTTGGGCTGACATTAATTTTCAATAAAAATGTTCGTTTTAAAGAAGTTGGAAATTATATTGTCTTGCTTAAAAATGAGGATGTAGCTGAAATTCGGCGTCGTAAAAAATCGAATAGATACACCATATTTAGAGGCAAAATTACTGATAAGAAAACAAGTCAACCCATTGCTGGAGCGAGTATTTATGATATTGATGCGAGATACGCCGCGGTTTCAAAAAGCGACGGAACTTATGAACTGAAAATACCTAAGGCAGAGACTATTCGTAGTTTATACATTCGTAAAAAGGGGTTTCATGAAAAGGTTTTTGTTTTAGATGCAGCTACCGATTCTGTTATTGTGCGCAATGCAGTGCTTGAAGCAAAAAATGAAAACGTGGAGAAGATGGCTACAAGAACGCCCGAACGTATTTATTTACCCATTGAAGAAAAAGCTATTTCTGGTTCAATAATATCAGATGAAACAGCTATTCATGCAGAAAATCTGGAGGATATTAGAGAGACTAGATACGCCCAAATTTCTTTTGTTCCTTCGTTGAGTGTGGGGTCAAACCTATCTACAAACGGATTGATTTATAATAATTTTTCGTTAAATGTTTTAGGTGGATTTTCAAAAGGAGTGCACGGAGCGGAAATAGGAGGTTTATTTAATATTAATAAGGAAAATGTGCAATGGTTTCAAGCTGCAGGAATTACCAATTTAGTGGGAGGTGATGTTTTAGGAGTGCAGGCTGGTGGAATTTGTAATATTGTAAGAGGAGAGTTTTTAGGACTTCAGATGGGAGGAATTGGAAATTTGAATAGCGGTAGTTTTAGGGGGGCTCAAATGGCGGGTATTACCAACTTAACGGGACAAAATTTTGTCGGTGCGCAAATGGCCGGAATTTCAACTTTTACTAAAGGAAATTTTAAAGGTATTCAAGCAAGTGGGATATTTTCTGCGGTTCGTGGCGGATTTATTGGCGTTCAGGCAGCAGGAATTTCAACTTCTGCTTTGGGAGATTCTTATGGTGTGCAAATGAGTGGTATTTTTAATACGGTAGGTAGCAGTTTAGTTGGCGGTCAAATGGCAGGTATTGGAAATATTGCTGCAGGCGGAACTAATTTTTTGCAGGCGGCCGGAATATTTAATGCCTCTGATGAAAATAGAGGATTGCAAGCTGCAGGAATATTTAATTTTGCCAAATCAAACAAAGGATTGCAATTAGGCTTAATAAACATTAGTGAAGAAAGTAAAGGAGTGTCATTGGGATTGTTCAATTTTGTGAAAACAGGGTATCATAAAACTGAAGTTAGCGCTAATGAAATTTTTCCAGTTAACCTCACCTTTAAAAGCGGCCCCAGATATTTTTATAACATCTATAGTTTTGGGATGAATTTTTGGGAGAATCCTATTCTTTCGGCTGGTCTAGGTTTTGGGACTAATTTTACAATTAAAAATAAGTTGCAAATGAGCGTTGATATTAGTGCGCATATTTTGTCGGAAGATTACTTCCAGACGTTTAAATTCGCACAGCTTTATAAATTCGCACCAACCATTGAGTATGCATTAAAAAAGTGGGTGACTGTTTTTGCTGGACCAACATTTAACGTTAATTATCAAACAAATGCTAATGACGAAGGACTTTTTGTTTCGAACGCGGCATTTAATCCGTTCTATGATGAGGTGTTTACAAACGGCAGAGTTCAAATGTGGTTTGGCGGGCAAGTAGGTTTGCGGTTTTAATTCAATCTTTTAGGAAATTGAGAATCTAATTATGGAATTTGCGGCACTTTTACATCTATATTTATGTAAATAATTAGCCCGTTTGATAATGAAAATAGTTTTTCCTCTTTTAATAATAGCGTTGATTTATGCTTGTGGCACAAGTAAAGTAGTAGAGCATGAGGATCAACTACATTGTTTTGTGCATGAACCAGTAAGAACAGAGAAAAAACACTTTTATCAGTTAATTTATGAAATAACTGACACAATCGCCAAGACAAATATTCCTTTGCATACAGATTCAACTTTAGTAATGCACCCCAGAGATTCGATATGCCCAATGGGGAAAATAATGCAAAAAATTGAATACCCAGAAATGTGGAAAGAACAACAAATTCAAGGAACATCCTACTATAGTTTAATGGTGGATGAATTTGGAGAAATTCAATCCATTGTACAGTTAAGGTCAATCTATAAAAGTAGCGATTTGTTGCTTCCGCAACTTCAACGCCATTTATTGCATTTAAAGTTCGTTGAAGAAAAGTATTTTAACAAAGAATATCTTTTTCGATTGCAGTTACGGATTAGTTGATTAATTGTTGTTCGTTCAGTTAGTTAAAAGTTTTTTTAAGACTCCGATAGGGGTCTTTTTTTTTATAGGTGTCCCCTAAGCAGACGTAAACTATAAAAAGATGAAAACGATACAATTAATACTAACAGCCTTAATACTATTTGTGGGGGCAAGTGCAATGAGTCAAGCAGAATTGACTCAAACATTGCGCGGAACATTGATTGATTTTGATACTAAAGTTCCAATTATTGGAGCGCGATTAATATTGCCAGGTACAGATCCTCTTTTAGGTGGGATTTCAGATGAAAATGGTGATTTCAAAATTACGGATGTTCCTGTAGGCCGAGTTTCAATAAAAATTACTGCTGTCGGATATCAACCCATTTCAATGCCGAGTGTTTTAATTGAATCTGGGAAAGAAAAAATATTGAATTTTGATTTAACTCCTGACATTACCGTTCTAACAAAAGTAGAGGTGAGCAGCCAGAAAGATAAGAGTGAGGCTATTAATAAAATGGCTACAGTGAGTGCTAAAACATTTAGTGTTGAAGAGACGAATCGTTATGCCGGTTCTTTTAACGATCCGGCAAGAATGGCGTCTGGTTTTGCTGGTGTAACTGGAAATGCGGAGGGAGACAATGATATTGTTGTAAGAGGAAATTCACCCCGCGGTATTTTATGGCGTCTGGACGGAATTGATATTCCAAACCCCAATCACTTTTCAGACAATGGTGCAACGGGTGGACCAATTAATGCCCTAAATGGTGCAGTGCTTTCTAATTCCGATTTTTTTTCTGGTGCATTTGCACCTGAGTATGGTAATGCGCTTTCTGGTGTTTTTGATGTTAAAATGCGCCAAGGTAATAATCAAAAAAGAGAATATACTTTTCAAGCTGGTGCATTGGGTGTGGAAGCAACGCTCGAAGGTCCGTTTAAAAAGGGATATCGTGGATCTTATATGGTCAATTATCGTTATTCTACTTTAAGCTTAATGGACAAAGCTGGGATTTTAGATTTCGGAGGAGTTCCAATTTATCAGGATGCTGCTTTCAAATTCAATTTTCCAACCAAGAAAGCAGGAACATTCTCTTTAATAGGGCTTGGTGGAATAAGCAAAATTGTTCAAACCTATGAAAATGATTCAACAGGAGAAGTTGAAGGTGCTTATGATTTTAAAGCGAACCTAGGAATGGCGGCCTTAAAGCATACCTACATTGTAAATCCTAAACTTTACATCAAAAGTTATGTTTCAGGGTCAACCCAATACAATGGTGGAGAAGGGCAGTTTTTGAAAAAGGACAGTGTATTGTACACTTCAGAAGTGGAGGGTTTTACAGATAATAATATCAAAATACAGTCTATTGCGAACTATAAAGCAAATCAAAAAAACATCTTCCAATTGGGGGCAACATTCACACACTTTAATTATAACTTCTTTGAAGAGGATGATTATGATAATGAAGATGGAGTTTTAACGCGTTGGCAAGATTCAAAAGGAAGCACAGATATGTTTCAATCATTTTTAAGCTGGCGTCACCGTATTACAAATAATTTGACACTGGTTTCAGGTGTGCATCATACACATTATATGCTTAATGATAATATGGCAATTGAACCACGAGCTGGTATGAAATGGCAAATAAATCCAAGACATAGTGTATCGGCAGGGTTTGGTTTACATAGTCGTCTAGAATCTCCTTCAGTTTATTTATATAATGAACTACAGGATGATGGATCTTATAAATATCTAAACAAAAACTTGGATATGACTAAAAGCAGACATTACGTATTGGGTTATGGTTATCGCTTGTCAGAAAACATGCATTTGAAGACAGAGGTATATTACCAACAATTATATAATGTGCCTATTGCAAAAGACCCAACAAGTGATTTTAGTTTTTTAAACTGGTCTGCTGGCGTACCTGATTTTGAGTTAATAAATGAAGGGAAAGGTCGTAATTATGGTGCTGAAATTACGGTTGAACGATTCTTCCAAAACAACTATTACTTTTTAGTAACAGGTTCTGTTTACCAATCTAAATACACTTTGAAAGATGGAGTAGAGCGTAGCACTCGTTATGATGCTAATTATGCAACAAATTTGTTAGCAGGTAAAGAATTCAAATTCGGTCAAAAGAAAGGCAATAATAAAACATTTGGTATCAACACCAAAGTATCTTTTATTGGAGGGAATCGTTTTACGCCAATTAATCTTTCTGCTTCTCAAGATGCAGGTTATACCATTCGTGATTGGGATAACCCATGGGGGGAAAAAGGAGATGATATTTTCTTTATAAATCTTGGCTTAACATATCGTTGTGACATGAAACGTGCTAGCCATTCTTTCAAAATAGACATTCAAAACTTAACTAATAATAAAGCAGTAGTCTCAGAATGGTATAACGGTAGAACAAACAAAGTTGAATCAGATGTTCAGTTGTCTATCATTCCAAATGTGATCTATACAATCAAATTTTAAAACAATGAAAAAATTAACAATTACAATTGCGTTAACGCTAGCATTATCTTGGCAATCTTTTGCGCAAAAATCAGACTCAACAATGAGTCGTCCAGGGCAGGTAAGCTTTTTCTATCCTTTGGGCACAAATGGTATTGATTCACCGAAATACTCTAATAACGTTTCATTTAACGTGCTTTACGGAATAAATGGAGGTGTGCATGGAGTTGAGATTGGAGGATTAGTAAATACCAACTTAGGAGATGTAACAGGTGGGCAATTTGCAGGTATAGCAAATATAAATACAAAAAAAACGAATGGAATTATTTGTGCAGGAATAGCCAATGTAGTGAAAGACACAAGTAACAGTGTTAGTTTTGCAGGAATCACTAATCTATATGGTAAATCTGCGGTAGGAATTCATTTTGCAGGTATAGCGAATACCGTTAATGGTAGTTTAATTGGCGCCCAATTTGGAGGAATCGTTAATACTACTAATGGAGATGTTGTTGGTGCCCAATTTGCTGGGATTTCTAATACCGTAAATGGTAGCTTTAAAGGAATGCAGGCCGCGGGAATTTCAAACGTAGTTACAGGTGATGTCGTAGGTGCACAAATGGGATTAATTAATCACGGTAAAAAAATCAAGGGTTTTCAATTGGGGTTAATTAATGTGGCAGATGAATTTGAAAAAGGAGTGCCGTTTGGCTTAATTAGTTTTGTTAAAAATGGATATCACGCTATAGAGGTTGCGGGCGGTGAGGCAATTTATGCAAACCTCAATTATAAAATGGGGGTTGATCAATTATACACCATTTACAAAGTTGGTTATACAGCTAATGGTTCAGAAAACTACTTTACTTACGGGCTTGGTTTTGGTAGTATGCTGGATATTACTAAAAAAGTGAAAATATCCTTGGATTTATCTGCCAATCACATATTGCAGCAAAGTTTTTCGCCACGTTTAAATATTCTTAGTCGTGCAGATGCAGCTTTCCGCTATCAATTAAATGATCATATTGGATTTTTTGCTGGACCATCATTTAATGTTTATGTGTCTGAATTTAATTTAGATTCTGAAAACACTGCACTTAAAGTGCCCTATACAATGTATGAAGAAAATTGGTGGAACAATGAGGGGAGTACATCCATTTGGCTTGGTGGAAATGCTGGAGTAAGCATAAGGTTTTAATAAATATCATAGGGTAGAGAGTGGTTGTAGCGTTGGGTAAATGGTCTTCATTAAGTTGAAGGCCATTTTTTTTCGTTCAGTTATATCTATTAACTTAGGATTCTTTATTAAGAAAAATGAATAATATTGAAATTGTAAAATCGCTATCAAAAATTGGTGTTACCGAAAAAGAATTAGTTTCTCTAATACTAGATCAAGGTAAGGTTAAGACGCTTGATAAGAGTACGCCAATTATAAATGAGGGAACTTTTATCAAAGAAATATCAATTGTATTGGACGGGGAAGTTCGCGTATGGAAAAATGCTGAAGATGGTAAAGAAATTTTATTGTATTATGTAACACCGGTTCAAACTTGTGTTATGTCAGTCGCTTCCAGTTTTAGAGATAAAATAAGTACGATTCATGCTGAAACAATTAGAGAAACAACAGTTCTTTCTTTTCCGGTTTGGGGGCTTGATAAGTGGATGAAACATGAACAGTGGCGAACATTTATTGTTAACACTTTTATCCATTCTTATGACGATATTATTCAGCTTTATTCAGAATTGGCATTTAACAAGCTAGATGTTAGGTTAATCAAGTATTTTCAACAATACAAAGCAAAGTATCAAACCTCAGAAATTCCTTTGTCGCATAATGATTTGGCTAAAGAATTAGGAACTTCTAGAGAGGTTATTTCCAGAATCCTTAAAAATATGGAGCAAGAGCAAAAAATTACGCTTGGATTAAAAAAAATAGTACTGTTGTAACAATTGTCACAGGTATTTCTTCTGATAACAAATCACCTTTGTACCGTAAAAAAAACGGAATATTATGAAGGAAACATTTTTATTAGTTCATTCTGCTTGGTTAGGAGCTTGGCAGTGGAATACAGTTAAAGAATTATTAGTTGAAGCAGGACATAGTGTAATAACTCCTGATTTGCCTGGGCATGGAGAAAATTTGACTCCAGAAAAAGAAATTACCATGCAAGATTATGTAGATTGCATTGTTAATTTGCTTGATCAACAAGAAGAATCGGTAGTGCTTTTAGGGCATAGTTTTAATGGAATTACGGTAAGTAGAGTTGCAGAAGTTCGACCTAATAAAATAAAATCTATCGTTTATTTGGCAGCCTTTTTAGCTCCCGCTAAAAGTTCATTTATAAGTATGGTGAAAGGGGTGGAAGGATCTGTAGCGGTGGAGAATTTTTATTTCTCAGATGACCAATCTCATGCATTAGTAAAAGCATCAGAAATGCATCAAGCATTTGCTCATGATATTTCTGAAGAAGCATTTGCTAAAGCAAGTTCATTTATTTTGCCCGAACCAGCAAAACCACTTTTTTATGAACTTGAAATAACGGATGAAAATTGGGGAGCAATTCCAAAATACTATATTGAATGTACATTAGATAAAGCTATTCCAATCGCCATTCAGCGTGCAATGTATAACGGGAAAGTTGAAAAAATATATTCATTAGAAGCCAGTCATACACCAAATTTTTCGCAGCCAAATAAATTGGCAAATATTTTAATTGAACTTGTAAAGTAAATGATAATGGAGACTCTTGAAAGTTTGTTCGAATCAGAACTTGTTACTGAAATTACTTCTTATCCATTGCAAAAAACAGAAAAGGGTACGGTAGTGATAAAGGAGAATTATAAAGTGCCTGAAATTCCTATTTTGATTCGTGGAAGAATTAGAGTGTCGCAAACAACAAATGGAAATAATCAAACAAAGGTTTATGATATTTTACCAATTGAAAGTTGTATTTTATCGCTGGTGGCTGCACAAAAGAATAAACTTAGTTTAGGAAATGGAATTGTAGAAGTAGAGTCTGAGATTATTTTTGTTCCTGCGGTTAAAACGCTAGAGTGGTATGAGAAATATACCTCATGGAGAACGTTTGTTTCAGGGTTGTATAATAAGCGTCTAAGTGAGTTAATTGAGCAGCGCAATCAGATTCAAGAACAAGCAAAAAGAATTGCAGATCAAAAAAATGAAATTACAGAAAGCATAAGGTATGCAAGACAAATTCAGAAAGTGATTTTGCAAAGCCCTGCAAGTTTTAAAAGTTATGTTCCTAATTCATTTATTCTAAATAGGCCAAAAGATATTGTTTCAGGTGATTTTTATTGGTCATTTGATACTCCTGATCGCGTTTTGTTTGCAGTAGCTGATTGCACTGGACACGGAGTTCCGGGGGCCATGCTAAGCATAATATGCTATAAAAAATTAAACGAAGTTGTGAGCAATAATAGTAACATGGCAGTTGGAAAAATTTTAGATGAAATGGCGCTAAAGATTGAAGCTTTATTCGAAACAAAAGAAATGACATTGTCGGATGGAATGGACATTGCATTATGTGCAATTGATAAAAAGACGGGGCAATTTTCTTTTAGTGGTGCTAATAATTCCATCTACTTAGCAGATTCTGAGGAAGGAACAATTAATGAGTTTAAAGCTAATCGTCAGCCAATTGGAAAAGCAGATTGCAGAATTCCTTTTCAAACTCAAATTATCAATTATAAAAAGGGTTCGTTTTTGTATTTAATGACCGACGGATTTATGGATCAATTTGGTGGAGATAAAGGAAAGAAACTCCGAAAGAGCGGTTTGAAAACTATTTTGTCAAAGGCAAGTTCCAAAGAAGTAGCAGATAAAAAGTCGTTTTTAAATTTTGCTTTAGAAGAATGGAAAGGAAAGGAAGAGCAGGTGGATGATATATTGTTGGTTGGGTTACAACTATAGGTTACATTCATTTAATTCAATAAAAAATCCCCTTTCTCACAATTGAAAAAGGGGATTTACTTTTATAAAGTGTCTTTAATTACTGTGCTGCTATGCTAAAGTTAAATGATGCTTTTTCCCAAGCAAAAGAAACTCCTGTTTCTGTTACAGCAAAAGTTAATGATTCTACGTTATCTTCTCCAAATTCTGGTGTAACGTCAAAATTCAATACATCTTTTTCTGGTTTATGATCATATGCTCCCCAAACTCCATGGATTTCTTTGCTCCATTCCTCGTTTAACGTAACAGTCCAATCTGCATTTTCTTTAGGTGTAATAAATAAAGCATACGTTCCAGCTTCAACATTTGCTCCGTTTACTTTTACGTTTGCTCCAAAAGTAATGGCAGTTGCATCATTAGCACCTGCTCTCCAAATTTTATCATAAGGAACTAAATCACCCCAAATAACTCTATCTTTTACATATGGCGAACCATAATCAACATCAACTTGAATGCCATCTGCAGCTCCTGTAGCTTGTAACCTAGGACTTTTTGGTGGTTTAGGTGGCTTGTCAGTTTCATCTTCAACAGTTTCAACAACCTCTTGTGCAGTTGAGTCAACATCAGTTTCCGCATCTGTTGCTTCGCCTCCACCACATGAAAACAATAAAACAGGTGCAATAAATAGGTAAGATATTCTTTTAAGCATAATTTCAGTTTTGTGTAAAGATAAAGGTTTCTCTGCACATTAAAGTCAACATTTGTCAAATAGGGTTTATCCGTAATTAATTTAGAGATATGCCAATGCACCTATATAATGGCTTTTTTTATTTTGTTTGCGAGCAGTAACAGGCTTATTTTACAAAAAAAATGAATATATTTACTAGGAGCTTTTTAAGCCTATTTTCCTACCCAAGGTAGCCAAAACTTAATTTTAAATCTAATCAAATGTCTGAGACTAATATTCCCTTATTAAATCATTATGTAGCTGTTCAAAATGGTAAGTTTTCCACTCGTAAAGTCAACGGAGAGGATTTATATTATGGAGATAATTTAAAACGCATATTTGATTCTGAAATTAATAAACCAGAAAATAAAGAGCGTCCGTTGGTGCTTTTTTTTCATGGAGGGTTAGTGAACGAAAAAGGAGGAGTTGAAGCTGCTGAAAAATTGAAAGATGAATTTTATGACGCTGGTGGTTATCCAATATTTTACGGTTGGCAATCAGGTTTTGGAGAAACTTTTTTTCGCAATATCCCCGAGTATTTTTTAGAACAATTTACTGGAAGTGATGGAATTGGTAAAACGAAGTTGTTTAAAATTTTAACTAAAAAACTAAAACGGTTCGTAGTTTCTAAGGTAAAGGATGTGGTAACTTCAGGAACAAAAGGTGCTGGAAATATTGAGTTAGTAGATCCTGTGCCAAGTGAGGTAGAGAGAGAAATTGATGAGATGGAAGCCAAGTCCTTAAATTTTGATTCGGATGAAATGGTTTTAACAAGAAGGCAAGAAGAGCAGTTGGAACAGTTGTTTTCGGATGATCGAAAATTGAAAGCGGAACTAATGGGGATGTTAACAGAATCTATTGGTGAGGATGGAGAAGGAAAAGCAAAAGGAGAAAATTTTGAACCAGTTGAATCATGGATTTCTGCCAGTGTAATGGAGGAGTTAAAAAAAGATGTTGAGGTAATTGAATCTGGAGAGAAGGGGCCTTTTGCTTTTGCCAAAATAATTAAACACTTGGTGCAAATAGGTGTGGCAGTTATTGGTAGATATAGTAAAGGTACTGACCATGGATTGCGCGTAACAATTACAGAAGAAATTTTGCGCAAATTGTATATTGATGATATTGGGGCAGAATTTTGGGGAGCCATGAAAAAAGATACGGCAGATGCGTTTAAACCTAATGCCGAAAAATATGCTGGAACAGCCATTTTAAAATTAATTAAAGAGGCTCGAGCAAATGGAGACAAGCGAAAAATTATATTAGCCGGACACAGTACTGGAGCTGTCTATATCTGTAATTTTCTTAAAAACGCAGATGTTAATGAATTAGATGCTGATGCAAAATTTGATGTTATATTTTTGGCTGCAGCGTGTAAATTCTCCCTCTTTGCAAATACACTAGAAAACCATCAAGACAGAATTCGTTCAATTAGAAATTTTGGAATGAAAGATGCAGTTGAACAAGCGGATAAATTAGTTCCAGTGCTTTATACTGCTTCGTTACTTTATTTAGTTTCTGGGTTATTAGAGAAAAACGAAGATGGCGACTTAATTGTTGATGCACCAATTGTTGGTATGCAAAGATATTATGAAGATCGAAAACCATATAATAATGACTCGGCCGTGCAAAAAGGAAAAGCATTTTTAGACAATAAAAATGTGTGGTCCGTAGTTACAGGTACAGATGGATGGGAATCTGAATCTAAAAAGCATGTAGATTTTGATGATGATCCGTTGACACGAAAAAGTGTAGGTGAAATTATTACAAGTATTGCCAATCAATAAATGAACATGAATAAACACGATCATGCATTGCTCATAGGGGTGAATTGTTATCCTAAAATGGATAAAAATCAATGGCTGAATTATGCGATCTCTGATGTTGAAAGATTTCAGCAGTGGTTATTATCACCTACTGGAGGAAATATGGATGAAGGAAATATTTCAACCCTCTGTTTTCCTGATGAAGAAATAAGTCATGAAACGCCGCAACCTAATGTGTCAGATTATCGAAATAAATTTGGAGATTATATTGATAAGGCCGAGTATATACATACATTAAGTCCAGATGATGATGAGGTAACTCAAAAGAACCTCTATGTAGACCCTGACGGAAAGGTTTATTTAGGACGCCGAATTTACCTTTATTTCTCTGGACATGGGTTTGCAAACGTAACCAATAAGGACGATAACGCTATGTTAACGGCGGATGGTGATTACTATTTCAGATTTGGTAATCATATCAATGGATGGAAATATTCGCAATACCTTGAAGCAATGGGTGTTTTTAAAGAAATAGTTTTGCTGATGGATTGTTGCCGAACTGTTTCACGAGATTTAGAAATTAATTTGTCTGCTCCAGGAAGACCTTTAAGTGATAATCATCCTCGTGTTATAAGAACTATGCGTGCTTATTCAAGTTCACACGCAAAATCATCACGAGAAGATAAAAAATCTAAAGGAGGAATTTTTACAACCTATTTAATTAAGGCGTTAGAAAATGCACCTGCAACCAATGATAGTAATGAAATTACATATGAAAGTTTTAAGGCGTTTTTTAAGAATTTAACTAAAGATGTTAAACAAGGGCCAACTGTTTCTTGCGGATTTGATGGTGAAGATATGGTGTTGGCTGTAAAGGAAAGTTTTAATGAGGTTACCTTAACTTTTTCTGAAGAATGTATAGGTAAAACATTGTTTATTATGAATTCATCCATGCAAAAGATTGAGGAGTTAACACAGAAAATTCAAGGGCCTAATATTGCGCTTTCGCTTAAAACAGGATTTTATGGATACGTGGTTAAAGGAACAGATATAACAGGAGGATTTGATGTCTCACAAAATATAGAGCAGCATGTCGGATAAAAAATTAGGATTAACAATACGCACAGGTGATCGATTAGTTGGAATTACGGTGCTTGATGGAAGTTATAATGAAATAGCTAGTGGAGTTGGTACGCTCGAAACTCAAGTATCTGCTGGAATCTATAAAATAAACTATCAGGTAGGGACAACCATTCAGGAAGAAATGAAGATCATTCAAAAAGACACTGTCATTAGGAATGAATCTATTCGAACTATGAAAGATTCTGTTTTGCCTTTAGCAGAGAATGGTGTAGCTGATTATCAGCAACAAAATGCTATTCGAATTAGTAAAGTAGATAAGGGAAGTAATTTTTTCATTTTTGTTCGGTCTGATGAGGAGTATAAAATGCTGCCTGATAAGCGAAATAGAGTAGATATCTATTCTATGGATGGTGAAAAACTGCATAAGTTTAAAGATCTGTTTGACCGGGAAGATGTAGATCGGCAAGAAGATTCTTGGTGTCATGGAGAAACATTTAAATTACCAATAGGAACTTATCGCGTTCGTTATGCAATAAAAGGAAAAAAATATGAGCAAATTCTTCAGGTTATAGAAAACTATCAAACGCAACTTTTTATCAAGGTTGATAGTCATGAATTGGGAATTTTTCATTCTGTAACTACAATGAGTAAGTTAGGAGTTGGTTTTAGCCCTGATATAAAGGAATTAGACTATGATAGTTGCGAATTGGCTGTTGATGGTTTAAGCTATAATCAAACTATAGTTGCTGATAGTAATGCTCGGCGAATGGTTAATCATAAATATCTAAATCCAATGCTAGGCTTGTATGGTGCCTATCTTTTTATTGCTAATAATGATTTGACAGACCGGACGGATTTATTGAATACAATTTTCAAAAATGTGCTAAACATTATGGGGCCTATTCCTGATGTAATGGCAATAGGATTGTGGTTAAGAAAAGAAAATGCTTTATATCCAGAAAATTCAAGTGAATCACTGAATTCATATGTGTTTTACGAACCTCCCATGCTAAATGCAGCTTGGAAATTAATATGTGATCTGAGTATGTCGAAGGATGAATTGATCCCTTCAGATTCTTTGAGTTCATTAATTGCAGGAAACAGCTATAATGAAGGAGCTTTTTTGCTTTGGGATAGAACTGCCGAAATTAAAAGTTTCGAGAGCGCACCTAAATTGCAGACTAGAAATGTTGATTTTTCAGCAAATAAAGAGGATATGATTCCGAAGTTATTTGCACGATTAGTTGATCGTAAAAACAGTTCAAGTGAATTAAAAATCGCAGCGCTGTCATTAAACCATGCAGAAACAAGAGTAGCAGGCTATTTAGATGAAATGTTGCCAGTTGATTATATTCAAAACTTATACAACTTTGTTGAAAAAATGGAGGCGAATGAGACGATTGGGGTCATGGAATCAATGAAAATTGCTGAAAACATTGATTTAGTAACGCCAGAACTAATCGAAATGATGCACAAATCCTTATCTCATTTTTCGGAAGAATTGCGTCCTAAATATAAAGGCTTAATTGATAAATTACGTGATCCAAAAAGCAATTATTTGCAAAAAATAAAGGATTATTTAAATACGCCAAGTACACCAATTTTTCAATCTAAATCAGTGGAGAGTTTAAATACATTTTTGGATGATTCAATGAGTATTAAGTCGTTCTCTGTTGGAACAAAATTGCCAAAGTCATCTTTGAATAGTGCTATTCAAGGAATAATGAAGAAGTGGGAACTATAGCTATCTCAAAAGATACGGGTTTCCAGCACTAACATACTTTGGTAAGTTGTCCCATTTGGGGTTAATGGCTATTCCAAATTCAAAATTAGCTTCTACAAAATGATATAATTGAAGTGCATCAAATTCAACCAAATTAGGTAGGCGTGCGCGCGTAAATAAATCCATATAAGCATTGAGGTTATATTGGGCGCCGAAGTAAATTGGAAACTTAATTCTTTTATCATAGTATGCCCACTCTAATCCACTTTCTACGCTTAATCTAATTCTTGGAAACCGTGGAGAACCACGAAATCTATATTTAACATCTAGGCGTAAAATCCGCTCAAACGGAAAGACAAAATTGTCTCCTATTATGTTGTTTAAGGTATAGCCCGGAATAATTGCCCACCGATCATTTAGATTAAAATTTAAACGTATACCTGCACACATGGTAAAACCACGGTGGTAGCTCTTATCCTCTAAATTACATTGATGATGATGAACATGTTGTATACCTGAATATGCTTCTAATTGAAATTTGGGTTGCGAAAAAACAGCATGGTTAAGAACAAAAGTAAGTAAGATTAAAAACGTTTTTAACATAAACAGAGTGACTTGTAACTATTTATGTCTGGGTTTGTAATTAGTAACCCTCTTTGCTATTATTTTAAGCGGAGCTTTTTTGTATTTAATTAATGCCGTTGATTTCCGCTTTTAGCTCTGATAATGTGAAAGACTCAAATTCTTTTAGTGTAAGAATGGGGTCGCTCGTGACTTTATTTCTCGTTGCTTCCTTTTTTAAAAGACTTGAAAAAGTCAATTACCATTCTTCTTTTATCTAAAATAAAGACTAAACAATAAACACCAAGAGTAATGAAGAAAAGGGTTGATATTAAGCGAAGAAACATTGCAATTGTCCATTCCAACGCTACTTTTACGCGGTGATAAAATGAAACTCCAATAACTTCTGCCGCTTTAGTTTCTGCTAATGAAAATTGAATAGTACAAAATTCGTTTGATTCGTCAAAGTCACCTAAATTAACACCGAGTTGTTGTAGGTTTTCTTCAATCTCTAAAATTCGATTTTCAAGGTTAATATACTCATCAATTCTCCCACTTTTTTCTTTAAATAGAATAAGCGAAGCCAATGTTTTTTCTAACGAGGCTTTTCTAGCGTTTAATTCTAAATAATCATTCGTTTTGTCGTTTTTGATAATTTCTTTGGAATGGGTTTTTCCAATTTTGATGAGTATTCCATAAAGTGTGTCAAAATTGGCGGGCGGAACTCCTATTTGAAGTTGAAGTTTTCTGTGTCCATCATTTCCAGTTTTACGCTCATATTGTACAATTCCAAAATTGTTTTCAACCTGACTTCTTACCATTGCTTCATCATCATCAAATTTTTTGGTGGAAGTGTTTACTTCTGCTATTTTTTCATATTTCTGATCCACACTAACACTTTCCGACAAACCTTGATCCATGTCAAACTTGCCTGATTTATATCCGTCAGAGGCATAATTCTTTTTGTTGTCACTTGAGAAATTGTCAAAGTAAATTGCATCTTCAATAACTGAATCTACATCTAAAGTATAGCCATAACCTAGCCTAAAAAGAAAAAGTAATGTAAATGCAGTGAGTAGAATTAGGTAAACACGTTTGGCTGTTTTTGAAAATATTTTGGACATAGGTGTAGGTTTTCAAACAATATAGATGAAAAGCCTGAGAATAGGGGAGTTATGTGTAGCTAGATTATTGTTTTTAACAATAATTAGTATTCTATTTAGTCATCTTCCAAAATTAACTCTAGTAGGCCATGTCCATTGTCTTCAGAGTCTTCTGTTGAAATTAATAAACTCTGTCGGTAATATGCCAGTCCGTTTGGAAACATTGGTCCATGTCCAACTTGGCTACCGGTGCTTGCCATTTTTAAATTTAAACTCCATGGCGCTGCAACCACATTGATTGTATCTGGAATATTGGTTCGTCCACTTGTGGCGTCTTCAGATTCAGCTAAGATATCCAATTCAAAATAGGGTAGGGTACTCACTGTTATTTCACCATCTATCTCTTCCCATTTACTTACTAATTGTTCGCCTTGGTGTTGCTCAAAATGATAAAAAACACCATCAACAACCACAGGAATCCAGAAAAAAGCTTCAAAATCTCCAAATGACCCTCCGGAAGATTCTCTTCTAATACGTTCATAAATTAACCAACCAGATCTTAAGTTTCCGTCTACCTTTACAGTTGTTTGGCAACCGAAAATGGCTTTGCTATGTGCTGCTGGGGTCTGAATCCATTCATTTGATTCTGGAATTTTTAACCGAAGTTCGGGTGCTCCCCAAATGGTAGAAATCACTTCTCTATTTGCAGCATCAAATTGAAAATATTCACCATTTGCATGTTCCCATGATTCTTGCGGAACCTCACATAAGTCTACAATGGAATCATTCAGGAAATAGCCAATTGGCCATTCTTCATTCGTTCCATACCATCCTTTGAACTCGCTATTATATCCTGTTTCAGTTGGGGTCCAATTAATATCCATGGGGACAATAAGTGGTTCTTCTCCGTCATCTGAAACAAAAACAAAATAATCGCTATAGTAAAGATAGTTATCAGGTAAGCAAGGTTCAGGTTCAATAGGCTCATCTTTTTTGCAAGAAACAACTAAAATAAAAGGCAAAATGAAAAGAATTGTACGCATGCATGTTGGACGGTATTCCTTCAAAATACTTACATAAAAAAAGAGCATTGTTTTTGACGCAATGCTCAGTTCAGTAACTAGAAATACCCAAATTTTTTCAGGTGCTTCCGTTACGTATTTTATAATTCTATTTGTACAGTGTCTCCTAATTTTTGGATGGTACCTGGAACAGGAATTTGATTGGTAACGCCAAGTCCAGCACCACTATCTGTCAATACTTCTACTTCAAATCCAAATTGATTTAAAAGTTCGGTTGCCTCTGTTAGCGACAAACCTGCTAAAGTTGGTACCACCCTAATATCTGCAACAGCTGCAGCAGGTGGTACGGGTACAATTTTGAACTTAAGTTTTGTTGCCGCATTCACATTCATGTTGAACTTGTTTGTGTTAGAGGCGTTGAGAGGTGATACATAAACTTTTGTTGCACCAATTACTTTTTTAGTAAGGCTTTTTGTTGGGCCTGTTGAGGTAGGAGCAGTACCTGATAATGACAATGATATGTTTGCTTCAACTTCGGTTTCAGGTAAAGCATAAAAAGTGGGTTGATAACCAATATCTCTTAATTGTGTAAGCAATTCATCACCACCTTCTGAATAAATTGCTAATGTTTGCGCCAATGATCCGGCGTCTAGTGCAGCTTGGGCATCTGCTACGCCCTCACCAATTGATGAAATTAACTCTCCAAGCGGAGTGGCTAATACATCCTTCATAAAATCTAATGAATTATTCGCCATGATTCGTTTTTTTAATTAAAATTTTCTGTGTCTTTTGCAAAGATTACTGTAACAGTATCTCCAACGTTTACTTCTTCACCAGCTTCAGGTGTTTGTTTAAATGCTTGCCCAATCGTCATTGTGCTTGATGACTGATATATAGGTTTAAGAACTAATCCAAAAGCAGTAAGACGCTTGCGTGTAGCTGTTTCTGTTAATCCATTTAGTTTTGGCATAATTAATTCTGTTGGAGCGTTGGTAGCAGGTTCTTGCGAAATAATGTTTAGTTGTACTTCGCTTATTGTACCATCCAATACATAATCTGCTCGGGCAGAATCAATTAGTTGTAGTTTAAAGCCGTCTTCATCATTTTTGATGTGTGTTTTTAAATTAAGGGATAGATTTGATACTGCAAATCGACCACCGATAGATTCATCTGATGCCGTTTCCAATTCACTCACAATTGCTTTATAAACCTCGTTTGCAGGAGTTGCTTCTCGCGTTAAAATATCTGTTTTTTCATCTTCTAAACGTTTAATCGTTTCTTTATGTTCCTTAATGCTTAATTCTAATTCGTGCGTTCTTTTCTTCTCAAATTCTAAGGCTTTTTCAAATTCCAAAGCCCTTCCTCTTTCTAGTTCAAGCGCTTTATTAACTCTCACTAATTTCGCTTTTTCAATCTCCAAAGCATTTGAGATTTCAGTCACTTTATCTTTTTCAGCAATAAGCGCGTCATTGAGATCACTAACTTTTGTTTTTTCAGCCTCTAAATCTGCCGTGAGAACTTTAATTTGATCAAAAAGTTCTTTTATTTTTTCGTCGTTGGCTTCATATTCGTCATCCTTTGGTCTAACAAATACCGTGTGTCCTTCGACAGTATATTCATTTAGCCGTTCAGTTTGATTTAAGGCTGCCTGTATTGCTGGGTATAAAGGATTTTCTTTAATGGGTTGTGGTTCTGATAATGAAACCAGATCATAAGACAAATTAGATTCATCCTTTTTAATGCTTTTCGGAATTGTAAAGGGCTCTATATAATAGAGTGTTCCAAAATTAACAGTGATATTGTGTCTTATTTTTGCTAATTTATAATTAACAATTCCACCTAATCCAATAATTTTTGGAGGTAAATCGGGATCAACTTCCACCAAAGATAATCTTGTCATAGGTAGATTTCCAGTAGCTAAAGCGTCATAAATTGGTCTGTAAATTTCGTTAGTTTTGAGCTTGTCTTTTTTTAAATCAATGCTAATTGCAAAGTTGCCGTCATCAACAGTAAACCTTGGAATTATAATTGTCCATCTATTTTCAGCGAGGTTGTAAAATTCAACTTTCAAATCTAAACCACTGATCCTATTTTGATCTCGGCTAAGTAATGTTCCTGTATATTTTATAATTGGGTCTGTAATTTCCATTTTTTAATCAAATAATGCGTGAATTAAAATTTACTTAATGAGACCGATTTATTGACCGTTCCAATGTTTACATTGATCACATAAAACCGACCAGCATCAAATTCCGCCTGAGGAATATTAACCGTTGTTGTTGCTATACCGTCTACATCAGAACTTACCTCTGCAATTTCAAATGTGGGAGAAGTTACTGTCACTCCTCCATTAACTTCGAGTGATGTTTCTTCATCAAAATTAAACTCAACTGTAGATTCCGGTAGTTTTTCGCCAACTGAATTTTTTACTGCTGCTTCCAATTCAATTTTATAGACACCCGTATCTAAAACAGGTGTAGCAGTCTTAACTTGAATAATTGTTTGCGGCAATCCTTCGTTTGGCACAGTTGCTACAAATCTTCCAGAAACTGAACTGTAAATTTCAGTTTTAGAAGTGTTGCTGCTAGTTAATTTGGCGGGTTGAAATTTAAGTACACTTCTGGTCTGTTTCTTATCGTCAGTTACGGTTTGAAACTCGGAAGTAACCTGAAGGCTAAATTCTAAATAAGGTACTTGGTAAATTGTGTTTGGTCTACCAAAAGAATCGTACGGTGCAATGTCTCTTAAGTTGCGTTGGGCGTCACTTAAGCCATCCGCAATTCCTTCTAGGATGTCTTGCAACGCAAATGCTGTTATATTAGTTTGAGAACTCATAATTTAAAATCTCTCTTTTTTTTGTTGTTTTCGTTGTTCTTTTCGTTTTTCGCGTTTTTCTTCTTCTTTGCGTTCTGCGTCTCTTTCTGCTTTTTGTTCCTCTTTGCGTTTTGCTTTCCGCTCCTCTTCACGTTTTTCAGCCTTCTTTTTAGCCGAAAGGCGCTCTTTTAATGCACGGCGTTTTTCATCCAATTCTTCCAACGTATTTTTATCTACGTTGAGTAGTCTATCTCTTCGAGCTTCGTATTTTGACTTGGCACGATTAAATTCTTTGTGTTTGTTTTTTACTTTCTCCTTGGCTTTTTCCCATTTTTGGTCTAGTTTTTCACCACCTCGTTTCTTGTTAAACGAATCGGTCATCTTGTCCAATTTCTTGTTCAGTTTTGAATCCGTTCCAAAACGTTCTTTTACTCTTGAAATTTTGCTTCCTAAATCGGGTACGTCAGAGAAGTTGCTCCCTCCACTTTCTTTACTAAATCGGTCTAAGTTTTTTTCTAGGTTATCAACTGAATCAGTAAAACGAGAAACTTGTTTTTTTGCATCTTTCAGCTTGTTTTCAAGTTTTTCTTTTTTGGTCAACCAATCGTCTTTCTTTTTTTTGATTGATTCAATTTTTTTTCCAAATTCATCAATCTTTTCTTTTTTGCGTTTTAGGCCACTTGGCACTTTATCTTTGATTTTTTTATCAAAAGCGTCTTCTATTTTTTTCTTTTTAGCCCCAAACTCTTCCTTTTTCTTCGTTAAATTTTCTGCAAATTTGGGGCTTGGAATAGCGGCATCTAATGGAGAGGTATTAGAATTACTTGGTATTCCGGAAAGACCAGAGGGGGCTTTGCGTTCATTGTTTTGCTTTTGTTTTAATGCTTGCAAGGCTTGTTTTCTCTTGGTGTCCCAAACATTCAATTCTTTTTTTTTCTCAGACATGGATGGGATTTCTCCCAATTTTCCCTTGAATTGGTCGCCGAAATTTCCAAAATCAGTTTGACCTGTCAACGCACCCATTTTCTTTTCAAGTTCTTGCCTTTCGGTCATTAACTTTTTAAGCGTGCTGTTTTGTTCCAACACTTCTTCTAAAGGGTTTGCTTTGGAGGTCTTTTCAAAACTCATTTCATCTGTAGTAGAAGCCTTCTTTTTTTTAGGCTTCTTTTCTACAAATGATTTCCAACTCTTAGCTTTCATTAATTCTTAATTCAAAAAAGTTTAAAAACTAAGATGATGCTAATTCAAGCTCATTACGTATGATCTCCTCTAATATCGAAGGAGCAGGTACAGTAACCAGTTTGGTTCGCATTAATGAGCTTCCCTCAGCTGAATATTGATATTTTTGAGAGTAAGCTGCGCCAACTGCAGAGGCAGATAAAAATCCTACTTTAACATCTGCAGACACACCTGAGTTACTGGTCTCAGATCGCATACTTATTGCAATCTTTAATTCTATAACAGTATCTACAAATTGGTAAAAGGTAGGTGTAAATCCTAACCCTAACAAACTATATGAGTTAGGGCTTGATGAAGTTAGTTTGAGCAGTGCTGCTGGATCAGCAGTTCCGTCTTCTTTCAGCCCTGCCATGAATTTTGTAATCTTCATGGAGACTTTATCTAGTTCAAATTGTGCTTCCGCAATACCAACCCCCAAACTTTTTACCATCTCAGGAAACGGGGCATTCAATAATTCTTGTCCTATGGCCATATTATTATTTTAAATGATAATTAAATTATTTGCCCATGACACAGAAAGGTCCCGTGTCATGGTAATATTTTTACTCCGTTGGTGTTACGGCAGTATTATTGGCTAAAAGAAGTCGAATTCTATCTTCTAAAATGGCTGGTGGTGGAACAGGAGCTAATTTAGTTCTTAATAAACTAGAGCCTTCAGCCGAATAACTGTATTTTGAAGCATAGGTGGCATTTACTTGGCTTGTTGATACCGTTTTATTTTTAGACTTTTTACCAAGTTTTCTTCTAGCTCGTCTTAATGCTTTTGTTTTTGTAATTGTTTTATTGGTTGTACCAATTTCAACTTCTCTTGAAGATTCACTTGTGATTGAAATCGCAATTCTTACTTCAATTATTGTATCAACGAATTGGTAAAATGTTGGTGTAAAACCAAGTTCTAACATTGAAATACGCACAGGTACTGATACTGTTGAGTCTCCTGTTGAACCCGTTAGACTTGCAACCGTATCTGTAAATTCGGCATCAGAAGAAGCTGCTGTAATGGCAGGTGTAAATGTGAAATCACCGCTACTCATGCTTGTATAAAGCACTCTTCTAAATCCTAAATCGGCACTATTAAAAAGTACTACGGCTGAATTATGTGTGATGAATTCGTTTCCGAAAAAAACACGACTATCTTCAAACGTTACATTGCCATTATCATCTGTAATGGTGGCTAGCCCGCCCATCATTTCCGCAACTTCGATTGAGTTTTCGTCTAATTTAATTTGTGCTTCCGCAATTGCAAAAGCCATTTCTCTAATCATATCCCCCATAGGGACATCTAGTAGTTGTTGGCCAACTGAATCATTTATTGCCATAATTATTTTGTTTTAAGGTTAATGTTTATATTTTTTTATGAATCTGCTATTTCTTTTAATAGTTCGCTTAATCTTTCTGGGGCTGGAAGCGAAACCAACCTAGCCGCAATAGATGATGAACCTTCTGCTGACATTTCAAACTTTCTAGCGTAAGAGGCAGAAACGCTCACAGCCACAATTCCGGCTTGAACACCTACCTCGGCGCCAATGGCAAAATCTTCCGATTCTGCTACAGAAAATTCGAGTTTTGCCTCAACTGTTGCTTCTGTAAAAGCATAAAACGTAGGCGCAAAACCTAAACTAATTAGGTTATAGTCTTCATTGTTTATATTAACAGTTGTGGCCGCCATTTCCTGTGCCACTGCAATTGAATTTTTGTCTAAAGCTTGTTGCGCTTTTGCAACGGCTAAGCCTAGTTTTTCAATTAGTAGTGGCAATGGCGAGTTCACCAAAGCATTTACGACACTTGTTCCTGCTGTTGGCATATCTTATTGGTTAAATGTGTCTTTTATCTCCTCTAAAAATTGGTTGGGAGCAGGGAGTGCCACTAATCGCGCTGCAATTCTTGCATTACCAGAAACGTCAATACTAAATTGTCTTGAAGTTCGACCATCAACGGATACTCCTACAGCTACGGTAGACGGATTATTTATTTTTTCAGAATCCTCTTTAATTCTTGTACTTGAATTACTGACGTCATCCACCAAGTAAAGACTTTCTGTATCTTCGAATGTTTCGCTAGAATTATTCCCAATAGCTATTGTTGTGTTTTCTTGTGTATTGGTATAAGTTGTAAATCGAATACTGGATTGATTGTGTAGTAAATATGCTGTGTTTTGAATCACTTTATAACTAAATGATTCCTTTGCAATTTTCAAGCTTTCTAGATTCAAAGCGAGTGTGCTGACAGTTGAGGTTAAAGAATATTCTTCAGTACCTATGTCAAATGAAAGTGTGTAGCTAGTTTCGGAAACAGCACCTGGTGAATCATATAAATGAATAAATCCAACATCTAAGGTTGGGGTAGAAATAATAATTGGTTCTGCTGATGCAGGTGTAATTATTGGAGTTGCGCTGTTAACATAAAAATAGTCGGCACCTGAGGTTAGTTCTACAATTACTTTTCTATACAACAGATTTTTGTTTTCATCTGGCGCTAAGTCTTCACCTTTATATTCAATATCAATTTGACTTTTTGTAGCGCCTTCTCCCATAAACCATTTTCTTAATGATTCTGCTCTTCTCTCTGAGAGGTCTTTGTTGTAACTGTTCCCTCCGCTTCCATCTGTATAACCAGTAATGGTTATTGACATGGATGAGTCTCTTCTGAGGATGTCAGCCAATACACGGAGTGGTAGATCGATATCTGTATTGTCTATTGTCGTGGGGCCATCAGTATAGGAATTCTCTAATGCAATACCTGCATCATCCTTATCAAAGTCAAAATGTAATTCAATTGGTTTTGGACCACCAGTTTTAAGCTCATAAGTACTAGCAGTACTGTCAAATCCAACTATGTCACCAGACCCAACAAATCCATTAATTGTAGTAAAGGCAGATGTATAGTCGGTTACTGTTGTGCTAATGTCAAATGTAGCTGCACCACCATTGTATTTAACGGTGTCTAAAGTTGCATAATCTGCAATTTTAAGTATTGAGCAGTCAACTGCTGAAGGTTCTTGTGGTAGATTAATTACAATAAAACCATCTAAGTTTTGAACAGATTCATCAGCTGAAACACTCACATTTGTTGCTTGGTATTTTGAAGAATCAATTTCAGTCGAAACACGCTCAATTTGCGCGTCTTGCCTAATTTCATTTTCAAATTTCTCAATTCGATCAATAGCACCTTTTGTTTGATCCATTTTTACTGTGGTAGATTCAATTGTGATTTCCTCAGTATTCGAACTCGTCGTGACAAACGCTCTGGAACTTTTAAATTCTTTTCGGTGAGCTTTGTTACGATCTTTGCGTAAAAAATCCAGCTTTTCTTTAGAATATCCCCCTTGTTTTGCAAAGTCTACACTTAATTCGCCACCAATTTCAAAGCCAGTGGCTAAGCGCATTTTTAATTCAATTTCTGCGCTAATATCTGCAAATTGAAAACTGTAAAAGGCTGGTACAAATCCTAATTCAAGTAAGGATTTCCCTCCAAATCCACCTTGCGGATCGGCTAGGGCTAGAGCCTGTTTAACGGAATTGTCATCTAGTTGTTTTTGTGCTTTTGCAATACCTATCCCCATATTGGAAATCATATCGGTAATGTCAACCTGCTTGAGAATGTCTGCTGCAGATTTTAGCTTATCTATTTCGCTCATTGTTTAAAGTTTTGGATTAATAAAATTTTATATAGGCAATACTACTTTCGGTAATTCTATGGCCATTTCTGGCTTTAAATTTTCTTTAGTTACCGTAAAATATTTGTGCTTTTTTTGTGTCGTTAAAATTTGCTGTTTTGAAACAGTATACCCTCTTTGAAGCCAGTTCAGTAATTCATCTGTTAAAGGTTGTTTACCTCTACCAATGGTTTCTTGCGCTTTTTTAAATAAAGCCGTTGCTTCTGCCTTGTCCTCTTTTAACAGGTATTGAACGGCCTTTTTTTCTAAGGCAACCACATAGTTTTTTTTGACAAAATCAGCTTTATCAATACTGCCCTCCAATAATGCAATGGCTTTGTCGCAGTATGATATCACTTCATCATGCGCACCTGAAAGCTCTAAAGATTCCATGACGCATTGTGTATAATGTTGGAAAAACACTTCTGGTGCATTTTCTTGGGTGCACATTCTAATCCCTTCTCGATAGTGACGTAGGGCTTCGGTGTGTTCTCCTTTTAAACTGTAGATTTTTCCGTTCTCTACAATTCCTAAATGCATGAATTTATTTTGTTCGCTCATTGTTTTGTGTAATAATCGTAATCTACTGTGCAGCCAACTTCTTCTAATTCAGCTGCAATACACCTGTATAATAAATCTCCCAATGGTTTAGGAAATTCCCAGACCGAAGAAATGCTTTCTGGCAACTCATCTTCTGAAAGGTATTGGGCCAACACTGTTTTAGATTGATTTAAATCGCCCATTTGCTCAATAATTAGCTTGTAATTATTGGGCTTAATAATGTGTGCCATACAAGTGAGGCCGGCCGAACCGTACAATTTTATTTTGTCAGCAACTGTTTTACCATTGGCAGATGATTCCAATTGAATGGGTAGGTTTGAAATAACGTTGTCAATAATTTCTGCAGGCATTCCTGTTTCTTCCATTAAAACCGAACGAAATTTTTCATTCGTTTCGTCCACTTTTACCAAATTAATTTCAAATCTTTGAAAGCTTTGGTTCGTCATTTTTAAGAGACCAGTAGACTGAAATTTCTTCCAAATATCTTGGGCTGTTTTATAATCCAAGTTTGTAATTTGGTTGGTTTCATTTAAGTCAACACCAAGTTTCAAATAATTTAAATGGCTTTGGAATTTATGGAGAAGCATTTTGTTTTCATTTCCGTCACCAACAAAAAGAGTATATAAATCTTTTTTCGGAGAGCTGATAATTACTTCCGTATCTAATCTGTCGCATAAAGCTTGCGCTGTTGATTCAGAAACATTTCCAAGTACAACACAAGGATCACTCGTTAATAAGTTGAACGCTTCTTGTAAATCACAAGCAAGAAACTCACTTAACTTTTTTGCTACAATTGGCACATGTTCAATGTCATGGATATAAATACCAACATCTACCGGGGCTTGCTTTTCTGGTAAAGGATCAGTAGATGGCTGTATGCGAGCTACCATTCCTAAAGTAGTTAATAATTCATTACATTGATTGGCTAATTTGGCATCAATATTTGAAAATAATACTGTTGGAGTATTATATAAAGCTTGGACAACTAATTCAACTGGAGTGCCTAAAACATCTGACAACATTTTTGATGCGGAAGGGTTAGCAGATCCAATAGAATCAATAATTACGTGGTAGGTATCCTCTACGACATTTTGGGTATCGTTCGTTTTCAAGAAAGTAAAATATTAATTGGGTTAATAAATTTAATCGCTCTATAATATTACGAGCTTTTTTTAAATAAACAATACTTTTTAACATTTATTGTGTAAGCAGTATTTTGGATAAAGTATCACAGTTTTATTGATTGAAAAAATGTGTGACTGAATCGTTTTATTTTCAGTGTTATTTGTTTTTCAGTAGGTTATGGTAGCTGTTTTGCGTTTTTATGCAACAGAGAGTTATTCCAATTTTGAGGTCGGTTAGGCCGAAAACTATCAATTATATTTTTGATAGTTGCGTTAATTTTGATGAAAAGAGTAGTGAGTAGACTATACTACATTTTTTTGACGAATTTCGTTAAAATGACAATTTGTTGCCCTTCAACTTTTCCTTCTATTTGCTCGGCATTATCCCATACTAATGAGATTCTACGAACAGCTGTTCCGCGTTTAGCCGTGAAGCTTGCTCCACCTTTAACATTTAAGTCTTTTGTTAGTACAACCGTATCTCCATTTTCAAGAATTACTCCATTAACATCTTTATGTATAACAGCTTCATCCTCATCATCTCCTTCACCAGTTGCAGCTGCCCATTTTAAAGTATCTTCTTCTAAATACATCATGTCCAGCAAATCTTGTGTCCAGCCTTCTGATTTAAGTCTGTTTAACATGCGCCAAGCAATAACTTTAACTGCATCAACTTCGCTCCACATGCTTTCATTTAAACAACGCCAGTGGTTTGGGTCTACTTCATCAGGATTCTCAATTTGAGTCTTACAAGTATCACAAACAAGTATTGTATCGTCAACAGTTCCTTTCGGATGCGGAGGCACTTCAAACAAGCTTAAATTGTTTTTTGAAGAACAGATTTCACATTGAGACGCTGCACGTTCCTGGATAGTTTTTTCGATACTCATAACCAATACTTAATTTAAGTGTAAAGCTATAAATATTTATGGTTGAGAGAGTGCTAGTAAACTTAATTTATTCGATAATTAGTTTTTGTTCAATTGTATTACCTTCTGATTTAATTTGTATTAAATAAATGCCTGAAGAGAGTGATCCAATTAAGACATTATTGACTCCAGAATTATCTCGCAAAATCAACTTTCCTGTTAAATCATAAATGGATAATTGATCAATAGCTGCAGTGTTGGCAATCGTAATTTCAGTTTTTGCTGGATTAGGGAAAATGTTGAGCTTTGCTGCTTGTTTGTCTTCGTTAATACTAAGTGCGCAATCCGAACTGTAAATGAGAGATTTTACACCTGACCAAACTCCAGTAAATGGAATAAATGGTCCTGGAGGTACGCAAATAAGTCCCGCATAAATATGATCTTTATAAACGGTCATTCCATAGGATGAAATATTATCAGTAGAATCACCAAAATGACCACAAAGTGTAGGCGCCGAAGGATCAGAAACATCAATTCCCACAATCTCTGTCCTGCCACATGACATGAAAACAACACCACATTCATCTATCAAATGAATTTCGTTTGTATGATAGGCACTACTGAACCATTTCCAACTAGTAGCAGCAGGATTTGCAAGTGGAAAATCATTAGGATTCCACCATCCATGAAGCGTTACTTCGGTTGTGTTTGAAATGTCTAAAACTTCCATTCCAGCATAATCAACCGCTACATAAAGCAAGTTTTCTTCTTTAACAATATTATTATAAGCTCTGGCCGCACCTTCCATTGCAGGGTTAGAGTATCGTCCAATTTCATTTAGCTCAGACGGATTACTAATATCCAAAATTCGCATTCCTCCTGCATCATAGGCTACATATGCCTTATCTCCTTCAAAAACAATATGTCTTGCTTTTACTTTGTCAGGGTCCACGGCTTCAGGCCAGTTGGTTGGTGGAATGTATTGAGAAACGAATGAAATATTTTCCTTATCAGCAATGTTTAAAACTATAACACCGTTTGAAAGTGCACATAAATACGCCAGGTGTCCTCTTACAGCAACATAGGCACAACCTGCATTTTCTTCAGATGTCCAAACATCTAAAACAGTGGGTGATAAAGGGTTTTCAATATTTACAATTGCCATGCCTGAAGGGTCGCCGTGCGAACCAAAAAGTGTTCCCAATGCCAGATAGAGATAGTTTCCTTCTTGTGTGATTCGGTTGACAGGTATATTCGCAAAATTATCTATTGGTAAATTAACTACAGATGTCATGTTTTCAGGATCAGAAAGATCAACTACTGATAGGCCACCACCTGTATTTGCAACGTATAAAAAGTCACGATCTAATTGATCATGCAATGTAGTAATTGAATTTTTTGTGCAACCAAATTCCAACTCATCTTCAAGTGTTAGCTCAAAGCTATCGCAGTATTGAGCAAAGTCAAAAAATGGGGTGAAGAGAATTAAAAGGAGGGCGAAGTATTTCATAGGATCGTCATTTATGTTGTTGCAACTATAACAAAAACGCTTATAAATTGGTGTAAGCATGAAAACACCTGGTTAATGGTGTGTTCTAATATAAAACGAAATATGGATAAGAATCCCCTACCCAGACTTTTAAATCATTTTGTATCTTCACCAACAAGAACGTGAATAATCATAATAAAAAAATATTACAAGCCAAAATAGATGTACGATATCATTCTAGAGAATTGATAAAAGTAATTTTTATGGTGACGGAGAATTTTCCGAAAGATGATCCAGATGGAATTGGGCCTTTGCTTAGAAAAAAAGTTTTAGGTATTTCGTCTTTTCTAACGCATGGAACTGTTAAGTCAGACAAAGAGGAACAGAATGAGGACTTTTTGGTAGTAATGTCTGAGCTTAGAGAAGTTTTGAAACTAATTACAATTGCAAATCATTTAAAATTTTGCGGTGACAAGCAAAAAGTGGTTGTGCGAATGGGCATAGCAAATGTTATTGATCATTTAGATAAATTGGTAATGTTAACAGGTGGGTTTACAGATAAAAAATAAGAGCCCTAATACTTAAGCATTAGGACTCTCTTCTTCATGAAAACAATACGATCAACGATAAAGTATGAAAAATAGAAATTAAGGATTCTATTGTTTTATGAATGATCTTTTGCTGATCCCTTCAGCAGTTGTAATGTTTAAAAAATACATTCCTTCATTTAAGTCAGCTACAGAAATTTGTTTTGCAAAGTTGGATGATTTTACAATTCTGCCATTTATATCTGTAATAATTACCTGATCAATTGTCATGTTGTTTTCAACGTTGATATTGATGAAGTCCGTTGATGGGTTTGGATAGATGCTGAACTCTAATTCTGATAATTCATTTACACCTAAAAATGCTGTTGGCAAAGGAATTAATTCTCCGCCTGAAGCAAGTGCTACCCAAAGACCAAAAGCTGGGCCATCACCATTGACAGAGGGATCTAAAAATCCTGAAGCGACAACTGTTATTGCGGCGTTGTCAAGTTCTAAGGTAGCTAATGGTGCAGCATATCCTGCAACAGTTACGTCTCCTGCTTCATTTCTAATCTCTAATAAATAATCTGCTGTTCCTAATTCTAAGTAATCTGAAAATGCTGTATAGGGTGCATTGTCAACAATTGTACCTGCAGGGACAGAGGTTTCAAAAACATCAACCGTTGGAGCATCTGTTGATCCGTGGTGTACTAATACATCTGTATTTCCATCTGTAGCAGCTTCTTCTCTAGCCATGTCATAAATTTCTAAGCCAAATGCTGGTGCTGGAGAATATTCAGTTCCACTTAACCCTGTAATTCCATCAGCTACTACGATATATTTAGAACGTGAAGCTAAGGTTAAGGGAAAAGTTGCAATAGCGTCTGTTACGTCTGTTGATGTTCCGGGTGCAACTGCAATTTCTATATTTACTCCAGCGGGAGCGTCAATAAATGGGGTTGAGGTTCTGTATGCAAAATCGTCTAATAAAAGCGCACCGTTTAAATAAATGTCAACTTCTTCTGCAATATCATCAGCTGAATTGTGAATGACTTGTAAACGAGCAGTTGATTTAGGTAACTCAATTAAATCTCCTCCGGCAGGTAAAGCTACGTATAATCCAAATGCAGGTCCGTCTCCGTTAACAGAAGGATCTAAAAATCCTGAAGCTACAACGGTTAAAGCAACTCCTTCTAATTCTAAAGTTGCTAAAGGAGCTTCATAACTTGCAACCACTACTGTACCTGTTTCATCTTGAATTTCAAGCGTGTAATCTGATGTTGCTAATTCTAAGTAACCTGCAAAGGCAGAATAGGGAGCGTTGTCAACAATGGTTCCTGCGGGCACATAGCTTTCAAAAACATCTACCGTTGGAGCGTCAGTTGAACCGTGGTGTACTAAAACGTCAGTATTTGTCTCTGATGACGCTTCTTCTCTTCCCATAGCATAAATTTCTAATCCGAATGCTGGAGCGGGAGAATATTCAGTTCCACTTAACCCTGTAATTCCATCTGCCACGACTACGTATTTTGACCCTTCCATTAATGTTAAAGGAAAGTTTGCAATTGATTCATCCACGCTTTCACTTGAGCCTGGTGCAATGTCAATTTCAATTTCTTCTCCAGCCGGAGCATCAATAAATGGTGTCGCTGTTCTAAATGCAAAATCATCTACTAAAAGATCTCCGTTTAAATAGACATCTACTTCTTCAGCAATGTCATCAGCTGAATTGTGAATTATTTGAACGCGAGCTGTTTGCGCACTAGCACTAAGTGTTAAGCCTAATAATAAAGAGGCTGTCAATGTTTTTTTTAAATCTAATTTGAACATAATGTAAGTTGTTTTGTTTAACCTTTTGAAGAAAAGACAAAACAAAATGATAAAACGCTTCTTCTAAATTTTAAAAAAAGTGGATTTTATTCAAATTATATCGGAAATAAGAGAGGGAAATGAAAGATCTTTCAAACTTCTTTATGAAGCTTTTGCTCCCAAATTTAAAGGGATTGCATATCGTTATACAAGTGATAGCAATATAGCGAATGATATGGTGCAAGAAAGTTTTATTAAAATTTATAAAAATATTAATTCTTACAAGGGGGATGGAAATTTTGAAGGATGGATGAAGCGAATTTTGGTTAACAATTGTCTTAACTATATAAAGAAAGAAAAAAAATATGTTTTTGAAATTGGTGATGCGCTGGTTGAACGACCTTCCTCTAATTGGGATGAAGCAATTGATGTATTGTCATTTGATGAAATTGTTTTGTTAATTGACAAATTACCATTAGGATATAAGACAGTTTTTAACCTAAGTGTTTTTGAAGGTTATGCACACAAAGAAATTGGAAAGCTACTTGGAATTTCTGAAAGTGCTTCAAGAAGTCAATTAACAAAAGCAAAAAGTAAATTGAAAGTGGAATTAAATAAGTTAAATATATTTTCATCAATTGCATAAGTGGGGATAAGTGAAGAAAAAATATTAAACAAACTAAATGCACAAGCTGAGCAGTTCGAAATGCCAGTGGAAGATTTTGTTTGGGATGCAATTCAAAAGGAAACATTTAATGATACTCCGAAAAAGCGGGGTTTATTTTGGTGGATATTTGGAGTTGCACTTGCTGTTTTAATTGCGGCTATTTTATATAGGTTTAATTTCAAGTTAGCACCCATTAAGAATGTAAATCAGGATTATACTGAAGCGTTTCAGGTTTTTAATGAAGATGGTTTACTAGATTTTACCGCAAGGGTAGAAGATCAACAAAATTGGTCAGTAAAAAAACAAATTGGTATTGAAGGTAAAGCAAAAGGAGGAAGAAGGTTGTTGCATGAAACTAATCTAAAAAGTAATTTAAATATAGCCATTGAAGCAAACCAAATTAGCACAAATGAAAGTTCTCGGGGGGGTGTTAAAATAGAAGAATTAGAAGTTGTGATTGCGGAAAATAAGTTGGATAAATTGAATGATCCACAAGTTGAAAAGATTTCTTTAGTTCAAAACTTCATTCCGCAATTGATGAATATTCCTCCGAAACCAATATTAAATAGTGCCAATAATAATTTAACTCTTCCAAAGAATGTTGTTGCTACAAATCCAATATCTAAAAAGAAATCCAATAGAGGTTTTACATTACTATTTCATGCAGGGTTAGGTGAATCATTCCGAATTTTGAACAGTGGGGTTCATCATGATTTGATAACACACAAAAATGATCATGAAAGTTATGGTAACTGTTTTGAAATAGGTTTGGATGCACAATTTAAAATTAGCAAGCGATTCATTGGAAGAACGGGAATTGGTTATAAGTTTTATAGCGATAAATATGATTTTCAACATGATTTGATTACGCACACTACACGTAATGATTATCAATACTTTCAAATGCCTTTTTTACTTGGATTTAAAGCCTTGGAGAGATCAAAGTCTAAGTTGTTTATACTAGGCGGTGTTAAAGCCAATTTTCTGTTTTCAGCGCAATCTTCTTGGGTTGATTTAGCAGCTTTGGCACCTGTTGCACACAGCAATAATTCTACTAATTCTCCATTTAGAAATGTAACTGGAGCAATAAATATGGGATTAGATTATAATTATGAATTAACGAACCAAATTAGACTTCATTTAATTCCTTCAGCAGAAACGTTTGTTAATTCTGTATATAAGCGAAACACAGAAATTAACCAGCGTTTATTTTCATTTAATCTTGATGTAGGTATTTCTTACACATTTAAATGAAAAAACTGAGCCGTTTATAGACTCAGTTTATCTTCAATGTTGTATAGGTTGACTAGTTGGCATTAATTAAACTACCGCTACCAGAACTTGTTACATTTATAATAGGAGTTCCTTTATAATATACATTTCCAGAACCGCTAATAACAACGTCTAATGCAACATTCGCTGTTACTTCAGCCTTTCCACTGCCTGAAACAGAAACATCTGCATTTTCAGTGTTTAAATTAAATGCAGCGTAACTTCCACTTCCACTAATTGTAGCTTTGCTGTTAACCGCAGTTCCGGCGTTTATTTTAATGCCACCCGATCCACTCACTGTGGCGTTTGTATTTTCCGCGATTAATTCATCCAATGTTAAACTTCCAGAACCAGAAACCGTCATAGTTTGGTCAGTTGAATTAATTGCTGTTGTTTGCAAAGATCCTGAACCAGATACGGTTAAGTTAAAGGCTGCATATTCGGTTGCATTATCAATATTCGCAGTTAAATTTCCACTACCAGAACAAGCAAGCGAATTTATATTTGGTGCTGTTATGGTGATTTTAATATCCTCACTGTTTTTTATGTTATAACCGTTTTTAGTTTCAATGTATAAAGTTGAGTTTTTCACTTTAATATCCATTGCTTTTAACACCTTGTCTGTTGTGTTTATAATTATAGATGTTGTTGCAGATTCGGTATAAGTTAAACTACCTCCAGTGCCAAAATCAATTGCTGTAAATCCAGTTTCATTAATAGCATGATCTTCAGGAGTACCCTTTGATGCATCTACTTTTTTACATGCAATTAATGCAAAAATCCCTAAGGTTATAAAAAAGTATTTTTTGGTTTGATTTAATAAACTTGCGCTTTTCATTTTATTCTATTTTGTTTGTTTCACTGGTGTGACACGTCAACTTTAAAATCCCCCTATTGGTTTATTTACTAATGTTTCGTTCACGCTCATTGAGGTAGGATATAAACTCGCGTGCCATTTCTTGTTCTTTGCTTGTTATTGGAGGTTCAGCGCTAACTACATCAATAACAATTGCTCTAAATATAGATGCTAATTCAGGAGTAAGGTGTAAGTCACCTAAATGAAAATCATGCAAGCCACCGCGCATCATTTCTTCGGTTGAAAAAGATTTGATTGTCTTCCATTGTTGAAAGGCCGTTATTACCATACTTAAATCAATACCTCGTTCTTCAGCAACTTCATCTATGCTTTTTTCTAGCATTTCAATTTCAGATTGATCTACTTTACCATCTGCAAGTGAAAGGGCTAGTACAATACGACCAAACCCGTAATACATATTATCTACAATTTCCATAATCCAGTTTTAAATCTTTATAACGATAATCGAAAGGTAGAGGAAAAGATGGTTTAACGTGCTAATAATTGACATTTTATTCGGTGATTTATGTCATTCTGAATATGAAAAAAGCCTGGACGATAAAACGAACCAGGCTTTTAACTATATCAATTGTTAATTTACTACTACTTCACTGGTAGCAAGAATGAGATTACAACATTTGTCTTCTCTGGTTTTTTGTCAGCATAGTTTCCTATTTTGTACAATGCTGCCTGAATAGTAGTCTCTCCTTTAAATACTTTGTCTACATAAGTGAAAACAATTTTTTCTTCTCTCTCAATATCTCTAATTTTCATCATTCCTTTCATCACAAAGCTATTCCCATCTTTTTCAATTGAAATACTTTTGAAAGACATGGTAGGATATTTAGCCATATCAAAATAATCAGCACTTTTTAAGTGGTCATCTCTTTTTTTAGTGCCTGTGTCTAATGTGCTCACATCTACAGTTCCTTCAATGGCTGATTGTGCTAAATCTTCCATATTGAATTTTATTTTTGCTTGCAGACCAGAAATTGTTCCTTTAGTGTTTTGCATGTCTGCTACAAAAGAAATTTTTACTGCATCCATATTGAGTGTTAACTCTTGAGCTATAGACATAATTGGCATTATAAAAAAAGCCAATATTATTAATGATTTCATTTTCATCTTTTTGTTGTTTAGTTTAATATTTGTCATTTATTGCATGAATCATACCATATTCTGGGGCAAATATAATTAATTAGATGTTTAAACATCTAATTAAAAGTGTTAATGTTTCGTTAATTTTCAAAAATGCAGTCATTGCTGCGATATTTCTATCTGCAATGTTCTTCGCACCTGCGTCATTATAAGCAATGTCATGAATTAAATATTCATCAGTTCATCCAGTATACCAACCGTTTTCTCTTGTTACAATTATACGGCTTGGACATATCTATTTTGTCATATTTAGTTGATATGAGCAAAAGTTTTTATATATTAAATGTTTAAACATATAAAAAAAACCTTATGAATTCAAAAGTTACTTTAGTAGTTAGAATCTTATTAGCACTCTTTATTCTGCTTTTTGGAGTCAATAAATTTGCGCATTTTATGCCGTTTCCACCTGTTCCAGGTGACGGAGGAATATTAATGGGTATTTATGCCACTTCCGGATTTTTTGGAATAATTGGCGCATTAGAAATTGCTGCAGGGTTAGCATTGCTTGCTGGTAAGTTTATACCAATTGCGCTAACGATTATAATTGCAATAATGGTTAATGCGGTTATTTTTCACCTCTTACATGAGCCAGCAACGGTTATGGGATCAATTATTGGTCTTGTTTTAAGCCTAGTGCTTGTGTTTGGTTATAAAGACAAATTTGGTACTTTTCTTAATGCCTAGTTGGCACTTATAATATTTAGGAATTAGTTGAAATCCTCTTTGCATTTGCCAAGAGGATTTTTTGTTTGTTTTAAAATAAAGCAACCAAAAAGTTGCGCATTAAGATAGGTTTTCTATATTTGCAACCATATAGTTGCGTATAAAAACAAAAAATTAAAAAGATGAATGACAAAATTGTAAAAGAACATCAGTTTAGACATCCAATTTCTAAAATCTGGAATGCGATTACTTTAGAAGAGGAAATTTCTACTTGGTTTATACCTGCAGATTTTAAAGCCGAGCAAGGTTATAAGTATACCTTTAAGCATGAGGCAGAGGATCAATGTACAACAATTAATGGAGAAATATTAAAAGTAAATCCAACTACAGAATTGGTGTACACATGGGTAGTAGAAGGAACAGATATTGTTACAACAGTTAGTTGGAAGTTAGAAGAGAATGAAACAGGAACATTTCTTATTTTAGAGCACTCAGGAATTAGCAATTTCCCTGGAGAATCTGCAGTAGCTATGTTTAATAGCTTTAGTGGAGGATGGGATAGATGCATCACTGATTTAGATAAACATTTAACTGCAATTAATGTCTAAAAAATATAGCATTGATAAAATATTTAAGGCTCTGGCAGATGCTAATCGGCGTGAAATTTTTCACTTACTAGTCGTGGCAACATCTGCCTTGTCCTTAACGCAAATAACCGCCGAGTTTGATATTAGTCGCCAAGGTATTACAAAGCATATTAAACTAATGGAAGATGCTGGGTTAATTCAAACGCACAATAAAGGCCGTGAACGTTTTTGCGAGGTTGATCCAACTCCATTAAATGAAATTAAAGATTGGTTAGCCGTTTATGACAAGTTTTGGGATGATAAGCTCAAAAGTTTGGGCGATTTTTTGGATAAGAAAGCCTAGTCTACCATCAACTTGAAAAAACGCCCTTGTGTATCTGTAATGATATACAAGCCAGCTACGAGGTTTGAAATATCTAATTCAACATTTGTTTGATCTGCAATTGCTTGCTCAAGCATCAAACGCCCAGTTACGCTATAAAGTCTAATAACAGTTGTTTGTGCCATATTATAATTAACTGTCACTTGATGTTGGGCTGGGTTAGGATAGGCAGATAAAATTGGAATTTCTTTAACTTCTTCTTCAAGTCCTACTGGCGCAGTGTTTTCCGCATTAAAAGTAGGGTAGAGGTAATCAAATGCACCAATTCCATTTTCAAATCTACCGTAAGTAATGTCTTCATATTGTTCAGCAAAATCAACTTGATCTAACAATTGTTCATCAGCATCACTTAGAGAAATAACCTCTCCGCCAGCAGATAACCTAAAGTTGGTATGTAAATCAGTCGCATCTACTGTGTCCCTGTCTGCCCACAGAATAATATATTCTCCAGGTGCAATTGAAACAGCAGGAAATGTCCATTTGCTCATATCGCCCGCATCATCTGATAAATGATATCCCTCTAAATCAATTGTCTCGTCAGAATTGTTGTATAATTCAATCCAATCGTCATAGTCTCCGTCTTCATCAGCTGCAATGGTTGCGTTATTGGCCGATAATTCGTTAATCACAAGTCCTTTTCTAGGAACTAAGGTATAGTATTCATAAGCTGCACGTAAGGGGGAGAATTTTCCAGCTTGCGGATTTTCTGCATAAATGTAATATTCTAAATCTGTCGCTAAAATTGGAATCTCTACACCATAAACGCCATCACCTGCGCTGCCATCACCATGGGCACCATCATCATACATGGTTTGTGTCAAAAAATAATCAAACTCATTGTAACGATAATTAAACTGCACTAAATTAGCATCTGTTATGCTAGTTGTGAAAGTTGCCACAGTGTATGGTGCAGGCTCAGCAGGAGAAACTGTTATTGGGTTGATTGTTGGTTGCGTGTATCCAAATTCTGTCAATCCATTTAAATAAGGTTCTCTTGCGTCCATTAATTCTTCCAATCCTGGTCTTAAATCAAACCAAAATCCAACATTGTCATAAAGGTTAGTGTTAAAATCATCAAAAGGATAATGAGAATATGGTTCTGTTTCTACAAATGGAGAAATTAGATCATGCATAGCTTCTGCACGGTTTAAATAATGATTATTGCTAATTGTCTCGGCAACAATTGTTTTATAATGTGCGACATACATTCTTCTGTATTTTGGGTTAGAAAGCAATTGTGCAATTAGTGGTCGAAAATCTACGGCATCATCATGTAAAAAGGGATCTTGTGTTGCTAGAGCATCAAAGCCAAGGGGCAATAAATTGGTTCCATCCCAAAGTAAACCACCAAACGACATGTTAACATCCCAAATTACAATGCTCCATTTGCCATTGTCCATTTTATAAACATAAAAGTTATGTCCAAATGCAGTGTACCCATCATTGTGAACATAGGCACTACTTACTGCCAAAAACCACAAAGCTCTGTCAACATCTAAATAATCGCCCACAGTTGCCGGTTCATGTTCTAGTTGATAGGTTAAATCTTGCAAGGCTTCATAACCATAATCTGATTTCATGTCATATAGCAATTCATAATCTACTGAGTCTGGATGATAGGCAAGGTTAGAATTGTCTCCGTAAATATCAAAGGTTTCAGGATCGCATTTGAAAAATGGATTGTTACTAGATCCGTAATGTTTACTTAAAAACTCATTGTCTACAGATTCTGTATTGGTATAGATTCCTCTATATTCATCATTAATATAAAGCGCTACAAAACTTGCACGTGGTCCATCCATGTATAAATTTGCCAATTCGTAAGTTAATGCTTCTCGAACCATACTAGGGTCAGTAAAGCAATTCGCTAATTTAATTTTGTCTTTTCCTTGATATTCTTGACCTGATATGACATAGTTAAGATCAATATTGAATGGGTTTTTATTGCTTGTGGTATCCATTGAACTATTCCCTTTGTAGCGCACGCCGCAACTGTCAAGTTCTGTTCCGTTAATAATTACATCTGCTAATATCCTACCAGTTCCGCTTCCAGTTCCTGCGCCATCACTAGCTAGTGAATCTAGAATATGATCCCAATTTTCATCAAAAAATGTAATTTCAACCTTATGTACTACGTCAACATTAAAAAAGCTTTGAGCATTAATATAATAGGTGCTAAAAAGAAGTAGGGTTGAGGTAAATAGTAGTTTCATAGGCGGTTGCTTGTTTATGTAAATTTAACAATTTCATAATAAACCACTTAAACTATAGATTATAGCATAGTTTTTAAAGACATTGTTAACACAATGTTATGTCGAGAAAAAATGTTTTACCCCTATCGTTGAGAACTGTTGCTATTGAACAACAAATTTCACTTGCTCAACTTTACTGTCTTTTATGATGCGTAACAGATAAGTTCCTGAACCTAAATTGGAGGTATTAATCGTAGTCGTGTTTTGATATTCACCGCAAAGTTTACCAGATAAATCAAATACTTGAATCTCTGCTCCTGACAGATCAATGCCAGTAATGTTAAGCATACTAGATGTTGGATTCGGATAAACCTGCCAATCCAGAGGTTTTTTAATTTCCATCCATCCGGTTGTTGCTAACGCTTTTTTAATAGCTGCATAAGCATTGATTTTTCCCCATCCCCATTTTGTGTCACCGTCCTCAGGTATTTCACCTGTATAAAAATCTTCGCGAGCAGTTGCAATTACTATCAATTTCACTTGCCATGGCGATAAATATGGGTTTGCTTCTAACATTAAAGCGGCAATTCCTGCTACTGCCGGGCTTGACATTGAGGTACCGCTAAACCTTGCAAAAGGATAATCACGACCATCAAATGATACTGAAGTGATTTCGGTATAACTATTGTCAGTATAAGAAGATATTGATGATCCAACAGAAACGCCGGGTGCAGAGATATCCGGTTTGAGTTCATCATTCATCATTGGGCCAACGCTTGAGAACGTTGCAGGCCCTCCTCCTATTAGTGTTCCACCACCAGTTAAATAACTAGCAGAAAATGCTGCAACCGTAATTGCCGTATTCGAACAAGCAGGTGCTCCAATACCATATAAATTATCACCTGCTGTATAATCTGCTCCAATAGAGCTAAACGGCATTCCCCAGTTTCCTACATCTGTGGTTAATTCTGTTACATTCCAATAATGTACTGTTCCAGAAGATGCAGCTGATTTTAATATGATTTTATATCCTGGTGCACTTTTTTTAATGCGTAATCGCATTTGTGGTCGATCATTTGTAGGATAAGCTGCATCCATTGATAGGTTGTAAAAAATGGTATCAGTTGTTGCTGGAACAACTAAAAATGAATCTACATATGTATCAGTAGTTAATGTGTTATACCACGGGGTTTCAACTTGTAAAATATTACTACCGTTTAACACACGAAAACCTCCTAAAAATGATTCGTCTTCTTCTCCCCAAGCATGAATACTTTGCCCCCATAAATTAGGTGTAGCACCTGTGTAAAACATGATGCGTGATTGTAAAGTGTCACCTGTAAATTCTTTTTTAATGTGAAAATCTACACTTCCATTATTTCCTCCTGAGGTAACAAAAAGAACTCCCATTTCTGAATAATTATCTAAGGCTTGAGAAAGAATTGAAGTACCATCTAAAGCTCCAGTGTGATATAAACCCCAGCTCATGTTAATTACTAAACGTTTGCCTTCATCTTGTGCTTTTGTGTACATCCACTCCCATGCATCTAATATTGCTCCTTCGTCAACTAAAAATGTTGTAAACAAAAATTGCGATTCGAATGCTACTCCTCTGTAGATTGTTCCTGCGCCACTTCCGCCTGCAATTCCTGCTACGTGACTTCCGTGTGTGGCAAAAGAATAAATGTTGGCAGTGTCAGCTTGTGCGGCGTCTAATGTTGCAGGAGAATTATATTCGGTGCCATAATCGTAATCTGCCGGTGATGGACCTGAGTTTTTAAATTGATCCCAGGCTGCTAAAATTCGAGTATCCTCTAATAATGTGTCAAAAAACATAGGGTGCGAATAGTCAAAGCCCCAATCGGTTATTCCAATTAATACATCTTTACCAGTAAATGCACTTGGTAAACCTAAACCGCGGTGAACACTGTCAACTTTGGTGTCAAATAATACCTTGTTTAAATCAGGTTTAATTTTGCTTGCTACTTGCAATTCCGTTACACCAGAAATTTCATATACATTGTCCAATTGGTCTAGCGGAAATTTAAGACTAACGATATTTGAAACACGCGATCCAACCATAATTCCTTGAGCTTCCAAATCAGCAGAATCGAAATTGACATCAACTTTAACCAAAAGTGATAGATAGTTGACATGTTTTATTGTATTGATAGGGTATTTCGCCTTTAATGCATCAGAAATACCATTTTTTGAGTTTTTTACTGCGTTTACGATTGCATCAATGTCCGCTCGGCAATTGTTTGAAACACGCATTTGAGCTGATAAAGAAAGCGTAAAAATAAATGATAGTATAAAAAGTAATTTTCTCATAATCTATTTAATCTAGGGAATAAAGTTAGGTAAAAAAGCGAAGTTATAAGCGATTAATTTTAGCGTTAAATTTTGTGATAAATTATAATCCTTATTTACTTTAAGAGATCAAAACTCAATTCCAATAAGTAAAAAATCATCAGTTTGTTCTTACTTGTCATTTCCATTTTTCAATAGCCATTTTGAGCAGGTTGTGCTACATTTCTATGTTTTTGTGTTGATTTTGAGAAAGCAGTTTAGTGAACAAGCTTACAAAACTATTCATCAATAAGTTATTATATTTACGTCTACTATCTTAGAAGCAAATAAATGAAAAATAGTGTAGTTTTTTTAGTGATATTTTTTTGTGTTTACTTTAGAGCCTATGCAACAGATAATATTAGTGAGATTTTTGAAAAAGCGCATCAACTATTAGCTACTAATCCGGATTCTGCAATCTTGCAGGTGGATAATTTAAATGATCAAATTGATTCTTACACCATTAAAGAGCAAGTTCTTTTTCATCACAAAGCGGCAGGCTTTTTTGGCAGAATTGGAGACTTTAAGCGAGAGTCTAACCATTGGGCGCAGGAGGTGAATTTAACTACTGTAGATGCAGATTCAATTCATAAATCTGTGTATAGATTAGGACAGTCTTATTTAAATCAAGGCGAATCCGACTTAGCTACGGAACAATTTGAATTATGTCAAAAGTATGCAATTGAAAGGATGGACACCTTTGTGGTTGCTGCTACTTATGATGCATTAGCGTCTGTTATGAGTCAAATTGGAGATCGAGAAGGGGCAATAGCTTACTATTTAAAATCAATTAGAGTTTTAGAAAAATTAGGAAAAAATTCTGGTTTAGCTCAGGCATACATCAATATGGGAGTTGCATATTTTGAGTTGGATGATTTAGAAAAGGCTATGGAGTCTCGGAAAAATGGAACGACTTACGCAGAATTAACTGGAAATCCATATCTAATTAATAAGGCGCGGTTAGCAGTAGCTGGTTCGTATAATAGTTTTGATCAACCAGATTCTGCACTTCATTTGTTATTACCCACAGTTATTTATTTTGAATCGGAAAATAATCTTCGATTTTTGAATGGAACATATAATGAACTAGGAATCACCTATTCTAATTTAGGTAAGCCCGATAGTGCAATCATGTATTATGAAAAATCCATTGCTTTGTTAAAAGGGCATGGTTACAGTTTTGCCTTGCCTGGTACGCTAGTGAATTATGGGCATGTATTAAATAAAACAGGAAAATATTCTGAAGCCGTGCAAGCTTGTCAAGAGGCATTGCCAATAGTTCGTACTCTAAGCTATCCAAGCTTAGAATCTGAAATTTGTGGTTGTTTATATGCCAATTTTAAAGCCGTAAATCAAACTGATAGTGCATTACATTATTATGAACTACAGTTAATGCTGGAGGATAGTATTAATAATGTAGAAATTCAAAAATCAATTCTTGAAGAAGAAATGGAATCCTCTTTTTCACAAGAAAAGGAAGTGATAATTGCAGATGCTAATGCCGTAATTGCTGAAGAAAAAAGTTTAAGAATGGTTTGGGTGATTGGAGCATTTATTTTACTTGCGGCACTGGTTATACTTTACCTTGCATTTCGTCAAAAGCAAAAATCAAATGCAATTATTCAACGAGAAAAACATTATTTAGATAATTTGTTACATAACCTGGTGCATGAGTTCAGAACTCCGCTTACACTTATTAAAGGGCCTACAGAAGAATTGCTCAAAAAAGATAGTGAAAATAAGTTGCTAAAATTGGTAGACAAAAATAGTGACCAAATGTTGAGTTTGGTAAACCAAGTGCTTGATTTTGCTAAGATCAAAGCAGGGCGTTTGGAGGTGAAAAATGAAATAACGAATTTGCATTTGTTTACAAATGACACCATTGCATTATTTGAACCGATTGCGCGTGAGAAAAAAGTGACTTTGAGCAATGATGTCCAAAACAAAAAATCAAGCATAAAAGTAGACGGAGATAAACTCTTTAAAATTATTTCTAACCTGTTGACTAATGCAATTAAATATTCGAATGATGGTGCTAAGGTTGTTTTAAAAACAAATGTGATAAATGGATTTTTGATTGTTGAAGTGTCTGATACTGGAATCGGAATTTCCACTGTGGATCAAGAAAAAGTATTTGATAAGTTTTATCAGGTAGATGCAACAATTACTCGAAAAGGTGAGGGGACAGGGTTAGGATTGGCCTTTGTAAAAGAGTTGGTACAATTAATGAATGGTGAAATTTCATTGACTAGTAAATTGGGACAAGGAACCAATGTGCAAGTGAAATTACCAGTTAAAATGGTTGAAGATTATACCGAAAGTACAAGTACGTTAGGAGTTGTTCAGGAAGAAATCCAAACGTTAAAGCGAACCGATACTATTGATACAACTACAAACAAATCAAAAATCTTAGTTGTTGAAGATAATAGTGATTTACAAGACTTTTTAAATCAAATTTTGACTGCAGAAGGTTATGAGGTGCACAGCGCAATGAATGGATTGCTAGGAGTTGAAAAAGCCTTGGAAATAATTCCAGATTTAGTTATTTCAGACGTCATGATGCCAGAAATGGACGGTTATCAAGTGGTTCAACAATTAAAAAATAATTTTGCAACGGAACATATTCCAATTGTTATACTAACCGCCAAATCGTCCTTCGATAGTATGATTGAAGGGTTAGGGTCTGGAGCAGATGATTACCTTTCTAAGCCATTCAAATCGCAAGAGCTAATTTTACGAGTTACCAATCAAATTAAGCGGCAACAAATATTGCAACAAAAATATTTACAACCTGGTGATACTGAAGTTCCGGTAGTTAAACATGCGCTAATTGAAAAAATTGAGGAAATAACAAAGGCCGACCTAACGACGCAATTAACTGTTGAAGAATTGGCAGAAAAATGTGCTTTGAGCCGTTCTCAATTGCACCGAAAGGTTAAGTTCGTAACTGGACTTTCTACTACAGGATTGTTAACCAAAATTAGGTTGGATTTAGCGCTAGATGATTTGCGAAAAACAGATTTAACAGTATCTGAAATTGCTTATAATTATGGTTATAATGATCCTGCTCATTTTACCAAACTGTTTAAAAAAGAATTTTCAAAAACTCCTTCGGAAGCTCGTAAATAGGGCGTTTTCACCGTCTTTGCAACATAAGTACAAGTAATTGCAACGTATGTGCAATAGCTGAAAAAACCATTCTGTCTAATTTTGTTCTGCTACTAAAAAAGAACCGAAATGAATTTTAGGAAATTGTTATTTACTGCAATAATTGGTATCGTAAATATAACTGGTTTTGCTCAACCGCATTCTGAATTTTTACTGAGCTCTTCTGGAGGATGTGTTGATGATGAAGTTACTTTTATTAATCTTTCTTTTGGAGGTATAACAGAATATTTATGGGATTTTGGAGATGGAGAAACATCACCTCTAGTTTCTCCCACGCATGTCTATTCGGATACAGGTACTTTCACAATTACACTAACAGTTACAGATGGTGATGGATTAACAGATGAATGGACAGAGACATATATTGTTCGGCCTCCAGTTGCAAATTTTGTTTTGGTTCCTTCAATTGGTTGTGCAATACCGCATACTGTTTTCTTTACGGATCAGTCTATTTTACCTGATACTTGGTTTTGGGACTTTGGGGACGGAAGCACATCAACATTGCAGAATCCTGTACATAATTATACGTCTCAAGGTGAATTTATTGTAACACTTACTGTTACTGATACAATTTTTGGATGTTCTGATACTCATACTGATACCGTTACAGTATCAATTCCTAATGCAGTAGTTGATGGAGAATTTGGTTATTTTGGTTGTGCTCCGTTGTCTGTTGATTTTGAAGAAAGTTCAATAGCAGGTGCAGTAGGAACAATTGTTTCTTGGGAATGGGATTTTGGAGATGGAACAACTTCAGATGAAGTAGCACCAACACATTTATATGATACTCCTGGAATCTATTCTGTTTCTTTAACAGTTACGAATGATTTAGGATGTACCAGCACTGATTTTAAACCTGCATTTGTGCAGACAATTGGACCAGATGTTAATTTTGGAGCAGACGTATTTTTTGCAGATTGTCCCAGTTTAACAGTGGATTTTACGGACAGTACTATTTTTGGAGCACCAATCATTTCATGGAATTGGAATTTTGGAGATGGTGGTTCATCTGGCTTGCAAAACCCAACGCACACGTTTACTGAATTTGGAGATTTTGATGTGTCTTTAACAGTGCATGACATAGACGGGTGTTCACGTACACTAACTTTTAATGATTACATCAGTGTAAAAGATACGATTCCACCGATTTTTGACACATGCCCAGCTGATCAAACGGAATCTTTGTCTGCTACTTGTGATTTTATTTTGCCAGACTATTCATTATTAGCATTGGCAAGTGATAATTGCACAGATCCATTAGTGATTACTCAAACTCCTAGCCCTGGTACAATAATAACCGCAAACCAGCTAATTACCCTGGAAACAATGGATGAGCAAGATAGTATTGCAACGTGTACATTTACCGTGTTTTTGTTTGATGATATTAATCCTACAATTTCTTGTCCTCCTAATCAAAATGTAAGTTTTGATAGTGATTGTGAGTATACAATATTGGATTATACAGGTATGGCAACGGCAACAGATAATTGTTTGACTCCAACTATTACACAGTCGCCGAGTGCAGGCACAGTAATAACTGCAACTGAAACAATTACTCTTACTGCAACAGATACCGCAGGAAATACAATGACTTGCACTTTTGATGTTATTCCTGTAGATGACATTGCACCAACCATTGAATGCCCTGCAGACATTACAGTTAATACTGATGTAGGAATTTGTGGAGCAACAGTTGCATACGGCATTCCTGTAGGTGAAGATAATTGTGCGGCCATTACAACATTAACAGCTGGTTTAACTAGCGGTAGTCTTTTTCCAGTTGGTTCAACAACTAATACTTATGAAGTGGAGGATGGTGTAGGATTAGCTGCAACTTGCTCGTTTAATGTTATTGTTATTGACAATGAAAACCCCGAATTAATTTGTGGAGATGATATAACGGTAGATAATGAATTTGGAGAATGCTCTGCAACAGTAACCTTTACTGATCCTATATTTAGTGATAATTGCGGAACAACTGGATTAGTTCAAACAAGTGGTATCGCAAGTGGAGAAGAATTTCCAATAGGAACCACAACCAATACGTTTGAAATTACAGATGAATCGGGTAATTCAACTACTTGTTCATTTGACGTAATAGTGGAAGATAATGAGAACCCAACAATTATTTGTCCTGCTAACATTGAAACTTGTGAAAGTACTGTGAATTTTGCTGACCCAACATTTATGGATAATTGTGGTGGTTTGGTATTAACATTGACAGAAGGTTTAGCATCTGGTAGTGAATTTCCTGTTGGTACAACAACTAATGTTTATGTGGTGACAGATCCTTCAGGAAATCAAACTTCTTGCACATTTGATATTACACGGAATCCAATTCCTGCTATTGTAGGCGGAATTGATGAAACAATTAATGCTGGCGATAGCGTGGAGCTTGGACCGGTTGCGCCATTAGCATCTGTTTTTGAATGGGCTCCAATTCATGGGTTAAGTGATCCTTCTATCCTAAACCCCATGGCATCTCCAGAGGAAACAACAACCTACGTTTTAACCGTAACAACACCAGAAGGTTGCCAAAATTCAAAAGAATTAACCGTTAGCGTCAATTTAGAGATTTTGATTAATAATTATATGAGTCCTAATGGAGATGGAAAAAATGATACTTGGATTATTAAAGGCGCTTATATTTTAGATGAATGTGAAATTCAAATCTATGATAGTTGGGGGAATAAAATTTATGAAAGCACAGGTTATGAAAACAATTGGGATGGAACGCGTGAAGGAGATCCTTTACCCCCTGGTGTTTATTATTACGTCATTGCATGTGGTAGTGATGATCCTTTGACAGGGAGTATTACTTTAATCCGATAAAATGAAAATCATGAGAATTAAAACAGAAAAAATTATTCTTTTGTTAGGCTTAGTGGTTTCATTTTTTGGAAATGCCCAACAAACTAGTTTAAATACATTATACAATCAAAATGGCTATTTAATTAACCCCGCCGCCGCTGGTTTAAATAATTGTTTTTCGGCTTATTTAAACCACCGCAATCAATGGGTGGGCATTAATGAAAGTCCGGTTAGAAATGCACTAACTGTAGATGGACGCTTATTTGGCGCGCATGGAATTGGATTAGATACCCGAATGAATCAAGCGGGCTTACTCCGTAATTTTAATATTAAACTAACATACGCCTACCACCTACAAATAACAGAAAAAGCAAAATTGAGTTTTGGTCTCTCTTTAGGAATGATTCAGCAAAGTTTTGCTTTTTCTAATGCTGTTGTAACAGATTATACCGACAATACATTGGGTGCGGGAAACCAATCAGATTTAGGATTCTCTTCTGATGCAGGATTATTGCTTTCCACGCCTAAATTAAGATTGGGATTGAGCATTCCGCAAGTTTTTGCACGCGGATTAACCACAACTTTGGGTGAAGAGACAAATGAATATAGTTTAGTGCAGCACATGGTGGTTTACGGAGCTTATGATGTGGTACAAACCGACAAGTGGACAGTTTCCCCTTCTTTATTGTATAAAAATGCGGCATTTATTGGTCATCAGGTTGATGTTAGTGTGCGTGGAGCATGGAAAAATACAATTGGATTGGGTGTTATGTATCGTACCGCTTATGGTGTTGTTGGCATGGTAGATTTAAATTTAAAAGACAAGTTTAAATTGGCCTATGGATATGGGTTTGGAGGAAATAATATAACAGGAATGTCCAGTGGCTCGCATGAAATTATGTTGGGAATTAAATTGTGTCGTAAATCAATACCAATAGTTGAGGAAGAAGTGGTGGAGGAACTTGTTCAAGACACAATTGTAGAAAAAATTGAACCACCAATTATTGAGGAGGTTACGGATACTGTAATTGAAGAAATTATTGAGCCAATTAAATGGCAAATGGATTTGGACTCTTTGAATAAAGCTTATCAAGAAGAAGAAAAGATTTTGACATATGAGCTTAATTCAGCTTCTGATATTAATTCTAATAATGAATCAAATGTGGTAGACGAAGTGGTCGCTATTTTGACTGAAAATCCAGATATTGATGTGTTAGTGATTGGGCATACTTGCGACATTGGATCGAATGAGCAAAATGCTGAGATTTCTAAAAAACGTGCTGAAGCTATTCAAGAACAGCTGTTGGCTAAAGGAATTAATCCCAATCGAATTCGGATTGATTATAAAGGAGAAACAAAACCGCGTGTTTCCAATTCTTCAGATGTTAATCGCCGAAAGAATAGAAGAGTTGCATTTACATTTGAGCGAAAATAAGATTTGAGCTGAGAATGTGTACTTTATCTTTAAGTAAGGTCGAATAAGGCGTCTTTATTTGCTATATTTATTAGTTGATTTAAATCAATAATAAATGAGTCAAATAACAACATTAATTAAAGGGCATAATTTAGAGGAGATATTCAAATTTGTAGAGTCTTTAGAGGATAATGAGAGGGCTAACCTTCAAAAAGAATTAGCGGAAATTGATTATCAAAATTTAGATTCGAATGACGGGTTTGAATTAGAAGGAAAGGAACGAGAGGCCTTTTTTAATAATCGACAGGATAATGTTGCGGCGCTTGAGTATGCCATGCTAGTTTCGGTAAGAAATTTTGATGAATTGAAAGAGAATTTTTCAAATGAAATGTGGCGCTTAATTTTTGGTTCGGCACGTAAAAGTGAATCTACTCGCAAGCAGAAAATTCATTTTTTTAAAAAATATCCTCCAAATTATATCGATAAACTAATTAAGGAAACCAATACGACTTCGGTTGAGTTTAAATTGCTTTGGGAGTTTTATGAAAATGGTTGGGTGAAATTCAATGAGGAGTTTTTTGTTAACTCTCTTTTTTATGTAGAAATGTTTTCGCGTGATACTGAAAAAGACGCCGAGTTTTTAATTCAAAATCCAGAAGCTATTGAGAAGGTGCTTTTGCAGTTTTACAAATATGAAATTGATATTTTAGATATTTCAAAATGGGAGTCTAGAGAAGGTTTTCAATGTACAAAAATTCATAAATTTTGGACAGAAGTATTTTCTATTCTAATGGAGAAAGGAATTGCAATTCCAAGAGCATTAATTACAAACCTGCTCGAGTCTTTGCTTAACCATTGGAAAAAGCCGCACCTAAATTGGCACGTACAATTGATCAAGTTGCTAAAACCAACAACAAATGAATATATCGCCAATCAGAATTTACTTTTTTCAACCCTTAGTTCAGATAATAATACAATTGTAAACTATGCCGTAAGCGCAATAAAATCAATTCATAAGCTAAAAAAATTTGATTTTGAAACTTATATTGAAAGTGTGCAAGCTTTATTTGTAAATGAAAAGGTCAATAAATCGATTCTTGCTTCATTAAAAATAATGGATTTTGGTGCGCAAAATGATGAGACATTAAAAGAGCTTATGGCGGAGCAACTTTGTTTAGGTCTGGTATCTCCAAATTCTGAAATTCAGTATGAGTTTGCCAGCCGAATTGTAAAGTTTAGTGCTGCAGATAAATTGGAGGAATTAGTTGCGCCATATACATCTTATTTAAAGTCAAAATCTAAAGAGGTTTTAGGAGTAGGAAAAAATGTTGAAGCAAATGCGGTGGAATTGGTTGCGAATGAAATTGAAATATCAGAAATTCCATATCCTAAAAACTGGGAAGAACTATTGCAGCATATTTCTGAAACATTAAGAACTAGAAATGCGGCAGATATGGATGTGCTAATAGAAAGCATTGTTCAATTAAAGGACCAACTTCCGCCCAATTATCAAAAACAGCTTAGTTCTTATAAAAAACAAACGTCAAGAGAGTGGTGGGATTCGTTAATGAGAGATTTTTCTAATTTCTTTCAAAATTGGGTTAAAAATTCAGATGCATATCAAACTCAAACCTATAATTCTAATCCTACAAGGTTGCCCTATTTAAGTAATAAGTTTATTCAAGCATTTAATAAATTAAAAGCAAATGATAAACTGCCTTTTTTAGCAACGCCAACACATACACCCTGCTATGTTCATCCAGAGGCTTTAGTTGACAGACTTTTGGCATATGAAAAGGCGAATGCAAAGGTTGATTGGATGGATTTAACCATTGCTTGTAATCGAATTTTAAAGGATGTTTCTTGTAGTAGTTTTGCTGATAAAGCCAATGAACTTAATGGTAGCTATGCAAAAGCAGTTAATTACTTAATTGGAAATTCAACTGTAATTGAACTTACCATTGATGGCAAAGCTGTTACGGATGATGTTTTGAATTTATGGGCGCAAATAGCAAGAACAAAAAATGTAGATGGAATTTATAATGAGTTTAAAGGGACTGCTCTTGAAGGTTTACAAAGTGTTGTTCGCCCACTTGACTTAGATTTTGAAATTGTAAAAACCACAAGTGATAGTTATACATGGTATTCCTTAGATTTAGATCAGAAATGGAATTCAATGGGGAGTAAATATGCCGATTTAAACAATTATGCCTATTCAAACCCTTTTCACTTAACGGAGGAAAGCCATGATATCCTTTACCAAGCAAGTATGGTTGTTAATTATATTGACCCATTGCTTTGCTCTCATGTTTTTTTCTATTGCAATACAGAGGGAATTCATAGTACTCCACTTAAGTTTATACTAGATAATAATATAAAAGTGCACCATAGTGGATGGATTTATATTGCAGCTTGCCTTTTAACAAACGAAAAAGAAGTTAGAAGGATGGCAGAAGAATACATTGTATTTGCACTTGCAAATAAATTTATGAAGCAAGAGTATTTAGCAGATATAATTGCAAAATTCATAGTCCAAATGTTTATTCCTGTTAAACGACTAACAGATTATATTGAACGCTCACATACCATTAAAGAATTGAGCGAATTACATTTTGAGATCTTGTCTAAGTGTGTTGAAAAGGTTGATTTAAATGATAAACCAAGAAGCTTTCCTAAAATCGTAACTTTATTTAAAGAGCTGCAAAAAGATCTTGGAGCACAACCAAATGATGAGCTAATGGCAAAAGTAAAAAGCTTAAAAAAATGACACTAACAGATTTTGAATATGCTTATCATGCGCCTTCAAAAGTATTGGATGAAAAGTTGGGGAAAGAATTTGTTTTGGCGCAATGTTCCGAAATTCAAGACCATTCAAATGAAAACTGTTTTTTCTACGGAAATATTGTTGATTCTTACATTGTTTCTAAATGTTTAAGTGCACTTGCAAAAACTGTTCGTTCACATTTTGCTATAGCAAGAGGGCTTCATTTAAGTTTGAGAGACCCCATTGTTTCGGTTGGAAATAAACAATTAAAATTTGAGGGTTTTTCGTCATGCAATGGTGTTTATGCAAGGGTTGATATTAAGCCCAATGCAATTGATGGGGAGTTTTTATTTGCTGGCAGTACTAATGTAGATTTCAATAATGATACTGTTAGGGCATTTAATACTGTAAATAAAGATGAAAAGTTAATCTTAGGAGTTGGGGCTAAAGATTTGGATATTATCACCGAATTTAAAACAACAAAAGAAAAAAAAGTAAGTCTTCCAGACAAGTGGATAAAAGGGTTGGGGAATGTACAGGTATATCTTTCCGAAATGGAATTTGTTTGCCAATTAACAAAAGTGGAAGCCATAATGTTGCTTAAGTCTATTCCTAAAGCAAGCGTAAAGCAAGATTTTTATCTTGTTAAAGAAGGGAATCGTTACAAATTTACGCCATCAGCCAGAAATGGAATTTTGAAGTTTGGTGCGATTCATAGAATTCATTTAATCTCACATTTACTAACGCATATTGATTCGCTTAGTTTTTATAAGGATAAAGAGGAACAGAGTGTTGCGATTGTGCTTCATTTTAAAAATGTGCAAATGCTTTTTCTATTTTCTGCGGGAGCTTATAGAGGTTTTTCTGGCGAAGGAAAAAATCTAGAAAATTTCTCATTAAATATGCCAGATGAATATTTAATTGGCATTAATAATGTGCTTAAGGCAAATGAAGCTTTTAACCCTACTTTGTTGGCTATTGAAAGTGACATTGATCTAGAATTAATGAATCATTCACATGCTTATCTTTCTTCTATAGGTTTGTTAGGGTTTGACTTAGTAGAGCAAAATCATTTTTACAGAAGATTGCCTTTTAAATTGAACCGACTAAGAACTTTAAATCCACGATATAAGAATGCACAAAAATTAATTGATCAGAATAATATCAAAATTTTAACCTCTATAAACGGAAAGGTTGAGGCGGAGGTTAAAGGAAGTTCTGGAGTCGTGCATAAAGTTATTGTTGACAGGGATGAGCAGTTTTGCACATGTACTTGGTTTACTAAAAATAGAGTTAAAAGAGGTTTATGTAAACATGTTTTGGCCGTTAGGTTAATGGGCGAAGTGTAGTTACTCTACTTTTTGTATTGACGATTAAACCTGTTGAAATGCAACACAAAAAGAAAAGACGATCATTAAAACGTAACAAGCCGCCCTCCTTCATTTCCGCTTCCTGGTCCTAATTTTATTTGCTCATTTGCAATTGAAATAAGGCTGGCATGGTGTTCAATGAAAATTACTGTGTGTCCTTGGTCAATTAGGTTTTCAAAAATATGGATTAAACGAACTAAATCAAGTTGATGCAAACCATTACTAGGCTCATCAAATAAATATAGATTTTGCCCTTTTGTATTGGTAAGCGCCGTGGCCAATTTTAGTCGTTGTGCTTCCCCTCCAGACAAACTATTGGCGGCTTGCCCTAATTGTAAATGCCCTAATCCTAAATCAAGCAAATGCTGGAGTTGTGTGTTGAGTTTGTCGTTTTCAAATAGTCCAATAAGTTCTGTTGCTGTTAATTGTAAAAGGTCGCCAATAGTGAATTCAATATCATTCAGTCCGCTAATTTTGCAAGCATTAATTTGAGGATGGTAGCGGTTTCCATTGCAAGTGTCGCACGGTATCCATACGTCGCTCATAAAATCCATGCTGGTTTTTAGTTCGCCATAACCTTTGCAGGTTTCACATTTTCCCTTTTTAGATTGATATGAGAAGTCTGCCTTTTTAAGGTCTAATGTTTTAGCTTGTGCGCTCTTTGCAAATATGGTTTGTAGCAAATTTAAAACTCCAACAATTGTGGCTGGACAGCTTAATGCATTGGTTGAAATTGGGGCTTGATCGATTAATAATACATCATCAAAAATTTCAAAACCATGAATTTGATTACATCCAACTGCCCTTTTTTTGGCAATTGATGCATAAATAACAGTTTTAATAAGAGAAGATTTTCCACTGCCTGAAACACCTATTACGGCTGTAATTCGATTTGTTTTAAAAGCAACATCAATGTGTTTAAGATTATTTTTATATGCACCTTTTACTCCAAAATTTGTAGTTGAAGTTGTTCTGTTTTTGGGAGATAAAGCACTGTTCTCAAAAAGTAATTTGTAGGTTATTGTATTGGGGTGTTTTTGAATCGCATTTGTTGGTCCTTGATAAATTATTTCTCCTCCGTTTTGTCCTGATGCAGGTCCTATTTCAACTAAATAATTAGATGCGGAAATAAAGGATTGATCGTGTTCTATAACTATAACTGTGTTTCCCTTTGTTGTGAGTTGACGCAGGAGCTGAATGAGCACATTTACTTGGTTTTGATCTAGTCCAATGGTTGGCTCGTCTAAAACATAGGTTACACCAAATAAATTGGTTGAAAGCTGTCCTGCTAAGCGGATACGTTGAATTTCTCCACCAGATAAACTTCCCGCAATTCGATCCATTGTCAAGTATTCCAATCCTAATGCCGCAATGGTTTCCATTTGTTGCACAATGGGTGGTAATACTAAGCTTAAAATGGCTTTAATAGTTTTATTCTCTTGCTTTTGTTGAAGGAATATTAAGCCTTCTTTAATGCTCATTTCACAAAGTTCTGCAATGCTTTTATCCGCAAATTGAATAGCTAATAATGAGCTTTTTAAACGGTCTCCTTTGCAGGCTTGGCAAGGAACATCATGCAATAAATCTAATAAAGATTGAATGTTTTTATTGTCACGGCGGCGTTCATATTCGTCATTAATATAATGATAGAACCCGAGCCATTTTGTTGTTAATTCTTGGTTGCCAGTTCTTGTTTTAGTTGTAAACTCCCAATTTACATTCCATTTTTGCTCACCAGTTCCGTAAACAATAATGTCTTGTATTTCCGTGGGTAAATCTTGCCAAGGAAGGTTGAGGTTCCAGTTTTTTGCCGTTGCAATTGTTTTTATAGTCGCAATAAATTGCCCTTGTGGATTAGTGAAATATTTGGCTGTTTTGTTGGAGCTTAATGCGCCGTCAAATATTGTTTTTTCAGGATCGACTATAATAAGGTCTGGATCGCATTTTTTTTCAATACCATGTCCTTTACATTGTGGACAAGCACCTAATTTATGATTGAATGAAAAATGTTGAGCAGTATATTCATGTCCCTCTAATTGTGCAATGCGAGAATATAATAAACGCAAATGATCATGAATTCCAGTAACTGTTGCAACCGTTGATCGGTTGGAATGATTACTTCTTTTTCGTTGAATGGCAATCGTAGGGGTTAATCCACTCGCTATTTGAATTTCTGCACGGTTTTGTGATTGTATTAAGCTACGATTATAGGTTGTTAATGATTCTGAAAAGCGCGAGTTCGCTTCTGCATATAAAGTATCGTATACTAATGCCGATTTTCCACTGCCAGAAATTCCTGTTACGGCAGTAATTTTGTTTTTAGGAAATGAAGCACTAATATTTTTGAGCAGATGTGTGTTTACTCCTGTTAGTCGTATGAATTGATGGATTTCATTTGCTGCGTAATTTGTATTGAAATCAGGTGCAGATGAAGTTGTCGAATCACCCAATTCAATAATGTGCGAAGCATTATTTACAATGAACTCGTCTTGCTCAATGCAAACAATTGTATTGCCATCAGCAATAATGTCAGTAAATAAATTTATCAAATTTTCAAGATCATGCGTGTGCAAACCAATGCTAGGTTCGTCTAATATGTACAGCGCATTTCCTGTTGATTTTTTTTGCAATTCATTGGCGAGTTTAATGCGTTGGGCTTCACCGCCAGATAAAGTGGTGGAAGATTGTCCTAATGTCAAATATCCTAGTCCGATTTTCTGTAGGGTAACAAGTCCATTTAGGATCTTTTTTTCTCCTTCAAAAAACAGGCAAGCATCATTTACTGTTAAATTGTAAATGTCAGAAATTGATTTTCCATTTAAGTGAACAGAAAGTGTATTTGCATTAAAACGTTTTCCATTACAAGTTCCACAAATCAAATCTACCTGACCTAAAAAATGCATGCCAATTTGCGTTTTTCCAGCTCCCAAACAGGTTTCACATCTACCTCCTTTGGTGTTAAAGGAAAAACTGGACTTGCTTAGTTTTTTTGCTTTCGATTCTGGTAGCTTTGAGAATATATCGCGTATATGGTCAGATAATCCCAAGTAGGTTGCTGGATTACTTCGTGGTGTTCTTCCAATTGGGGATTGATCTGTGTATACTAGTCGATCAATAGCATTGAGATTTTCAGTCTCTAAAATCGCAACAGGAACATTTTCCCCTTTTATTTGATTTTGGATAAGAGGCATCAACGTCTTTTTGACTAAATCCTTTTTCCCACTGCCTGATTTACCCGTTACCACATTTAGTTGACCCAATAAAAAAGTATAATCGCCATTTGCTAATCTTCCTTCCTTGCAACCTCTTAAAACAATAGACTCCATCTTAGTTTTAGGAGGTGCTATTATTTTTCGTTGTGTTTGCACGGTGTTGAATAATGAGTTGTATGTTGGGCTTGTCGATTGGTTTTGGTTTAGAAAATCATTCAAACTTCCATTAAATAAAATTTCACCGCCTTCTTTCCCTGCTTTAGGTCCAACATCTATAATCCAATCTGCACTTTTTATAGTGTCCAAATCATGCTCCACCACAATGACGGTATTACCATGAGAGACTAGACTTTTTAAAATGGCAATCATGGTTTTGTTTTCATGGGAATGTAAACCAATGCTAGGTTCGTCAAAAACATAAAGTACATTGCTCAATTCTGCACCAATTTGATTAATGACACGAATCCGTTGAATCTCACTACCAGAAAGTGATTTTGCAGGTTGGTTAAGTTGCAAATATCCCAGGCCAATTGTCTCTAACAACTCAATTTGATGAATTATTTTTTTGACAATTGGAGTAGCAATTTGATTCCATTTTTGTGTTTTCAACCATTGTCCTAACTCTACTAAAGAAAGGTTTAATAAATCTGCAATTGAATGGTTGTGAATGAGTACAGAAAGTGCTTTTTTATTCAATCGTTTACCTTGACATTCTTTACAGGTAATGGCCGATACGTATTTTAAAATATTTGCATTTCTGTCTCTGCGCAGAATGTCAGACATAATCGGAATCATTCCTTTGTAATGTCCGTCCTCTCGAGGTTTGGCTTTAATGCCTGTCCACTTTAGGCGAGATTCAATACTGTGTTTACCAAAAGGAACCTTAATTTTTTGACTTCCATATAAAATGACCTTTTGCTGTTCCGCCGTCAATTTGTTCCACGGAATGTCTACATTAAAACCTTCTGCCTCGCATACCTGATTCAAAACATCAATTGTCACTTGCGAATACATAATATATCCCGTTGGCAGGGTAGGCGCCAATGCTCCTTCTCTAATCGATTTTTCAGGATGTACAATTAACTTTTCCAGATCAATTTCTTCCTCCATTCCAAGTCCGTTGCAACGTAAGCATTTTCCTTCGTCAGAATTAAATGAAAACAAAGAGCGGTTGATTTTGGGAACAAAGGGTGCTTCAAGTGCTTTAGCATCCTTTGCTCCAGACATATCTCCATGAGATTCGATCACTGAGGCGCTAGAAGTTCCCGTGCGCGCATACAAGAGTCGTAATAGTGCATAAATATCCGTCAATGTACCAACCGTGGATCTGGCATTTATACCCGTTGTTTTTTGACTCACCGTAATTACAGGAGAAAGCCCCTCAATGCTATCAACATTTGCAGGGCTAATTTTTCCCATAAACTGCCGTGCAAACGAAGGCAGCGTTTCAAAATAACGGCGTTGTCCTTCTTTTGCAATTATATCAAAAGCCAAACTTGATTTGCCTGAGCCTGAAATACCTGTTACCACAACAAATTGATGATGCGGAATCTCTAACGAAACATTTTTAAGGTTATGCGTTGAAGCGTTGGTGATTTTTAACGTTGATTTTACTTGAGGTGTCATGTTAAGGGCAAAGATAGTGGTTTGGTTAGGCTTCGTTAATTTTATTTGGCTTCATATTTTTGCGCAAAATCAGACGGTGAATAACCTGTTTTTTTCTTGAAGAAACGAGAGAAATAAGAAGGATCATCATAACCCAGGTCAAGTGCAATTTCTTGAATGGTAGCTTTGCCATGAATTAGCATTCGCTTTGCTTCCAATAAAATCCGATCATGAATTAAATCACTCGTGGTTTTGCCAAGCGCGGCCATTACATTTTTATTGAGATGTTTGACGCTAACATTTAATTGGGCGGCATAAGCTTTGGCTTGTTTTTGTTCTTTGTATAGCAGGTTGATTTGTTTTTCCAATTGTAATAATCGATTTACTTTTTTTCTGTTATCCTCATTTGTAGTTGGGTTTTGCGCGCGATAGATCCTAGCTAAATCAACGTAAAGTAAATCTACTAACAACGAAATGCGTTGATCCTTCAGCCAAAAATGATGTTCGTATTCTGTTTGAATTTGCTTGAAATAATGCACGTATTTGTCCATCTGCTCAGGCTCTAATTCAATATGTGGCGAGTTATAATTGGAGTTAAATACTGGGTAGTCATTAATGTCTCGATTTGGAAAAAGCAAATTATAAAATTCGCGTGTATGAAAAAAAATATATCCATCAATATCTTCTGAGAGTTCCCAGTGGTGTGTTTGTCCGGGGCGCAATAAAAATACAGAGCCAGGATTTATAGGATATGCATTGAAATCGATCTCGTGAACACCATTCCCGTTGGTAAATAAAACAACAAGGTAAAAATCATGTTTATGCGGTTTTGTAATTGAGGCGTGGTATTTCTCTAAGTGAGTTGTGAAATTGTTGGCATAAAAATGGCCTTTCTGATTTTCAAAATCAAATTGCTCAATATTTAGTACAGGGAGTATTAGCATGGGTTGAAATTAGCTAAAAAGCGTCTTTTGTCCTATTATTCGCGAGTTTAATATGGCAGATGATTTTAAATCTATATCGAACTTTGAAGAAAAAAAGTGATGAATAGATTCAAAGCGTTAGCGAAGAGCAAATGTCCAAATTGTCATGAGGGTGAAGTCTATGAAAAGAAGCGCCTGTTTTGGTTTGGTAAGATTCATGAGAGCTGCCCATCTTGTGGACATAAATTCGAGAAAGAGCCTGGTTTTTTTATGGGAGCAATGTATGTGAGTTACGGTTTAGCTATTGCAGAATGTGTAGCTACCTTTGTTCTTGTTCAATTATTTTTTGAGCAGTTTTTAGATACGCGAATGGTTCCAATTATGCTAGCCGTTATATTAGTGACATCAGGTTTTAATTATTCATTTTCACGCGTGCTTTGGATGTATATGTTTACTTCAAAAGGGAGTTCGTTAACACAGTTTAAAGAGCCTCAGTAGGTAGCGTATTAAAAATTGATGAATTATGGACGCTTGAAACAAGGGTTCGGGGTGTGGAATGGTGTCTTCGGGTAATGTTCTTAGGAATTAGGTAGTTAAGAGTAAAGAATCCTTATATTTAAATCACCTAAGAAAATCACTATGATAGCCAAGCTCCCAAAAATTGCCTTTATTGGTGTTTTGTTCTTTTTCCTTTCTGGATTTATCTCGTATAAACCATCAGTTCCAGCAAAGTCACAAACCACTTATGTTTATATCTGCGTAACTGAAAATTCATATGCCTATCATTTCGACTATTATTGTAGAGGATTAAAGCAATGTAAAGGTGAAAAAAGAAAAGTGTCTTTGTCAGATGCTAAAGGAAAATATAAACGAAAAATCTGTGGTTATGAAGATTAGCAACATCCATAACCCTTTCTGATTTTCCACCAAAAAGTAACAGTACATTAAATAATAGTTAAAAATCAAAATTTATGATGCGGATCTAAATTTTAACTATACATTTGCCGTCGAAATGAAAGTACAAAAACAATTTATGACCAATATTATGTGTTCTAGGCCGACCAACGGTAGGACGTAAATGTATTTATATATAATAAATCAAAAACGTTCTTCCAGCATTGAGTAGAACGTTTTTTTTGTGCTAAAAAAGAGAGTTATGACGAACAGTAAGAAACAAACGAGGATGATTATGCCCATTATTATGGTCTGTAATTCGTGCATTTTTATGCATACAAAACAAAGGGAATGAAAAATGTAAAAACACAACATATTTAAATCCCTTTGATAGCAATTTATCAAAGGGATTTTTTTTGAATATAATATTAAAATGAAGAATTTAATTACAATTTCTAAAGCAGCTTTTTTCTCAGCAGAAAAGCTTAAAAGTTACGGTCTCGTCATAGGTGGATCGTTAATTTTAGCTATTGGCTATGGCTTTTTTATTGTACCGCACAATATTGTGCCAGGTGGCGTTTTCGGGTTAAGTATCGTAATTCATAACCTCATTGATTTACCAGTGGGAATGATTGCTTTGTCAATTAATATTCCGCTACTCATTTGGGGCACAAAAATACTCGGCCGCGCCACTGGAATTAAAACGGCCATTTCCATGGTGTCTGTTTCTCTTTTTTTGGATGCAATTACAATTTTAACGAATGGAACCCCCTTAATTAAAGATATTTTGGTCTCCTCAATTTTTGGAGGAATCTTAATAGGTTTAGCAGTTGCTATTGTAATGAATGCCGGCGCTACAACAGGGGGGAATGATATTTTTGCCCGAATTATTATCAAACGAATTCGTTTGCCGTTTAATCAAATAATGTTGGCGACAGATGCGATTATTGTACTTGTAGGTGTCATTAATTTTGGCGATTTTACAATGGCAGCATATTGTATTATTGCTGTAATAGCAATCAGTCAAACTGTTGCCTATTATCTGAAAAAATCAGTCCAGAATAAAACAATTTTGGTCTTTTCTAAAAAGAATACAGCTATTCATCAACGACTAATGCAAAACACTAATATTGGTGCAAATATTATTCAGTTAATTCACCGCGATTCAAATGAAAAGTTGATTTTGATTACTAAGAATAATCGAAAATTAGAAATTATAAAAGATACGATTCGTTTAGAGGATAATGAGGCGCATATTATTGTTTTAGAATCGAATAAAATGTCAGATGAGCAATTAGCAAATTGATGCTAAACTCATTTGCTCAATAGTTTTACAATCTCTCTCGTGGTTAAACTCGGGAGAGATTTTTTTATTAAACCAGGATAGTTTTTTCTAAAACCCTCTTAAAAATCCACTTCTTAAATTCGCTAATCGAGGTTGATCCAATGCCAGTTGAATTTGCTCTAAGAATCGGGTTTTATCTTTTCCTAACACACCTTTCAAAACAAGGTTGTTAGAGGCATGGTCAGAACGGAAAATAGTTTCTTTCAAGTCTAAATGTTGCATGAATAATTGCAACTCTGTAAACAATTGAACCTGATTTAACTCTTCAAAATCTCCCAAAAACCTGCTTTTATAATGCTCAAGTCCTTTATGTGCAGTTAGAACTAGAGTTGAGGCATATTTGGGTTGCGTTTCGTTTAATACTTTGGCAGAATTAATAGCATGTTGTTTAGATAAAGCTGTTCCACCAACGCCGTTAATAATCATTACCGAACTATTCATTCCAATAGCTTTTGATTTGTTTAACCCCTCAATTGTTGTTTCAAAAGTTTCTCCTTTTTGAATGCATTCTAAAACTTGGCTGTCGCCAGATTCAATACCAACGTAAAGCAAGGTTAATCCTGCCTCATAAAGTTCTTTTAGTTCTTCATTCGATTTGCGCGCCAAGTTGCTTGGTGACGCATAAGTGGATACGCGTTGCAAATTAGGAAAGGTGGTTTTTAATTTGTCAAGAATCCGTAATAAACGCCTTGTAGATAAAACTAAAGGATCGCCATCCGCTAAAAATACACGTCTAATTTGATCAGCGTATGGAATGAATGCATCAATGTCTGTAAATACTTCTTCCTCTTTCCTTGCTGTGAATTGCTTTGAGGTATACATTTCGCAAAACGAGCACTTATTCCAACTGCAGCCAAGCGTAATTTGAATGATTAAAGAGCGCGCTTCGGAAGGTGGGCGGAATAGAGGTTCATGGTATTGAATCATATTTTAATTGTTGGGTGTTTCAGTTATTACTTTCTCAATTACACCAAATTCTACCAATTTTGTTCGAGGAGTTAAGTATAATGCTCCTCCAATAATAAGTAATATTACAATTCTCAGTCTAAATCGCTTAAAATGAGATTTCAATTCTGTTGGAACTTCCTTTTTGAGGAAACCATATATTAGCGCAAAACTCGAACCGATTAGTCCATATTTCAGCATCTCATTGTACATGGGCCAATTCATTACACTAAATAATATTCCTATAACGATAACAAAAGAGGCTATTCCACTTAATTTACTAGAAAAAATATGTTTAACATCTGGCAGGACAGGGAATGGCATATAGGCGGTAGAAAAATATAAAATCGCCAAAAAAAGCATCCCTGATATAAAGAGGTAATCCATTGTAGGAATACCCATTACCATTAGTCCAAAAATAATAAGAAGCGTCACAGCAATTGTCAGTTCATATTTGATAATGAAGTCCTCTATTTTTTTTAATAGGGCTAATTCTTTTGCTGATGGAGTATAGGGTTTCTTTTTTTCCATTGTTGATTTGCTTAGTGTAAAGGTAGGAGTTTTGAAAGATTTTTGTTTAGGTTGGTTTTGTGATGAGAAAGGAAATTTGAAGTTTTTAAGAAGGTGGTTTATCTTTTTGCTTGTCCAAAAAGAAAGAAAAAGGACTCCTAGCGGGGCTATAGCCAAGAGGCACATTCTCAAATCAATTTCTTCTTCAGCTATTACAAGTGCGCTTGGGTGATCTCTTGCAGAGCTTCCCAATCTTACTAGATAATAGCTTTTGATTCAATCGTTTTTCCGACGAATGCCGAAAACCGTTCATTTATTTACGAATGGTTTTAACAAAAAATGTTAGTTTGGATGGATAGGGGAGGCGATAAATTTACGAAAGCATTTATAAGGTCGATAAATGAGCTTTTGTTTATTAATGAAGCTTGTACTTTTCGTTTCTTTTGTGTTGACCATTGAGCCTGTCGAAATGCAACACAAAAGGGCTGTTAATGTAATATATGCCGCAAATTTTTTCTTCTACTATTACCTTAAAAAAGAGAAAAGACCGTAATTTAACAACATGCAAATCAATCAAAACCTAGGCGTTGAATATTTAATTTACGAGAATAGTGCACTCGGCTGTCTTGTAGCTATAGCCAAGGCCGATCAAAAAAGCATCAAAAAATTCTGGAAAAAGTTCAAGGGTAAATCTGATGTTCCGGCGGATGTCATTAAAGGTTATCCATTAGTACAAGATGATGAGCAGGATTCATTAAAGATTGATTTTTCGGTAGAGCAAGGGTTTTTAATTCGGGATTTGGTGAAGTTTGGATGAGGTTTATTGGGATTGGGACAGTAATTTCCTGTGTTAGGCAGATTGATAATTCAATTTGATAAGTAAATGTTAAGTTAGGCTTTAACCTAATACTTAAACACATGATTTTATTAGCAATTATTTTTCCTGGAATCTCATTCTTAGTGCGCGGAAAAATACTCAGCTTTATACTTTGCATATTATTACAATTAACCCTTATTGGATGGCTGCCTGCAGCTATTTGGGCAGTTGTTTCATACAATAATGAAAAAAACAAAAAGGAACTGGCAAAAATGGAGGCAAGACTGAGTGCAAAACTTAGATAATTTTTATCAAAATCCTTCTGTTTTTACTACCTTTCCGTATTATTTTTTTTCAGCAAACCCCGTTTGTGGCATCCTTAGGAAAGGCTAACAGAATCAATTAAATGACAGAACAAAAACAACATATAGAACAACAGCTTTGGAATATTGCCAATACCCTTAGAGGGAAAATGGACGCAGACGATTTCAAAGATTATATTCTCGGTTTTATTTTCTACAAGTATTTGAGTAGAAAAATGGAATTGCACGCAAATAAAGTCTTGCAACCCGATAACCTTACCTATGATCAATTGCGTGGCCACAAAATGGAGGCAGATTACTTAGCGGCAATTCAGGAAGACGCGCTTGGGGCATTGGGTTATTTTTTAAAACCTTCTGAGTTGTTTTCTGAACTCGCTAATCGTGGAAATAGCGAAGGTGACGGTAATTTTATTTTGGGCGATTTAGCCAAGGTGTTAAATGGCATTGAGCAAAGCACTATGGGGTCAGAAAGTGAAGAGGATTTTAGCGACTTATTTGCTGATCTTGACCTCACCAGCCATAAGCTAGGTAAAACCGAAGAAGCCAAAAACGAACTCATTGTAAAAGTACTCGCCCATTTAGAAACGATTGACTTTGATATAGAAAACAAAGAAGCAGACGTATTGGGAGACGCTTACGAATACCTTATAGGGCAATTTGCCTCAGGCGCAGGTAAAAAAGCAGGCGAATTTTATACCCCGCAGCAAGTCAGTAAAATATTAGCGAAAATAGTAACGGGCAACAAAGAAAAATTGAAGAGTGTTTACGATCCTACTTGTGGGTCAGGCTCATTATTGTTACGCGTTGCTAAAGAGGTTAAAGAAGTAAGTACCTTTTATGGACAAGAGAGCAACCCCACCACTTACAACTTGGCCCGCATGAACATGATCATGCATGACGTGCACTATAAAAGGTTTGATATTTATAATGAAGACACCTTGGTGAATCCATCACCTAAGCATATTGACCAACGCTTTGAGGCTATTGTGGCAAATCCTCCGTTCTCAGCAAACTGGAGTGCAAGCCCACTCTTTATGTCTGACGAGCGCTTTGCTGCATATGGTAAATTGGCTCCAAAATCAAAAGCAGACTTTGCTTTTGTGCAACACATGGTGCATCAATTGGCAGAAAATGGTACAATGGCCTGCGTATTGCCCCATGGCGTATTGTTCCGTGGCGCTGCAGAAGGACACATCCGTAAATATTTAATTGAAGATTGTAATTATTTAGATGCTGTTATAGGTTTACCTGCTAACATCTTTTACGGCACCAGTATTCCTACTTGTATATTAGTATTGAAAAAAGACAGAAATAAGGACACTGAGCGTAGCCGAAATGTATTGTTTATTGATGCCAGCCAACACTTTGAAAAAGTAAAAACGCAGAACTATTTAAGAGAAAGTGACATTGAAAAAATCACTAATTTATATAATGAATACAACCAAACAAAGGACATTGAGCGTAGTCGAAATGCCCTTTGTATTGATAAGTACTCTCATTTAGCTACGCTTGACCAAGTACGTGAAAACGATTACAACCTCAATATCCCACGGTATGTTGATACATTTGAAGAAGAGGAACCTGTTGATTTGGCCGCCGTTTCAGCAGAACTTAAAGCACTTGATGCCGATATGGCAAACACCAATACAATCATTGCAGATTATTGTACCCAATTGGGCATTGACACCCCTTTTTAAATCACATGGCAAAAGAACAATACATATCATTATTTGGGCACGCCCTTTCAGGTCAGGCTATCACTACTCGCTATTTTGTTAATCCCGATAGCTATAGGGAACAAAATGAGCTCAAACAAATCGTTCTATCCTTCGTGCAACTATGAGTACAACATTAACACATAGCAAGCCTAAAGCATTGGTGCCTCAATTGAGGTTTTCAGAGTTTGATGGATCTTGGGAAAAGAAAAAACTTGGTGATGTAGGTAAAGTCAAAATGTGCAAAAGAATATTCAGTAATCAGACTACCGAATATGGAGATATTCCATTTTTCAAAATAGGCACATTTGGGAAAGAAGCAGATGCTTACATATCTGAAGAATTATACAATGAATTTAGGTCCAAGTATTCTTTTCCTAAAATTGGAGACATATTGATGTCAGCATCTGGGACTTTAGGCAGAACTGTGATTTATGATGGAATGGACGCCTATTTTCAAGACTCTAACATTGTTTGGATTGATAATAAAGAAGAATTAATAACAAATAAATTTCTTTACTATATCTATCAAATAGTTAGATATGATTCAGAAGGTGGTACTATTCAAAGACTTTATAATGGTATTATTAATGCTGCTAAGTTCACAAAACCCTCCCTCCCTGAACAACAAAAAATCGCAGCATTTTTATCGGCGGTAGATGATAAAATTCAGCAACTCAGCCGCAAAAAGGCCCTCCTTGAACAATACAAAAAGGGCGTCATGCAACAAATCTTCTCACAGAAAATTCGCTTCAAAGATGAAGATGGGAATGATTTTCCGGATTGGGAGGAGAAGAAGTTGAGCCATTATATAAAAGTTTCTAAGAAGAAAAACGAAGATTTAATATATAATAAGTCGGATGTTTTGAGCGTGTCAGGTGAATTTGGAATTGTAAATCAAATTGAATTCCAAGGAAGATCATTTGCGGGAGCAAGTGTACACAACTATGGCCTTGTTGAAACTGGTAATATTGTGTATACTAAAAGCCCATTAAAATCTAATCCGTACGGGATTATTAAGGTAAATAAGGGAAGCGCGGGTATAGTTTCCACTTTATATGCTGTCTACAAATGTAAACCTAATCTTGACGGAAGGTATCTGGATTATTACTTTCAACTTGATGATAACACTAACCGTTATTTAAGACCTCTTGTGCAAAAAGGATCTAAAAACGATATGAAAATTAATAATGAAAAGGTGCTAATCGACCCAATATTGATTCCACCAATTGAGCAACAAATTAAAATCATTGAGTTAATAGAATCATTTGATTTAAAAATCAATAATGCGAATGAGCAATTAAAAAAAGCGCAGGAATTCAAAAAAGGCTTGTTGCAGCAACTATTTGTTTAACCCGAAAAAACATATAAAATGAAAGCTAAATTATTATTAACCTTAATTATGGCCAGTTTTAGTAGCATGGCACAAACACCTAGAAATTATAAAACTACATACATAAAATCCATTACTAACTCAGTTTTTGGGGATGATGTTTATGGGCTAGATACTACCATTTTTTCAATTCAACTGGACACTACTAAGAAAGTATCAAAATCTGAAAAAAAATATAACGGTTATATGTTAAATTCTCTTTTCACAAGTTTACTCAACGAAAAGGCATTTAATTCAAGTGATTTATCTACTTCAAGATATTACGCCACTGTTACCAATGAAGACAATGAGTTTTCATTTGGAATGAATTTTAATACATCAAAGTCTAACCTTATTAAACGAAATTGGGTTGGAAGTCTTGGCTTTAATTTAAAATCTAAAAGTGGTTTTGCTACTGTATTTAAAAATGGTACAATTCAAAACAACATTTACATTACAGGTAAAATAGGCCATATTGGAAACGGGGTAATCACATTTACAGATTCTGATAAAACGTCCTACAATAATTATTATAAAAATTATTTGAGAGACACATACAGAGGTAAGTTGGAAAAAACACTAAAAGCTGATGGTACAATTGATGAGGAACTGGAAAAACTGAGGGCTGCAAATAAAGAAACAGCTGAATCTTTTGACAAAGAGCTTACTAAAACAAAGAGAGATTTGGTTTCAAAACTAGCCGAAGAGGAAATGGAAGCATTAGAGGAATATCGCTGGTATTCAAGGATCAGGGATTTTATTTGGTCAGCAGAGGTAAAACTTCCAGTTTCAACTAATATATTCAAAACGTCTATAAGTAATGATTCTGCAATGGTGGTGAAGGAAAATCAATATTTGTGGAATGCCTCTGCTCAAGGTACATTTGTTTGGAAATATCGCAATAAGTCAAAGCTTTTTCTTACAGGAAAGGGGAAGTTTGAAAATAGTAATAACGCACTTACCGAAGAGTTAAAAACTTCAAATTTTTTAACTTTTGTATCTCAAAGTACCAATAACCTAGCTGTATCAGAAACTAATGAAGTTTATATTGGAGAATTTAATCGTTTTGTAGTTGGGTCTGTTGGTGCAGAAGCTATTTTTTTCTATAAAACATTGCCAATTGGGCTAAGTGCAAGTATTGAGCAAACCTTTATTGGAACAGAATTTACAAATTGGAAGTTAGGCATCCCTATTAAACTTAGAGATAAAGATGGAAAAGGGGCTAATTTAGAATTGCAGTATAAGGAATTGAATAAAGTTAGTTTTGTTGGATTTAGAGCTGGATTTGTACTAGGTAAATTTGTAAGATAAAAGTGAATGACAACCCAAACTAATTCAAATCAACTCAAATTCACTTTCATAAATAATGAAATTTGGTCACTCACTTTTGCAGGTGCATTTCAACGCGCTAATATTTATTCTAGCAAGGTCTCTGATAATGAAAAAAATGAATTTAAAGTTGGACTACGAAAATTTGTAGAAGAGGAGTTGTATGCATTTTATCAAAAGGATACTATTCATGACGATATTCACCTTGAACAAATTTATAAACTCAGTAATTATTCAAAAAAGTACACTTCTATTTTACAAGGTGAGCAGCTTAATTTTGGTGTAAGTCAAAAAATAGTTAACCTATTTTTAAAATATCAGTGGTGTTTAGGTAAAATACCTCCACCGCCGCATTTTCCTGTGGATAGAAGAATACAAGAAATAATAAAATATAAACCCATAGTTTCCTGGACTAAATTTAAGGATGAAACGGATTATATGAAAATAATTTGTTTTGTGCGGAAGAATTTAGGAGATCATTCGAACATTGCCCAATATGAACTTGACCATTTCGAACGTAGATTAAAAACGACCTAATTCTAACCCAAAATGTCAGAACTCGAAAAACAAAAAAAATTACTAAAAGATGTCAACCGCATTCTTGCCCACCAAAAAGAACTGGAACGGTTAAGAGGAGAAAAATTTAATATTTTTTCCATTCTTAAAATGGAAACAAAAGAGAATGCCACCCATTCAGCTTTTTTAGGAGAGTTGCTCAATCCAAAGGGAAGTCATTTACAAGGTAACACCTTTTTGCAGCTGTTTCTAGAAACTATTGGTTACGAAGAACATAATCAAAGTATAGCTGAAACTAAACCAATTCCAAAATTAAACATTGAAACTGCCTGGTTAAAACTGGAGAAAGATGTTGGCAAAACAGATGTGAAAAATGCTACTGGTGGACGCATTGATATTTATTTAGTTGATAAAAAAGGGACATCCATTTCCATAGAAAATAAAATATACGCAGGCGATCAACCTGCGCAAATACAGCGTTATGTCAATCATAATAAAACTGCCAATACGGTTTATTACCTCACACTAAACGGAACGTCAGCATCTAAAGAGAGTAAAGGTACTTTAATTGAAGATGAGGATTATTATTGCATCTCTTATCGATCAACTATTATTGAATGGCTTGAGAAATGTTTAAAAGAAGCTGTAGAGCTGCCTATACTGCGAGAAAGCATTAAACAATACATTCTACTCATTAAAAAATTAACCAACCAACTAACGGATAGAAAAATGGAAAAGGAAATTACAGAATTAATCAAAAGCAATTACCATTCAGCCAAAGCCATAGAATCTGCTATTTGGAAAGTAGAATTAAAGGCAGCTGAGTCATTTGTAAAATCAATTACAGATATGATTAAAGCTGAATTAAGCGAAAAAGAGGGGTGGATTGTAAGAATGGATAAAGATTTAGGCACGAGTTGGTCAGGAATTGATATATCGCATAAAAATTGGGATGGAGTGCGTGTGTGCTTAGAAGGGCAATCTAAAATTCCCTGGAGTAATACCATTTATGGAGTACATGCACATAAAGGAACCTGGAACCGGAATCAAATAAAAGAAAACTTAAAAGAAGTTGAACATTTGACCAGTGATTTTAAAGAAACCGCCCATTGGCCTTATTGTAAAACCAAATTCTCTTTCAGAAGCAATGAACAACGCGAACGTTTATTCAACCCGCCTATAATTAAAGAGTTGGCAGAATCAACAGCGGATAAAATGATTATTTTAGCTACGCAGTGTAAAGAAGCTTTGTCAAAAAATACACGCATAAAAAAATAAGCCTTTAAAAACTTCATCAACCCAAATGCCCCCAATGAGAAAAAAAAGTGAAGCTGAAATAGAAAACCAATTAGTTAACCACCTTAAAGACCAAGGTTACGAAAGAATTAAGGTTAAAGATGAAGCTGAAATGCTTGTCAATTTGAAAAAACAATTGGAATTATTTAATGCAACCACTTTTAGTAAAAGAGAATTTGATCATATTTTAAATCACTTAGCCAAAGGCAATTATTTTCAAAAAGCAAAAACGTTAAGAGGTCGTTTTAAACTAAATCGTGATGACGACCAAGTAGAATATATTCAGTTTTTTGACAGTGAAAATTTAGAGCGCAATTTATTTCAAGTTACCAACCAAATTACACAAGAAGGCACCCATAAAAACCGTTATGATGTTACGCTTTTAGTCAATGGATTACCCTTGGTGCAAATAGAATTAAAAAGGAGAGACATTGAAATTAAAGAAGCTTTTAACCAATTGATGCGTTATGACAAACACTCATTTAATGCAGGTTATGGCTTATTTCAATTCGTTCAAATATTTGTTACCAGTAACGAGCACGAAACCAAGTATTTTGCCAATACCTATCATAAAAACTTCAGTTTTGAGCAGACTTTTCATTGGGCTAAGGAGAATAATAACCCAATAGGAGATCTATACCAATTTTCCGCGGCATTTTTAAACAGAACCCATTTGGCAGATATCGTTGCCAATTATATTGTAATAAGCGAAAGTTTAAAAATATTAATGGTGTTTAGGCCCTACCAATATTACGCCGTAAAAGCTATTTTAAAACAGGTACAAACCTCCAACGATAACGGTTATATTTGGCATACAACAGGATCAGGAAAAACCCTGACCTCATTTAAGGCCAGCCAGGTTGTTTTGGCAGAAAAAACAGTTGAAAAAGTAGTTTTTGTTGTAGATCGTAAAGATTTAGACCACCAGACAGCAGAAGAATTCAACAAGTTTAAAGAAGGAAGTGTGGACATGACGGAAAACACCGCCTCATTGGTTAAGCAATTGGCTGACCCTACCTCTTTGGTGGTTACAACCATTCAAAAACTCAATAACGCTATAACCAAAGCTCGCTATAAAAATAAAATTGAGCACCTGAAAGAAGAAAAGGTTGTTTTCATTTTTGATGAATGTCACCGCAGCCAATTTGGAGACACCCATAAAGCGATAAGTGGTTTCTTTACAAAAGCCCAATTGTTTGGGTTTACAGGAACCCCAATTTTTAAAGAAAATGCCCACAAAAATGATTTGGGTAAACGCACCACAAAAGACCTGTTTGGTAATCGTTTACACGAGTATGTAATAACAGACGCTATACGAGATGAAAATGTATTGCGCTTTGGTATTGAATATATTGGCCGTTACAAAAAAAGGGGCACAACTCTGCTAGATATTGATGTCGAAGTTAGTTCTAGTGAGCTTGTCGAAGCTATTGATACAAAAGAGGTTTTTGATGATGAAATTCGAATAGGGAAAATTGTTGATTATGTTATTGAAAATCACGACACTAAAACAAGAAGCAAGGAGTTTTCGGCCATATTTGCCACGAGTAGTAAAGAGAACCTCTTTAAATATTTTAAATTATTTCAACAAAAAAGAGAAGAGGGAGTACATAATCTTAGAATTGCAGGAATCTACAGCTATGGCACTAATGAGGAAGACGCTGAAGCCAAAGGTTTGTTGCCAGATGTAATTGAAATTGAAAAAGATTCAGATTTAGCCATAGCAGCAGAAGAAAAAGCCGTGTATGAAACGGCTCATAGCAGAGATAAACTGGATGATATTATAGCTGATTACAATCAGCAATTTCAAACCAGCTTCTCAACTAAAGATGGCCAAACAGAAGCTTATTACCGAGATATTTGCAAACGTCTAAAAAACAGAGAAAAAGAAAATTTTAAAGATAAAGATCGGCTGGATATTGTCCTTGTCGTTAATATGATGCTCACAGGATTTGATGCCAAAAAAGTGAATACACTTTATGTGGATAAAAATTTGAAATATCATGGACTCATTCAAGCTTTTTCAAGAACCAACCGTATTTTAACAGAACGAAAATCGCAAGGTAATATCGTTTCCTTTCGCAATCTAAAAGAGGCTACAGATGAGGCTGTTGCACTCTTCTCTGACAAAAATGCGAAAGAAGAGATTTTCCTTCCCGAATACGAAAAAATTGTCAAAAAATTTAATGAAGCACATGGTGAGTTGATGAAGATTGTGGCTACACCAAAAGGAGTTGCCAAACTGCAAGGCGAAGAAGAAGAATTAAAGTTTGTACAAGCTTTTAGAAAGTTGATGCGAATAAAGAACATGCTCGTTACCTATCTAGAGTTTGATTGGGATGATTTAGTAATGTCAGAAGATCGTTTTACAGCCTTTTCAGAACAATATTTAAATCTAAAAGACCGTGTTAAGCGCCAAAACGCAACTGATAAAGAAAAAACCTCTATTTTGGAGGATATTGATTTTGAATTGGATATACTCCACTCAGATATTATCAACGTATCCTATATTTTAAAGCTATTGGCAAAACTACAACCTACTGCCGATATTGCCTCTGCAGCAGAACAGAAAAAGCAAATTTTGGATCTGCTTGCTGGTGATGTGAAACTGCGGAGCAAACGCGAATTAATAGAGAAATTTATAAACGAACAACTACCTAAGATAACAGATGCTGATAAAGTATTAGATGAATTTGAAAAATTCTGGTCGGATGAAAAAGTATTGGCACTTGGCAAAATTTGCGACGAAGAAGGTTTGGATCAAGCACAATTTTCAGCGTTGATTGAAGCCTACATTTATTCTGAACAAGAACCACTGCGCGAAGACATTTTTAAATGTTTAGGCAACCGGCCTAGCATTTTAAAAGCGAGAGAAATTGGAGAGCGAATTATTGGAAAAATGAAGGACTATGTAGAGCTATTTATTGAGGGCATGGCTGGGTAGAAGAATTGCTGTTTTATTAATTATTTTTATTGGAAACCAAAACTTATGAAATTATACACTTATTGCATTCCCGTGGATGATGGAGCTGCGCCAAACCCTTATTTTGGTGTTTGTACACTGGCTATTTGCAAACCAGCTATTCGTCGCACAGCAGAAATTGGAGATTGGATTGTTGGAGTTGGATCTAAGAATGTCAATGACATAGATTTTTCAGGCAAGATTGTTTATGCTATGAAAGTGACTGATAAAATGACCTATGCGGAGTACAACGTTTATTGTCAGAGAGAATTGAAAGAAAAAATTCCAGATCTCAAACATGCAGATTATAACCGTAAAGTTGGTGATTGTGTTTATGATGATGCAGATAAAAATAATATTTTTCAAAGAGCGAGTGTACATGGCCCAAATAATATTGACACGGATAAAGGAGGTAAACATGTATTACTCTCAGATTATTTCTTCTATTTTGGAGATAAAGCAATTAGCATACCGCCGCATTTAACGCCAATTATTCACCAAACGCAAAGTCATAAAGTTCATTTAAATGAGCTTTATAAAAATGAGTTTGTGCAATGGATTGAAAATATAGATTATCCTCAAAACACGTTAATTGGTAACCCGCAAATAACTCTTCCGTTTGATGATGCAGGAAAAATTAATAAATGTGCGACGAAGCGCAATGATTGGGGAATTGAAGATGAAAAAGGAATTTGTTAAGTTGTTAAGAAAAGACCGCTCTTAAACCATACAAATATTCTTGAAGCTAAAATTACAAGCCAAAAATTCACATTCGTTGGGGGGAAGACTTTTTTGCTTCTTTCATTTTTAAGTATCGAACGATTGAGCTATCCTTTTCTAAAAATGTACCAATCAAATCTAAATTTTTGATGAGAATAAAATAGAGTATCAATCCTCCAAATGATAATAAGATAAGTCCAATTAGAATTAATGCGAACAACCAAAATAATAATCCCATTCCACTACCAATAACAAAAGTTACAAATGAAAGTATTAAAATGCCGAGCAAACTAGAAATTACAAGTACAGTATTCTTCCACTTTTTATCATGGCTTTCTTGATCGATCTTCATGTCTAATTGTCCAAGTTGTTGGAATTCTGCTAAAGTGATCGATTTAGTTCTTAGAAGTTGATTGAAAGCAAATAGGCTAATTCGACTAAGTTCCCTTTTGTCTTGCTTATCAAGTTCTAAGCGTGATTCTTCTTCGTTTTTCAGAATTGTTTTATTCAAACCTATTTCTATTAATTTTCCGATTCCTTCATAAAGTATAAAAAGTGTTGTTGTTTGGACAAATGCATAAATTGATAAGTACCAGTTTTCTTTGTCAGCCAGTATTATATCGACAAAGTTTACTTGCACAATTAGTTTAAAAAAATAGAAACTTATATGAGCGACTAAAAACATTTTAATGGGGTATACACACCATTTGAATATGTTTATACGAGTGAAATATTTCATGAGCTTTTGGGTTGAATAATTCTGTATAAAGACAAATTTAAGATAAAGTAATTTTTATTTAAATTAATGTCGAATTAATCTCTTTAAAATAATCTACAAGTCAATTCCCTGACAATTATTACTTTCGCATCCATGACAAAAGCTGCCTACAACACCATTATAATCACTCTAATTGCTTTTGCCGTTTTATTCCTGCCTTCTAGTTTTTCTTGGATAGAAAGTATAGGAATATTTATGCAAGAAAATAAGGGAGCTTTTGCTTCTATATACATTTCTATAATGCTTATTAGTTCAACCGTTCTAGTTCGTTATTTTTGGATTAAGCGGCTATGGTTTGTATTAGTATCAATAATAATTTTAGACCTCTCTCAAATTGGTTATGAACTCTATATGTATTTTGTGTTTGACCCAAGTGATTGGCAAGATCCTTCCTATGGATATATCTTTTTATTGTTGATGCTACTTAACTTGATTTACGCAGGGAGTCTAATGGCAACAAAGAATTTTAAATGGCTAAAGGTAAATGGCATTGTTCATGCGGTTTTAATTGTGATGACGATAATAGAAACATTTGGTTTATTAGATCATTTGTTGATGAGTGTATTGTGGCTTGCAAATAGTGGCTTGTTTATTTATCATTTTATATATGAACGAAATCGATTGGGGCTTGAAGCCCCAATGAACGATAACGAAGAAGTATTAGATTTTTAAGTGCAATAAGATTTACTCTAAAATCCCCCTAAAACACAAAAGTAACCCCAATAGTTGCCCATTGATGCCAGCGCGTGCTCGGATCAAGTACTTCTCCTTCAAACGTATGTAAGGTACCTGTGCTTTTATATTCAGGCGACTTGATGCTATAGCGATAAAACAGATTAAAGCTTGGAAATTGCAAGCCCAAAGTCAGGTTGTTATAAAGCACTGCGCGGCGCACATTTTTCTTATCCAGTTTATATACACTTGGTTCTGCAAATGATTTGTCATCATCCTCATTGGTTTTGAACATGCCGTGTCCTTCTAAGGTTGTATTGTGAATAACGCCGCGTAAGGAAATATCGTAGTCACCAAAAAAACGAATCCGTTTCATGCGATCAATATTGTTGGAATAACGGGTTTTAGATAAGGTGTTATGGCTGTTTTTATAAATGAAATTATGGGTTGAAATATTTAAACCAGCTTGTGCATAGGTCATAAAATAGCCAACAGCCGCTTCTGCTGAAAATGAGGGAATGAATTTTATACCACTACCGGTATAATTGGCCGTTTTTTTGAGGAATAAAAATTCCCATTTATTGAGGAGTTGAAAAGCCAATCTTCCAGGGTAGTCAATTTGTGCATCCCAACCTACAGGTGCTGGACTTAATGAAATATCGCGGTGCAAAATGTTTTGAAAGTTATATCCAAAACGCCCTCCAATAATTCCAACTTTAACATCTGTAACCCACCTTCTCATGCCGTCGTCACTAATTCCGTGATTTTCAAAACCCACATAGTGAAAGCAGGCGTGGGGCCGATCTAATATATTAAAAGTATCGTTTTTGATGAATATTGCAGTGTCTTTAAAATAAGGCGTATATACTTCGCCGCCATAGGTAAATACTTGGTAGCTTTTATTGACTGCGCCTACACGCATTTTAAATAAATCGGTGATTAATGAAAGTTTTAGGGCGCCTGTATAATCCATGTCATTGTTGGTTTGACCACCTATTCCAAAGGTCAATAAATCGTTGCCATGTTCTAGCTGTATTCCTTTTAAGCCTTTACGGTCTCGTGTTTCGTAGTTGTACCAAGGCAAGTTGTTATCTGCCATAATGTTCATTTGTTTGGAGATGGAATTGATCAGTTTTTCTCTAACAAGTGAATAATGGGTATTACCTGCATGACGGTGTCGTGTAACAAACTCTAGAAGTATCGATAGTGCTTTGAGGTCTGTGTAGCTTTGCAGGATTTTCAGAGTGTTAGGCGTCAGTTCTGTTTCAGAAAAATTATTGCGTTCTAATTGATAAAGTCCATGACTGATGTCTTTAGAGATTCCAATACTGGTGACTTGGTCGTGTTTATTACGTAAAAAATTTTCTTGCCCTTTGCGGAGGTCATATTTGGCAGAATCGACAAGGTTGATATTTCTTAAACTATCGGCAACATGTCCTTTCTGTTCTACGCGGTTGTAACGGTCATACCGACTGTAATTCAATGTAAAGGTGTCTTTTTCTACCGAATGCACCATTTGGATTAATTCCGTAACACCTGGGTTTAATTGGGCGTTTGTAGTGGTGCAAAGAATCAGAAATAAAAAGGTGATTAGTGCTTTATGAAATATTCCAACTTTATTTGGGAGGCTGAATGATGCAAATAAATTCATAGGATAAGTTTAGGTTTACTCAAATGTAGGGAATTATTTCTTCGAAATGAGATTTGAATTCACTCATAATCAACCGATTTCAAAATGGGATAATGCTTAGTCAAATTCCAACTTCAATTTGTCTGCTATGAGTTGCATAGAAAGTTAAGTCTGTTATCGGCGTTCGTCGGAGAATTGATTTTATCAAAGTAGATTATTTAGAGAGATCGGTAAGCTTACGTCGCAGAGCAGTGAAATCCCCTAAGTTTATGCTGAGCTAGTCGAAGTAAACTTATAATATAGGCAGTGAAAATTGATTCGAGAATGCGCCTCTCGGCTTTAGGCTCTGCCAGAAGACTTTTTTCATAGTTTTTGGTCGAGCAAAAAGTATAGTAGTTTCATTAAATTATATAACTGTTTCCAGTTTTTTTGTTGTGACAACGAATTTTTCCCAAAAGTAAGGGGGATGTTTCTTTGAAGTTAGATTCTTATCTAGGAGTCAAATTCCAACTTCAATTTGTCTGCTATGAGTTGCATAGAAAGTTAGGTCGGTTATCGGCGTTCGTCGGAGAATTGATTTTATCAAATTAGATTATTAGAGAGATCGGTAAGCTCACGTCGCAGAGCAGTGAGATCAACCGACCGAACTTATAATATAGGCAGTGAAAATTGATTCGAGAATGCGCCTCTTGGCTTTAGGCTCTGCCAGAAGACTTTTTTCATAGTTTTTGGTCGAGCAAAAAGTATAATAATTCCATTAAAAAATGAAGATTATTCAAAATTAACTAAAACTTATGCCTAGTCACCAACTTTTGAAATTGATCCGTGACAAATGATAATCAAGCAGCTACGGATAATAAAGGAATCACAATTTCAACGAAAAAACCGTGTTAATTAGTAAAAAACTATTTATATTAGTTGTTAATTATTAATCATTAAAACAAAAATTATGAACAAAGATGAAAAGGAGTATGAATATACTCAGGCAGATTTGGATAACCATGCCAATCAATTAAATCCTAACAATGACGAATATGAGAATTGTCGGGATCATGACTAGTTAAAATTATTAATCAAAACTTAGAAAAATGAGTGCAAAAAAGAAAACACCACCACCTAATGGTCCTGCTAAAACAGGAAAAAAATCTGGAAAGGGTAGAGGCAATAATCCGCCAAATCCTAAAAAGAAATAAGGTTGTGTAATTGAAAGGTTGTGTTATTAATGCAACCTTTCTTTTTGTCATTAAAAACGCAACTAGGCTTATGATTATGCGAGACATAAATTAGTTTAAAATGCTTAATTTCATCCTCTAAATTGACTCAATCAAAATGAAAATAATACTCTCCCTTTTATTGCTGCTATTCTTTGGTTTTACAGCACAGTCTAAAAATGATACACTCATTACTTATCATACATATGATGGAAAAAAATGTAAAAAAAGAAATGCGAATTATATGATGAAGTCCTATCCAATGGCGGATGGTCGATTTGGAGTTGAAGAAATAAAACTCTCTGGAGAATATATTGAAAAAGCCGTGTATAAAACGGAAGATATGCTGGTGAAGGATGGAGCATTCGAAAGTTATTTTTGGAGTGGGAAGGTTGAGTCTAAAGGAACTTATCGCAATAATATGAAAGAGGGTGAGTGGACTTTTTATTTGAATGGATTTAATATGAAGTCGCGCGGTACGTTTGAAAAAGGACTTAAATCAGGAGAATGGGAGTATTTTGATGAAAGAGGGAGGTTGCGAAAAAAATGCAATTATTCTGTGGGAGAGTTAAATGGTGATTATGAAAGATGGGAAGGCAGACAAAAAATTGAAAAGGGTTTTTATGAGGACAACAAAGAAATTGGTGATTGGATGGGCTGGCATGCAAATGGCGAAATAGCCTATAAAGGAGCTTTTAAAATGGGCGTTCGGACTGGTGAATGGCTTCATTATTATCCATCAGGACAGGTGTCATCAAAAGCTACTTTTGTTACCTCTTCGCAAATAGAAAGATCATTTTTTGATGAGCAAGGAAATGAAATTGAATTTGAAGGGGAAAAAATAACGGAGGCATCTTATACAGGAGGAGAGCTGGGAATGATGGATTATATTCGAAACAATGTTATGTATCCAGAGCATGCTAGAAAACAAGGTGAACAAGGTATAGTATACTTGCAATTTACTGTCATGCGTGACGGTAGTTTAGCAGACATAAAGGTAATTAGAGGTGTGTCTGAGACAATAGATGCAGAGGCAATTCGAATCACTAAATCTATGCCTGACTGGCAACCTGCAAAACTGTTTGGTTTCAAAGTTCGCACACGCTATACTTTACCCATCCACTTTAGGTTAGGTTAATAATTCTCTATTAAAACCGATACTATACTCTTGAAGCTATAAGAGAGTATTTCTCTTAGTGAATTCCTTGCGTAATAAAGCTAGATAAATATCCTGTGCGGTGATCCTGAATTACTAGAATAGGTAAACCTTGCTTGTTACGCATAAGATCTTCCATAAACCCTTTGTTACTAAAATTAAAAAGGTTTTGTTCTGTCAAATTCACAATTGAAATAAGATCACTTTTTGCAATTTTAGCCAAATCAGCTACGCCTTTTTTCAAGTCATCTTCAGAATCTCCAAATGTCTCAACTGAATAAGAAAGTTCGGCAGTGTCTAATAATTTTGTTGCTACCATTAAGTTGGTTTTACTTTCTGGAGAAGGTTTTGAATTAATTGCCAACTTAACCGTAAATGGCATAAAATGATTTAGGAAACGAAGTGCCTCAATATTTTGTAAAGAATGTTTTGCAGAGAATACAGGCAATAATACTTGCTCAATTGGTTGGTAGGCTTTTAGGTTATGCGGCACAAAAACAAAGTTTGCTTTTGCATTATTCATAATGTGCATCATTCGGCTTGAGAAAAAACGCTCTAAAAACTTCATTTCATGCGTTCCGCAAAAAACAAATCCTACTTTTTCATGATTAACAAATTCAGTAATTTCTTCTTGAATATCGCCAATTAATTCATTCACTTTTATATCAAAATCAGCAGTTGAATATTGTTTCTTCAATTCTTCTAAACGTTGGCTAGATTCAGCAGTTTTGTCGTCGTCAGAAACATTCAAAATTTCTAAACTTCCTTTTATTGCTTTTGTAAATTGTGTTGCATAATCCAATGCATGGATAGATTCTTCCGTAAAATCGATTAAAACGATATTTTTCATCTTTAATATTTTAATTAATTAGAGAGGAGATTCTTTAATATAAAATGTGTTTCAATCCTCTGAATAAGTTTTCTTCTAAAATGTCAAATTTCCCATCAACAATAAATAGAGCCTTAATGTCCGCAAATAAATTATCAATTTCATCTTTGCTGTATTCCAATCTTTCAATTTCAGCTTTTATTTTTTGAATTCGTTGATAATCATTGTCTGCATCAAATTCATCATGAATATGATCAAGGTTATGCTCACCAACTCGTTTTTTAATAAAGTCTAATTCTTTTTTGTCTTCCATAAAGTTAGCATGCGCAGCAAAAAGTAAAATATATGCTTTGAGTTCTTGTGATGTCCATTGATTATCCATAGTCTCTATTTTTAATTCTGAAGCGAAGTTAGGGCAACGTAAATAGGATAAATATGACTTTTGTCAATAGTTGATAGGATAGATTCCCACCTTTTAATGTAGCCGTTAGGAAAAAAGCACGGTGAATTAATGTTTATATTTAGACTCATAATTAACCCAATAATGGATGGTTTTATCAACAAAATGTAAATCATGTAATGCCAATTTTGAACAATCCTTTGTTGTTGTAGATCGGATAGATCTTGCTCAAAAACATGGAGAAGAGATGGGGATGATATGTAAGGTTTGTGGTGCTGATGATATTTATGCTCCAGATGATTTTAAGGCTGTGAATAATGTTAAGGTTAGACAATATGCCTTTGCGGCTGCAGTTGTTTTATCACTAATCTCAGGGACTTTAGCTTTAACGTTTCTAAACCAGCATCAATTTGCTTCGCTTCTTTTAACCTATATCATTTTTGCAGTGCCATTGGTTATTTTTTTTATTTATATCAAACATGATACGAGTGCCATTCGTTTATTCAACCGGGTCAAATTAAAGGGGCATAATGTAAATGCTAAAATGCAAAGTACACGAGCTAAAGTGAATATTTCCAAAGTAAGTCAAAAAGAGAATATTCACACTAAAAAGCAACAGAAGTTACCTTCTGAAAGGAAGAGTTCTAATTAGAATAATTCTTAAAAAAATAAAGGTTTGTAAATGGTTTAGGCTCTCATTCCTAATGTTGATAGCATCCAATAAATATTTCATAGTTTTGTTTTTGTTATGGATGAGTTTTTAAAAGAGCATAGTACAGAATTAATTGGAACTGGTATTAGTATTGGAGGTTGGCTTTTGCTTAGGCTATTGACGAATATGGTTATTCGTAGAAGGTTGCGTGCAAGTCAGTTCAGCAGTGGCAGGAGGCGAATGGCTGCTAAAAGCTTTAATCTTGTCTTGAATCTTATTTTTATTGCAGCTTTAGTCACAATTTGGAGCGTTGCGCAAGAAGATGTTTTATTGCTTTTGTCTTCAATTGTAACTGTTTTAGGAGTTGCCTTTTTTGCGCAATGGTCGCATTTGTCTAATATAACTTCTGGGGTTATAATTTTCTTTAGCACCTCCACTAAGATTGGTGATAATATTCGAATTATGGACAAAGACTTTGATTTGGAAGGAGAGATCTTAGATATTGGGCTCATGTTTTTCAAATTGCGAAATGAGGGTGGTGAAATCATTTCTTTGCCAAATAATATCATCCTGCAAAAGGCTATAAAAACGAATGCGAAAAAAGTAGAATAATGACGGGTAAATAATCTTAATTTTGATTAAAAATTAAGATATTTGTGTCATGTCAAAAATTCCCAAAGGTGCATTTATTGGTCGTGGTACAAATGAAAATCCAACCAACCGTTTTCAACAGCATAGTTATGGAGTTGATGAGGAATACTTGCATTCTGACGATTATGTAGCACCACAAACTCGATTTATTGATATTCATCCAAAATCAATAGTAAATAAAGTGATTAGTCCGGATGTTGGGATGGATTATTCATTAAACCCTTATCAAGGATGCGAGCACGGGTGTACATACTGTTACGCAAGGTTAACGCACGAATATTGGGGCTATAGTCCTGGGGTTGATTTTGAGCAAATTATAATGGTGAAACGAAACGCCGCGGAACTATTAAAAGCCTCTTTTCAAAAAAAATCTTGGAAAGTAAAACCCATTGTGCTTTCAGGTAATACAGATTGTTATCAGCCATGCGAAAAGAAATTCGGCATTACACGTGCGTTATTAGAGGTGTTTTTAGAACACCGCCATCCTGTTGGAATCATCACTAAAAATGTATTGATAAAACGAGATTTTGATTTAGTTGCAGAGCTTGCAAAACAAAAATTAATCACTGTTTATATAAGCATCACTACTTTAAATGAAGCACTGCGCCGCAAACTAGAACCTAGAACAGCAACAAGTAAACGTAAGTTAGAATTAGTAACGCAATTAACCGAATTGGGCGTTCCTGTCACTGTCATGGCATCACCAATTATTCCAGCTTTAAACGATTATGAAATAATTGGGATAGCAAAGGCTGCTGCAGATCATGGAGCTGCAAATTTTCATGCACACGTAGTGCGACTGATGGGACCGAACGAAGCCATTTTTGAAAATTGGTTGGCGCATCATTTTCCTGATAGAAAGGATAAAGTTATGAATCAGTTAAAAGCTATGCACGGCGGTAAAACAGGTAGTTCAAACTTTGGCGATCGAATGCGCGGAACAGGTTCTTTTGCCAATAATATTCGACAACAACGAGCCTTGGCAAAAAAGAAGTTTTTTCCAGATGCGGAGCAGCATGAATTGCGCTGTGATTTATTTCGGCGACCTAGTGTTGGAGGGCAATTGGGGTTGTTTGATTAAAATAACTAGCGTTTAGCACTATTAAATCGCTCGTTTTTTGCTTTTTCAACATCATAAATAAAGTTAGCAATAGCTTCTTTACGCATTCCGCGGGTTTGAAAACTTATTTTTGCTCCTCCATCTGAGGTGATTAAAATCACGCGCTTACGTGATAGTAAGTAAATAAGGATTAACAGGCCTCCAGCAACAAAACCAATTTGACCTAGATCCATTCCTCTTTCCATTAAAAAATAAGCACCAATGCAACCAAGAAATATTCCCAATACCAACAAAATCGGGTAGCTTTTATATTGCGTTTCAATGGCGCTTATTTTTTCTAAGAATATGGAACATAGACTTTCATTACCAGCGTTTTTTATTTTATGACGCACCCTATAATTTGTAAGCACAAACAGGGCATTTTTTGATTGGCTAATGATCGCCTCGTTTTCTAAAAGATATTTACTTTCCACAGTTGTCGTTTGGGTTAATTGGGTTTGGTTTTCAAATCATCAGCAAAACATAATTGCACATTAACTTGTTGCAATTGACGACCCTACAAATCTCCACTTCGTAAAACAAATGATGCAAGATCATCAGAGTTTAAAGTGGAGATTGAAAGTAGAGTTGCCTTTTTCATCATTAAGCGTTAGGGGTAGTTTTATTATTTAATTTATTTTCAGTTTGTTTACATTTTTCACAAAGCTGACCTTGTGTTGGTTTGCTCAGTTTACGTTCGTAATTTATGGCAGGCCAATGAATGCAGTCGGTAGACCAATGCCAGGTATCACCACCTTTTCTTTTTCGGTATTCCATTAAGTTTGGGTAATTTGAGATGGATTAAAGTTCCTATCTAAGGGGGGAATTGTGAAAATTATCTGCTTAAAAAGGGTCGGTGGGTTCCCAATCATGAATTTTACCTCCCGAAAATTTGTAGTTAATTTAAAATGAATGTTTTTATTTGGCTGGCGACCATAGGTTCTGGTCTACCACTTTTAATTGTTTCAATTGAGCAACCCATTTTATTGAACCAATCTTCCCAATATGCTATAATTACTTCTGTATGAAATTTGGGTTGTTTTTTTCCACCGTTAATTTCGCAAATTAAGAGATCCGTGTTTGTCCAATCTGTTTGTACAGGCCGCAGGTTTAAACCTTGGTTTGTAATGCAAGATTGCAAACTGTCTTTACTATAAGCTGTCATCATTTTTTGACTAAATTTCTCTATTTCTGTGGTGCCTCCACCAGTGTTTTCTTCAATTCTACCATCTGTTATTATGATCAATTTATTGGTGTAATTGTCATATAATGTGGGGTGTTTTAAAAAGCTCTCTATGTCTGATTTGAAAAACGTATAGAAATCTGAACTTATCACATTTTCTAAGGCGTATTCATAAATCTCTCTGCAGTTGCGGTTATATTTTGTGGTACGGTATGGTGTGAAAAACAAATGATCAGGGTTGTTAGTTTCTTCTTCCATATTGATGAATAAATTGCTGAATTGATCTGTTAAGGGGCCATTCATGTTTAATTCATCAGTTATCACAACTGCCATTTGGTCTTTACTTTCTCTAGTGCCAACAACTTCTAAAAAGACTTTCCATATGGTATGCATAATTGTTATATCCGCATCAAATTGGTTAGGGTAATTAGCAGTGTCCGAAATGCGATTGGATAAATCCGGGATAACAATTAAGTTTTTATGAGTTGGAGTTGGCGGAAGCCATTCTAGGCAGGCATTAATTTCATTAGAAGATAGATTAAAAGTGGTGAGTTTTTCACGCGTTTTATTTTCAAATTCTTGGTCATTAAGTTGTTGTCCTCCATAGGCATTCCAAACTCTTTTTACTTCTTCGGTTGTTCTACATTTTAGCAATGCTGCATACGCATTGTCTGTGTCAGGAGAGCGCATTAACAATCCAACAAATCCTGCTACCAACAATAGGACAATAGCAATCAATATATAGCGGTTTCGTTTTCTGATGTTGGATGTTGACATAATTTATGGGTTAGGTAGTTAAGAATTCTATTTTTGATTTCAGCCAATTTTCTTGGATGCTTAAAATATGATGCATTCTTTGCTCTGCATCTGCTAAATGATTCATTCCATGCTCTGCATAAGTATTATAACCAAGCATAAATTCTTGAATAGAATGTTCCATATGTTTGATGATATATTCTTTCGGAACGTTACCAGACAAAAGCTCATTTAAAGCTGTTTTTTTTCTGAAAATCATATTGGAGAGTGCCGTTGATTTAGTTTCTATCTCACTCAGTTGATCAGTTAGTTTTAGTAATTCTTCATTGAGAATGATGGTTCTATTGTTGTCATGTAAGGTGTTGTTGGATACGTTTCTGTAGGAATGATTGAGAACAAAATTGAGTAAAACACCCCATAATATATATGCAATAAATCCTAAAAATAGAACGAGGTAAAAATTGGCGTCAAAAAAAATCATATCTCCCGACCATAGCTCATTATAAATGCCATTTTCATAGTCTCGCAAATAAACCCCTTGCGTAATTTTATAGCCAATTATTATATCAATAATGAATGTGAATGCTATTATGATAATTAACGGTCCAATTGCTGGCTTGCTCTGTTCTCCTTTCGTTTTTTGATATTTATTAAAAGTAATATACGTAGCAAAGCCAACAGCCATAAAAAGGAATGGAAACAGTATTACAAATAGCAATGCATTTCCACCATGATGCAGTGCAATTGCATAAACCGAAGGGTTTAAAATGCCATTACCAGAAGCCGGAACATCAAATAAAATGCTAAAACCAGTTGAAGAATAAAAGAGGATTAGAAAAAAGGTTAAACCAATAGTAACAATCACTCCAATTGCATAAGGCAAAAATTTATTTGTTGTAGCTTTAGTTGATTCATAATTGGTTGATGTAAACCGCGTCAATTCATTCGTTTCAATCTCTTGTTCTCTGCTTTCTATTAGTTGGTTAATATTGCTAATGCTAGAATCAATTCTCTTTTTTTGCAATTCAATTTGGTCAATTTCTTGCGTTAGTTTATGTCGGAATTGCTCTTTTTCAGACGTGCTAATGGTAATGTTGTCAATTATTTCGTCATAGGCACCATCTAAATAATTGCATATTGAACTGAGTGCACATTTAGATTCAACCGCGGCTGAAAATCCTTGTTTATAATAATTATTCATACTTAGATTTATCGATTCAAAAGTTTTGGGTTGAGAGGGGATTTTGTTTTAAATATTGCGCATTAATTTACCTAGCCATTTTGCCAGTTTTGAAGATAAATTTCCTTTTTGGCGTGTTTTCCATTTATAAATGACATAGTTTAAGTCCTTTTTTGAATAGGGCTCGGCAAGAAAAGCATGAATAATTCCTTTTAGGGTTTCTTTCGTAGTCTTGTCTTCAAATAAGAGGTAAAAGAATATTTTTATCTTCAGCCAAACCCCAAGTCCAACTTTATTGTTTGCCGTTTGAGGTTGAATTTTAACCTTGTTTGATTGCGCACGTTGGTCTTTTAACCATTGAATTTTTCTTTCTTGCATTTCCACTGCATATGCCAAAATTTGGTCATGTTCTTCTTTTTCAAAGGTGTGAGCAATATCTAAAAATGTGAGGGTGGCAAATTGTTGTGCAGGCTTTGAGGATGAGTTTAACCAAGTAAACAACGTTTCTTCTAATGCCGTTAATGGTCGGGCCATCATTTTTTCCCATGCCGGATATTCTGTACCATAAACCTTAATGAAAAACTGCCCGTTATTTAATTTTTTACGCTGTTCTAAAAACTGAAGAGTCCAACTTTTAACGAGTACGTTTCTATGGTCAGGAGTAAAACTTCCAATTGTTTCAGGAATGTATTCATAGGCCATGGCATAATCTTGCTGTTGTAGGTGAGCTAAAAAATTCAAGTTTGCCCGAACCACGTCTCCTCGTTTTTCTGTTTTTAATAGCTCAACAGCAATACCATAAAGTTCTCTTAACGTAAACCCTTTATCAGTAATTTCAATTTTTTCAAGCGTATTAATAATTGAAATTAAGGCATTGTCTCTTTGTGTTGTTTTATTTCTTCGGTTGTCTTGCGAATGTTGCTGCATGCAAATAGACAACCAATGATTAATGACTTCTTTTAAAGTGTCGGGATAATCTCGATAACCACTCATTAAACCTTCACTAATCGCCTGGCTATAGTTTGGGTTAGGCATGAGTGAATCAAAAATTTCGTTGCGAAGCTGAAACGTGTGGTGAACAATAAATTTAGGTAGTACTTTCGCGACAGATTCTTGCACTTTGTTGTTATAATCAGTCGCAAAAGTGATTAAGAACTCAACTATGTCTTTATGTAATTTGTTAGGTTGGTCATAGTCCGCCGCGTAAGCTAAAATTCGAACGGTTGTAGCTTTAATTGCTGCAATATTGTCACCGTTTTTACTATTGTTTTTATTTAAAAATAGGGCAATCCTTTTCTTAATTGTGTCTGCTTTTAGCCATTTATTAATTGTTTCAAATAAAAGATCATCCTCTTCATATAATCTATATTGGGCTAATGATTTTGCTGCAATTCCTTGAATAAAATCATGTTTACTTGCTGCCAATTCTAAGTAAATACTTTCAATATTGGTTAATTCGTTAATTCCAATATCTCTTGTTGTTTCTATAAAAACTTGTCTTAAAAGTGCCCTTTTTTGTGTGGTGCCGTGTAGGTCCCAATTCGTGTGCTTTCTTTTATAAGATTCTTGCATTAATCCAGAAAAAACAGACAATGCTTTTTCAATATGTCTCGGAAATTGTTGCACTGCTGTTCGCAATAAATTAACTCTTGTTCCAGGGTTTCTTGCAACAATAAGGTCTCCTTCATCAGTTGTTTCAAACCTAAAAAACACCATTAAAAACTCGAGGTTATGATAATCCAAAGCTTCCAATGTTTTTCCACTTTGTCTCCAAAATGTTGTATCAATCATATGACTAATAATCTCAAAATATTGATTGCAAAACAAACCATTAAACAATGCTGCAGTAAGGGCTATTATTTTTTGTTCCAATGTTAAGTTATTAAACCATTTTGTTTCAATCTCTTCTTGAGATTGACTCAGGTTTGTAATAATCTGTTCTAGTTTTTTATCAGACAATAATGTTTGTGCAGAGCGACAATTATTAAGGAAAATAGTTAGTTTTTGTGGTGTGCTTACAGAATCAACTAAGGTTGAAAGTGTTTGGTTTTGACTGAATTTTGTATGTTCATTTATTTCATCTAATTCTGCTAGAAATGGAGGGACTTGTTCTTGAATTTTAGCACTAAACCACGGAATTAAATCAGTTTTACTATAGTGATTGTCCTCTGGCACGGCAAACCAGTATTCTATTATGTTTCTGCCAGACTTTAGCCAAGTTGACTGTGGTGTTGCTGTGTTTATTATAAAATAAGATTGCTTTTCTTCGCTAATTTGTACTAATTGGTTAAAGTCGTATTGTATGTGCCTTGGGTGGATGGCGTTGAGGAGAATAATATTAGCCGAGTCAAGTTGCATGAGTTGGCCGTTTAATGCTACGTCCTCTTCATTTTGAATCAATTCAATTATTTTGTGGTCAGGTTGATTTTCTCCTAGGCGTTTAGCAATGTTTCTTCCAAAACTAAAGTGATCAAATTGATCATTTCCTTTTATAATTAGAACTCGCTTATTGCTTATTTCAGTAAGCACCTTATCACTAAAAATAGGATCAGGGTAAATTTCTTCTTGCTCAAAATCAATTTCAGAAAAAGAGGGATTTGTAATGCGGTGTTCGTAAAAATTCTGGATGTGATCACCCGTATTCACATTTTGGGCGTGAATCGTGGAATTGGCAATAATAGTTCCTTTATTGTCTAGATTTTCAATTGTCGTTTCCATCTTTTCCGTTTTTGTTATAAAAATTTTGTGTCAAGTTTCCGAAGTTGATGCTCTCACCTTTAATATCCCCTAAAAACACATTCCCTCCATTGTTGTTAAGGGTTTCAATGTGAGTTTTTCCTCCTGGTTTTATTCCTTTCGAATTGTAGTTTTTGTTGAGTTCAATTGTGCTTTTTAGAATGGTAGAAAGCGCCATTAACAGACCATGCTCTCCGGCTATATCATGTTTATTATTGACGAAACTTGTTCTTAACTGATCTTGTGATAGTGTTGCGCCAATTCGAACGGGAATGATTTGTCCAAGCTCAAATAAAGCCGCTAATTCATTTTTAAATTCATCCGCCTTTAATATATTGTTAGCATCATCATCTATACACCAAATTATGAATGGTTGTTGCGTTAATGTTGTTTTAAGCTGGTTCAATATACTATTTGCAGTGTCTTGATTTAACTCTTCAAATTTTAGTGGAATTGTACTAGTTTTCCCAGGATAGTTTAAAGCCGTTTTAACCTCATCAAGGCAGTTTGCTTTAGCCAAAATTGAAATTTTGGTTTCATCAAAATTTGAGAAATCGATTTTATTAAAATCAATAAACGATTCAATTGTTCCTACCTTTTCTTGAAAGCTCTCCCAGTTCTTGAAGTTGATATAGTTTAAAATACTTGTGATAAACTCGGCATTCCTACCAACATTTTCACCTTTTTCAATAGCTGAATTTATGTCAATTAAAAGGTCGTTGAGGTATTTTTGTTTTACATCTGGTAATTGAGGGTCTCTGGGGTTTTTAATTATCCCATCAATAATATTGCTAGACAAAGTACTAAAGCCACTATAGGTTAATGTGCTTTTACTTTTCCAGGAACAAATTTCGAGCAGTTGTAATAATCGAGTAGGGTTGTATGGAGTAGCCATGGTGTTCTTTTTTATCCAAGAACATCATACTTGCCCATTTACTAAAATAAAAATGCTTAGTTGCTTAAAACAAATCCCCAAAAGGGATTTATATCTCCCCGCATTTTATACGGTATCAAAATTTTTCAAGAAATCTTTCCTGTAGGTGTCGCTAATAGGAACCGCATCTTTAATCCCTTCTAACTGAATCATATTACCCACATATGTTTCAACTTTTTCAATATTAATAGTATACGAGCGGTGAACCTGAACAAGGTTGTCAGCATTCAACTTTTCAATTACATTATTCATGGGGGTAGATGAGACAAATCGTTTTCCGTTGGTCAAGAAAATATCGCAATTATTTCGTGCGGCCTTAAGATAAACAACATCTTGTTTCACAATTTTATGCTTCTTGTCACCATGACTGACCAAAATAAATGGACTTTCCGTAGTTTCTGATTCTTCTGTATTGATTTCTAATAAACTATTACGAAGTTGCAAAAGCGTAACAGGTTTGGGAATATTGGTTTGGGGCTTCGTTTTTTGAGCACGCTGAAATGTTTGCATGTTTTGCATCTCGCTTAAATAAATAAACGGAATGTTTTTCTGGTGCAATTCCAATCCCAAATCAATGCCACTAAGGGGACCGTTTAGCTCTATGTCAACTAGTGCAACGTCAGGTTTTGTTTGCTTGATTAGTGCCATAGCGTCAGCTACATTGTCTGCAGTTTCGGTTTTTGGATAACCTAAAGTTTCTAATTTGTCCTGTAAGTCTTCAACAATTAACGGATCATTTTCTACAATAAGAATGTTCATATTATTTGGGGTTAGTATATTTACACAACCCTAAATTTAGACAAAAATGAAAAGTAAAGCGTTAATCACATTTTTAATATGTTGCTCAACGCAGGTTCTTTGGTCTAGTCCTATTTTAGATTCTTTGTTTAATGCTGCAAAAATTCTGGAGAGTGAAAAAGAGTATGAGCAAGGAGCTCAAGTATTTAAAGAAGCCCTAACATATGCAGAGCAAGAAGGGAATCTATTAACACAGGCCCATATTCACAGTCATCTCAACGGTATTTTTTTTAAACTCAGTCGGTATAACGAAGGGATTCGGGAAAGTGAATATTCTTTAGAGTTATTTAAGGAAATGAAGATGTGGAATGAAGCTGCTGGCAATTATTATAATTTGGGGCTCAATTATAAAAAAATTGGAAGTATAGATATGGCCATGAAAAACCTTCTTTCCTCACTCAAAATTGCAGAAAAATTGGGTGATAAAGAGAGAATTGCAGCTGTGTATCGTGTTTTGGGGAACATTAACAAAGACATGCTAAATTTTAAAAAGGCATTGGATTATCATTCGTCTGCTTTAGCAATTTATTATGAAATTAATGACTCTTCTGCTGTGTCAAGTTGTTATCATAATATTGGCCAAGTTTATAATAAAAGTGGAGACTTGGATCAGGCGAAACACTATTTGTTTAAAGCCCGTAGCATAAAAATAATATGCGGTGAATCAACGGGGGCTAATAGTTCTCAAATAGGCCTTTATTATTCTGAAATAAATGAATTGGATAGTGCTAAATTTTATTTCTATCAGTCAATCCAGGAAAGAAAAAAAGAGGGGAATTTTATTAAAACAGCTGCTCCTCATACCTATTTGGCTGAACTTTTTTTAAATCAAGGGAATTTAGATTTATGCCGGTTGCATTTGGATACGGCCTATCAATTGGCAAATTCTGCCAACTTAAATCAAGAACTAATTGATATTTTAAAATTAGAGATGCTTTTGGAAAAGGCAAAGAGTCCCAATTCCGAATTAATATTAAAGCATGAGCAATTAACGGCCTTAAATAAAATCGTAATAGGAGAGGCAAGCTTGAAAGAAACTGCACGGCTTGAAGTGGAATATGGAACAATTAAAAAAAATCAAGAGATTGAGAGAAAGAACAATGAACTGGCTTTACAAGATCTAGAAAATGAAAAATTGAACATTCGCAATAACTTCTTTTTTGCGGGATTAATAGTCGCCATACTTTTTGTCATAACTGTTATCTTTTATAACATCAAATTAAGAAAAAGAAAAGACGAAACGGAACAAAAAAATGAACTGCTAGAAATAAGTAATACACTAATTGATAATTTGCATAAAGAATTGAGTCACCGAACCAAAAATTATTACCAAATGTTTGGAGGCATTCTTAAATATGATCGACGAAGAACGGAGAATCAAGAATTGAAAGACATGTTAACCAGTTATATTAATAGGGTGGAGGCAATGTCGCAAATTCAACGTTATTTACTGGCTGATAATTCACTCAATCAAGAGGTTCAATTAGATCTTTATCTGTCTGATTTATTATCTAATATTGAATTAGTACTAAACAATATTTCTCCTAAAGTTGCTATCACAAAAAGTTTCGAAACCATTTCTTGCGACTATGATAAAGCCATGCGAATTGGCTTAGCCTTAAATGAAATGGTAGCAAATTCTTTTGAACATGGATTTGATCAAGTTGAAAACCCCGCGATTGATGTTTTGCTGATTGAAAATGATAACGGTGTAATTTCATTAGACATTAAGGATAATGGGGTGGGTATAAAGAAAAGTGATAAGAATAAATCAAAATCATCAAAAGGGATTGGTTTAATTGAGATGATATTAAATAGCATTAATGGCGAATTTAATTATGCCGACGGAATGACTGAAGGAACATTGGTGCAAATAAGAATTCCGAAATAAAAAAGGGAGCAGTAAATTACTGCCCCCTAAAATTACAACTATGTAGCTGACCTTATATGACTATTGTAATATTAGTGTCTGCAGTAATTGAAACATTATTTGTGGTTGTTGTATTTCCACTAAATATAACTTTGAAGTAATAATTACCTGCTGGAACTGTCATTTCAAATTCACCATTCGAATCGGTCGTTTGAGTATCCGTAGCATTGCTACTTCCAACAGGGTATATTTTAACTAAAGCGCCTTGCAATCCTGTACCGTTAGCATCTTCAACAATGCCATAAACTACTGGCTCTTCTTCATCATCTCCTCCACGGTTTTCGTCAACATGTGTGACTATTGCTCGTCCGTTATTTACTTCATCTACTTCCTCTTTTTCGCATGAGGTTGTAAACCCAGCCAAGATCATTAAAGTTAAAAAGAGGTTTCTTGTATTTACTAATTTTAAAGTGTTCATGTTAATTCTGTTTAAAATTTGTCCAAACACTATTGTTTGAACTTAAAAACAGGAAGAATCACTTTTTCAAAACCCCAACTCTTCCCATTAAGGAGGTGTTGAAAAAGTAGAAGCAGAACTAAATTTTGCGCAAATGAAAAACCTTCTTATTCATGATTTAAAAAGGCTTAGCGCCGCTTTCATGTCTACAAATCTAGAGCATGTTTAAACCAATGTGAAGCAAGCAGAAAACGCGAACTTCGTGAAGAGTTCGCGCAGTGATTTTTAATGAAAATGGATTGTGGTTCGATTATTGTTTTTACAACTATGAATTTAAAAATGAAGCGTATGAAACGAGCAGTATTTTTTTTAGTAATTGGATTGGCTTTTGCCTGTGAGAAGTTTGAAGATGGAATAATTATTAATCCACCCGACGTGCCAACTGTAACCGTTTGTGATAATGTAGCAACTGCTACAGATGTTGCTTTTATGAAAGGGCAAATTGATGAACAAGCATTTAAAGATGAGCGAATGGTGCGCGCTAAATTGGTAACTAAGGGTTATTGTTTTGTATCGTCACAAGTAATTGAAATTATGGATGCCATGTGGTTTGCAGATGCCGAGCTTGAAATAGCAAAGCATTTATATCATCAAACAACTGATAGAGATAATTACTACCTGGTAGTGGATGCGTTGGATCATAAGAGCGATCGCGACGAACTCAACATGTATATTTTGGAGCATTAATAACAGAAAGTAATAGAATAGATAGTTTAAAGTTGCAATCTAGAAGAGGTAAACGATTAATACGTTTGCCTCTTTTTTTTGAGCAATGGTTTATCGTAACATTATAACATGGTTGTACTTATATTTGCGACTAAGAACTTATGATACGTTTCATTTACTCCCTCATCTTGCTTTGCAGTTGCCAGTTTGTTTTTGCACAAACTACAGATACGAGTAATAATTACGTTGGTAAACCAGGTTATTTTATAAAACATTATCCCAACGGTAGCATTCATCATGAGGGCATTGTTAAACGAGGAAATAAAAAAGGAACGCTTTACTATTATTTTGAAAGTGGAATTCTATTTAAAAAAGTAGACTATCAACTACTCGATTTTCGAGAAGGAAATTATCTGGATGCCAAGTTCATTGAGGTTGTTACCGAGTACTACGAGAGTGGAAATATATTTGAAGTTAGAAAATATATCAATGGTGGGCTGCAACCTGCGCAAGAAGGATGGTATGCTAATGGGCAGCGAAAGAATGAAACGATCTATCATGAAGATGGAATTCATGAAACGGTTATATATTATTATGCCAACGGAAATATGCGTTATCGCGCAGTACAATTCAAAAATAAACGACGACCAGAGCAAGATGGCTTAGAGGAAAGATGGAATGAACAAGGTGTTAAATTGGTTGAATATAATTATCGAAATAAATTGAAACATGGTGATTATAAGAACTGGAATGAAAATGGAAATCTTATTCAGCACCTCGTTTATGATAATGATACATCTGTATTTAGAAAAACGTGGAATGATGAAGGGGAATTAATTTCCTATGCGGATGACAAGACATCAGTTGAATCACATTTTTATAAAATTTATGATAAAAAGACAGGGCTAATTTCATCTTCTGCAACTTATAAAGTTTATTACGTGGATGAAGATAGCGTAGTGATGCGATTTGTTAAGTTGTATGATAAGGAAGGGGAGTATGTTGAAACGAAAGTACATAATCAATCATTGAAATATAGCTCGGTTGCAACATCAGTAAATGGAGTAGTAGAGGGCGATAAAATTCAAACACAGTTATTTTTGTTTGAGCGCCGCACAATTAATCCACGCACAAGACATTATCGATTAAATTACTTTAATCGCCCTTTAGAAATGGGATTTTGGATAGATTACCATTTATCATTTCCAATGGATGAAGATACAGATGCGCATGAAAAAATGATTCTGGATGAATTAAAGACTGCACGCAAAAAAGTAGAGTCGCAAGATTTAAATTCTGAATATGAAGTTGATCCTGAAAACTTCGAAAAAGCCGCCGCGTATTATTTTACCTTTCCTCATCACATGCTATTTGATACCACGATTATTACGTCATCATTAAATGAGGATAATTCAGGTAAATACAGCCTTGTGTATAATGGTACAAATATGCATTATGAAGGAGCCTTGTTGGACGGTCTGGAACATGGAGAATCAATCTTCTACTTGAATGATTCAACTCCTCTTTTTAAGCGTAATTATCGGCACGGAATGAAACATGGAATATGCCGCGAGTATTTTTTAACAGGTCAGTTGGCGCTTGAAGAAAATTATTGGTTAGGTGATTTGCTAGAATCTAAATCTTTCTTTTTAACTGGAGGAATTGCAAAACATGAACGATTGGGTAAGCGGGGACAAAATAGAATTAAGGATGAGTGGGATGCAGATAAGCAACCTATTGCAATGTTTTGGGAGGAAGATTCATTGTTATGCTCTATTCGATTAAATGAGGACCGTACATTAAATTCTTATACCTGGAATAATCAAAAAGAAGGGGTTGTTATCAGTCATACGGTTTATAATGGGTCAGACTTTATGACAGTTAATATTCCGCCAACTCCAAATCGAGAGGTACCATTTAAGTTGTCACGACATGGCGTAACAGTTGAAGGCAAAGCTTATTGGGATGCTGAAAAAAGGAAGGCCGTTTTAGAAGATGATTTTGGTAAAATTGAAAAGGCTGATCCAAATGAAATTTCATTTTCAGAAACATTGCCATGCGGATGTACAGATTGGATTGATCATAAGTTTTGGGCAGCACCAACAGCAAATTATGCAACTTTAGATGATTTCAAAAAGTATCAGCATGATTTTCATGCTCCGTCAGAGGCATTAACTCATTTATTTGGTCACCCTTATTATCTATCAGGTCAAGAACCGGATAAATATGAGTTTGGAAAAGTGTATCATATCAATGCGAATTTTTTTTCGGCAAGACCAATAGACTTGTTTTTACCAGATACAAACGGAATTATTTTTACTTATGAACCGTGCAAATCGAAATACGCTTATATAAAACTAAATGCTAGTCTTAGTTTTAAAGTAGGTTCTCCAAAAGAGACTAAAATTTCAATTTCAAACCCAAAAACCTTGGCCTTAACAATACCAGCACCAATGCTCGTTCAGGTTAATAATAATTTTAAACCTATTCTGGGGCAAGAAGGAAAACTATTACCTGGTGTATTCTTGTTTAATGCTGATGAGGTAAAGTATAATCATAGAAAACAGTTAGATGTTATTCAACCAAAATTGCAATGTGCTAAACCTATGCAAATTGGTAATTCGGGCATGATTTTACAGGTTGATGATCTTTGGCCAGACTTTAGTAAAACGTGGAATTATGATATAATGACTGAACAGTTGTCAAATAACGAACGTGCCTTGAAGTTAGGGTTAAAATCGGCACCTAAAAATGATTTTATTGGAGCCTTTGCAACAAGTGGAAACATCTATTTTCCATATAGCTCTGGAAGTAATGGTAGTTTGGATAAGTACCTATCTTTTAGAATTGAAAATGTTTTGGTATCGGCAACAGAATGTAGGGCTACAGTTTATGCAGGAGTGGTTGGGGAAAATGAAACAGTGCTTCTTTCTACGCATTTGGGAGAAGAACTATCAATTACTAAAACAGAACTAATAAAGGTACTGGAAAGTGCTAATTTAAAAGCTTATGATTTAATGTTTGAACCAGGAAAAGAATTAAAACTTCATTTAAATTATCAGCTATAATGCGCCATCTTTTTTTCATAGCGTCATTTGTTATTGGGCTTGTTTCATACGGTCAAAAAGACTATCCATGTCATATGTGGAAACGCTATACTCAAAACTGTTTGACAGGTTTTGTTGATCCTGAAGGAATGGTTATGATTGAACCGCAATTTGAATATGCCACGGATTTTTCTGATGGACGTGCTTTTGTTTGGAATTATTTGGATCAGGCAGATGAAAAAGCGGTAGTACCATTGGGTGAAGAGTATCAAAACTATGAATCGTTTGGTTTAGGTGGAAATCGTAAAACAGGAATAATAGACTCTACCGGTAAGTTTGTCGTAGAACCTAAAGTCAATTTTATTGTTTATTCAGCATTTATAGATAGCATTGCCCTTGTGCGCATTGACAATAAGTATGAAATAATAGACATTAATGGAGCGGTCGTTTCTAATACTTATCAAAACTATTTTGAGAAGGTTATTTACAAGAATCTTATAAAAGGGAAAAGTGATAATTTAAAGCCGGGTAGTAAATGTTATATGACCAGAAAAAAACAATTCGTTTCTGGTCCATATCAAAATTGTGAACCTTATTCAGAGGGCTATGGTGCTGTTCGGATTGGCGGTAAATATGGCTATGTAAACCTTAAAGGTGAAATGAAGATTGTGCCACAATTTATGGATGCCCATCAGTTTTCAAATGGGTATGCGGTGGTGTCAGTTCTGGCGTCAAAAGCAGACACTCGAAATAAAAATTTTGGTTTAATTGATACGAATGGAACTTTTGTAATTGCACCAAATCATTATAGATTGGGTAAATTTTCGGAAGGTAAAATTGCTTTTTTCACAAGGAAAAATAAAAAAACTAAATACGGCTTTTTGGATGTGAAGGGAAATGTTGTAATTAAACCAAAATATGAACATGTAAAAATGTTTAAAAATGGCCTTGCTGCAGTTAAAATTAAAGAAAAGTACGGCTATATTAATTCAGATGGTAAAATGACTATTCCTGCAAAATTTCTTAATGCACAAGATTTTAAATATGGAACAGCATTGGTTCAGGTTAGTAAAAAGAAATGGGCCTTTATCAATTTGGACGGAGAAATAATAGTTGGGCCGTGGAAAAGAAATTGCAACTAGTTTCTATCTTGTAATTGCAGTGTAGTATTTAATTCTTTACAGTACTGGAGCGGCCTTAAATTCTTGGTTTGACACATAAATACAAGAATTTGCAACATACTTACAGGTCTCTTTTATGAATGTTTCTGAATTTTGTTTCAAGGCAATTCAAGTCTAATTCATTAACCCCTTTTCAAGCATTTAAAACGGACAGTATGATGATTTGATGAAGCTTATTTTTTCATTTAAATAATTATATATATGCCAATTGAAGCCGTAACTAATAATGTAAACAATGCTGATGGATTGGTGCATTTTTCATTTGTTAATGTGTCGCAAGGAGATTGTTGTATTGTGAAAACGCCACTTGGGCGAGTATTTATGTTTGATTGTGGATCTACCTATGACAGAAATAAAACGGCATTAAACAATATAAAAAAATCACTTTACAACTCTGTTTCTGGAATTTCGAATGCCTATAGTCAAATAGACGGTATATTTCTTTCTCATCCCGATCAAGACCATTATAATAAGATAGTTGATTTGGCTGAGGATTTGTATTTGAGAGGAATAGTAGTTAAAAGGGCCTTTGTAAGTATGCATGCTGATTTGTTTAATGCGCATGATAATGTTGCTTACCGTTGGATTAGAAGAGTGCCAGGTGATTGGAGTATTCCTGAAGCGACATATACTGTTAGGTTAAATTCAAATAATGACCGAAATGATCAGGGAAAGATTGACACAATTATGGTGCATTGGGAAAAAGTTTATCTAGCTGATGATGGTGATATGATGACGGATGATGAAGTTGATGAGAATGGAAAAAGATATAGAAATTTCAAGATTAAAATTCTAGCCGCTGGAGTAACACCTGAGTTGGATGGTAATTTGGAGTTTAATGATCCAAATAATGATCAAAAAAATACGGCCTCAATAGTAACACTTATTGAGTTTGGACAAGAGAAATTTTTGATAATGGGTGATGCCACAACTCCTGTTGGACGATTTTTAGTGGAGCATTTCTCAGAAGAAATTAGTGATGTTGATATTCTTCATGTACCACATCATGGTTCTAGAAGACATTCATTAGATTCTGAATTTTGGAGTGTGGCCTTTCCTGATACTTGTGTCGTTAGTGTTTCTCCTAAAAATGATGCGCACCATTTGCCAGCCTACGAAACGTTGATGTATGCCGCAAATGTTGCATTAAACGAAGTAGGTAATCGCGACCATTATGTTTATAAATATGAATCTACCTCCCCTTGGCAGCTTTTGACAGAAAATATTCCTAGATATATTGAAATGGATGAGTTTGTGGATATGAACAATATTCAAAATTTTAGAGAGTATCGAATAAATGTAGAGCATGACCCCAACTATGTTGTGTTAGAATATAATTATCGAAAGAGTGGTCTTATTTCACGCGGTCAAGATAAAAATGTATACACAAATGAGGGTACGCTATCAAGAGGAGTTTTAAGCCTGAAAAAGGATATTTATATGACTTCAGCAGATAATATTGAGAGCATTTATTTTGCATATAACGGAAAAGGGTAATTAAGATGACAGTTTCAAATTTATTTCAGCAATTAGAGCAAAAAAATAGTGCTTTAAAAGAGTTATCAATTAGTAAGAGCGAACTTCCATTATCTATGCAATCGCTTATGCCAAAAGTGTTTGGTGAATCAATTCAGTTTGAACTGATTTCAACCGAATTAGAGTTAAAGGAAAACCAAATTACCATTAGTGGTATTTGTCAAACAGCACCCCTCAGCGGAATGAACATATTGTTGACATTGACTGAAGTTAGGGAGAATTGGACATATAATTTGGAGGCAAGTAAAGATAAGGAGTGGAATATGGGGGAACAATTTCCTCCATTTAAATATACATTGGTTGAGACCTTTAATTGGAGCCAAGTTTTCCTGCAAATTGATCATAATTCAGATAAACTTAGTTTTTCTGGAGCAATGAATTTGACCGGTGAATCTAAATTTTCAATGCTTCTTCCTACAACCGCAATCCATCTAATTGGGAATATAAAAAGAGAAGATGATTTAGTCGATTTTCGGTTTGAAAATACAATTAATATTGGGGAGAATAATACGTTTTTGGACGGTGTTGAATTTACTATTGGTATCGAAACGAATAAGAATGCTGAAGGTCAGTCTTCGCCAATTGCATTTATAGAAACCACACCTGTTATTGAGTTTGAAGGTGGAAGCATTCATATCCCACTAAAAGCACTAATTGCAAACCTTAATCATTCAATACTGCTGCGGGCAAATGTGGGTGAAATAAGCGCAGCTGGGATAAAAACATTGGAGGCACTTTTTCATGGACATACGCCAGATTTAAGTTCTGTGCTGGACGGAAAGATAACAGGCATTGAAAATTTTCAGATTAAATTTTTGCAATTCAGTTTAAACCCAAAAGGAAATGAATTGCTAAGCGCTGTAGAAATGGTGTGCGGAATTGTTAATCCAATAGATTTATTTTCTTTTGATTCTGGAAGGAAAATAGCCGTAGATGTATTGGACATAGCAATGCGATTGGAACATCCGCTTGATGGACAAAAACGTGCTTGGCACATTTCAGCACACACAGATTTTCCTATAAATGATCATTCTAAATTAATGTTGTCGGCATTTGCTCCTGAGAAGGAACTGGTGGGATCTATTTCAGGTGAGGATTTAACTATATCAGAGCTGATAAGCTATGTGACTGGAAATGATAATAATCTTGATATTCCAATTGCTATACAAGAATTTCATTTACGCGCCAACCTAGAAAATAATACTTATGGTATGTTCTGCGATTTGGTGTCAACGGTTCCAATTGAGTGGGAGGGTTCAACGTTTAACTTACAAGATTTTCGCACTACAATTCAATATGAGTCAGAATTGTCGATTCGTTTTAAAGCACTTTTTTCATGGTTTGATTTTCATTTTAGAATGGAGGGATTTTATGAAGGAGGAGATGCTGGAGGTATTGGTTTCAAAGGACAATTAATAGGAGATAATGCTGTGAACCTAATATTTTTACTTCACGGGCTTGCGCGTCAATTAGAAATGGAGGCGCCATCTGATTTTCCAAGTATTGCATTGCGAGAATTAGGAATAAGTTTTAATACTAAAACTGGAAATTATAGATTTGAAGCCGAAACAAGTTTCACAGCCGATCATTTAGGAGATTTAGATGTTGAATTGACTGCAGATACACGAGTTGTTTTAGATGCCACTAAAAAGGACGGAAAAACGCAAGTCAGTGCCGAAATTTTAAGCAAAATAACTGTTGTGGGTCAGATATTCGATTTGCGCACACACTTAGGAAAAGATCATCAGCTTGTTTACGCAAGTTGGCAGGCAGAAAATGATGGACTTAGAATTAGTGACCTAATTAAAGCCTTTGATCAAAATCACGATCATACAGCCTATAGTAGCAATAATTTTGATTTAGAACTAAAATCAATCACGCTTGAATATGATCATACAGATGCAGGGCATCAAAAACTATTTGTGCGTGCTATAACTGAGGTTAGCATTGCTGGCACTAAGTATGATTTGCAAGTGTATTTTGCTGGTTGGAAAGATGGTAGCTGGAAGTTTTTGTTTGGAATTGAATATGACAATCATACTTCTAAGTTAGGTGACCTCGTAGGTCCAAATCAAAATGCATTTAGTGCGGTTGAACTAATTCATTTGAAAAAAGCTTCGGTCGTTTTTAGTACAGGAAATTTTGAAGGATTTACATTACCTGACATTCCAACCTTTTACGGTGAGGAAAGTCCAAATGCACTTTTACTTTCAGAGCATGAATTGAAAATTCAAAAAGGAATTTATGCCATAGCAGAAGTAGAATTTAACGGTTCATCCGCTGGGGTTGATCGATTGAAAAAAATGTCAAATCATACAGGAGATTTGATTGTGCAAGCAGGTTATAATGCCCGTTTGGAAGAAGTAACTGTAGATATTTTATTGGAAGGAGATATTGTCATTGAAGGTAAAAAAAATGCAGATGGAAAACATGAAGATATTGTTTTATCAGATGCTGGTTTTCATATTAAACTACCGCAACCTTCGCTATTTGTAAGCGGTAAGGCAACTTTCAGTATTGATCATCATCAAATAATAGCACAAGGCGGAATTGGTATTAGTGCAGAAGAAGTTGTAGGGGAGTTTAAAGTAAACTTAAGCGACCCTGAAAACCCAGATTCTATTTCGTTTTTTGGGTTAGATGGACTCTTTTTAGATGATGTAATGTTTTTGCTAGGTATAAACTTTACACATGCTGCTATTGAGGTTGGAGGAGAAATTGGTTTGCATGAAGATGGAAAAGCCATTGATTCTGATCAAATGGGAATTATTTTAGAAATTATTGATGGAATTCCAAATCCTCAGTTTTTTGAATTGCGAATTGAAGAAATTGATTTCTCCAAAATATTTGCACTCTTTTCTGGGGCTGATGCTGATGGCCATCAAGAACACCATGATGTTATTAAAGCAGGCATTAAAAACTTCTATCTTTTTTGGGCGCAAAAAGAAATCCAATTTTTGGATAGAACGGTCAAGCCAGGTTTTGCTTTTACGGGTGAATTCTTTCTATTTGATTTTCAAGCTTATTTAAATGTGAAAATAGGAAGCGAATATGGAATTATTGGTGAAGTTCATCTTTCTCCAATAGAAATAGACGGAATTATTAAGCTTAAAGGGGATGGAGAGAAAGTGGAAATTGAGGAATACGAAAATGAGAAAGGAATTACTGTAAAAGTGCCAGAGTCAGGTAAAGAAAATTTACCTGATGGTACAGAAACCATGCGGCGAACGATTGTGAAAAATGGTGGGCCAGTAGTTGTTTTAAATAGTAATGGAGAGCCATATTTACACGCAGATATTGAAGCTACATTGCTTGATTTTTTGACGCTTAATGTAGCAGCTAATGTCAATAAAGATTCTTTTGATTTTGACTTTTTGCTCAACGTTGCAAATGTTTTAATAGTAGAACTACATTGTGATTTAAATAAAAATGGAACTTTTAAAACATTTGGAACCTTTCATTTAGGAGTTGATTTAGATCTTTCATTCGAATTTTTAGGTTCTGTTATTGGAGTTGATATTCAATTTGGAATTGATGTTGAAGTGGCACTTGGTTTTGTTAGTGAAGAGGGTGCTAATGCTGAAAATGAAAAGAAAAAACCGGAGGAAAAGAAAACGGAAGCAGGGGCTTATTTATATTTCTCATTTGAAGGGAATTTTCTTGGAATCTTTATTGGGCCTTTTGAAGCCTTATTGACATTGAACGTTAGTAAACTAGAAGAGATTCCGGGTAAAGCATTAGAGAGTGTTGAGCAAGCATTAATAGGAAGCGTTGATGACATGTTTAATTTTGTTTTTAATCATGATGAATTCGTAAGAGAAAAAAGAGCAGAAGCTGCTGCAAGAAGGCGCAGCGGAACAAAATCTAATCATGATAAATACATAGGTGACGTTCGGAAAACATGGGAAGATAATAAAGCCGCCCAATTGGATAATAACCACAAGAAATCCTCTCAAAGTAAAATCAATCAAATTATGAATGATTTAACCAAAAACAGAATAAACTTAGCAAAAGGAGCTAAAGAAATTAGTCAAAGCATAACAAATTTGGTGGAAAGTTATAGCGTTTCGGTAACAGGTGAAGTAACAGAGATTCTGGTAGAAAATGATTCTTATCTCACGCATTTTTCAAAGCATACAAACTTTATTCAAACTGATCGTTTTTCAAATGAAGAAGCCTTGCAAATGAGTAAATGGCATCATGAAGCAGAAAGCTGGCGGAGTAAAGCGCATGTAACAGAAATTCATGCCCAAGCAAACGTGCAAGCCGACTTTATTAAAAACCACGCTAAAACAGCAAGTGCGGCCATGAAAAAAAGAGCAATAATTCATTTTAATAATTCTATACCCAATGACTGATACGAAAGCAAAACCAACAACTCAAGAGCAAATTGAAAATGCAAACGGACCATTAAGAACAGCAGTTCATGATGCATTACAAATCAATTATGATAAAATTAGAGCATTGAGTAACCAAATTCGTTTGGATGAAGCAAAAGAACATCAAGAAATAAGTGCTTTACAAGAAGCTATTCAAAACGAGATTAACTTAAATCAATTCATTGGGTCATCCTTCTTTTTTTATTATTTAAAATCCACTGGGGTTGGTAAAGAACCAATTGTGAAATTGTATGCGTTGGGTAATCATTATAGCTTATCAACAGGGGATCATAATACGCTTCATTCGGGCATTCATAGTGTTCCTCCGTATGTCTTTTTTGGCCCAAAGGGAGAGTATAGACTTGAATGGATGTCGCAAGGTATTAACCGTTTCCCTTCTTTAATTCATCCTGGTCCAGATCGTGAAAGAGGGTCTAAGGGAGATCGAATTATTACAAGTATCTGCAGTTTTGGAGGTAAGGTTGTTTTTATTGCAGGTGGATTTGTTTACATTGTCAAAAAACTGTCTAATATTCAGGAAGGATTGCACCAAGATTCTTCAACTTTTTTTAAACAAGTAGATGGCTTGCCGTTTTTATTTGTTACCAGTTCAGATGTATCTACTCAGAAAGGAATTTTTCTTGTCAATGCAAAACATTTTTATAAAACTGACCTAGGCGGAAAACTGACCAAAGTATTAAATATTCCTGCTGGAAAAGAGGTTGAAAGTGCGGCTTATTTCCAAGCAATAACGCTTAATAGATTACCAGATAAAAGAGTAACAGGAGTGATTGCAAAAGGAATGTCGATTCATGCAGTTTTGCCTAATAATGTTCCAATGCTTAAAATTAAAAAGCTGTATGGGGATGATCTTTTATTTACTTTCCCTCAACCAATCAGTTATTTCAGAGATTTTACAGTTTCATTTCATCTTTATTTAAAAAAATCAGCCTTTAATGAGGATACCGTTATTGTTGGTGGACACCGTCATTTAGAACTATTGTACAGTCCCGTAAAATCGGGTTTAATAATTCGGTGGAATGTTGATGGTTTAAATTCGAACTATGAGGAAGCACCTATTGTATTGGATGGGGTGTTTGCAAATAGCATAGATAAATGGACGGCTGTTGATGTTGTCTGTAAAAATAGAACACTTACTGTTCATGTTCAAGGGCAGCCATCTCATGAAAATCTGAAACTACCAGAAGCACCACCGCAAGATCCATTGTTTCCATATGCCGATCATTTTACTTTGGGAAATGCTAGCCATCAAGAGGCTTACCCTTTTTCATTGATGGAATTGCATTTTTATCAAAGAGCGGTTAGAGATTCGCTTTTAGCACAAAATGCAACAGCCCAATTGGCGTGTGGAGATTATTTTTTTCCAGAAGGATTAATGGCGAACTATCCACTTGGACCAAGCAATTCACCAATTTGGATTAATAGTGGTTCATCAGGAACTCCTTCAGATTTTATTAATCGGGTGAATCCACTGGAGCGTATTAACATAGGTTCCAAACATTTGGAATATTTTAATTCTGGTGAATATTTGGAACATCCATTTATGGAAACATTTACAATTACAAGTGACCAAAATATACAGTCAGATGTGCATTTATGTAATCGATCTGGTCGTATTTTTTATATCGCAATTAATAATTCAAAATATTGCATAATGATGCAGGATATTTGCGGAATGATACCTGCCAAAATAGTTGCTGAAGTTGATGATTCAAAGGTGATGGAGTTTAAATGGGACGGTTCAACCACAGAATTTATTGAGGAAGCAATGATGCGAAAGCAAACAAAATTGCGTTTGGCTCATTTCAAACTAGAACGGGCGCACGAAGATGCACATGTAATCATTCATCACGAAATGGAATACTTGGAGGGAGAAATAGAAAAAGCGAATGATCAAGCGCATAATGTTGCTTTTTTGCGCAACCAGTACAACGTTGAAAAGGAGAATTGGCAAAAATTGCGTCCCGAAGGATTGAATGATAAATATGAAGCGATTGAAGCATCAATTGAAAGGTTGAAAAAGGTACGAAGTGATGCTCATGAAGTGATGCATGCAATGGATGTTGAAATTAATGAATTACGTAGGCTTAAAAAATAGGCTTCTCTAAATGAGAGAACTGTATTAGTGTGATTGTACTATTTTTTATTAAAGTTTATGTTGACGGATTGTAACTATGGGTATTTGTACTTGTGTTTGATATATAGTTGTTTATACGCTAATTTGAACGCGTTGTTGTTCCTAACTTAGCATAAATTATTAACCTAAACTTTTATATTATGGCTGGAAAGACATTTAAAAACAATTCGAATCACTACATTAATGGAACATTATTAATTCGTCAAGGAACGAATATTCAATTACCTTCTTTGGAGCAAGGTTTCTCTTTAGATGCAGGTGAAGAAAAGTACATTGAGTATGGTAATTCAACGAACATCTTTTTGAACGGATTAGTGTTTCAATACAAAGATGAAGCATCACAATCTATGAGCACAGACCGTCAAGAAGTAATTGCAACTGGTACTGCTCCAACTTTTGATTGGGTTTTAAATACGCATAGCGTAATTACAATCAATTCAACAAAAGGATTAGATATTAGTGCAAGCAACTAATGCTAACAACTGATATGAAAAAATGGAGACTGTCTGTAAAGGCAGTCTCTTTTTTTTATTCCTAAGCTTTATGATTTTACTCGTCTTTGTTCACTGTCAGACCCCGAACCTTCATATTTTTTCTTGTTCGGTTTAGATTTACCAAAACGAATTGAAAATGCTATTGATATGCTTCTAGAATCATATTTGCTATTCCAGTCTGCATTGGTTTGTTTTAAATTATTGATAATTCCGTCTCCTTTGCGTGAATAAAAAATATCGTTAAAAGACAGGCGGAAATTACCTTTACCATCTAACACTGTTTTTTGAACACCAAAATTTAAAAATGCATATCCTTTAATTAGTAATTGCGAATAAACTTGGTCGTTTGTATACCTTCCACTTAGGTTTAATTTCCATCCTTTTTTAAGTTTAAAACTATTTATGAGGTTGGCGTATACGTTAATTCCACTTGCACTTAACTGCTCGGTGTACAGTTGACTTTCAAAGTTTACCGCAGAGGCTTCAGCATAGGCATTAATGCTGTACCACGACGTAATTGGAATGTTTCCATGCACGGATAAGGTCAGATATTGACTTGACGCAATATTTCCTGGTCGACTATAATAGATTTCATCTTGAATTTCCAATGTTTCATTAATTCCATCTACAATCAAAGTATAAGACAATGAAGTATTGATCATATTTTTAAATGAATGTGTTAATGAAAGGTTGTGAGAATAGGTTGGTAGTAAGTTTGGGTTACCAGTGTAAAAAGTGAATTTATCTAACGGGCTAATAAATGGATTCAAATCTTGAAAATAAGGTCGCTCTATTCTTCTGCCGTATGAAAAGTTAAGGCTGTGAAGACCTGCTGTATCCAATGGTCGCGAAGCATAAAAAGTGGGGAATAAAGAACCGTAATTTCTGGTGAAACTAGTGTCTGGTGTTACCAAATTTCCTAATTGATTTCCTTTTAATTGCGTCATTTCACCACGTAATCCCATTTGAACAGTCACTTTACCAATCGATCTATTGTAATTGACATAAGCAGCATTAATCCACTCGTCATATAAAAAACGGTTACTTAGTCCATAGTCTGGTTCCGTAACTCCTTCTATGGTATTAGTGTAAATAGCCTCATTGTCTGTTTGTGTAAAAGCAGATTTTAAGCCCGCTTGAAAGTTAGATCCATTTAAAAACGGTTTAGTATAATCTGTTTTAGCCGCGTAAATATTAATCGCCGAAGGAATTTCTCCATTAATTTGATCTTCATAAATCAACTCATCATCTCCGTTGTATTGAAAATTTTTAAAAAGCTGATCATTGGTAGACAAGTATTGAACGTAATCGGCGTCAAATGTAATTTCACTGCCCAACGTGTCTAAAACTTGTTTTACGTAAAAACTGACAAGATTATTGTTAAAATCAGTCTCGCTAATATTGTCTGCAACTACTCTTTGTAAAAGTGTTTCATTAATGTCTGATACTAAGGATGTATTGTCTACTTTTCGCTCTCCTGGCGATACTGATCTTTTAAAGGAAACACCTAAAGTAGTTCTGTCAGTTGCATAAAAATCTAAACCAACTCTTCCTTCTAAATATTGCCCGCTTCTATTGTTGAAAGAGTTTTGTTCAAAAGCAGTTTGTTCAATTCCGGCGTCATCCAAATAATAACGATTGATATTCAAATCTTGAAAGTTTTCCCAAAAACCAGCATTCAAATTGGTTGATAAACTTATTTTTTTTCGATTATAATTTAAGTTGAGACTGTTATTACTGCCATTATAACGACTTCTTCTATAACTTACTGATGCATTTCCATAAAATCCGCTAAATGTGCTACGTTTAATGTTGATGTTAATGATGCCAGAGTTACCTGCCGCTTCATAACTTGCTGGTGGATTTTCAATTACTTCAATATTTTTAATTGACCCTGTAGGCAATGATCGTAAGTAGTTTTCAAGTTCTGAACCTGATAAATAAGAGGGCTTATCGTTTATATAAACAGCTACTCCAGATCGTCCTTTTATGGTAATTTGTCCATTTTGATCAACTGATACACCTGGTGCTTGTTCTAATATTTCAAGTGCATTGCTACCTGCACCTCCAATTAATGCATCTGGTGTAATTACAGTCCTATCTATTTTTCTCTCCACAAAAGGTACCGATCCGTCAACAGTAACTTGGTCTAACTCATTTTGGTTAGCCTTTAATGTAATTGGTTCAAGTTCTTTTGAAGTATTGATTTCTAATTCTGCAGAATAATTGACATAGCTAGCTTGCTTAATTCGTATAATATATGATCCTGCCGAAAGGTTAGAAAGGAGATAAGTACCATCTTCATCTGTAAATTCAGACTTAACTATAGTAGAGTCAACCGCGTTGAACAATGCTACCATTGCCAAATCAATTCCATTTTTATCTTCATCTACTACCTTTCCAGTAATTTCAATAGACGATTGTGCCATTGAACTGGTTATAAAAACAAGAGTTATTAAAGAAAGAATCAACTTCATATTGCTAGGTTTAGGTTAGGTTCAGCGAACAATTCAGTGAATTGTGCATTACAATAATATGAATTGAAAAGCTAAAATGAGGTTAATGAATGGTTAATTGAAGTTAAAAAGCTTTAAACGGTTGTTGGGCTGTAGGGGTGGAAAAGAGCTCTTTTATAGCGTTAAAATCACTCTATTTGTTTTATAATATGAATAAACCGTTCATCTTGTATATCACCCAGTTACCGCAATAGCTCATGTTATCAGGGGATATGTTTTCACTTTAAAGTAAAGAGGGATTAATAACGCGTATTGGCGAATTAAGCTATTGGCGAATTGGGTTTGTTTCGGTTGACTTTAATAGCATTTCAAAATGTGGCTTCAATTCTTTGTGATTTTGCGATAACTTGAAATGTTTCTCCAAATCGTTCAAGTTCGCAAATGACATTGACGTATAATCCATGATCCCATTTAGGTCCGTTACGTGCAATACACACAAGGATATGTTCTTCACTTGATGACGTTTTTTCGAGCTCGGTGCTCCAAACTTCATTACCCAATACAATGTATTGCTTTTTAATAATAATATCAGTTGAAATTTGGGTACTGTTAATGTCTCTTAATTGATTCATGCATATAAGTAAACTACCATCTGAAGGGCCTCCCGGCATAAAGTCACGCCATACTGTTGCCTCTAAAAGCAAGGTGTTTTCACCAATTGTTATTGTGTCAGAGCAAGTGCTAAGTTGAGAAGCAAGAGATGGGTCAAAGGTTTGTTCCCCTTCTGGTTTTTGCGCTTTTTTATTGCATGAAAATAAAATGAGTACAAAAATGAATATGAAAATATTGAACTTTTTCATCAGCTTAAATAATGTAGTTTATTAACCCACAATTTATTCAAAAATTAGTTCAATAATAAGGTTTAATTTGACACGTTTAGAATAATATATACTAATCAAAAGTAGTGTGAAGTCAAGTTTTATTTTAATATTCCTGCAGCAAAATACTAAGATTGATACCCAATAATAAATTGTTTTGTTTCTTCGTATTTATAACTTCCTTTAGAATGACAATAGGATATTTCACCACCCATATCTCTTAATAATTTTAAATAAGCACCACATGTGCTTCTCGATATATTGAGCTTTTTTGCAAATAATTTCATATTTCCAGTCCCTTCAATTCTTATGAGATAATCCATGTATATTAAACGATCAATTTTTTGTAGCATATTTACTTGTTTTACTACAATTTACCTGCTTTTTGATGTGCTTATTCTGGCATGAATAGTGTTTTTTTTATTCGGTCATTTTTTATGAAAATTCGGATAATTGAATTCCGTTTTTTAACCTAAAAGCCCTTCTTTAAAAAGTGTTTTAATAGCTTTTTTTTGTCTTCGCGAAACTGGAATTTCTGCCTTGTTCGATAAGGTTAAAACGTTGTTTGTTGCATCAAATTCTAGGATATGCTTTTTGTTGACCAAATAAGATTGATGAACTCTAATAAATCCAGCAGATTGCAAATTGCGCTCAATTTCTGCAAGCGGTTTACTGGCAATTATTTTTTTTATTCCAGTTAAATAAAACAAGGTATAAGATCCGTCTGACTGGCAAAAAATAATTTGATCAATTTGAGTGAGCTTAAAGTTTTTATTTTGCGGGATAGCAAATTTTTGCAGAATATTTTTTTGCACACCTTTCAAAGCATTGAGTGCATCAATTTGATCAAGACTTTTTTGAACTGTAGCTTTAAATTTATTTGGAGTAACTGGTTTAACTAAATAGCCTGATGCTTCATGATCAAAGGCCTCTAATGCATAACCCTCATATGCCGTAACAAAAATTACAAAAACATGTTCAGGTAAATTCAACTTATTCAAAATATCAAATCCCGTAACTCCTTTTAGTTTAATGTCTAGAAATAATAATTCAGGTGGATTAGCAGACAAAACTGGCATAATTTCATCTGGATATTGAGCAGTTCCAAGCAAATTAATCTGTGGAAAAAGTTGTTCCAAATAATGCTTTAAAAGTTCAATTGCATCTCTTTCATCATCTATTATAACGGCATTATATGTCATGTTTGTGTTTTTTTATCATTAAAATAGAGTAGGTTAATGTCTCAGTTTATACAATTTTAATACCACTTCTGTTCCCGCATTTGATTTTGAATTAATTGACAAACTATTGTTTGGGTTTTGCAGCATAATTCGCTGTCTTATTAATGCTATTCCTAATGATTTATGGGAGGTTGTCCATTCCTTTTTTAAACCACAACCATTGTCTTTAATACTTATGATAACTGCATTTTTATTGTTTTGTAAAGGTGAAATTTGAATGGTTATTATGCCCGTATCCTTTTTTTGACTAAAGCCATGTATAATTGCATTTTCAATAAATGGTTGCAACAACAAAGGAGGAACATTAAATTTTGAGAGGTTGAGGTCAGGGGTTATTTCAATAGAAAACTCCAGGCCATCTTTATATCGAATTTTTTCCAAATACAAGTAGCTCCTAGAGAGTTCAACCTCTTGGGTTAGTGTTATGTGGTTTTCGTTAGAATAATTTAGGTTTTTTCTAACCAGTCCACAAAACTCTCCCAAATAATTAATGGCATCTTCAGTTTCATTTTTTACAATTTTTAACTGCAGAGAGTTCAAAAAATTGAACATGAAATGAGGGTTCATTTGTGCTCCAAGTGCTTTTGATCTTAGCTCTACCATTTCTAATTTTAGAGCGGCTTTTTTTCTTATCCGTTTAATAATTAGTAAACCAATTAAAAGAAAAACAACAATTAAACTAAGCGTTGCAAGAATAAGAAACCAACCTTTTTTCCAAAACGGACTTTCAATAATTAGTCTGAATCTTACGGGGTCTGAGAAGTTAATATTATTAACTGTAGCGGTGAGGTAAAAATCATAAACCCCACTTGATAAACCTGAATAAGGAATTTTTGCAACAGGTGTTTTGGACATTTTTTTATTGGCGCCAACAAGCTGATAATGAAAAACTATGTTTTGAGGTTGGTTATATGAAATGTAGATAGGGTAGATGTTAAATTCATTGTCAGATTCAGGTAAAACAATTTCTGCTGGAACATTTGCATAGGTCTGGGTTGAGGATTCAAATCGTAAACCTTTAATTTGAGGTCCTTTAAATTCCATTTCAATTGGTAATTGTATTTTTCCCAAATTGTTTTTTGTTAAATAGTATAAATGATCGCCCATTATTTCAAGTCGTCTTACATTTACACTTGCAAGTCCCTGTGCTTCTCCAATTTGAATTATTGGCTGTTCTAAATTATCTGTTAAACCAATAATTCCTTGGTTACTGGCAATCCAAGTCACTTTTGGGGTTACAAGTACATCATTTACAATCCAATCGTTTAAAAGCGGGTAAGATTGAGAGAATTCATTTGTTTTTTGGTTGAAATGGACTAGACGCCCATCCCTTGTCATTCCATTGATTATCGATTCTGTCTTCCAAACATGAATACAACTTTGCAAAATTCGTGTTTCTGATTGAATCAAAGTATCGGGTAAAATTTGAAAAACAAATGATTTAGATTCGCATAAAACGTAAATGCTTTCATCAATTATGGATAGTCCAGTGATGTCTTGCAGGTCAATAGGGTAAGTTGTTGTTGTTAAATCGTTTTTGATGCGGTATAAATTTCTTTTAGAAACGATAAAGATATCCTCTTTATGACGTAGCATCTTTTTAGTAAAATCAAGTGTAGAATTGATTTTTTTTGGTGTGTTTTCATTATAGCAAATCACTTCAGTTCCTCCAGTGTAAATGCGTTTTTTAGAGTCGATTGCGAGGCCGAATAAATTGGAAGATTTATTTTCAGGATAAATGAAGGTTGTCGTTTGTTCGCTTTCCAGGTCAAATTCATCTATTTGCCCATCACGATAACTAATAATAAACCGATTATCATTTTTAACTATGTCGGCTGTAATTTTTCCTCCTTTTGATAATTCTTGGTGCGTTAGTAGTAAATTGGGCGTATAGAAAAGGCCCTTTTCTAATGTTGTGAACCAATATCCGCCATCCAAATCTTTAGCTACTGATGAAACGCTGTATTCACAAAGGTAATCTTCATATTTTAATTCATCTGTTAGAAGGTTATAGGTGTATATTCCTTTGCGTGTACCAATCCAAAGTACATCTTCAATTTCTCTAAGCATAATAATGGATTGGTTTAGCAAAATTCTTTGCATTGTATTTTCGCGAATGATGTAAACACTGTTGTGCCAAATTTGAGCAATGCTTCCATCTGCTAGCGAGCATCCACGTTTAACCGAGAGCACTTTTTGGTTTGTGTAAAGTGAACTTAGATAGAATGTGTCACTTACTGCTATTTCGTTTTTTGTGTTTATATGGCAAATAAATAGGGGAATCGAATCTAAAAGGCTCAAACATGATTTGCTGTTGTAATATTGAAACGAAAGGATTTGATTTTGATCTTTTAAAAGGTATAATCCGCACTCCTTCTTATTGATTTGTGTTTTAGAGCTTCCGTAAAAATAGCTTTTACCCTGGTTGTCAATACTTAAAAAACCACCATGATTAACTGCTAGTTTAAGGCCAGTTTTTGAATGATAACTAATCTCCATTAAGTCTGACCCTGAGGGGAGGTATTCTTTAATTAAGTTATTAAAGGGATAAGGGTATAATTTCTTGTTGGTGTAATAACAGAGCTTTTTATTTCCGGTCATCATCCAAAGTTTTCCAACATCATCTTCAATAATTTTGTAAACAGCATTATCTGTTAAACCGTCAGATTTGTTGAAGTGGTTAAAAACCTCTCCATCATAATTAAAAACACCATTGTCAGTTGCAATCCAAATGAGTCCAGTTTTATCGCAAATTACGTCATAAACTTCTTGATTACATAAACCTTGCTCTTCACAATAGTTGATGAACTTAGGAATAAATGCAGCTTTAAGCCCATTATGAGATGAGCAGAAAATTAATAGCAAGAAAAATACTTGGCGTAGCAATGTTAGCGTTTTGAGTAAAATGTTGATGCTAAGTTACAGGAAATGGAAAAGAGAAAATGTGAAATTTATGTTAAAAATCGAAATGCTAATGACCATTTTTGAAGGAAATAATTCTTTGAATTTGAGTTGAGAAAACAATGTATTCATAATTCTTGTTTGCTTTATTTTTAGGGAGTTTTGGGCTGAATATTTGTGTTTCAATAAAGACGACTAAAGGCCTTTTCTAATTGCATAGATTTGTATAATTATTCCAAGAGTTGAATTGAGAAAAGGAAATTTTTATTGCTTATAATGAATAGATATAAGTTTAATACTATAGACGTTAATATCGATTAACGTCAAAGTCATAAAACGCCGTGCTGTTAATAATGCAAGGCGTTTTAATATTATAATTGTTTTTGAATCAGTGAGTTTAGTTTTTTTGTAAAGATCTTAATACGATAATGCCAATTCTGGGCAGAATAAAAGTTACACTACCAAAAAGAGTTGTCAAAAATGAAACTTTCAATCCGGCAGCCATTATTCCTGCACTCACACTTTCTATATTTCCTATAGCATCAAAAGCACTAATCATTCCTATAATTGAGCCTAAAAAGCCAATTACTAATCCGAGTATACTGACATCTGATGCTAATCGGGTCATTTTTTCAGTCTTTTCTTTATTCTTATTTAAGTTCATAAAACCGCCTGCTAAAAATGCAATGGCCAGTAATAAGCAAATTAAAATAAGAGACATGAAAAGAGGGCCTCCCTCCATAAATCTATCTGTTAAAGCATTTAATAAAATCATAATAATTTGTATTTAAGTTAATTTGAAACAAACATAATGTTCTCTTAAACGCACAAATTTAAAATGCGACGAACTTCCAATTTAGCAGTGTTTATAACAAAAATGTTAAAACAAGACCTAAATCAGTCATTCGTCTACAAAGTACCAATTAACATTAAAAATGTGGTAATATTGTTAATTGAAAATGGATAGAAAATTTCTTTTACGTAAAATTGGTCAGGTGATATTTCACTCCCTGTTTTGGGTGGCAGTTCTTCTCTTTTATACCTCTTTTTTTGGTGTTGGAAGTAGTGATTTTAGTTATGTATTGTCATTTTCTTTATTCTTAATGCCAATAACCATAGCTACTACTTATGTTTTTATTTATAAAATAATACCTGATTACCTTGTAACAAAGCGGTATTTCAGATTTGGATTTTACAGTTTATGCGCCATAATTATTTCTGCATATCTTATTGTAGTTTCCGTTTTCTTTGGATTAGTTTATCTGTCCAATTTTCAATATGAAAACATGGTTCCGATAAGTAAAAGTTTGTTGTTTGTAGCAATAAGTGTTTATGTCGTGGTTATTGCTGTGAGTGCATTTAAGCTTTTAAAATTAAACTTTCAGCATGTAGCTGAAGCGAAAAAAATGGAGACCTTAATTTTAGAAACTCAGCTAAAATTAAAGGAGCAAGAGCTGAACTATTTAAAGATGCAAATTCATCCTCACTTTTTATTTAATACGTTGAATACCATGTATGGGTTCGCTATTAAGAAGGCAGATGAAACTCCTGAAATGATCTTAAAACTCTCTAATTTATTGGATTATATACTGTATAAAGTGGATAAACCATTTGTGCTTTTAAAGGACGACATCAACCATATAAAAGATTATATTGAATTGGAGAAAATGCGTTTTAATGATACTATGAAGATTGAATTTGAAACAAATACGATTTCTGAAAATTTAAAAATTGCCCCAATGCTTTTGATTCCATTTGTTGAAAATAGTTTCAAACATGGAGCCATTAAATCAAACCTGCTTACCATTAATATTCGATTGCAATGTGAGGATCAATTTATTCATTTTTATATTGAAAATTCCAATACAAAAACAAAAGCGGTGACAAAAGGAATTGGTTTGGAAAATATTAAGAAACGCTTAGATTTATTGTACAAAAACGATTATTCGCTAAAAATCGAAAATGAGGATGATTTTTTTAAAGTGGATTTAAAATTAAACTTGAATTAACCTTTGAAAATAGATAAAACTATATCCTGCATTATTATTGATGATGAGTTGATTGCGAGAGAGGTGATACAGGCTCATTTGTCAAAAATTCCAACGGTTAAAGTTGTTGGCAATTTTAGCAATGCTATGGATGCTTTTAATTTTTTACTTGAAGATACGGTAGACTTGATTTTTCTGGATATTAATATGCCCGAAATATCAGGTATTTCATTTGCTAAATCCATCAATGAAAAAATTAAAATCATTTTTACAACTGCTTATAGAGACTATGCTGTTGAAGGATTTGAATTACAAGCGGTAGATTATTTACTAAAACCAATTTCATTTGATAGATTGCTAAAGGCTGTGAGTAATTTCTTTGAAATAAGCTCTAGGTTACACGCTGATGACAAACTAATAGTTGAGCGGAATGACTTTATGTTTGTCAGGTCTGATAGAAAAATGCTGAAAGTTGATTTTGATTTGATTCATTATGTTGAAAGTTATAGCGATTATCTTAAAATTCACTTAACGGATAAAACAATTGTAACTAGAATGACAATTAGTGCTGTTGAGGCGAAATTACCGAGTGAAAAATTTTTAAGAATACACCGCTCTTTTATTATTGCAATTAGTAGTATTTCATCTTTTACAAATGAAGAAATTGTGGTAAATAAGGAGCATTTACCGATCAGTAGAAGCTATAAAAAAGAAGTGCTAAACACATTGGAAAAATTCTGAGATAGTTTCAATTTTTGAATGGATTGGCTACGTTTATTACAATCGATTTTAAAAGAATTTACGATATCAGTATTTTGACGTGTTGTATTTTTTTGTCTAAAACTGCTCAGTGACCAATTCCATATTTGCCATTGCGCCAGCAATATTACCACTAGCTACTGCATTTGCTACTGAACGTAACATTGAAGAGTTATCTCCACAAGCGAAAACTCCTTCGATACTTGTTTTCTGAAAATCATCAACTTGAATATATCCTAGTTCTGAAAATTCGCAACCTATAGAAGCAGGGATTTGTGAATGTTGTTCAAATGTGATAGCTGCATAAATTGCATTAAAATTTATTTTTTCACCATTTTTGAATACAACATTATTAACATTTCCATTAGTATGTTCAATTTCCACAATCTCTTTTTCAATGACTTCAATATTATGTTTTTTTAGTTTTTCAATTTGCTCAATACTAAAGTCACTTTTACCGCTGGTTAAAATTGAAACATTATTGGTTAAATTATAAACCATTGAAGCAACATGAAAAGCCTTATTACCATTTGCTAAAATACCTGTTTTTTGTCTTTTGAATTCATATCCATGACAATAGGGGCAGTGAATTACTGAAATTCCCCAACAATCGGAAAAGCCAGTGATTTGAGGCATTATATCTTTTACTCCAGTCGCAAAAATCAATTTTTTAGCTGCAATTACTTCTCCTTTTTTTGTGATTATCTCAAACCCACTATCGGTTTTCTGTCCACTAACGGCAAAATCGTTCAAAATACTGACAGAGCTATATTCAAGTACTTCTTTTATTGCTTTTTGGGCAATGATATTTGGTTTAACCCCATCCTGGGTTAGAAAATTGTGCGAGTGTGGAGTTTGGCTATTACAAGGTTTTCCGGCATCAATTATTAAAACACTCCGTAATGAGCGTCCTAAAGCCATTGCTGCTGAGAGTCCAGAATAACTTCCTCCAATAATTACGACATCATATATTTTATTTGTTACCATTTTTTTGTGCTAAATATTTTGACAAAGTTAAGCATTTTTTATAATTATGCAACATTGTTGCGTTTTAGCAAATGACTTGAAAGTGATTATGAGAATTGATATTTCCTATAATATTTTAAAACGCCGCACTATCAATAAAAGCACGGCGTTTTTCATATGTTATGGGTTATTATTTTGCTGAAAAAATCCTGTTTCAATTGTAAAACACAAATGAATAATACTTCTCCTAAACTTCAATAATTGGGGTTTTGAGAATTACTTTTGTTCCTTCATCTAAGTCATGGTATTCAATTGAAAAGTGATTGCCATAAATCTTTTCCATCCAATTAATTCTGTCTCTAGTAATTTTAATTCCATGAGAAATACCTTTATGGGTTCGGTTAATTTCTTGTGATTTTTTTCGCCCAACTCCATTGTCCACGATTGTCCATAAAATGAACTCGTCATGGGGCTCAATATGAATCTCTAGCCGCTTATTTCCGTCTGTTTTATGATATAATCCATGGATTAATGCATTCTCAACAAATGGCTGCACAAGCATTGGAGGTGTGTTTACAAAGTCTGCGACTTGCTCATAATCATAGCTTAGGTTATATGAAAAACTGTTCCCTTGTTTGGTGGCGTTAAGTTTAATATAGGAGGTTAAAAAGTCAATTTCGTCCAATAAACTAATAGACTCTAACATTGAATAGTCTAAGGTTTTACGCAATAAGCTCGAAAACATTGAGATATACTCATTTGCAAACTTGGTGTCACCTAAGCGAATACTGGCCTCAACTGTGGTTAATGCATTAAATAAAAAGTGCGGATTCATTTGTTGGAGTAATAGTTTCTCCATTGAATTTGCATAGGAAACAGAGTTGAGTATTTCTCTGTTTTTTTCAGTTAATTCGGCTTGGTTTTCCTTTAGTTTTTTATTGATTTTCCTTGTCTTTCTCACAGACAAAATCATATATATAATAAAGAATAATCCCACTAAAATTAATACAGATGATAATGTGATAATGAGTTGGTTACTTGATTTAAGTTGCTCATTAATAAGCTCAATTTCTTGTTTTTCATCCTGTACTTTATTCAATTCGCCAGTTACACTTGTAAAGGAAACATCATTTTTAAGTTTGTGTAGTGTATTGTCTTCGAGGCTTTTTAAAACTGTTTTACCATGATCAATTAGCTTTAATGAGTATTCTAAAGCAATAGTAGAATCTCCTAAATCAAGATAACTCTCCATCATATAGGTGTAAAAATCAGTAATTATATCTTGATTTTCTATGATCGCTAATTGCTCATTAATCTCTGTCTCTAATTGTTTTCCTTTTTCTGTTTGGTTTAATTCAAAGTTGGTTTTAGAGAGATTTACTTTGCTCAATAATTCGCCTTGGTAGTCGTGCACTTTTGAATAAAATTCAAGCGCTTTTTCTAAATTTAATTGTGCTTTTTCAAACTCATCTAATGAGATATAGCACAGTCCTTTATTCATATAAGAGTTTCCAAGCATTGTTTGCTCTTCTGTTTTTAATGAATAGCTTTGAGACAAGTCTAGATGCACTAATGCTTCGCTATAAACCTTTGTATGATACAAGGCTATTCCCATATTGTTATGGACAATTGATAATAAGGAGTAATTGTCTTTGGTCGTTTCAATTACGTTATTAAAGTATTCAATTGCTTTGGTATAATCTTTTGTCTCCATAAAGATTAAACCAATATTATTGTATGAATAGGCAATTTGAACAAAATCGTCGTATTCAAAAGCAAGCTCTAAGCAGTACTTATATTGCTTTAACGCTTCTGGAAAATTCCGCAGGCTATAATTAACAACACCTATTTGGTTTGCGATTTCCATTTTAATTCGCCCGTTTTTTAAATTTGAGGCGAGTAAATTGGCTTTTTCTAGATATGTTAATGCTTTGTTATGATGGAAATGACAGTCGTAAAAAAAACCAATTAAATAGTAAATTTCACTTCTTTCAAGGCTGTCTTCATTTTCAGAAAGTAGCACTGCGTTTTGGAAAAAATATTCAGCAGAATCAAGTTGTTCATTTTTTAAGTGCGCAATACCCTTGTCTATTTCTTTTTTGAATTTGGGTTGCATATTTGCAAATGCATGAAAAAGGCATAAAAAAGTAATTAATGTAAAAATTATCTTCATGCTAATTGGCGAGTTTATGCTCTATAATTTTTAAAAAATCATCTTTCTTCCGTCTTGATAGTGGCACCTCATCATTGTTTACGAGTTTCACAAAACCACCATCTGTTTTTATAATTGATTTTATAAAGTTGAGATTGATGATATGAGAACGGTGCACTTTAATGAAAATAGAATCAGGCAAGAGTGATTCATAATGCTTCATGTTTTTTGAACTGAGAATTTTTTGATTGTCTTTAAGAACAATTTTGCAGTAGCTTCTATCCGCCTCAATTCGCACAATTTCATGAATAGGAATGTATTTTACTTCGTCTAAACTACTAATTGCGATCTTCTTATTTTCTCTACCTTTTAATTCATTAAAAAGCAGTTCAAACTTTTCTTTATAGTCGTCTTTTTGTCCTATTTCTTGTTTTAATTTCAATAAAGTGTCGTGCAGTTCTGAAGGTTTGTACGGTTTTACCAAAAAATCAAACGCACTATACTTAATTGCTTTTATTGCAAAATGTCCATGAGCGGTTGCAAAAACAGACTTGAAGTTAATTTGAGGCAATGCATCTAAGATTTCAAAACTAGATCCTTCAATAATTTCTATGTCGAAAAAAACTATATCAGGCTTCTGCTTAATAATAGTGCCAATACCACTGGTAACACCTTCAGCTTCCCCCACAATAGTGAACCCCAAATTTGCTTCTTGAATTTGATGAATTAAGCTTTTTCTGAGTTGAATTTGATCTTCTATTACTACCACTTTCATGTAAAACAAATATATGGCTATTTAGAAAGAAACAATTTACCATCCGGAAAAAGAAAGTGACCGTTTGCAAATTGTACTTAACAACCTACAAAAAGCAACTGTTTTCATCCTTTTAAGCACTGTAAATTTGGTGCAAAATTAATGACTATGATACTTAAAAGAATAGGCTTAGCTGCACTGTTGTTTTGTTCCGTTAACTTAAATGCACAGCTCAAAATTTCAGGTAACCTTGTAGATGATAATCAGGAGCCCATATTATATGGAAATGTTTTGGCAGTGTCTAAATCAGATAGTAGTTTAATAAAAGGTGTATTAGCTGAGAACGGAAGCTTTGAGTTAAAGGTGAATGAAACGCAGTGCTTATTGAAAATTTCTGCAATTAATTATGAACCTACCTGGATAACAATAACAGAGAGTATTGATTTAGGGTCGGTTGTTTTAATGTCAAACTTATTGGAAGGAGTTGAGGTTGTTGCTAAAACGTTGCCATTTGAAAACAAGAATGGAAATGTGGTAATTAATGTTGATAATACCATTTTTTCATCTAGCACTTCTCCGCTTGAAATTTTAGGAAAATCCCCTGGAGTTATTGTAAACGGAAATGAAGTGAGCGTAATTGGAAGAGGTGATGCCCAAGTTTATATTGATAATAGACGTAGTACGATTGAGGCTTTGAATGCTTTGCCCGTTTCGCAAATTCAATCTATAGAAATTGTGAAAAACCCAGATGCTAGTTATGAGGCGGAAGGAAAAGCCGTAATTTTAATTAAAACAAAAGAATTAGGATTAGAAGGATATCAAGCCAGAATTTTAGGGCATTATACAAAAGCATTTTATCAATTAGGATATTTTGATGGTTCAATTAATTGGCACAAGAAGAAATGGACAATTTCAGCATCTGGAAATTCTAACTTTGGGAGTACCGGCGTTATTCGGTACGATCAAATGCAAGTGCCTAATGCTGTTGCACCTTACGAGGCTGAAACTAAGTATACGGAAGAAACCAAATTGCTACCTGTTACAAATTATTTGTTTGGAGTTAAGTATGATCTTTCTCCTCGACAAACAATTTCTGCAGAATATAACGGGAATTATAGTCTTTATGAACTGGATGTAGAAACCAACATTGATCAACGTTTTGATGATGGTAGTGCACGCAATATTAATTCACTTTTAGATGCAAAGAGCCTTTGGAAAACAGATGTTGTATCAGCAAACTACAGTTTGGAGACTGACAGTTTAGGAAGCAACCTTTTTGTTGGTGCTACCTATAGTGCATTATTTAAAGAGTATGATGATAAGGTTAATGAAACTACTAATATTGAGGACGCGTCATTTATTGCTAATACACAATCAATAGGAGAGAATTTGAATGTTTTAAAGAATGCTCAAATAGATTATTTAAAGCTTTTTAAAAATGGAAATAGTTTTAAATTGGGAAGTAAGATATCAAATGTTTTATCAAGTTCGGATCTGTCACTAGGCACTGTTTCAGGAGATTCGTCTTACAACAATATTCAAAACAAACTCAAGTACAATGAAAACTTAATAGCAGGATATTTTAATTGGAATGGAAATTTTAAAAAGGGAAGTTATCAATTGGGAATAAGAGTTGAAAACACCATGTCTGACGCGTTTGAAGGGCAAAGCCAAAATCGATATTTAGATACAAACTATTTGTCCTTTTTTCCTAATGCACGAATTACATATCAACTAAAAGGAGATTGGACTATGACGGATCAATTCAATTCAAAAATTGACCGTCCAAAATTTCAAGACATTACACCTTTTATCTATTATCTTAATGCTTTTACTGCGTTACGAGGAAATCCAAATGTGCAACCAAGTTTTGTTTACAATTTTGAGCACAGTATTGATAACCAAAAATTAGCAAGCTCATTTAAATTAGGAGTAAATCATACAAAAGGGCCCCGCATTTTTTCTGTATTTGTTACCGATTCTTTAGAAACAGATAACACTTTGCAAATGGTTAATTTTAATCAGCTAAATGAGGCTTATTTTGAGGTTGGTCAAGGATTTGAGATTAAAAAAATTACAGGATACGCTTTATTAAATGTAAGTGTTTCCAAGTTAGAGGATGACAACTTGGCTTTTGAAGAATTGCCAATAACTCCAAAAATATACTTCTATTTATATTCAAGAATTCCGGTTAAAAACTGGTTTAATTTTGAAATTATTGGAGATATTCAAAGCAGAAATTTTGACGGTAGAAGAACAGTTTTACCTACAGGAAGTATAAATTTTGCATTGTCTAAAAGCTTTATGAATAACAAGTTTTATGCGCAATTAGATATTAACGATATTTTCCAACTTTCTAAACGAAGAATTGATTTTGTGCAGGATAATAATGCGTATCAAGCACAAATTATTCAGGATAACCGTTTTTTAAGGTTTACATTAGTTTACAAATTTGGAAAATTAAAACAGTCGGATTATAACCACCAAAATATAAATGCAAATGAACTAAATAGAGCAAATTAATTGATGGACAAGATTTTTTGAATTGACTTAGAAATTGGGTAATACTTTACCGTGTTTTTTGATTTGCTTTAAAATCCAAAATAAGCCTTCCATCATAATGTCAGTAGAGGTGGAGTATTCATCCCTTTGTTTGCCATTATGTTGAACTAAAAGTTGCGGATAAAACACCGTGAAACGATTCGGGACAGTTCCCTTTTGAATGATAATGGTTTCTTTACTATTTTTAAAATCAACTTCAATTAGATTGGAACTGACCTGAATAATTTTTGCTTGACCGTAGGTGCTTTTTAATTTTAAATACAATTCTTCCATATTTGTTTTTTACACGAAACTTGGCTTTATTGATTTTCCCATGAGTTTTGCTGAATGACCTTAATTTCGGTAATGTTGTTAAGGTTTATATTTATAATTGCTCCAGTATCTCCGTAACAAATCAAGTGGTTATCAGTTACCTCGGCCTTGTTTATAGGGTTTGAAAACGTGAAAAATATCGCCCAATTTAAATCACCGTTTAATGTTGTAGAAGCAATAAAACCTTCATTTCCCATGGCGCCATCTCCAAATACAAATTTTTGCTTTTCAAACTCAAAAGCTCCATGAAAAATATCAATTTCTGTCCAAATGTCTGCATCATATTTCACAATATCCTCTAAGGTTGTGTCGCATAACGGAAACCAATGGCGTTTAGTTTTTTTTGTTTCGGAATCTAGCACAACGTAAGTGTTTCCAATAGTAATTCTGCCATTTCCATGAGTTATGCAATCCATGCCAGGCAAAAAACCTTTTTTCCATTTTTCTTGAATTTTATTCTGCATTGTCAAAAGGTTTTAAATCAATTCCTCTCAAGATCATATTTAAATTACTTCCGTCGGACTTTATAATCGATTTTTCGGCACTATGTTTATTGTTATATGTTAAAAGATATTCGCGCATTTTATTGAAAGATAATTAGTCTGCAAAAATATCACGAATTGCGGTGAAAATTTTAAAGCATGTTTTGGAATCAAGTCCTTCAGGTCTGCTTACTTTCCAATGGCGAGCACTTGCCTGTAATGTTTGATGAAAACTAAAAAGTTTGTAGACCAAATCACGCTCAATATAAGGTTCATTTTGATAATGAGCTTCAATAGTTTGTAGGGCCTCTATAAAGCGAGTGATTCTTTCTTGCTCAACATCCGCACTTAATCTAAAAAGTACATCTAAACCATTGTCAGCTGAGAACTCGCTATCAATTAATGTTTTTGCTTCCGTAATGTTCATTTTGAGGTTTCAATGTCAGTTGTTTTATAAGGCTGTAAAACCTCCAAGATAGTAAAATATTTACTGAGTAATGTGCTCCTCTGACCAGTGGTTATTCCTTCATGAATTTTTTATGTATTTCATTTTTTCCATCCAAAATTTGAACAATATAAAACCCAGCATTAAATGAAGAAATATCCAGTTGTTGAATTTGCGCAGTAGTTTCAAAAACAAGTTTACCTGTAGTGGTAAAAATCTTTATGGATTCAATATTTTCCACATTTCTAAAATTAAAGTTGATTTGATCTTGACTCGGGTTTGGGAAGAGACTTATTTCGGATGTATTGTTAATTTCATTTAGACTTGTGAGTTCATTCTCAAAATAGCTCCCTGCGGAAATATGACCTTCCGAATCTGAATTAAGAGACAATAAGGCTGTGTGCGTGCCTGGTTTAAAAAAAGTAAATGTTGTCATTGTATAGCTATCAAACATAACCTCATCTTCAAAAACTTCATAATTAGCAACTTGTTTAACTAATAAAACATTATCATATGTTCCTGACGGTATTGCTAATGTGCCATAACCAATTGCTGTAGAAGTAACATCACCAACTTCTTCGTAATCAAAATCGGCGGATACAATTGATGAAAATGTATCAGTAAAAGAACTGTCATAACTAAATGGAAAAGTCCAAACTAATTTTGGATTTTCGAAGATGCTATAATAACTACCGGTAGTTGATGAACCTTTATATATAGCCTCGTCCTCATTCCAATAATTATAACTAAAATTAACCCCTTCATTTGAAGAATAGCAAACATTTGTGCTATCATAAAAAGTGTCGTAGGGAGAGTCGCTTAAAGGAACAACTATGTTTTCACTTGTTGAAGTTGCTTCCACACTGCTGTAATCCCAATTTACATCCTCTCCAACAATAACTTCCTCCCCATCCCAATCAAAATTTGAATGAGAAAACCCCTCATTAAGTAATGGGCGTATATTATCAGCTGTAATTATTGGTTGTAAAAAACTATTTAAAGGCACCAATGTAATCCCTAGTATTAGTAGATTTTTTATCATTTTATTTTGAGTTAATGAATAGTAACTCAAAATTGAAATTTATATGCAATATTTTTAAGTGGAATTCATTCAAATTAAGTCATATTACTACTAATCTAAAACGACGGTAAGGCTTTAAGTGTTTGCCTTTTATGTGTTTATAGTCTGCGGGGTGAGTTTTAAGTGAGGGCGTTTTTTAACACAAATAAAAGGTATTCTTTAATGATGTGTGGCTTAGGGGTCAAATCAGATGTCAAAGGAAGGTCGAAGATAACTTTTCCTTTTTGATCTAGAACTCGGAAAATGATGTTACTATTTCTTCTTTTTAATCGGACTTTTTGAATTTCTGAAATATCAGCCCAAAGGATTGTTTTTTCTTTATATCGAATCCCTGTTTTGGACAAATTGTAGTTGTGACTTTGAGTTTTACCCTTTGCACTTAAAATCACGCCTGTTCCAAAGATTACACCAATTGCAATTCCAAAATAGATTTCAGTTTCAGGATGAGGTATTAGAAATAGAAACGAGAGTAGGATCATTGCCACACCCATGATAATTTCTGCTCTGTAGGCTAATTTTGAATGTCTAACCAACAATTCATCTGGATATTCTTTATCAGGGATTCTAATTGAATGATTTTTAGAATAGCGTTCTAATATCTCATCTTCTATTTTCCACCAATTTAAATTTGACATCCAGCAATATTCAGTTATAAAACTATAAGGTGTTAGCGTTTAACTCTGATTTACTATTGTCGAGCGGTTGCATCCTCATCTTAAATATCCAAATTCCTAAAACCAAGGGAATCATATAATACAAATAAATAAATCGTTGAGTCATATCTTTATCATTAGGCCCAAAGGTTAAATAAAAAGGAATGTAACAAAGAATAATGGCAAATACAGTGATAATTATTTTTTTGGATGCAGCTTTTAATTTAAGCTTGCTGACTTGATAAATAATTAAGGTAATAATTACCCAACTTATAATTGAAAAAATAAATCCAAAAACTAAGAAAAGCAGGAATAGATCCACATTACTAGTAGATAAAGCAATCAATATTGGCGCAACAATTACAGAGAGCAACCAAAACTTAATGGAGTATGTAATAGAATCTTTCATTTAATTACTTACTAAAATAGTCAATTATGAGAAGCATTGGAGGAGAAGTACAACAGAATGTCTAGATATATATTAATGTGTTTAAAATGATATAAAACTGTTTGTGGAGTGATATGAATCAATGAAAGATAAAACCATCACGTTCTCTTTTGTCAATTTCTTTCTCCTGATCTAAAGCAAAGGTGATAGCTGTTCTATAATACTCTGTTCTTGTCTTTCTATTTAATTATTTACAATTTTCCAATTTACAAACTCACTTGAAATACTTTTGTTTCCATTAGAGCATTCAATTGAAACATCACCACTAATTTCATTTTGACCGATACAAATGCTACTAGAATAATTGCAGTCATTTTCTTGTTCATTGGTAGAAATACTAAATGTTTCGTCCCCAGCTGATATTTCAAAGGTTACATCTTGTTCTGAGCTTATTTCAATAGAAAATAGACCGCAATCAATGCTTACGGAGATGTCTCCTTCATTTGTAATGCATAAACTAGGTTTACAAACCTCTGTGTTAGATTCAACTATTTCTTTAAAATCATCAGAATTTTTAACTTTTATTTTGATCGACTCATCAATGTTAAATGAATATTTCGATAGATCTCCTATTGCTTCTGTATTAAAGAGTACAGGTAATATCTCGGTTGCTATGTAATGTTCTTCATTGTAAACCTTTTCCGGATCAAAGTTCTTTTTTGAAAATTCGTTTTTCAATTGTGTTATGAATTCAATTTTTTCCTTTTGATTCAAACCATTGCAATTAAATGATAAGAGTTCTTCATTTTTTTGAACAGAATTAATTAAATCAGCCAAGCCAGCTATGTTGTTGACTTTTTGAAAGGACTGTGAACGACTGTGAAAAAGGGTATAACTTTCATCTACTAGGTTGTATTGAACGAAAAATATTTTTTCCTGCTCTATTACTGCGTTTAATTGATCAATTGCCATTAAATCTAATATAGTAATCTGATCTTCAGAACTGATGGATGGAAATTCACGCTCAAACAGTTTAATAGCATTATTGTAATCATCCAGCACAGCACCTTCTCCGCTAAGATACCCCAAGTCTTCTAAAGCATTATATGTCCAAACTTCATTCTGCAATTTTTCATGTGCCTCAAAATCAAACTTAGATTTGCCGTAAATGGCAGTTTTTTTATTTACAAACTCAGTGAAACGGATCGGTAATTTTTCTTCGGTGTCATGAATTACAAAAATCTCTTTATTGTCTAAGTCTATTTGTTTAGACTTATGATTAAGTAATGTCATTTCATAAACACTTTCAATACCTTCAATTTGCCATCCTTTATCAAATTTTCGAATTATTTTTTCTCTTTTATCGGCATTGGTATTAAATATAACGTGTTTGTATATGTCGTCAGCAACAGGAGTTTCTGCAAAAAGATCAAGACACAAAGTGTTTAATACATTTTCACCAACCGCATATTGGATATTTGAAGGAAGAACAGCCATAGGCTGTAACGCTCTGCTACTGACCTGCGCATTACCTGGCAAAATCAATATTATCATTAGGAATAGTGAAAAGATAATTTTTTTCATAGTAGTGTATGTTTTAACTAGGTGTTCTTTTTGGATGGTTTACATTGGTAAATAAAGCCAATGTTTATTTAATTAAAAACAGTATAAGTACGTGACATTGAGATCTTAAAGTGTAGTACGTTAATTACCTGAATTTTTCCAATCAATCTTTTTAACATACCCAATCTTAACCAATGGAATTAAGGTGTTTTGAGTTCCTGCTAATACTCGCATTCTTTTATCTAAAATAATTGTTGAAACATCAAAAACAATATTTTTAAATCCCTTAATACCTTCAACTGCTTTGAAACGGAAACCGAATTTAGTGTACAAGAAATCTTTTTTGGAGTTTTCGGGGAAATAATCATGAAAATTGTCTCGATTATTGGTGATAGATAATGCACGAAGATCAAAATACATTGAGAATGATTCTTTAATTATAATAGCTTCTAAACCTACTCGTAATGAAAAGCTACTAATATCATTCTTTACGCTAATAAAAGTAGTCGAATCAAGATTGAATAGAGAATGCCCTTGTAAATGAATTGACGTTACTAGGCCAAATCTGTTTTGAAATTTTGTTTGTGTAGCAGTGGGCGTTTTACTATAAGGAAAGCCTATGACCATCCCTAAATTTGCTGAAAAATTACTTATATCGTTTACGAATAGAGCCTGTCCAGTTTTTTCTACACTAAAATTTTGATTATCAACTTTTGTTGTTTTTATTGATGGTTGTATCACAATATTTCTAATTGTAAATTGACTTGCAGCAACAATTGATGGTCTAAACCCAACGGCATCTGACCCCGCGTTTAAATCAGAGCCAAAAGCTGCTAAAGGAAAACTCTTATTTTCTGCTTCCTTCTTAGCTTGTCTCTTAGCCTTATTTTTTGCAGATGCTATGCTAAGCCCTTGGTTTAGGTAAGTTTTGTTTAAGGATGTATTTAATTCAGTTATTAATTTGGGTTTGTATTTCAAACGTCTTCTTTCATTTTCGTTGATGTCTAATAAGTTTTGACTAAAAGTAATTCCACTAATGAGAAGGGTTATAATAATGGATATTGATTTCATTGTTATTGGGTTTGGATTAATAATTCAATAAAATTTCGTTAGGTGTATAAAAGAGATTTTTCAACTCTGAAATAGCCATATAAATTATAGATTTTATTTTGACGGTAAAGTTTGAGTTTTTCAACAGGTCAGACAAGAGGATGTTTCCTAAATCAATAGAGGGAAATTCCTAAACGCTAGGAGAGGATTAACCCTGAGTTTGGATTTTTGTGTTGGAAATCAGTAGGGTATGTCTTTATATTTGAGGGAACTAAAACTCGAATTTTATGAATATTTCAAAAAGTAAGGCGAAAATTGAAACTGAAGAATATATGGCTAATGGAGCGGCTATTCATTTTAGATATCAAAGTAATCCAATTGAAGGTTTTTTATTTACCAGGCTTCAACTTTATACCATAATAGCTGATTTTAATAATCACATTTTCATGATGCTTGGTGTAAAAGGTACTGGGGCAAACGCGCACTTAAACTTAATCCTTGGGTCTGTAAATTGTGCTAACAATGAACTAGATGTTAATAATTTAATTGAAAGCACTCTTCCGCCACATACACAAAATGTAAACATTGCTGGTTCACCACCTGAAATTAAATATTTTAATCAAGGACGCCCAGTAAGTAAACCTGAGCTGGAGGCTATGCAAAACAAATTTCAAAACAGTAATAATAATGCTCACTTAACTTCTACCAACGGAACTAAGGTTAAAGGATATCATTTTGTCCATTCTGATATATATTATTTAGATTTACGTGAATCTGTTGATGCAAATAATCAAGATGACTTGTTTATTTTTATGCCAGTTATAAGGGATCAATGGAATATGCCTTTTGATCGTGAATATTTGAGTATGGGTGTCGCAGAATTTGATGTAAATACTAGTCAAACTAAAGGTACAATAATTGAATACTGTCTCCCTTGTCCTAGTGCCTGCCCAAAAAATTACCCTATTCAATAATAATACATATATTGATTATACAAATTCCCAAATAAATGCAGACCCAATTCAATATATATTTAATTGTTCTTGCAATAACTTTTTTCTTCGGACTGGTTCGTTTCTCTAAACTTACCAGTCCTTTTAAATTATTACTGTTGCTTGTTAGCTATGTTTTTATTTCAGAACTGATAATTCGGTTTGTTCTTCCAAAAGTGACGGAAAATGCGTTACCTGCATATCATTTTACTGTTATTGTTTTAATTTTCCTTTATACTTCGATATTTCTTAAATTATTTACAACAGAAATCAAATTAAAGCGAATCACTCTAATTTTAGCAATATTATTGGGGACTATAGCTTTGTTAAATTCATTGTTTTATCAAGGAATTCTTAAGTTTCCATCTTTTAGTGTTGCTGCTCAAGGTATTCTTTGCATTTCTCTTTCATTAATGTTGTTTAAAAAAATGATTGAAACGCCAAGTAAAACACCACTGGCTAAACAATCTTTGTTTTGGTTTAATTTGGGTACGCTCTCTTTCTATAGTTTCACTTTTATTAGCTTTATTTTTTACAATGAATATAAATTAGAGGAAATGACTTATTGGTTGTTTTATCTAAATGTTATTGGTAACTGGGTGTTATATGCCTTTTATTTATTGTCATTTTATTTAAACCAAAAAGAAATTCATGAACGATAAGTTAAACCTAACAATAGCAATTGCAGCTGCTACAATTGTAATGGGGCTATTAACAATTTTTGTTATTTATTTCGTCATAATTTATCGTAAAAAACAACGTGCTTTTGAATGGCAAAAGGAAATGTTTAAGCAAGCCTTGCTACAAACAGAAATTGAAATAAAAGAACAAACACTAAACGATATTTCAAGAGATTTACATGATAATTTAGGTCAAGTGGCTTCATTAATCAAAATTAATCTCAATCTTGCCTTACCAAACATTCCAGCAGGAAGTTCGGGGAAAATTACTGAATCGTTAGATTTATTAAAACAATTGATCCAAGATATACGATCCTTATCGGTTAGTTTAAAAGGAGAGAATTTAACAAGGTTTGGTTTAGTTAAAATGATTGAAAAAGATATTATTCGTTATCAGAGTATAGGAGAGCTCAAAATTGATTTTCATGTAATAGGTAATCTACCAAGTTTTGATAAATCCACCGAAATATTTTTGTATCGGATGACGCAAGAAATTTTCAATAATATTCTAAAACATGCAAAAGCAAATAAGGTTGAAGTTAAAATGAGTTATACAAATTCTATTTTTCAGTTAAGTATAAATGACAATGGAATTGGTTTTGATATTTCGCAACAACCACAAGGGGCAGGAATAATAAACCTAAAACAACGGTGTGAAATGATTGGAGCTGAATTTAACATTCAAAGCAAGTTAAATCAAGGAACTACAATTAATATTGACAAGAAGATGGAACTATGAGCAGACTTATTAAGATCGGTGTAGTTGATGATCACAAATTATTTAGAAGTGGAATTGTAAGTTTAATAGAGTCGCTCGATCCGAATTATCAGGTTTCTATTGAAGCAAATAACGGAAGAGTGTTTTTAGATTTATTAGAAAACGACCAATCTATAGATGTTTTATTGTTGGATGCTAACATGCCTATAATGGATGGTTTTGAAACTGCTGAGATTATGCAAAAGAGCTATCCGGATATTCGAATATTAATTATTTCCATGAATGATGATGAAGAGTCAATTGTTCGGATGTTGAGATTTGGAGTAAAAGGATTTATTGGTAAAGATGTTGAACCAATAGAACTAAAGGAAGCCATTGAGGCAATTATGAATAAAGGATTTTATTATACCGATCAATTAACGGGAAAGCTTATTAAATCGATTCAAAACCCCTTTGACAAACATAATACGCATTCCAAGCTTACTGATCAAGAACTTGCATTTATCCAATTGGCTTGCTCTGAATTTACCTATGTTCAAATTGCTGATATGATGTGCCTAAGTCCAAAGACTATTGATGGTTATCGTGCTTCTGTATTTGAGAAACTTAATTTAAAATCAAGGGTTGGTTTGGCTATTTATGCTATTAAAACAGGGCTTGTTAAGGTTTAGAATGTTACGCTGTAAAACAAGAAAACCCGTTTTTTCAGCAGTCTATATTAAGTTTGAAATGGAGATAATCCCAACTCTAGGATGTTTCTATCTTAAAAATAAAGTAATTTTATCTTTTTGACATGCGTAAATAAAATAGTTTAGCTTGCAATTACTTTTTCTCTTACGAGAATTTATTTTATAGTTGGTGTTTCGCTTCTATGCTCTTTTTATAAAAAACAATTCATGAAATATATACTTCTTATTTTGTTTTTATTAGGCTTTTACCAAAGTTCAATAGCGCAATCTCCAGCTTATTATGTAATTGGTAAGGAAGAGTTTTCTAATATTGATGTTTATTCACTCCATTTTCAAGAGTCATCAAATACGCTTTATGCTGCTACGGATAGAGGTCTTTATTATTATCGGCAGAATAAATTTCGCCCAATAAAACCTTCAGAAAAGCAAATTGGTAATTCCTTTTTTTCTTTAATAGAGAGTCAAACAGGAAGATTATTTTGTTGTAATCTTTTGGGGCAAGTATTCGAAATAAAAGATACTAAATTGCTATTGTATTATCAGTTTCCTAAAGGTCAAAGTGCAATTTCTTGTAAAATTTTCTTTGATAAAAAAGATAACCTTATCGTGTGCTCTGATTTCTTAATTAGAAAAATTTCTCCAGATAAAAAGGTGACAATTTTAGATACAAAAGAGAAAGATTTTTATAAAGAAAGGGACAAACTATTAGTATTTAATAGTACTCAATTTCCTAGTGGAGAAATTTTCTTTCAATACTCAAATTCAACTGATTTATATGTTTATGATGAAGATTTGTCTTTTTATAAAGACTTAGGTGTTAAACATGTGGGAGGCATTTTTTTTAATTTAGAAGATGATTTTTATTTAAATGATTCCAGTTTTTCAGAGAAGGTTTCAATTCCATCAAATTCAATAAAATATCAAAAAAGTAATAATGAAGTGTTTTTTGCAAATCCAAATGACGGGCTGTTCACTGTAGATTATGTAAATAATCAGCTAAATAAAAACGCTCTTGGTTTTAAGAATATTTTCATTTCTACAATAACTCAAAAAAAAGACGGAACAATTTTTCTCGGTACTTTTAAAGACGGCGTTATTGTTATTCCTAATAGGAATGTTTCAAAATTTCAAACTGAAAACAACTTTGTAGGGATAGCATCAGATCCACTTACGAATATTGTTCAATTTTCAGACAATAACAGGTCGTTATATGAATATAAAGATTCTCTTCGCCAGATTGGTCATTTTAATATCTCACTTGATAAGTTGTTTTTTCTTAATGGCAACTATCAATCAGATGGTAATCATTTTAATAAATTCATTTATCGCGAGCCAGAAAATGAGTTTATTAAAAATAAATTGGACAATGTTAAGGACTTGTACGAATACAAAAATGAGTTTTTCTGTTTTATATCCTCAAGCTCTATTTATTTAATATTGTCTGATTCGGTAAAAGTCACCAATAGCGACTTTGCAACATTAAGAGAGACAAATTCCTATGTTATTAGTTTAGCAAATAGGGGGAAATCTATTTGTTTTAATGATTACGATAACTCTTTGTATTTTTCAACGGCTGAAGGTCTTTTTGCAAAAGAGTGGAACACTTCTACTGTAAGAACAATTTTATTTAAGAATAAATATATTATTGCGAATGATCTTTATCCCTTTAATGAACAGTTAATTATTGGCTCAGAAAAAGATGGAGTACTTTTTTATAAGGATGGTGAATTTAATAATCGAATAGGTGAAAATGATGGATTAAATTCTAACACGGTACGAAAAGTAGAAATCTATAAGAACTTACTTTTTATACAAACGATCAAAGGATTCCAAGTGTTTGATCTAGAGTTAAATTGTTTTATAGGATTAGGAGACAGAGAAGGAGTTTCTAGTAATAGTATCCATAATTTTTCTGTGACGCATGATCAAGTTTGGCTACTCGAAAAATCAGGGTATTCATACATTAAATTAAAAGATATCAAAGAGTCGGATGAAATCGAACTCCCTAAATTGTATTTAGATTCTATTATCGTTAATAATGTTGACATTGAATTAGATAAGAGTGATTTCTCGTTTAATGAAAATAGGTTTGCGTTTTATTTTGATTTCAGAAGTTTTGAAACTCAAAGAGATGCTCAGTTTCATTATCAATTAAAAGGGGCTTCTGAGGAATGGAAGGTTATGAGTACCGCTATCAATGTTGTTGAATATCCTTCACTTTCTCCTGGGGATTATGAATTTCAAATCAAGGTTGTTTATAGAAACCAAGAGTCCGATATAATTAAGTATCCATTCACTATTCACCAACCGTTTTGGTTTCAATTATGGTTCATTATATCGTGCTTTATTTTTGTTGTAGTTTTTCTTTATTCCTTGTTTCACTTTAAGCAGAAAAAAAATGAAAAGGAAAAGCAAATAGAATTTGATAAGCAAAAAATGCAATCAAATGTTTTTGAATCAAAACTAAAAGCAATTCGTTCTCAAATGAATCCTCATTTTATTTTTAACTCGCTTAACTCTATTCAGGCTCTAGTGCTTAAGGAGGATAAGGAGAAGTCGTATGATTCAATCGAGCAATTTTCTGATTTGGTAAGAAAAACCCTTCATTTTTCTGAAAGAAATTTTGTATCAATAAAAGAAGAAATTTCTTTTTTAGAAACATATTTAGGGTTGGAATCCCTTCGTATGAAAAAGGATTTCAAATTTACAATTAATAATGGTTTTAATCAAAATGTTAAGATTCCTTCGCTGCTTTTTCAACCTTTCATTGAGAACTCTATTCATCATGGGCTATTGCACAAAGAAGGTGAAAAGCATCTCACCATTTCTTTTTATTTAGAGAATAATGATGCATGCTGCAAAATTGAGGATAACGGTATTGGAAGAGTTGAAGCTAAGAAAATCTATAAACGACAAAATCAAACACATCAATCCTTCTCTTTAAACGCTATGGAGGATAGATTGAAAATACTCAGTGAACAATATCACAAACAATATGGCTACGAAATAATAGACCGTTATGATGCTGATCAAAAACCTGTCGGAACAACTGTTATTGTTCGTTTTCCGTTTCAGGGTGAATACTAATTTTTACCAAGTAAAAGTGATATTTCACAAGGTTGTACATATTCTATTTCAAAAATGAGTATATATGCAGTGTGGATAGTATTAAAGCCGTAATTGTTGATGACGAAAAAGATGCGAGAGATGTCTTGAAAACCCTAATTGGTATCTCTAAATTTCCATATCATATAGTTGCTGAATGCGGAAGTTTGGTTGAGGCGGTTAGTAAAATAAAAGAACTAAATCCTGATGTCGTTTTTTTAGATATTCAAATGCCAAAATACGCTGGTTATGAAATCACAAATTTTTTCGACAAAATTGAGTTTGAGATTGTTTTTGTAACCGCTTTTGATAAATATGCGCTGCAAGCATTTGAATTGTGTGCTATTGACTATTTGGTTAAGCCTATAAACAGAAAAAGGCTACATAATGTTCTTGAAAAGATTATAGCGGTTAAAAATGACAAGAAGATTGTTAAAGAATATTCGATTCTTAAGAATTCTATGCACGACCAATTTAATCGGAAATTAATAATTCCCGAAAAAACAGGGAATCGTATTCTTTCTCTGGCTGAAATTTGTTGCATTCAAGGTAGTGGAAGCTATTCAAACATTTTTTTAAAAAACCAAAAGAAAATTACAGTAAGCAAACAGTTATTGTATTTCCAAGATAAACTACCAAATGATTCTTCATTTTTTAGATCTCAAAAATCGTGGATAATAAACCTTGATATGGTAGAGAGGTTTAATTTAAATAAAGGTGATATTTTCTTTACAAATGGTTTGACTGCAAAAATTTCAAGTTCTAAATCTGAAGAGTTCTTGGAGCAAATTGAATCGGAGTATCCTAATTTAGTTAAAGGGATTTAGAGCGAGGAAATATCAATTTCACAAACTAAAAACTCACTTACGCAAGGTTAGATTAAAGCAGGTATCTGTATGCTATATGTTTGTGTCATATTAAAAAATAACACGATAAAACATGAAAGTATCAATAACATTTACCCTACTATTATTAACCTTGTTTTGCGGTCACGCAAATGCTCAAAAAAAAACTTTAGCGGAAAAATTGGCTGAGAAAAAACTAGAATTAGAAAAAAAATTGAACGGAGGTAGTAACGAAAGTGCTAGCTTAGATCCGAATGTGAGTCAATCTGAAATGGCTGCAAAATGGGAGGATAAAGAATATGAGAAGTATCGTCCAGATATGAGAACTCCTGAATCTACAGGTGTAAAAGTAAAAATAGAGAATAAAGACGGTCAAGTTAATTCTATATGGTTAGGCGATATTGAGTATCGTGCAGATGAATATGGTAAATCTGATTTTGTACGGTTTTATAAAACCACTGGTGGCGGACACTTTCAAGTTGTGTTCTTTGAGGATAAAATAGTAGTTTTTACTACAGATTTATCTGGAGCAAGCCGTGCAAAATATTTTTTAAATAAGCCGGGGAGATATGCTGACGTGCAAGCAGCAGCAGCTTATGTAGAGAATTCTCAAACAAACCAGCAAGAAGATCTAGATTTGTACGCAAAAAATGCGAAGGCAGAAGCGGACAAGGCTTATGAGGAAAGAAAGGCCATTTGGTCTATTGAAGGTAAAAAAGTAACTAAAATAGAAGTTACAGATATTGTAGCCCCTTTTTCTTTTGGATACTATAGACCTTTTTCTTTTCAAGTTAAAGCGACATTGTCAAATGGAGAAACCATTTCAACAAAAGATGGTGGTTTTTGGTCTGACTACGTTGTTGAGTACAAAAATGGAGATGTAAAGAATAAAACGATTCAAGATACTAAGTTTATTACAGGAGATAAAATTATTATTGAAGTAAAGTCAAAATTTGATGGAAGCATCAAAGCGACTGGAGATGTTGTGATGGATTATAGTGAAAGTTTAACCATGAATAATAATGCTAATAATTGGGGAGAATCTGCTGCGAATTACACTGTAGAAGTAAAGCAAATGCCTCATGCCGTTACTGGAGATCCAATTTTGTTGTTTAAAGTAATTGATCATAGTGGTTACCAAAAGGATTTATATTTTAAAATAGATGCCAACAAAACGTTAAACTTTAATGCCAATGGCCATAATGGTTATAAAACGACAAATGGTGGTCATGGAGATGGTCCAGGTGCAAATGCAGGAAATGGAGGGAATATTACAGTGATTAAAGATCCTAGTGTAACTATTTTCAATATAAACTATTCAAATATTGGAGGAACAGGCGGAGCAGGTTCAAGTGGATATAATAGAGGGCGAGATGGTAGAGATGGTATATATAAGGAAGAGGTGAGGAAAGTTAGCTTTTAAGTGAAAGTATAAAATGGAGACCCAATCTTGCTATAGTTTTTGCGAGATTGGGCTTTTGCTTTTTTAACTCTGAAAGAATAAGTTTTAATAGTTCTTTTAACTCCATTTAAAAAATAGTAAGCCACGAATCACTTTTGCGATTTGTGGCTTTTTCATTTCATGTTACGATTGAATAAGTTCACCTCTCGTTATAAAACTAAAAAAGCCCAACATCACTGATGTTAGGCTTTTTTAGTTGGCGAACCGTTGGGGTAAAGGTTAAGCCACTATTAGTGGCTAAAATGGTGCTTAAGTTCTTTTTAATGTGGTTTTCATTCTTGATTTAAGAGATACATTGACTAGTCCTAAAATTGGTGTTGTTTATCTAGGACTAGTCAAATATGGTATCTATTTTTTAACAAAACGTTTAATAGCTATTCCATCAGCTGTTTGTAACTGAATGTAATATGTTCCTGACTTTAATTCAGCAACGTTTATCGAATTATTATAGCCTTTATTCTTAAGAACTACTCTGCCAGAATAATCTAAGATGGTTACATTAATAATTTGCTCATTTTTATAATCAATAAACAATTCATCTAAAACAGGGTTAGGGTATATGTTGAATCCATTTTTGGAGAATTCGTCTATGCTTATAGTCGTAAAAGCAACACAGCTAGATGTATCACTGCATAGGTCTTCAGTAATAATCACGGCATAATTTCCGCTAGTAAATGGAGTAAAATTATTATTCGTTTCACCTGGAATTATTTCATTATCATCACAATCAATCCATTGATAACTTGTAGCCTCTTCATTATTTGCCCATATTGTTGTGGGGGTTGATGTAGTAGCGACATCAATTTCACTGATAGTTAAATTTAAAGTAACCAGAGAGTCGCAACCTTCAGCACTTGTGAGTAGGTGGGTTGCAATATTATTAGAAGCAGTATAAGTGATTCCATCTATCCAGGTATAAGACTCACAGGCAGTTTGCGTGTCTGTTCCTGTTTTTGAATAATAAATTGTTAAATTTAAAGTGACTATTGAATCGCAACCAGCTTCATTCGTTAGCCCATATAGCGCAATGTCATTTGAAGCAGTATAGGTTATACCATCAATCCATGTGTATGAATCGCAAGCTGTTTGTACATCAATTCCAGTGTTTGCGTGATTAATAGTTAAATCTAAAGTAACTACAGAATCACAGCCAGCTTCATTCATCAGCGTATATGTTGCAATATCATCTGAAACAGTATAAGTTATTCCATCAATCCATGTATATGAATCGCAAGCTATTTGAATATCTATACCTGAAGTGGGCACACACTGTTTCAGTTTTTGAATAAACATATCGTCATTTCCGGCGGTAGTGAGATTACTTACTCCTGCTCCTGGATCAAAATCTACTGTATATCTATAAAGTCCAGTAGTGTATATATTATTAGAACCGTCTACAGTAAGGGAAAATCCAATATCAGAACCACTACCAACTCCACCCATAGATTTTGCCCAAACATAGTTGCCGCTAGGATCTAATTTTAAAACGTAAATATCATTAGCCCCTGCACTAACTAAATTTTCGATTCCTACTCCTGGATCAAAATCTGCTGTGGCTTGAAAACGCCCAGTGGAATATATGTTACCTGCATCATCTAATGCGATAGAATAAGCAAGATCATCATAACTACCTCCCATAGATTTTGCCCAAACAAAATTGCCACTGGCATCTAATTTTTGAATAAAAATATCGTAAGGTGTAAATCCTGCACTTTCTAACTCATGGGTTCCGGCACCTGGGTCAAAATCTACAGTATAACCATAATATCCAGTCGTGTAAATATTTCCTAAATCATCTGTTTTTATAGATGTTGCGGCATCAATATACCATGAACCCATTCTTTTAGCCCAAACGAAATTGCCACTAGCATCTAATTTTTGTATGAAAATATCGGTATTTCCAGCGCTTACTAGATTATTAACTCCTACCCCTGGGTCAAAATCAGCTGTGCCTTGCAAACTTCCTGCTGTGTATACATTTCCCGAAAGATCTGTTACGATAGAAGATCCAATATTATTACTACCTCCTCTTATAGCTTTCGCCCAGATAAAATTACCATCAGTATCTAGCTTTTGAATAAAAGCATCATTACTTCCAGCACTCACAAGATTGTCGACTCCAGCTCCTGGGTTAAAATCTACTGTACTTTGAAAACTTCCTGTATTACAAACATTACCAGAAGCATCTAATGTAATAGATCTTCCATAATCATTACCACTTCCACCCATAGCTTTAGCCCAAATAAAATTACCATCACTATCTAATTTTTGAATGAAAATGTCACTACCTCCTACGGCAATTAAGTTTGAGATCCCTGCTCCTGGATCAAAATCTACAGTGCCGCTGAATGAACCTATTGTGTAAACGTTATCAGAAACATCTGTAGTAATAGAAAACCCAATCTCTGCACCAGTTGCTCCAATAGCTTTAGCCCAAATAAGATTACCACTAGCATCTAATTTTTGGATAAATAGATCAGTACTACCGGCACTGATTAGGTTGGCAACTCCAACTCCCGGATCAAAATCCGCTGTGCCCTGAAACGTTCCTGTTGTATATACGTTACCAGATCCATCTGTAGTAATTGATCGTCCCACTTCATTATTTGATCCTCCCATAGATTTAGCCCAGTCAAATGATGCGTCTTGCGCCTTTAAACTGCTGCTAATCGTTAAAAGTGTTAGTGTTGATAGTATTATTCTTTTCATAATTTTAATTCATTTAAAGATTAAAACTAGATAAACGAGCAACAGGACTAAACTTAACTTTACGAAACGAGGCTAATACTTTGTGAAAAGAAAATTTGAAGAATTTTTTGAACGGAATTATTGGATTAACTATTCTTAAATGTCAAAAATATAGCGTAGCCCATTTGATGTTTTCATTATCCTAGTAAATTGAACTGAATCCATCTCTGAACTGAAGCAATAACAGTCTTCACCAATAACATAATAACCGCTGGTATCTTTTACTTCATATATTTCATAAAACTCATTGCCATCTACAAATAATTTATTGTTCCTGTTCAGTTTTATCTTGCCGTCATATCGGGTGGATTGACCAAGCATATCAGTTGAGGTTTGGTAAGTACCATTACCTTCGCTATCAATTACTAGACTAGCACCATCACAAGGATCCCAACAAGATAATTCGGAGTACCATGAGCCTTCTAATTTTGGAAAAACATCTATTGCATTCTTTTTACAGTTCGTGAAAATTAAAGCTAGAGCCGATAATAATAAAATGTTCTTAATTAATTTCATACTCATTATAATTATTAGGTTAAAAGGTGATGGTATATGATACCTATATATCACTTAAAAGGTAGTAAAAATATTCTGTGATTTAGCCATTATTCTGTGGGTTTGATTATGTAATTCAAATTCACAAACTACATGTACCGTTAAATTTGGACCCCATTTTGGTCCATTTCGTACAAGGCCTCTAATACCATTTTCCTTATGCTTTTCGAATTCGGTATAATCTGAAATCCAAATATCACCACCGTTAAACACAAAAAGCCCACCATTTCTGATGAGCTTCTTATCCGTGACCCCGGCAGGATTGCTTCGCGATCCTTTGAACTCCGGGCGAATAAAAGCTTTCAAAATCAAAGGTTTTGGATATTTTGTTGTCTGACGACTCTCCCAAATGTGAAACATTTGGTTTCGCCCTCAAACAACAAAAGCCCTCCGAATAGCGGAAAGCTTTTGTTCTTGTGACCCAAAACGGGGATATTTCAAACTATTTGTGGGAGGATTTGGGGAAAACCAATCCTTAACCTTCTAAGTTCTTACGTTGCGGGAAATTCTCCTCAAGAAATGATATAAGTTTTATTAATTCTTTATCCTTAGATTTTATTTCTAATAATCTTTTCTTCTTATAATTAAGAGATTGAGACATTTCATTTCTAGTTACAAAATCTATCTTGCCATCTTTTTTTCTTGATTTGAAATATTTATGTTTCGCAATACTATGCCATATTTTGTCATGGGTGAGGTAATCGTGTATTTTTAAATATTCAAATATGAACGATATATATCCTCTTTTTTGATCTTTGATAATCAAAGATTCCGAAAAAAAAGGGTTGTTTTGAAAATATTTTTTTTGTTCATCATTCTGTATTATTCCCAATCGACCTTGAAATGCTAGTTTTAAAGCATTAGTATCTGTGCCTTCTTCAAAATATTTATTGATAGCGAATTCAGCTAATTTTTGAGCTTCTTTTTCGTTGAGTACAGAGATATAAATCAGATGATCTGGACATTTTATACCATTGTATCGATAAAGCTTGTCTCTAATTATTTTAGAAATTTTGACAACCTCTGCGCTTTCATGTTTGGTGAACTTTGATAAATTTTTCACGACCTCTTTTCTTGTATCATCATTTAATTCCAAATACCTCTCAAAAATTATTTTTTTTATCAATTTTAAATATAGATAGGTCTTCTTTTTTGAATTGAATTCTCCGAGCATAATGTCCTTCTTAAGGTACTCATAGAAAGGATCGCTAAGCATTGTTTGCGGATAACAATCCAGTGGATAAGTGAACATAGGATTGTCAATATAAAACTGAACAAGATTAACTAGATAATCTTTATATGCTTCATAGATGCACGGAAGTATCGTACCTATCTCCCGTAACACAACTTCTTGAGATTGAATTTTTACATCCAACAGTTGAAATGTTTTATCTATATCAGAAAACAACTTATACATTTTGGATAAAAAATCTTGTTGATAAGATCTTCCCTTGTGATATATGGCTTCTGAAAATGGAAGATGTGAATCAAATTTTATCGATAAGTAAGTTTCTAGGTTTTCTGTTTTTACTATTTCAGAGTCATGATATATTAATTTGTACAATTCATTATGATAATTAATTTCTACTTCAACAAGACCGTTTCCCTTGGGTTTGAATTGTTTTGAAAATTTGTTCCGTAATTCATTTACTCTTCTAACTAAATTCGTCATAATTAATTTTATTTTGGATCGGCCAATCCTGTTTATAATAAAAACGCGTTGAACAAATATGAAAACGTTTTTATTATAAACAATGGGCTGAAGTAGCATTGCAATTATTATGCGGTGAATTTTTTCATATTAGAAAGAGAATCTCATTTTTACGAATCGTTTTTAGAATTTATTCTCACTAAAAAAGTCAAAAAGTAAAACAAAAAGCCCAAATATTCCGACGGCTGCACCTGTATTTCTCACTGCTTTATTCTTACTAGCCATCATAAGTCCTCCTGCAACAGCGACCCCTCCAGCAATATTTCTTGTTTGAACACTTTTACTTTTCCCAGTTTGAATATAATTCATAAGGTTTTCGCAATTTCTAAAAACCCAACTGTAAGGTCTTCCAATGCAATTCAAACCTCTTTGTATAGCTTCCTCCTTTTGGTATTCATTCCCATTAAACGGAATGATTTTTTCTACCGTAAATGAATGTTTTATTGCTAACTCGTATAATTCATCTTGATTCATCAATTTAACCGAACCGATTGACGACATTGTTATGAAAAACCAGTGATTATTGTATTCATCTGTATAAGCATAAGTAAAGTAATGCTTTAATATTGGTAATTTAGGTTCCCTAACTAAAAAACCATCACATGACTGAATAATTCCAGTCTCAATTTTATTGAGCAAATCATAAAATTGCTCCTCACTATTTTCTAATAAAATTTCCATCTTCTTTTAATTTTATGTTTGTTACGTTTCTATTCTTCTTGATCTCCTGCAATTTTTAAAATTGCGCCTAATGCTAACCCAACAAGGCCAGCAATAGCTACATTATCATTTTTAGCAGCTAATCCGCCAACAACAGCAGCCCCACCAGCTATAAGAGCAACGTTGCCTGCGTAATCAACTTGTTTACTGTGTTTTTTACCATACTGGACAAAGTTTTTATAATGTTCGCAGTTGTTAAAAATTAAGTTATACCCTCTTTCTCCTTGTTTTGATAGAGCTCTTTGTACCGCTTGTTTTCTCTTTTCATTTGAACCTTTGAAGCGTTCAATTTTTTCAGGTACTAATTTTTGCAAAAAATCATTTGCTTCATCTGCCTTTATTAAAGAAACACCGTTCATAGAGTTTGCCGCAAAAATCGGTTGATTTGTCTTTCTATCTCGGCCTAAATAAACGGCAAAATGATCAAACATTCCAACGATTTTCTTTTTTAATAAAATCGCATCACCCTGACGTAAATTATTGGCTACTACAAATCGATCTATATAACTCATTTGTTGTTTGTTTAAATGTCAATGAATTCGTCATTAACTCGTTGCTCAATTTTTTGTTGTTCATGTTTAGCTAGTTCTTTAAATGCTTTGCCAAACCATTCCCAAGCCAACTGATTGGCTCTGTCTTGTTTTTCTTTAGGTTGATTGTAATACCAAGCCAATGTTGCTATTCCCGCACCGATTCCTAAGAACCCTAATAGTGGTACTAGTGGAATAAAAAGTAATAATTTCATAGTTCTTAAATTTTTAATTTCCACTAAGATAATACTCAAGTTAGCTATTAAAATCCGTCTTCCACCGAGGTCGGAGCCGTTGTCGGAGTCGAGGACGGAGATCTGTTTAAATACATTCTTTAAGTTTTTCATCCACCATTGATTTGATTTGATGGAATTTTACCGATCGCTTTATGTTGTCAACTCTTCTTTTAGGTTCAAGGTTATCTAAAAATATTTCATCAAAATTTTTGACATGACATTGTAAGACTTTATAAAATCCAGTTCTGCCAGAGTACGTTATTAACGAAGAGTCCTTTAAGCAAATTAGAAAAATCATAACGTAATTTACTTTGTTTTCATTGAGTTCAATATTCAGATTGGATATTGGTTCATGAAAGAGTTCTTTAAAGTTGTCTACATTTTTACAAATTTCTAATTCAACTAGAATTTCGTAAAACTTACTTTGACCGTTGTCGTTATTGCTGTTCCAAACATAACTGAGAACATCATTTTCAAATACCTCTTCAGGCTTGATAATATTATCTGCTACAATGTCCTTTATCTCTGATGCTTCCAGTTCATCTTCTATTGTTGGTAGCTTTAAAAAATCGAACAAATCGGATATATCATAATCCTTTAGAATACACACATCAAGTAGTGCGTAAAAAATATCAGAAAGAAAAGCTTCCTTTTCTTTTAGTGTTTTGTGTTGCTTAACCAGTTTAACTAAAACACATTGATAAAACGAACCGAGTTTGTTTTTAAGGTCGTTTTTCTCTTTTATTTCGTTTTCGGAGAATGATCCAACTAAATTATTAGACTCGACTAAAAGGATACTTGCTAAAGCTGAGATGTTAATGAAACCAAAAATCTTTAGTTCTTTATCAATTCTTTCAATGTGGTTATTGATTAAGCCTAAATAGAGTTCGATTTTTCTCGTTAAGCCGTATTTATCGAAAACAAGTTTCGTATTCGTAAACTCCTCCTTTCCAAATTTTTCAATTATTATTTCGTCAATTTCTAGCATTGTTTTTAATTATCATAGTTCATTTGGTTACAATTTTCCATTAGTTCTAATGTTCACTCAAATTAAACCGTACTGAATCAAATCCAAATTTCTTGAATTTATATCTTATATAAGTAGACATCATTTGTTCATGAGTAGAAATAAATATTTGACGGTCAGAAAAATCATTACGTAAAACCTCTATAAATCCTGCTGTATTAATATCATCCATGGATTGAACAGGATCATCAATCAATAACAATTTACTCGTTGAATACTTCTTGTTAAGTGCTAAGGTAAAAGACAGTATTAGAGCAGATAATTGTCCTGTACTCATTGAGAATACTGCATCATAAGTGTTTGATGGTGAGGTGACAAATTTAATCGTAGAGTCTTTATTGATTATGAATAATCCCAAACCTCCTTGATAAGTTTGCATAATCCTTGCGGAATAAAGATGGAACAATAATTCTAAATCATTGACAAGATTTGTATTATACCAAATTAACGCCTTATGCATTTGTTCAATAATTTGGTCTATTTTATCTTTTGATTTGTTTAATTTTTCATTTTTGACGTTCAGAATTTTTAATGCCTCTTCATTAACCTTAACTACCTTATTTTGGTGAATACTAAATAGCCAATTTATATATTTCTTTTTTGCACTTATCTGATGGAGTTCAACCGATTGAAGAGCCGTTTTTTGTTTATTAAAATAAGTTACAAAAACTTGTTCAAGTTCATCCGTCAACACACTAGTTTCAATGTTTGATTTCTTGGATCTAATTTCACTTACAAACGCTTCAAAGCCTATCTCGTTTTTTGTAGTTTCTTTCGAAACAAACTTTTCAAATTCAAACTTTAAATCTGCAAATATTATGATTAAGATTCTTTCCGCTCTTTTTTGAGATTTTTCAAAAAAATCATTTTCAAAATATTCGGGTTTATAAATAAAATCTTCAAAAATTGATTTCATTTCCGACGAAAATATTTCCGTGAAAAACGTACGAAATGATTGCGTTTTATTTTTTAAATTTTGGCTTAAACTGGTATTTAGTTTTTCTATTTCAAGTCGATATTCCTTTATTTCTGCATATAATTTTTCTTGAGAGGCATAGTCTTGACCACAGAGAGGACAATGACTATCTTCTTTAATTTCCTTATGGTATTTTTCAAGGTGGTTTTTCAAGGTCTCTCTTGATGATATTATACTATTATATACGAGTGAGGCTGAGTTAGCATTAGTAATAGCTAGTTTCAAGTCTATCAATTTCTGTTGATAATCAGTAATAAGTGGATTCTCAAAAAACTTTTCCTTAATTAATTCAGGAACGTCGAAAATATTTTCATGAATATCATCTACATTAAAATTTTCAAAGGTTTCTGATAATTTATCAAACTCTTTTTGCAACTCCATTTCTTCCTTAATCTGACTTTCTCTCTGCCTATAATGTTGGAAGTAATAAAAAGACTCTAATCGTCGATTATCTTCAATAATTTGATCAATTGTTTTGTTTTGTAGTTCAATCAAAAAATTGCCCTTATTTTGAATTAACCTCTCCAATTGTACAAACTCACCCATTTCAATATCAAATAAACCTTCATAGGAGATATTATTAAAGTTGACGGCTTCTTCATCCCAGTTTAATTCTCTTTCAGTAAGTATTCGTTCGTACGTTATTTTTTCATTCTTTTGAAGAGATTCTTTTATTTCGGTTATTGTTTTTGTTAATTCATCAATTTTTGGTTGAATTCCATTCTCGTTTTGCAGAACGGTATGAATTCTTTCGGATATTAAGCTAAATCGCTCAATTTTCTCATTAAATTGAGTTGTATTGAATAGATAATTTATTCCTCTTTTTTTCTCCCTTTCAGTTGACTTAAGATAGTAAAATGTGTCCTCTTGTTCAACATAGTTTACAAACTCAAAGTCACTAATATAATCTTCACCAAATAATTTCGTAAAAAATTCTTTTTCATTTAGAATTTTATTATCACTGGAAGGAGCTTCAGTAAATTCAGTCAGTTGATGCAGTTGGTAATGCTCAAAATTAATTACAGGTTTCCCCGCTTGATTATTATTTCTTGCTAGAATATATGTTACCTCATTTACTACAAATTGAATACGAATTGTTATTTCGGCGTTCTTTTCAGCATGAATATATAAAAATGGATTTTCCTTCCTTTTTTCTCTATTATCAATTAAATTGACATTCAAGTGGTCATAACGCCTGATCTTTGAAGTAAAAATTAACTCTATGGCATCATAAATAGAACTTTTACCAAAACCATTTGGCCCATCAAAAACAATAAGATTATTATCTTGAAAATCAAACGTATGATCTTTGTAAATTTTAAAATTAGTAATCCTTAATTTTTCTATTTTAATTCCCATCACCTTCAATATTAAATATCTGAATTAAATCATCCGCATCCATATTATCTAAATTGGATAAAATATTTTCAGGAAATTTTTCTTGAATTTCTTCACTCAATGATTTTAGCTCACTAGCTTCCAACAATTGGTCACTTTTTGTCAATAGATCGGTTAAAGATTGATTTGGCATTACATCAATTTCCAAAAATGGAATTTTACTAGCTAGATCATACAATAAATTCATCCATGAATAATCGCCATAATTCTCTTTATAATTATGAAAAACGGCTTCATTTACTATCAAATTTCTTAAAGCCTCATATATACCTCCGTTACTTTCGATTTTCAACTGTTCTAAAGATTCATTCGTATATGTTAAAACCATTTTTTTAAATTGAAAAGGGTCTTCTTCAATTCTTATTATATCAGTTGTCTCAGCATTTCCCCTCTTAATTAATATTAGAAGTGAGACATTCTTATCAAAGTTTTGATCTTCAATCTTTCTTTTAGCTTCGTCGAACCACTCATCTTGCTTTTCCAATACAGCTGATAAGTCATCAACTTCAACTATTAACCAGTAATACTTGATCCTGTCGTTATCCTTTTTATACAAATCGCCAGCCTCTATTAGGGAGTAAAAAAAGCTATGCTCTTTGAAAATGTTTCTAATGAGTTCCTTCATTTATATTGTTTTTTACTTCAGCTAATGGTTTTAAACTAACATTTAACCATTTTGTAATGTGGTTTCTATTTGAATCAATTTCATCATCCTTTATGTCGAATCCATTATTCCAGACCTCTTGAAGAGATTCAGCATAAATATCAGAGGTGATTAAAGTTTCTGTGTTATATGGAACTTCAAAATCCGTTTCATTGACATTAACGTAAATACGTTTAGCTACGGTGCTTAATTGACTCTGTGGATTGTTTATGGCTGTCAAGGTATTTTTAGAATTATCATTTGATGTCCATATAAGCCCATCTTTAATTTCCCGACTAGACGGAATCAAATCGGAAAGCCCTTTAAAGAAAGAGAGTTGAAATTCGTCGCTTGTAATATTTAGGCTATTGAAATCACTCAATGATTCAAGTTTGAATTTTCTATGTGGAATCAGATTTCTGATAAATTCAAATAATTCATTATCGTCTAGCTCATTTATTTGGCACAAATAATTATCCAGCTTAGGTTTCATATCAACAGGAATGTCATTTAAATGAAATTCAGCTGCTTCCTGCATATCCTGGAAAAACTCTAGACACCAAATATTGAATAACTGTTTAGTGTGAAATAGGTAGTAATTTTCATCCATCAAATGTGATGGTTCAGAAGTCAAAACATTAATGAATTTTTGAAAAGGTATTTCACCATAGAAAGCCGCTTCATTAATGGACAATCCATTTTCTTTCTGGTTTTGTGAATGCATATACATCACTTGGTTGAATATTAGTCCTTCCAAAGCGTTTAGCAAGACTATCCTATTATTAGCATTGTCATTTTGAGTAATCCCAATCCTTTTCAAATAAAAAGATATTTGAAGATCAATCAAATCATTGATTTCATTCAATCCACAATAGAAATTCTCATTAGAATATTGATAAAGACTTATTGTTGAATGTTCGGATACAATCTCTATATCAGTTTTTTCATTTTTGATTGCTAAATGAAAATAAGCTGTTTGACAGGGATACTTTACTTTTTTAGCAGCTAATTTTTCAAAATGTCTTTTAAACTTGCTATAATATTTGCTATTAACTGCTTTTACTTGATGTAGAGTTAATGTATCGCCGCCATTTCGAATCGCAAAATCCTCTAGTGAATCTAATTGCAAATCATACCTTGGTGAGTTCTCATCTTCACATAACAGTTTTAAAAGGTGGTATAAGGCAACTTTTCCTTGATAAATAAAACCACTCCAAGATGCTATAGCTGAATCAACCTCATCAGGATCGAGTTCTTCATTCATAAGTTATTTGATCTTTGGGTGTTTTTTCATAAATCTTGGTCAAACTCTCAAAATAAATCATTCAGAGTTCAAAAAACAACAGTATAAATACCCGTTTTCCACAGAAAACTAACCCGAAAAAACGTAGAATTAAAAGAATTCTGCTCAAGCAGCCATATATCCACCCAAACACAAGATAAAAACACCCGAAATAAAATTACACTTCCAAAATCAGTTTACTCTTATCTGCATGAAATACGCTTAAAGATTACATACATAAAATAGGCGCCAATAGAAATAGATTCTTAAATTTATTATTCAAAAATTATATTTCATAGAATTTAACGAGACCCCAAATGCGTTTACTTTATTACCGAAATTTAAAGAAAAGTCATTTCTTTAGTGAAATTGATTTTAATCTGTCTTCGAATTATAAATTCACCACAGAAATAATAGATCAAAATGACAAGTACTCAACAGTAAAAGTGGATTGTTCTAAAAAGAGTGGCAATTTATTCTCTAAAGAAGAATTCATCTCTGACGCTAAAATTATTGTTGGTCAAAATGGTTCCGGTAAAAGTACCATTATTGATGAAATTATTGATTTCATGGGTGATTATAGCCCACTGTTTTCTGAACAAATTCTCATTGGGGAAGACTTTATTCTTATTGGTGATAAAATCAAATTCGATAAAGATAGCTTCGCAAATTTGAAGATTTTTTTCCCTAATTTAACAGTCTATTGCTCAAATACGGACTCAGTAAATAGACGTATTCTATCAAATAACAAAAAACTTCTAACTCGTAACAATAGCTATATCCAACAACAAAAAGATTCTGCCAACTATCTGTTTTTTTATAACAATTCGATAGATAGTAATAGAATAAATAGTTTTGAAGGTAAACTTATTACAGCGGGAGAAATAAAAGCGGATGCCTTTACTTTACACGACATAAGCGACCTTAATGAAATAATTATCAGTAATAAATGGGGGATAGAATCTCATCCATTAGCTGATATTATCAGACAACATAATCTAATTTCTTATGACGATTATGAAGTACGAAAGTTACTTGATTTAATCAATCAAGAAAAAATAGAACTTTCTATTTTGCCCTCACAAATTCTAGATAAACTTCAAATCAGCATTCATTTTGGAACTTTAGCAAATCAATTTATTGAATATGTCCATGACTCCGCGTCTATCAATGCAGAAGATTATCCTCTCTTTTTCACATTATCACTATCAAATTTAGACAGCAATAAGTCTGAATATATTCGCCAACTTTTATTCACAATTATTTTTAAATCAGTAGATTTAAAAATAGATACAAACGGTGTTGATGTAGCACTAAAAAATATACTGGATGATTTTGAAAGTAGTTTAAAATCATTAGCCCAAGTTGAGGAAAAAGACTCCATTTCTTCAAATAAAATGGAGGAAATTATTTTAACCTATTTAGAATCACGCAAATCATTATTTGATAGCAATTTATATGCTACGGCAATCACGATCTATGAATACTGTTATAACACCGAAAGTCTCAATGCACGAATTCCAACCAATGGGTTCAAAAATGATGGAATAATTTTAGACCTCAAAGATCATAAAGAAGAAATAAACGCAATTAATAGGTTCAATGCGAATTTATACTTAATAGAAAATTTCAGAACACCATTCATTCAGTTTTCAACAAAAAACTTGAGTACTGGAGAAAGACATATGCTTTACCTCATTACTCGACTTAGTTATTCCATTAGTTCTATTAATCCTATAGCTGATCAACCAATTAAGAAAATTTGTTTAATTATGGATGAACCAAACAATAGTTATCACCCTAATTGGCAAAAACAATTTTTTAATACACTTTATGAATATTTCAAGAATATAAACATATCTAACAAAATTCAAATCCAGCTTATAATTAGCACACATTCTCCATTTCTATTATCTGATTTTTCGGACGCTCATGTACTGAGGTTAGGACTAGATGAAAATACAGGAAAAACTATGGTTGTTAATGGGAGGAAAGAAACTTTCGGTTCGAACATTCATGATTTATTGGCGGATGATTTTTTTATGTCGGATAGCTTTATTGGTGAGTTTGCTCGTCAAAAAGTGAATAGGGTTTTGACTTGGATTAACGCGAAACTCGAAATTTGTAAAACTAGAAAGAAAGAAGTTTCTCGAGAAATTCAGGCGCATTTAGATTTATTTGAGTCGGATGACGAAGTATTTGACATCATATCAATACTAGGAGATGACATGATAAAAAACAAGTTGCTTTCCTTGTTTTACGAAGCTGTGCCTAATCATGAATCTAGAGATGAGATTATAGCGGAATTAAAGCGAAAAATAAAACTTTATGGAGGGGAAATATGATTAAACTTGAAGAATCAAGAGTTCTAGATGGCTTAGCAAGCCATAAAAAAGAAATGACATTAATTATTTCTGAAAGATTATTTTGTTTGAAGCAAGCATTGGAAATTTGGAAGGCTACAAAGAAAAGAGATAAAGAAAAGGTTTTCGAAAATTTAGTGGCATATCCATTTGAAAGATTAACAGAAAAAGACTGGCAAAATATCTTGATGATTTTTCTTTCTTCGAAAAAAAAGAGTGTTTACCATGATATTAAAGATAAACGAAAATGGAAAGCTTATTTCAAAAAAAATGCCTATCCCTATTTAGAAATAATAAATTTTTTAGATGCTATAAAACTGGATAAAATTCTTAATTCTAAGCCAAATGGCTTAGTGAAAATAGATGACGAAATAAATCTATTTATACAAAGAAACGGATTTAACCGCACACATACCAAAAGGGGAACTAAAGCCAAATTTTATGACGCGAATTTGGAAAAAATGATTGGTATGATATTTAATTACAATCATTTTTCTTCAAAAAACACTGACTACTATAGCGGATATGAATTAACAGCCAAATTAGATATTAGAACCTGCTTATATTGTAATCGTAATTTCATTGAAACGATAAGCAGACCATCAAAAATAGTACGTCCTGATTTGGATCATTTCTTTCCCAAAAGCCACTTTCCTTTTCTTGCTGTCTCATTCTATAATTTAATACCGAGCTGCAAAGTATGTAATTCGGGATTTAAAGGTGCAAATACTATTGACCTTCTACATCCATATTTAGATGGATTTGGTGACAATGCTAAATTTATCACAAGACCAAAAGATACAGGATCAATCGTGGGTTTAAAATCAAACTTCAGTATTGAATTCAGTGAAGCAAAAGGAATAAATAAAGACAAAATAGAGAACAGTATTAATGAGTTTGGACTCGACAAACTCTATCAATTTAATAAAGACGTGGCAATTAGCATTCGAAGAAAAGCAGCTGCAAACAAAAATTATTTAAAAGTCCTGTACAAAACATTTAAAGATAAAAATGGTAATTACCTGTTCAAAAGTAAGGCTGAGCTATTTGATATAGCATTCGGGAATTATTTGGACGAAGAAAACTTTGAAAAAAGACCATTAGCAAAATTCACTCGTGATATTGCCGAAGATGCAGAATTATTAAATTTCCCTGATGAATTGCTATAAGTTACTCGTTGATGATTAATTGGTTGTCTTATCATGTTTCTAATGATTTAAACTCACCAATCCGCTCCATGCAAACCACCTCCGTCAATTCCAAAAACATCTCCACCTCACGTCTCCAAAAGTCAATCTTAGCCTGAGTAACGGGGAACTCCTCTTCATTGCGATACCTTCCACCAATATAAGCATAGTTCAACTGATCAAACAATGCCTTCTCCTCCTCTGTATCATACAAAAAAGCAGTTTTAAGTCGTGCATCAAACTTTAATGTTCGGTCACGTAAAATTTGCAAATTATGTTCATGCGGATTATAATGACTAAAGACCATTTCGATAGCTGTGTAACACATTTCGACAGTTTGCTGTAAATTGAATGATGCTTTTCTAAAAAGATTCTCTGTCACGCAATATTTGAATAGTTTCCATGATTCTTTAGCATCACCAAACCACTCATCAAAATCCTCCTCCGCAATCTCACGTCTCCGAGTAGCAGAAAGTTCCTTAAAAGCAGCAAAATCATACCGCCCCGAATTAAACAACTCAATTCCTTCACGTTTAATATCTGTATAGAAATATTGATTCTCTTCCAAAGCATGATTAACCGTCGTAATTTTCTCCACCACCAACTGAACAGGAATTTCCATATCTCGAAACGAATTCCTTAATTTAGAAATCACTTGCTTTCTACGTTCCTTATCCTCCGTAACAACCAAAATATCAAAATCACTTTTTTTTCCTTGTTCTGCTCCGCGCTCTTCTTTATAATCACCTCGGGCATAACTTCCAAAAAGCACAATGAAATCAACACGGTGGGTCGCAACAATTTTATCTCGAATAAATTCAAGGTCTGCAACTCTTTCGGCAGGTAAATGGGATAGTATTTGGGTTAAATCTTTCATTTGGTTGTTCAGTCCTCCAAAAATAAGGATTTTTTAGCACTTATTTTTATAGCGATAATGTATGGGAGTATAGCTGAAATGTAATGGAGTATATTGATTTTACTGGGTTTCTTTATTTTCGAGCTTTAAGCGTAGTGAGAAGAACTGGAGTAAACTGATTTAATCCCTCATTTTCCACCATTTTTTCTTTTTGGGCTGTGAAACTTGCGAGGATTCCGTCTTTTTGACTTTTGGTTTGTCAACTTCGATTGTTATTGTTCCCGAAACTTCTGAAAACTCAAAAATACTGCATTTACTTATGTCGATTGAGTATGATTTAAGAAATGAACTGATTTCTCTTTGAGCTATTTGTAATTTCATATCTTCCCAAACGTTAATATTCTCCTCTGATGATTCTATTTCAAAACTTTTATGAAATGGGGATCGTATTCCTTCCTCGGATTGTTTAAGCAATTTTTCAACTTCATGTACATCTGAAATGGTTTCAATAAATTCGTTGAAAATTATTTTCCTTTTTTCTGCACTCAGTCTTGGAATGACAAGTAGATCGGAATCTTTGCGGTCGATCCTTTGCATGTAGGAAACTAAAGAATTCAATTCTATATTAGAATAGGAGGTCTCAACCCCTTCAGCCAACTCAAGCTTTTCGTTTAACATGAAGTAATCAGTGAAAAGCACGGAAAAAAATATGTTTTTAGTTTTATCGTAATAAAAACTCTCAGTCAAGCTATTTGGGGCTTGATAGTAAGCCGCTAAAAGCCAGTTTGATATTTGAGAGATTAAGGACATAATTGTTAAAATTAACTTTTATTCCTTAATTTAGAGTTTCCTAAATACAAGTATCAACATGAAATTACAAAAGAACTTCTCGGTAGATTGGTGCGCATAACTGGAAACGGCGCGGCCATAACTTGTATGGTAGGACACCTGTATCTACCGAGATTTTTAATAACTGCGGATTACCCGCTTCCTAAAAACAAGTATTATGTTGAATCAAAAAAGTCTGGACGAGTTTAAGAATGAGTATTGCACTTCACTCACTTATGATCCAATTACAAATGGCTATTTCATTAAAGTGCCCATTTCAGATTATAGTGAGCTGAATATCATCAAGACAAATCTACTTAGCGCTATTAACCTGATTAATCGATACCATGAAATGAGTGACCAATCGGAAAAAGGAGATGTCATATATTCGACGGCTACAATTGTTCAGTTATTGAGGAGCTTTGGATTAGAAGACGAATGTGAGGGGATAACTAAATTAATGACTGAAAGCAAAGGTATCACTGTCAAGAAATCAACATGAACTGATAGGTAAGGTTCAATAGAATGACTTTTAAAACTGATCATTTGTCATTAATTCTGATCAAAAGTAGTCACTCCTGAAATGAAATCGAGGTGTTCTTTGTAACTTGAATAGAGTTAGAAAAATGAGAATAAAAGTGAGATTTTGAGCGACAAAAACGGTAAAACGCGGTTTGATGCGACATGGTGCGACACAGCGCGACATCCGCGCATCAAAATCGTAAAAAAATGCTTATATTAATTAAGTTCGGTGAGAGCATAAAGCACATGTGCTAAAATATAATAGAGTATTTCTATAGCAGTTTTTCAGCAATGAAAATGGTGAAGTATGGTCTAATGCTACATGGAATAACCCAGCACAATATTCGCCCGATAAATATCGAATTATGCATTGTAAATACGATTAGAAAACGCAAGAAAAGATAAGTAAACGCAATAAACATTAAGCAAACGCAAGGTTTCAAAAACGAAATCGCTCAATCTTTCCGAGATTTATACTGTTCAAAGTGACTATAAAAGTATATGAGAAGATCTCAAGAAAGAGCATTTGAGACGCGATTACTAAAGCGTTTACCCAGTTGTACAAAAAAGGAATTAAAAAAAACTATAAATAAAGGAAAACAATGACAAGTTGATAAAGTGATATGAATGGGTCATACCTACACGAAAAATTGTAGGCGTAAGAATCCAAACCAAAGCAATATTCATTGGCTGAGTATTAGCTAATTCATATCAACCTAAAGCGAAATCCGAAGATGTCGTCAGGTTTTAGCCTGATTGCTAGTGGGTAGTAGCGATTTGATCCGTAAGGAAATAGTAATCACTTCGGGCATACTTTGTTTACTCAAATCATTCAATGGATTTTTTGTTGAAAGATATGGGTGTAATTTGCATTGGCTCATTCCAGTAGCCAAATGGAATGAGTAGACTTTTTTATTGTAATAACTGCGCAAATAGGAATCGCGTTCTGATGACGATTAGAAAAATCATTAAACTTAATGATAAGCGATAGCTATGTGTAAATGAGAAGTGGATTGTTTAACCTATAAAAACAAGAAGAGATGGAAAGTGTATCGAAAGATAAGATTGTAGAAGCAAAAAAACGATTAAGAGAAGTGCTGAATTTTGATGAAGTCAAACGGATTTTAAAGAATAGAATTTTCAGTAAAGAACAATACAATGAATACATTAAGAATATAGAACGGTTCGTCTTTTTAATAGTCGAATCTTTCACCAATAAAAATAGAACTAACCCATGAGTAATTTAGATTTATTCCAACATTTCGCCCCAAAGGCAAACAAATCTGTAAAAACTGGAAATCAGGCGGTGATTTATACGCGTGTGTCCCATCATTCGCAAGAGGAGAATACCAGTTTAGAATCGCAAAAGCGATATTGTGAGCAGTTTGCTCAGAACAGAGGGCTCAATGTTGTTTCCTACTTCGGTGGAACGTATGAATCTGCAAAGACGGATGACCGAAAGGAATTCAACCGAATGTTGGCGTATGTAAAACGATCAAAAAAGGTCGCTTATGTGATTGTATATTCATACGAACGATTTTCAAGATCAGGAATCAATGGCGCATCTATTGCGGATGATCTGCTAAAGAAGTACGGTGTGGTAACATTAGCTGTGACGCAAGAACTTGATCCAAGAACCCCTGCGGGATCATTTCAGCAAAACATTTTGTTCTTGTTTGGACAGATGGATAATGAACTACGCAGAGATAAAACCGTTACGGGCATGCGCGAGTTGCTTAGTAAGGGATATTATTTACATGCTTTACCCAAAGGGTACACTAATTTAAATAAAGGAGGCAAAGCGGTTGACCAGAAAATTGTGGTTAATAAAGAGGGGGAGTTAATCCGCAAAGCCTTTCATTGGAAAGCAGATAAGAAATACTCCAATGCTGAAATTTGTAGACGGTTAAATAGGCGTGGATTTAAACTAGACGAACGAAGATTGGCTGAGATATTTGCTAATCCTTTTTACTGTGGTATCATTGTGAGTAAAATGCTGCCCAATCAAGTGATTGAAGGACAACACGAAGCAATGGTGAGCAGGAAACTGTTTTTGAGTGTGAACAATGTCATTGCTGAAAGTCGAAATCATCCAGTAGCGCATCAAAAAAATGATAATCATTTACCTTTAAAACGATTCATGCGTTGTGGCGAGTGCGATACGCCCATGACAGGCTTTTTAGTAAAAGCTAAAGGATTGTATTATTACAAATGCAGAACTAAAGGATGTAAAACCACCAAAAGCGCGAAAGACTTACATGGTGTGTTTAAAAATGTTCTAGCTACGCTTCTAATTAGTGAAGAGGATATGGAAGTGATCCAAAAAGGAACAATAGCAGTTTGTGAAACAATTTTTCAGGAGAAACGAGAGAGTGAGAAACTCTTGAAAAGAAAACTAAAAGAAGTAGAAGGATATATTGAAGCAATAGATGAGCGACATGCAATTGGTAAAATAACCTTTGAATCTTTTGAAAAGAATACAAAAAAATATGAAAGTGAGCGCGCTGATATTTTGGAAGAATTAGCAAAGTGTACGGTAAATAGTTCAAACCTTGAAAAAGTGGTGAATCATTGTGTTGAAATTTGCTTAAAACCCCTACTGCTGTGGGAGAATGGGAAAATGGAAGATCGACAAGAGTTACAACAAATGATCTTTCCGCAAGGAATTATCTATAACAAACAAAAGCGGGGAGTTCAAACCTTTAGAATAAATTCCTTTTTCAAGATAATCCCAATGGTAGCAAGGTTTATCAAAGGCATAAAAAAAGGAGATCCGATCAATTTTGATCGAATCTCCGCTTTGGTGACCCCGGCAGGATTCAAACCTGCAACCCTCAGAGCCGAAATCTGATGCGCTATTCAGTTGCGCCAC
>CAKZON010000020.1 GCA_937136425.1 uncultured Crocinitomix sp.
CAATGTTCAATGTTCAATGTTCAATGTTCAATGTTCAATGTTCAATGTTCAATGTTCAATGTTCAATTAAGAAAAAATAATATTCCACCCTATCTTTTGATCATTTCTAATTATTAATTGAAAATTGTTAATTGATAATTACCTTTGCGTCCATGAATTTTATTGACACGCACACCCATTTATTTACTGAACAGTTTAAAGAAGATCGCAATGCCGTTGTTGAGCGAGCTATTGCTGCGGGCGTAACAAAAATGTTGTTGCCAAATATTGATTTAGATTCAATTGAACCAATGCATGACCTTGTTAAAGCTTATCCTGAAAATTGTTTTGCAATGATGGGACTTCACCCATGCTCGGTTACAGAAAATTGGGAAGAAGAGTTGGCAGTTATTAAAACCAACTTAGACCAAAATGACTATTGCGCCGTGGGAGAAATTGGCGTCGATTTATATTGGGACAAATCCACCTTAAAATATCAGGAGGCCGCTTTTGCCCAACAAATTGAATGGGCTAAAGAAAAAAAATTACCTATAGCTATTCATGTTCGCGAGGCCTTTGAAGAAACGTTAGCCATTGTTGATCAACTTAATGACGCTAACCTTACAGGTGTGTTTCATTGTTTTACAGGTACAATTGAGCAAGCCCAACACATTATAAATTATGGAGGGTTTAAATTAGGACTTGGTGGCGTATTGACATTTAAGAATAGCGGATTAGACAAAGTTATTTCTGAAATTGATTTGAATCACTTAATTTTAGAGACCGATTCGCCATACCTCGCACCAACACCTTTTAGAGGCAAACGAAACGAAAGTGAATACGTAACACGAATTGCAAGTAAGTTAGCCGAGGTAAAAAACACCTCAATCGAAACCATAGCGGAAGTTACAAGCAAAAATGCGCTTGAACTCTTCTCAACGGTAAAATAAACGATAGTAGCCGTTAACTCAATTTGTCCGTAGTTTTTATTTTATTAATTGTTAATTTGTTTTTGTAATGCGAAACCCCAAGGTTCTAATCATTTATACTGGTGGAACGATCGGAATGATAAACGATCCCGAAACCGGAGCCTTAAAACCTTTTGACTTTGAACACTTATATAATAGTGTGCCCGAGTTAAAACAGTTTGATTATGAATTGGAAGCTTATTCAATGGACGAACCTATAGATTCGTCCGAGATGAATCCTTCTATATGGGCGGAGATTGCAACCACGATCTTTGACAAGTATGTTAACTACGACGGTTTTGTCGTTTTACACGGTTCTGACACCATGGCCTACACGGCTTCTGCACTAAGTTTTATGCTCCAGGGACTCCGAAAACCAGTAATTTTAACTGGTTCTCAACTTCCGATTGGACAAATTAGAACAGATGGCAAGGAAAATATTATAACTGCAATTGAAATTGCAGGAATGAAGGACGCCCAAGGAGAAGCAATCGTGCAAGAAGTCGCATTATATTTCGAATATTCACTTTACCGTGGAAATCGATCACAAAAGATTAGCGCAGAAAATTTTGAAGCATTTTATAGTGCAAATTATAGAAATTTAGCGGAGGCAGGTGTGCACATTGCCTTTAATCAAGATGCGCTTTACCGAACAAAACTACAAGACCTTCAATTAAACACTGATTTTTGTACCGACTTAGCACTGGTAAAATTATTTCCAGGAATGCCAATAGGGTCTATCGCTCCTTTTTTCGATATTAAGCAAACTAAGGGGGTATTAATAGAAAGCTTTGGAGCAGGAAATTCATTTTCAAATCCAGCTTTTGAAAAATTACTCACAGATTATATTGCTGCTGGAGGTATTGTATTAAACGTAACACAATGCGTAACAGGAAGTGTAGACTATAGCAAATATGCCACAAGTGCACTCTTTTTAAAAGCAGGAGTAATTGGAGGAGCAGATATGACCACTGAAGCAGCGCTTACTAAAATGATGTATGTTTTAGGTGAACGAAGCGACTTAACTGCAAAACGACGCCGATTAGAAGAAAACTTGTGTGGAGAATTAACAAAAACTGCAACGTAGATTAACAAAACGTTAAATATGGTGAACTAAACCACTATTAATTAATATAAATAGCGGGAAATTGCCAAAAATATTGGACTGAATTAAAATAAATTATAAATTTTTGTACTTTAGCACCTTGCTTTGGTAAACGAAAAAAGAAGCACAACTTTTAAATAAATTTTATTAAACAAATAACAATGAAAAAAGTATTAGCATTAGTCGCTTTTGCAGGTTTTATAACCTTTGGAACATCAACAGCAGTGTTGGCTCAGGACGGAGACACATTAGTAGATGGAATTGAAGCAGTAGATTCTACTGTAGACGAGGTAGTTGAAGAGATCCCAGAGGCTCCTTTAACAAACGTAGAACAACCTGACACATCAAAAGCAGAGGAAGGATTTATTCTTTCTACAGAGTTAAAAACACGATTCATTGAGGGTGGTGCTGGATTTATGGGAATTGTACTATTATGTTTGATTTTAGGTTTAGCCCTAATTATTGAGCGTATTGTATACCTAAACCTAGCGACTACAAATACAAAGAAATTATTAGAAAACATTGAAGATGCTTTAGCTTCAGGTGGTGTTGACGCTGCAAAAGAAGTTTGCCGTAACACACGTGGGCCAGTTGCTTCAATATTCTATCAAGGTTTAGACCGATCTGACGAAGGAATTGAAATGGTTGAAAAATCAGTTGTTTCTTACGGAGGAGTTCAAATGGGACTAATGGAAAAAGGAATGTCATGGATTGGATTATTCATTGCCTTGGCTCCAATGTTAGGGTTCATGGGTACGGTAATCGGGATGATTCAAGCCTTTGATGATATTGCTAATGCAGGTACGATTTCAGCAACAGTAGTTGCAGGTGGTATTAAGGTAGCACTATTAACAACAGTATTCGGTTTGATTGTAGCAATTATTCTACAAATCTTTTACAATTACCTATTGGCGAAAATCGATAGTTTAGTAAATGATATGGAAGATGCTTCAATTTCATTGATTGATGTTTTGATCAAACATAAAGTGTCTGAGTAAATTGCTTTCGAGCATTTCAATTCACTTAGTTTTTAATCAAAAAATTTAAATAATTATGGACAGTAAAATAACATCACTCATTATAAATATTGGTGTTGCAATTATTGCAATAACAGGTGTTATCCTTGTGTTTTACGCAATGGGTTATGCTCCTGAAGAAGATCCAGTTACTGGGCAAGACATTGCTGATACATCTGCTGTATCAAATGTTGTATCATTCTCATTATGGATTCTTTACATCTCACTTGCCGTAATCGGAATATTCACTATTTACGCTATTATAACGAACCCTAAACGTTTTATTCCTACAGCAATTGGAATTGCAGTTTTTGGAATTTTAGTTTTAATTGGTATGTCTTTAGTAAATGTAGAAACAACCGGTAAGATTGTTGAACTACCTGAAGCTACAAAAGACAATCTTTTTTATGGTGGTTTAGGAATTAAAACAACATATGTGTTGGTGATTGTTGCAATTGGTTTAATTGCGGCACAGGGAGTAAGAAACTTAGTTGGTTATTTCAGTAAATAAATTGAATTATGGCTAGAAGAGAAGTTGGAGAAATTAATGCAGGTTCAATGGCAGATATTGCCTTCTTGCTACTAATTTTCTTCTTGGTTACTACAACTATGGAGGTAGATGCTGGTATTGGGCGTCAGCTTCCATTAAAATTGGATCAACCCATCAATGATGAGCAAATCGATATTAATGAGCGAAACGTGTTGGAAATCATGGCGAACTCAAATGACGATTTATTAGTTGAGGGTAAATTCATTGAAATAGATGAGCTTTATGATATTGTAATGGATTTTTACACTGTTAATAAAGTTGCAAAAGACCAAGACGTAAATATGCCTAATTACAGTAAAGTGGACGTTAGCACCTGTGCTACTGAAATTTCAAAGTATAAGGAAGCATTGGTAAAAGATCCCGAAAATAAAGTACTTAAGAGCGAATTAGGTAAATGGGAAACAAAAATGGTTTTATGTCAGAGTTTAGACGAAAAATCATACATGGAAATGAATAAACAAGCAGTAATCCAATTGAAAAATCAAGCGGGTACTTCTTATGGTTTATACATTGAAATTCAAAATATCTTAAAGCAAGTTGTTAATGAATTACGTGTTAAGGCATGTGAAGATTTAGACTTCCCTGATTATTTTGAATTGAGAGAGGATCGTGAAGAGGATCAAGAATACATTGCGAAATTGCGTGTATTGGTTCCTGAGCGAATTATTGAAGCAAAAATTAATCGTTAATTATGTCTAAGTTTAAAAAAGGAGGAAAAAAGGGAATACCAGGTGTAAATACGTCTGCCCTACCTGATATTATTTTCATGCTTTTGTTCTTCTTCATGGTTGCTACAACAATGAAAGAGGTAGAGTTACAAGTAACTCTTGAAAAACCAGTCGCTAATCAAGCAATTCCAATTGAAGATAAAGACAATGTAGATTTCATTTATATTGGATTTCCAATTGATGCAGAAGAAGGAACTGAGCCAAGAATCCAATTGGATGATCGCCTTGCACCAGATTATACTGTTGTAAGTCTTTGGAAAGAGCAAAAAGCACGTGAAGGTAAAACACCTTTTGATATTGTGACTTCATTAAAAGTAGATGAAAACGTTGGTATGCGTATCGTATCCAATGTAAAAGAAGAGCTGAGAGACATTGATGCTATTAAAATCAATTACTCTGCCGATCAGACGAAATAAGATTATTTAAAAGTTTAAAAACCGCAGTACAATTGTATTGCGGTTTTTTTTTGCTCTTAATTTTGCCTTCAATACCTCAATTTATAAATTTTGGTTTACAGATTAATTCTCTCCAATTACCATTCAATCAATCGCTATTAAAAACTAGCTAATTGGCTCATTTTTTGAGCCTTAACAGTTGCATTTAAAAACCAAAACAACTGTATTATTATGGCTAGACGTAAAATTGAAGAAATCAATGCGGGCTCAATGGCTGATATCGCATTTCTACTACTGATCTTTTTTTTAGTAACCACCACAATGGAGGTGGACGCTGGACTTGGAAAAACACTCCCATTAAAACTAGACGACCCTCCGATTACCAATCCTCCAGTTCCTGAACGCAATGTGCTTGAAATAAAAGCCAACCTCAACGACAAACTAATGGTAGAACAAGAAGAAGTTCAAGTGGAAGAATTATACGAAATTGCTTACACCTTTTATACCGCAAACCGAATTAATAACGACGAGAACATTAACATGCCTAATTATAATCCAATAACATTAGATCAATGTAATGACCAAATCATAAATTATAAAAACCAATTACAAACCCATCCCGGTGACAAATACCTTAAAAACGAGTTAAATAAATGGCAAGCTAAACGTGAATTATGCATGGAATCGCCCAATAAATCATACAAAGAAATTGCAAAATCTGCTGTTGTAAAATTTGAAATCCAATCTAAAACCTCCTATGGTTTATATATTGAAATTCACAACATTTTAAAAACGGTGGTCAATGATTTACGTGTAGACATGTGCGATAAAATGAAATGGGATGACTACTATGAATTGAATGAAAATGATCCAGATGATCAAGCAATTATTAAAAAGCTCAGGATTCTAGTTCCAGAAAGGATTATTGAACCAAAAATAGAATCTTAATTTCATTAAAATTTAGACCATTACTACGGGCAGAAAACCAAGTAATGGTTTTTTTTTATACCTTCATTCTTCATGAATCGCGCACATCTACTCCCCACTCTTTTTTATAGTATAATTTCTTTGATTTTTTATAGTTGCTCAGAAAATGAGGCTATTGAAAACCAATCGAATACTGACCAATTCCCACAAGACAAAACAGAAAGTCCTTTTCCTGATTTTTCTAACTTCCCGCGGGATCAATTCAAAACAATTTGCTTAGGGGAAACCAATGACAATTTAAAAATAAAAATTGGTAATATGCCTGTTGAAGTGATTGCAGAAGAAGAAGTGTCTTATTTTCACTTTCCAGCGGATTCAACAGAGCTTATTTTGCCTGGAGATCAAACTCTAACTGAATTTAAAATCTTTTTAAAAAGCCGCGCATACCTTCAAAGCTCTCTACAATTTAAAGAATTCTTAGGCGAAACAGCTCATGAAATTGTAACTGATGATCAATTTCCAGTATACCATTATAAAACCGATAAAATTGACTTCAAATTGACCTATTTTGAACAGCCAACATTTATAAGAATGCACTTTATTTTAGTTAAAAGCCATCCATAAATGAACCAACAACGGTTCTAAAATGTTAATTTTAAAAGTTCCCGCGCTATTTTTAATATAAATCAACACCATGTACGTACAAAGAGTCTTTAATCCAATTAGGATTTTAATGTTTTCTGTAAAACCAGTCATTATTTTCGCAGCATATGCTTCTATTATTGCTTCATTGTACGCCTATTGTGAATTTCATTGGTTGAAAATTCCTTGGGTGCCTCTTGCATCAGTTGGTGTTGCAGTAGCCTTTTATATTGGGTTTAAAAACAACTCTGCTTACGATCGAACTTGGGAAGCTAGAAAAATTTGGGGAGGAATTGTTAATTCCTCTAGAAGTTGGGGCAGCATGGTAAGCGGATTTATCACCAACGAATTTACTGAAACTAATTTCACCGAAACAGAGCTAGCAGAGCATAAAAGAAGATTAATATACCGACATATTGCTTGGACGTATCGATTAAAAAGGCAATTACGCGTTTTAAAACCATGGGAACATGATGCTAACTTGAATCGTAGATACAGAAAATATATTGAAGAATTGTTTCCAACAGATGATCCTGAAACAGAACTCAAACTATTTTTAGCTGACGAAGAAGTGCAAAACATACTTAACAAAAAAAATGCATGCACACAGCTTATTCATCAGCAAACACAAGACCTTAAAGAACTAAAAGCACTTAAGCTTATTGATGATTTCCGACACATGGAATTACAAGGTTTGCTAACTGAATTTTACACATTACAAGGTAAATGCGAGCGTATTAAAAACTTCCCATTACCAAGACAATATGCTTCGTTAAGCATCTATTTCGTATATATTTTCATATTGCTTTTACCATTAGGACTTCTTGGCGCTTTTGATGCTGTAGAATTACCAACTTATATGATTTGGGGAGTAGTTCCTTTCACCGCTTTAATTGGGTGGGTATTTTGGATGATGGAAGGCATAGGAGACTATGCCGAGAACCCATTTGAAAATCTTGCTTTTGACATTCCAATGACATCCTTAACTCGCACAATAGAAATAGACTTAAGAGAAATGCTAGGCGAAACGGAATTACCGCCAGCAATTACTCCAAAGGACGGTTTTGTTATTTAGCCAATAATCAATACTATTTAACAACAACAAATAATAAAAAATACAACCATGGCATTAATCAAATCTTGCAGAAATAATACTCCTAAAATACCATCAACCTGCTGGCTGGCCGAAAACGCTACAATAGTTGGAGATGTAAATATGGGCGAAAATTGCTCGGTATGGTTTAATGCCGTAATTCGTGGTGATGTAAACACCATCTCAATGGGTGATAATGTAAATATTCAGGATGGTGCAGTAATTCATTGCACATATGAGAAAACTAAAACAACCTTAGGCAATAATGTTTCTGTAGGTCACAATGCCTTAGTGCATGGCTGCACGGTTGCTAACAACGTGTTAATCGGAATGGGGTCTATTGTCATGGATAATTGCGTTATTGAAGAAAACTGCATAATTGCTGCAGGTGCAGTTCTATTAGAAGGCACACACGTTAAATCAGGTTCAATTTGGGCAGGTGTGCCTGCCAAAAAAGTAAAAGATTTAAGTCCTGAAATGTTTAAAGGTGAAGTAATGCGAATAGCAAAAAATTACCGCATGTATGCTTCTTGGTTTGAAGTTGATAACGAAAAATAAACGCAATTAATCACCGTTTTAATTAGAGACTTTATACCTTTAACATATTGACCTATAATTGGATTTGCAATGGATAACATAACTCCGAAAAAACGAGCAAGAAAAGCTTACCGACTGGCAAATCAAATTATGTGGAGCTATTTAAGACTCTACTTAGCAAAGCGCGTTTTAGGTAAACGTTACTATGAAAATAGAATCAACGCCTTGCACGAAAAAAATGCACTCCGAATTAAAACCGCCATTCTTGATTTAAAAGGACTTTTCACAAAAGTGGGACAACTACTTTCCGTCATGTCAACCATTTTGCCAGACGCTTACGCAAACGTCCTAGAATCTTTACAAGATGATGCACCTGCAAGCTCTTTTGAAGAAACAGAAAAAACAATTGAAAATGATTTAGGCGAACCAATTGATATCCTCTTTTCAAATTTTGATAAAACCCCAATAGCATCAGCCTCTATTGGGCAAGTATATAAAGCCCAACTAAAAACTGGCGAACAAGTTGCTGTTAAAATTCAGCACAATGATATTGAGGCTTTAGCAGAATTAGATCTTAACATTATTGAAAAATTAGTGAAACGACTTTCCTTTTTCTTGAAAATCAAAGGAATTGACCATATTTATAAACAAGTTAGATTGATGGTTGAAGAGGAGTTAAACTATTCGCTTGAGGCAGAGTCAATGCAAAGAATTTCGGCTAACTTATCAGATTTTGAAGGTATTGTTGTCCCAAAAGTATACAGTGAATATTCCTCCTCTAAAATTATTGTTTGCGATTTTCATGAAGGCGTAAAAATTACAAATACTGAAAAACTGGCGGAATGGAACATTGATCCCAAAGAAATATCAGAACGACTAATAACGGCCTTTTGCAAAATGATTTTGGATGATGGATTCTATCATGCAGATCCTCACCCAGGTAATGTTTTGGTTAATCAACAAGGTGAAATTGTATTATTAGATTTTGGAGCAACCGCCCAGTTAAATGATGAAATGCGGAAGGAAATTCCAATTCTCATCCAACATATCATTAGAAAAGACACTGCAAAAATCATTAAGTCTCTCCAAAAAATGGGCTTTTTAGGAAATGATTCAGACTCAAAAGAAGTGGCGGGAAAACTCGTTGATGCACTCACTACTTTTGTTCAAAATGAAATTAAAATTGACAACCTCAACTTTAAAGAAGTTTCTATAGACGATATAAAAGGAAGCAGTTTAGACAAATTGCGAAAAGAAATTGGAATTAAAGAATTGGCTACAACTATTCAGGTTCCTAAAGATTGGATTTTACTAGAACGAGCTATTATCTTGATTCATGGAATTAGTGCCACCATTGCTCCAGAATATAATCCAATGGACACGGTTAAACCTTACCTCAAAAAAATGGTACTAAGCAAAGGCGGTTTAAAATCCATTATTTTAGACACCATTAAGCAACAGTTTGGAGCATTAATTCAGTTGCCTTCTGAATTAAATGAGTTTTTAAACAAGGCAAATGATGGCAAGCTTGAAGTACAAGTGCGAAACAAAGATGCGCGGCGTTTTTACGCACTAGGGCAACAGTTTATGCTGCTAATTGCAATTCTATTTCTTCTGTTAATGCGAACGTTAAACAATGGTAAAGATGCAACCAACTGGATGATTCCTGTTTCCATTGGATTGGGTATTCTTTTGATCATTTCTATTTGGCGGAATCGTAAATCCTCATAGAATCTTGCCCCAAACACATTCCAAATTGATTAATAATTAAACATTTATCGAAAATTTTGTTTATTATTATATTAAGCAACCAACAACACATAACCACCTAAAACCTTAACCCATGAAAAAATTTCAGTTCTTTTTGCTTGCGATCGCATTTACATGTTCAGTAAAATCTCAAGTCACTGCAACACATTTAAACACTTTTGACAACGTAAATCTCAGTAAAATTCTTCTTCGTCCAGATGGTTATGCCTTGGCATTTGCACAGGGAATCACAGACGACTGTGAGGCAATTAATGTATTAACCTGCTCAGAATTTGGAGATGAATGGTCCGTTTTGGCAGAATGTGACCCTGTTGAATGGCCAGATTCTTATTTGACACCAACAAATCATCATTTTATAGACAACGATAATGGCTACGTTATAATGAGTCAAGGAAATGGAGGATATGGCAATCCTGGCATCTATAAAACAACTGATGGAGGAGCAACTTGGGAAGAGAAATACGGATATACTTCTGACGGCGGAGCAGACGGCATAAAGGATTTTGCTTTTAAAGATGCATTAAATGGAATTGCAATAAACTTTATTATTAATGATGACGAGACTTTTATTTCCAACTTCATTCGTACAACAGATGGTGGAGAAAGCTGGACCAATGAAACAGACTTACTTTTCACAGATATTGAATTACAAAAAATAATTGCAATTGATGGTGTATATTATGTTTACGGGCAAGACATTTATGATTGGGACGGTATTTCATGGTTCATTTATAAATCAGAGGATGGTGTTGAATGGACGGAAGTTTATTCAGAAGATACACCAAACTATTATTCTTTTCCAGGCGCCATGCATTTCTTAACTGCCGAAATTGGATACGTAGTTACTCAGCCAGATTCAAATCAATATTCAATCGTTAAAAAAACAGTTGATGGTGGCACTTCATGGACAGATATAACTGTTCCAACAGATTTGGTTCCAGAAAAATTTAGTTTTAATGACCTCTATTTTATAGACGAAAACCAAGGGTTTATTGTAGCAGGAAATCACTGTGATGATATTGCGTGTTACAGAGGTTATGCAATTCTTTATACCCCAGATGGTGGTGAAAATTGGGAAATATTGGCAAAAGAAGCTTACGCTCCTTATGCTTTATACGACATGGACTTCGATATTGCCACGGGTCTTGGCTATGTTGTTGGTGGCGACATTGGAACGGAAGATGGCAATATATTCAAGCTAAGCTTTCCTGGTGCCGGTTTAGCTGATCAGCATATTGAAAACCTAATATCTGTTTATCCTAACCCAAGTAATGGAGCGTTTTCCTTTCAAAATATAACAGCTGGAAACAACCAATTAGCGATTTATACTACTGATGGTAAAAAAGTACATGAGGCAATAATTAATAAAAATGACCAAACTATTCATTTAAACTTAGCCCAAGGCATTTATATTTACGAAGTTGACAATGGAACATCAACAAAAAATGGTAAGTTAATTATTGAGTAAATCAACTTATATGCATGAATTTTACTCATATGCAAATTTCACATCTGATAACTAATTTTATACTTCTGTCCCATTATGAAAACTGGATTATTTAAACTCTGCTTAGTATCTTTGTCCTTATGAAATATATTGCGCTTCTCTTAATGGTATTCGTTTTTGCCTGTCAAAATTCGACAGAAACTCCTGAAAACAATGCTGAGGAAACAACAGAACCAATTGAATCTGCAGACAACAATAACCTGAATGAAGAATTGAATAATTCTTCAATTGACGATTTAATGGCAGAATCAGACTCAAATCTCGAAAATCAGAAGAAACGTTACGAACCTTTTGAAGGTGTTAATAGAAAACCAAATAACTCACCGTTAAACTTTAACACTTATAGCTGGGACGACCGTTTCAATTATACATTTCCAGTGGAGCCAAATTTTGAAAAATTTACAAAGGACGATCATGATTCATATGCCGCACGAACTTTAGTAGATGGAATTATTTATGAAATAGCCGTTGAAGACTATGAAAAATTAGGAGCTGACAAAATTGACGCCGGGTTCACAAATTATATTCATGAAACATTTATATCTAATTTTTCAGGCGAAGTAAAAGATGCTTTTACACTGCAAACGGCAGAGGATGTTTATGGATTTGCAAGTTGTTATAGTTACGAAATAAATAACCGAAAATATTTAGCAGACATAGTTTCATTTGGTTTTCAAGATAAAATGGTTCGCTTTACGGTTTCGGCAAAAGGTCAATTTGAAAATGCTGTACGCCTTAAGGAATTTATAGATGCATTTGAAATTCTATAATCAATTTCAATTAAAATGATACGTCATTGACGTATTGATATTACGCTCCCCAACTTAACAAAACGCAGAGTTATTCAGCTCTAAAACAATTCGGTAAAAAAATGTATTTTTACTTTTTGACGCAATAGAATTATGTTTATACAAAGAAGGATTCCATTAAAGGGAATGATTAGATGGACTAGGAAAGATATTATCTTTTATTTCATAGTCTCAACCTACCCTGTTTGTCTCTATTACTTTTTAGGGTGGGATTGGATTGCCATTCCAACCTTACCCATTACACTTATTGGTACAATTGTAGCTTTTAACCTTGGGTTTAAAAACAACAACGCCTACGACCGTTTATGGGAAGCAAGAAAAATATGGGGAGGAATTGTTAATAGTAGTCGATCTTGGGGGATTGGGTCTATTGATTTTATAACCAATTATTTTCGAACAACGGATATGGGCGAGGATGAAATCAAAGCTATTCATCAGCGACTCATATATAGACATATTGCTTGGCTAACTGCACTCCGTTATCAATTGCGTAGTGAAAAACCGTGGGAACATCACAACCATATAGATCAAATTCGATTTCGCGAAAGGTTCCACATGAGCGCCGAGCATAAAGAAGATCTTGCTGAAAAAATAGCTCCATTTTTATCTGCGGAAGAAAAAAAAGATGCTTTGGGTCGTAAAAACCCAGCTGCACATATCATAAAACTTCAATCTGCTGATTTAAAAGAATTACGAGCTTTGCATCTCTTAGATGATTTCAGACATATGGAAATGTCTAAATTATTGAATGAATTTTATACGCTTCAAGGTAAATCAGAAAGGATTAAAAACTTTCCACTTCCAAGACAATATGCCACAATTAGTTATTATTTCGTGATGCTCTTTATTTACATTCTACCGTTCGGAATGTTGAGTGTATTTGGAGAATATGCCGCTACTCTTGGCGCAAATTTTATTTGGCTAACCATTCCAGCATCAATGATTGTGTCTTGGGTATATTTCACACTTGAAAAAGTAGGGGACTATAGCGAAAATCCATTTGAAGGGACCGGAAATGATATTCCGATTACATCCATGTCTCGCGGTATTGAAATCAACTTACGTGACATGTTGGACGAAAATAACTTACCTGAACCAATCGCACCTGTAAACAATATTTCAACTTAAAACCAGTGCAACTATTATAAGATAAAAACAGTCTCTTTGATGAACCTAATACTTTGTTATGAAGAGATTTATCACCATTCTTATCTTGTTCATTTCTGCGAACACAATTGCACAAGAATTAAGCGTAACCGCAGGCGGAGAAGATGCCTATTGCCGATTATATGGTTATCAAAACGGAAACGGAATAGTTTACGCGTTTGCCTCTGGAGGCACACCTGATTATTCATACGAATGGACCAATTTAACAACGGGTGCGACGTACACATCAACTACTTGGGGTGGCTTAAATGTTGGCTGTTACGAGATAACCGTTACGGACATGGTTGGAACCATTGCAAAGGACACTGTTTGTTTAGATTCAATTAACCCTGTTGCAGAATTCTTAGTTGTATCTCCAGAACTAGATTCAGTGGGATGGGCATATCTTGGAGAAGCACCAGTCACTGTTTCATTTCAAACTGTTGGAATTCCAATAGCGAGCCCTCCTTTTTTTGATACCTCTTTCATTTTTCGTCCGCAAGGTTTTGAACCTTGGGTTGCTTATGAGGATGAAGTTGGTGAATTCACAACGTACGAATATTTGTATGGCGGTGTTTACACTGCAACTATGATTGCCATTAATAAAAATGGATGCACTGACACCGCACATGCCGCAATTTCTTTAACGGGTCCTTCAGGTGTGCCAGACAATAATTATAACATGATATTCAATATTATTTCTAATTCAGAGACAATCACTATTAATATTCAAGGTTTTGAAAATGAACTCTTATTGAATTTATATTCTCTAACGGGCCAACACATTCAATCCAACCGATTAATGGAAATGAATAACAAATTAAATGCTCCTGCCGATAGCGGAATTTATCTTTATGAGATTATCAATCCTCAAAACGGACAAAAAATTGAAGCTGGAAAAATTAAAATCTAATTTGGTCGATTATTTATTCAACTATCGCACAATTTTCTTCACCATACGTTGGTCACCTGATATGAGAGTAACAACATAAACGCCCGACTCCCATTTATCCATTGTAAGAATGGTTTTACTATCCGTTATTATTTGCTGCTGAATAAGTCTTCCATTTATATCCGTAACGACTAATTGTGCCGTGTTTTCTTCACCGTAGGTGATTATAACCTGATTCAAGGTTGCTGAAATTTTGGCATCAATATTTGCCTCCATATCATCAATAGCATTCAAGGTTGCAATCTGTAAATAATAAACAGAAAAATCAGTGGCATCTGCATAAACAACATGAAAAACGCCATTTATCAACGTAATATCTGGTTTTGCCTGTACTCCTGCCAATGCTGTTAAATTCATGGCATTATCAGGATTAAAATCGATACTCGTAGTTGCTGATTGGTTGAAAAACACATCTCGAGAAGTTCCATCTCCACCATCTTCCCAAACTACTCCAATAACCTCATCATTATAACATACCTGAGGATAATTCAAAGCATCTCCAGTTCCCATAGGGCTATAAATTTCAACTAAATCAGTCGACTCATCAGCTTCTAAATCATAAACATTTAAAAATACCTTAGGCTCATCCCCCACTTCAGTTTTATATGTAGCAACTACCTTGTCATCCTCAATAAAACGGGCATCAGGCCCTGTAGCTGGGCAAGCTTCAACATACCAATTGTGATCGTCCAAAGAAATCCACTCTGTAAAACTAACCGCCCGATCAATAGATGTTACGGCCTTAATATCTCTAATATTATCATCATTATTTCTAAAAAATACCATTACATATTCATCATTAACAATAATTTCAGGCTGGCAACAATCGCATGATTCGCCCGGAATTATTGAAGCAGCCAATACTTCTTCTTCAAATGTTAGTCCACCATCCACAGAGCGTGCCACTTCGTAAGAAGGGTTTGCACCTCCATCATCATGATTCATAAACGTTACGTAAACCGTATCATTTAAAACCGCTAAATCTGGAAATTGACCATAACCTTCATCTAAAGCATCAACACGAACAGTATCCCCAAATGTCTCCCCTTTATCAGTTGATTTAACCATATAAATATGCCCTGTCTCATGTCCATTTGACCTAAATACAACATAAACATTATCTCCTTCTACAGCAAAGTCTGGTCCGCTCCAATCATAGGATTGCACGTCCAAACCTTCTGGATTCAACTGAACAGGATCTGCAAAACCATCCACACCATTGTGCTTGGCGAAATAAACATTTTTGGTTCCTGAACTAGTCCAAGTTACCCCAACACGACCAGGCTCAATCAGTTCTACTTGCGGATGATGATTTCCAACTCCACCCGCAACCTTTAAAGATTCAGTTACTGCAAAGTCTTGTGCATTTAATTGAAGTACAGATATTAGAGTTAAAAGTAAAAAACTACGCTTTTTCATATAAAGTGATTTAATGGATTAATTCTGAAATGCCAAGATACAAACAATTGACTTAGGATTAAAAATCTGCTGCTTCCATCTAATGTTTCTATTTTGTTCTATTATTGCATTGCATAAATTGAATCATTATGGAACTCAGCACGCTTGACCTTGTCATCATTTTTGGATTTTTTGCAATTACCCTCTTAATTGGAGTTGTAGTTGCCAAAAAAGCGGGTAAAAATACCTCAGAGTTTTTTCTATCAGGCCGTAACATGCCTTGGTGGTTATTGGGTGTTTCAATGGTTGCAACAACCTTTGCAGCCGACACCCCCAACTTAGTTGCAGGTATTGTGCGTAAAGATGGGATTGCAGGAAACTGGGTTTGGTGGGCCTTTTTATTAACGGGTATGGTAACTGTTTTTATTTACGCAAAGCTTTGGCGTAAACTAGGCATATCAACCGATTTGGAATATTATGAAATTCGTTATAAAGGCAAAGCAGCTGCATTTTTAAGAGGATTTAGAGCCGTTTATTTAGGCGTATTTTTCAATATCGTTATCATGGCAACCGTGTGTTTGGCTGGTGTTAAAATTGGACACGTTATGTTAGGCTTAAGTCCATTTGAGACGCTTGCAATTTCAAGTGTGGTAACTGTGCTTTATTCTTTACTTGGCGGTTTAAAGGGAGTTATATTAACTGACTTTTTCCAGTTTATAGTTGCAATGGTTGGTTCAATTTGGGCGGCATATTTCATTATTGACATGCCAGAAATTGGCGGAATGGAAGGATTATTAAGCAATGAAGCCGTGCAAGAAAAACTTAATTTTTTGCCCACAACTAATGACAGCTGGGATACATGGGTAGGGCTTTTAATTATACCACTTGCAGTGCAATGGTGGAGTGTTTGGTATCCTGGAGCAGAACCTGGCGGTGGTGGCTATATTGCCCAACGAATGTTAGCCGCAAAGGACGAAAAACATGCCACTGCAGCAACCTTATTTTTTAATTTTGCACATTATGCTTTGCGTCCATGGCCATGGATTATAATTGCATTAGCATCCTTAGTTTTATTTCCAAGTTTGGCAGATTTAAAAACGCAATTCCCAGGCTTAAACGCAAGTTTATATCAAGACGATTTAGCTTACCCAGCAATGTTAACTTATTTACCTGCAGGTTTGTTAGGTTTAGTTTTAGCTTCGTTAATTTCAGCTTTCATGTCTACCATTTCTACTCATTTAAATTGGGGTTCTTCATACGTGGTTAATGATTTTTATAAACGTTTTGTCGATAAAAAAGCTTCTGAGAAAGATTTGGTTTTAATTGGTCGAATATCAACCGCTTTAATGATGTTATTCGCAGCCTTATTATCACTTGTTTTAGAAGAAGCAAAAGAAGCGTTTGATTTGATTTTAACCATTGGTGCCGGCACAGGGTTATTGTTCATTATGCGTTGGTTTTGGAAAGCAATTAATCCTTACAGCGAAATAACTGCCATGTCGGTATCGTTTTTAGTTGCCGTATTCTTTTTCATTTGCGACAAAACCGAATTTATTTTATTTACCGGAGCGGAGAAATTGTTGTGGGGCGTTGGTGTCACCACCGTCGCATGGATTGCAGTAACATTACTCACCCAAAATGAAAAATACCTCAACCCAGAATTTGAAAAACGTGCTTTTGAAAGTGAATCTAAATTCAAAAACATGGGCTTTAAAGTATTGAGCGTTTTCTTAGGTTGCATTGCTATTTACTCAGCATTGTTTAGTTTAGGAAACTACTTGTTAGGTGATGGTATGCAGGCGTTTTACTTCTTAATTGCCTTTATTATTTGTAGTGGGTTAATCGCCAGTTTCTGGAAAAAGTTATTTGCCTAACTGTAACTTTTAACCCAAAATGAATTGTAAAATTAAATGAAACTCCTACCCACCTTAGTCTTATTATTTTGTGTCACTGTCACATTTTCACAATCTACCCAATTGAATTATAATGAGATTGGTCAACTTATTTTGAAACAAGTTAATGCCTATCGCGATTCAATTGATGCACGACCGCTCAAAAACAATAGCATTTTGCATCAAGCAGCAGAGGATCATGCTGACTATATGAGCTGGAACAAATATCTGGGTCATGACCAAGTAACGTATAATAAACAAACACCTGCTGAAAGGGTTTTTTATTACGGTGGTAATTTCAATTATATTGGAGAAAATGTTGCTGTAATTACACCAAGAATAAATGATTCAACCTTTAAAACATCTGACAAAATAGCTCAGGAGTTTTTTACATTGTGGATTAATTCTACTGGACATAGAGAAAACATAAGCAAGGATTTTTATTACCAAAGTGGTATTTCATTTGCATACGATTCTAAATCTAACAAGCTTTATAGCGCGCAGGTATTCTCAGCTTTGGGTTATAATTTTCCTAGTCGTTTAAAATCTCCTGCAAAGGCTTATGGTGTACAGGCTTACAACGAAGAAACTTGTGAAGGAAGTAAGAACTTTAGGTATGGAACTTTGAGTTTTGCAAACCATCTCTTTGTGTCTCATGATTCTGTTTTTATTCGATACCATGACATTAATTATTTCAAAAAAGTAGTGAGCAACCCCAATGATGGATATGCACTTGACATAGTTTTTCAGGATCAATTACCTTGCAATAGCCCCAATTTATTCCACGGCTCTGGAATTTTCGACGGCTATATGTTAGAACCAAAGTTTCAATATGATTTATATAAACACAACTATTCACAAAATCCTAAAAAGCTTATTACTTATATTGGAAAGTTACCCAAAGGCATTTCAAACTATGAAATCAATCTTATTTTAATAAAGGACAACATCCGTTGCGATTATTCCTACCCGGTTATAATTCCTTCAAAAGATATTCCTCCTTTTTATATAGAGCCGTTAATGGTGGATACCATAAGTGAGGTTCCAGCTCAAATTAAATTGGACACAACTATAGAATTAAGTTTTTCTTTTGAACGTAGCTCGACCAACTGGAATGAAGATCTTTCTTTTAATACGTTTAATTCCATTCGGGCTTATACCAATTTTATTCAATCTGTTGAAATAAGCACCTTCAGTTCTGTTGAAGGGAAAGAATGGTTCAACATTCGATTACAAGAAGAGCGTGCGGCTAAAATAAAATCATTATTGACAGCTTATGTTAGCAATCAAAAAACAGAAGTAAATGTACATTCAAAAGAAAATTGGGAGAAATTTAATAAACAAATCAAGGAAAATAATCTAACCGAATTTGAAGATAAATCACCCGAAGAAATTAAGCGTTATTTAAAATTAAAAAAAGGAAACACGCTTTATGATTCGCTTTTGTTTGACCAGCGAAAGGCCTCCGCAACAATTAAAATTAAGGGTATTGTAAAAGGAGATGCTACAGGACCAGAATCACTTTTAATTTGGGATGAAGTGGTCAAACAAAAAAACTTTGCAGCGGCTACACATCTATTATATAGAGCAGCCCAACAAGAAAACAACTTCGTAACATACGACACCTACAATCCAGAATTAGACACGTTCTATAATTACGCCCCATTCTCATGCAATATTTTAGCAGAACGAATTAAAAATAATTGGCGTAAACTACCTGTCCAATTAGACAGCACGCAACTCATTAATTTGAGATTAGATAATAAAGCCAATAAATACACTATGGCCAACTGGATCAATCTGTACTATCACGATCTTTATTGGAGGTCTCGTTATTATTATACCGACCCCTCTAAAAATCAAATAAAAGTAGATCCGGAAATAGTTCTAAAAAGATTAAACCTTTTAGAAACAGGTGCTTTTGAAGACACAACCTATTGGCCAAAACTGAAATTAAACCAACAGTTAGCATCTATTCAATACTATTCTTACATCAATGATTGGCAAAAAGTAAACCTTTATTTTAATCAAATATTCGATCATTTTTTTGACGCCAACTTACCAATTAATGAAGCACATGATTTAGCTCTTTTCTGCAACTATCATTACAAATATGACATGTCTGTAAAGATGTTAGATCATTATTTTGAACAAGAAACACTGAACGAAAACGCGGCCTTTACTTTAGCACAAACTGCCACAGTTTTACAAGATGAAATTGAAGAAGAGCGCTATATCGCATATATGACCACCGCCAGAGAGATGAATCCTAAAAGATGGTGCGGTTGGCTAAATAGCAATTTTCAAGTAATGCGCAATGAGAAAGTAAAAGGTATGTACTGCGAACATTGTAATTAATCAAATCTGCAAGTCGTAAAATGAAATAGATTTCTATTTCCGCATTCGGTTTAATCTAAGCTACCTATTTACCCCGCCTTTTATCTTTACCTAAGGTTACTTTATAATCCGTTTCATCCCCTACTATTTTGATATTGACAAAGCCTCGTTTTTTCTCAGGGTCTGCATATTCAATTTCATCTACTTGGTCAGGATCAACCTCTTCTTTATTCTTGCCAAACAATTTTTTAAACCCTGTTCCTGCAACTAATGATAGCGGAACTCGAATATAGTATTCCATATTGTACTCCATATCTTGCTTGCCTGAAATAAGCATATAACCTAAAGAAGAATTGATGGCCATTTCTGGTATGTTAATAGTACCGTTTGTAAAATCAACATGATTTTGTAGTGAATCAAACTTTACATTATTTACATTTTTGTCCACGAAATATTCCTTCAACTCAACAATTGGTGCAAAATTCACCAATGAACCATTTAATATTTCCACATCCATGTGTATTTCTGAATCATTTATAATTGGAACAAAGTCAGCATGCACATGAATTTTACCTGTAATTGTGGTTGTGATTTCTCCGTGTAAATTTTCAGATACCAAGTGGTCTTGCCCAAAGTTTTCAAACTTAAAAAGCAATTTGTCCAAATCAATTCCAACCAATTTTAATTTAGGGCTGAAATAAATTTTATCCTTATCAGACCCATTAATATAACCTCCCATTTCCATACGTCCACCAGCAGTTTTCAAGCGCATGGTGTCTATATAGATGTAATGATCTGGTGTTGTGCGCAATCTTGCATGCAGGTCGTCCAATAAGTAGCGGTGGTAGTTCATTCGATCAATATCAAGATCAAAAGTCATGGTTGAAAATGGTAATTCATATATATTAAAAACATCCTCATGTTCTTCTGGTGATGATGCTAATTCGCCTGGAGGTGTATTGTAATTAAACAATTCGTCAAAATCCAATCGGGCGGCTCTCAATCCAAAATGATTATCTCTTTTTCTAATCGCTTCGTCATCCCCAAAGTAGTAGTTCATATCCATACTAAATGTTGAACGCCCAATTTTTCCATCAAGCTCCTCCACAACCAAATGCTCATCTTCAATATGAATACGCCCATTGAAATCCTCAAACTTCATAGGATGTATTTCCATTTTTCCGGCTACCTGTGTTAATCTAAAATCTGATGACTGAAGCCCTTCATTAAAATGAAGCTCAACTGAACCATGCAATTTTAAGTCATCTAACACCTCATGTCGATAATCCTCAGGCACATAATTTTCTCCTTTGTAAGAAAATAAGTCTTCTAATTGCAACTTGTTGGATGTTAAGTCAAAATCAATTTTTGTATCACCTTTTGGATGTTCCTCTAACCATCTTTCATAATCCAATAATTGCCCAATAAAATGAAAATCAGATTGATCTATCATGCCTGAAAAATCAATAATTCTAAAATTGGAATCATCCACAAAAATATCCGCATGAAAATCATGCAATGTATGCGGATAATGCTCTAGTTTGGCATATAAATCATCTATAAAAAATTCACCAACCGGTAAATTAATAGATTCAGTAAAGCTTTTTGCGGTAGAGACAAATTTTAACCTCATTCTAAAGTCATCAATCTTTTCATCTACAGGTTCCGATTCAGGGTTACCTGTCGTTGTTATTTGTGCAATATCCAATAGCTTTGATTCAACAATCACATCTGTAGTAATCTCCTTATCAGTATGATGTATGATTGCAGGTAAATCAGAAATGCTTCCAGATATTTTAATGTCTGAATCACCAATATTTCCAGAAAAGTATTCAATTTCCGCGGCGTGTCCTTCAATTACAATTCTTGTATTCAAATTTGAAAATGGCAAATGAAAATCAACAGGTTTAAAACCTACATTTTTCATTAAAATTTCAGAATAATAAGCTTCATTTAATCGTTCAATAGACCTTTCAGGGTTTGTCAAATCAATGATATCATGAAATTTCATGTGCATTTGGATATTACCACCCAAATTTTCAAAACTCGTTGCATTTATAAATGACGCCAGAAATTCCAAATCAAAATCTGAATCGAGCGTCATATCAATATCAGGAGCATCAAAATTTTTCACAAATAAATTTGCTGTAAACGTTCCTGCTTCTGGCTTTGCTGAAAAATCACTCAATTTAAACTCCATATTTTCCAAACCAGGTAATCCATTATTGGTGTAATAGCCCGAAAAGTTGAGTTGATCAATTTTTTTATGAGATAAATTGTTTTCAAAATGTGCATTTTCACATCCAAAAACAGCGTAAACATGAGGTGTATTTCCATTTACTGCTTTACCGGTAATATTTACATCAAATTCAATGTCACCTGCATTATCATAAATTGCAAGTGTAGGATGTAACTCTTCTGGAGCCAGATCCATAAAAAGTTTAAAGTTCTTTTTCTTACCGTATAAATTTAAATCAATGTCATAATCGTTTTTAATATCTATTGTTCCTTCACCACTGAATGTACTATGCTCTAATTCCAATTCTGATGGACTAATTACAAGTTTTTCATCTTCTTTAAAATACTCAACTTCACTACTTATGTTAAGATGTTTATGTTTAAAAAAAGTAGTGTCCCCTCCCTTAATAACATTCATCTCCATTTGTGCATCAATTGCCGCTAATACATGATCTTCATTTGTTTTAAAAGATAATTCTGCATGATCAACAAAAGATTCAACGATTAGTCCATTTAATTCATTCAGCTTATAAATGTCCACATCTATTAACTCTATTGATTTAAGGTGAATATTAAAGTCTTCCTGAACCTCTTCTATTGGTTTGGTTGATGTTAATGCTTTAACAATATTTAATTCTCCATCTGTATGTTGAATCGCATGAATATATCCATTTTTTAACTCCAGTACTTTTATATCATAGCTTCCTGAAATCAAAGTCCAGAGATCAAATCCCGCATATAAATTTTCTAAGCTAAGAATTGGATCTTTGTGGTTCTCTTTATCCTCATAGATTTTAACATTATCAAATGTAATTGAGATATAAGGAAAGTTTTCAAATGGGCTAACGTGAGAGTCTTCAATTTCGATTTCACCTACAAAGTCGGAATTTAAATCTTCCACAATTTTTTGCACCAATGCATCCTGTTTCCAATATGCCACAATAACAACTATTGTAAATAGTAGTATAGGTGTTGCTATTGACCAAATCAATAGTCTTTTCCAAAATTTCCATCTTTTTAAAAAACCGAATGCCACGTGTAAATTTTAATTCTTAACCAGTCAATATAACTATTCCTTAAAGATATTGAAGTTTGAGCATCATTTTTTGCCCACATTTCTTGTTACGGCTTTGCAGGAATTGTAATTCTACATCTATCATTAAACAAAATTCCGCACTAGTATCGCAGGATTGCAAATCCTGCGTAGCACGAATTGTTAGTTGTGAAATTGAACAGCGTTTTTTGTTACGGTTTTGCAGGATTTGTAATCCTGCGTAGCACGCAATGTTATGCTGCTTTTATGGAAATCAAATCACAAATGCATCCATTAAGAAAGATTATTTATGAAAGCAGCAATTATTTTAATAAGCATATTAATTTCCTCCATTACCTATTCACAAAGCACAGGTACAATACAAGGAACAGTTACGGACATTGAAACTGGTGAACCGCTCTCGTTTGTTAAAGTTCTTTTGGAGCAAACTCCTGAAGTTCCTTTAAACGGAGCAGCTACAGATTTTGATGGTAAATTTAAACTCACAAATATCACTTGCGATACATTTGACCTTAGAGTTCGTTTTATAGGATATGAAGCTAAACTAATTAAAGATGTAGTTGTCAACCCCAATCAAATTACATTCGTAAAAGTTGAAATGGAAACTTCTGACCAAATGCTCGATTGTGTTGTGATTTCAAGAGATGAGATTCAAATGAGTAGGAGCGTAAGCGCAACGGCTATTGCATCCACAGTTGGAGGGGTGTATAAAGAAGGACGTAGAAGAGATCGATCAGGCCGTAACAAAGAACAAAACACCGAATCCTATTCAAAAATTGAAAGTAATAAGTTTAAAAAAGTAAAAAACGATCCACTTTCAACCTTTAGTATTGATGTTGATAAAGCCGCGTATAGCAATACTCGTAGGTTTATAACTAGTGGAAATTTGCCTCCTGCAGATGCAGTGCGTATTGAGGAAATGATTAACTATTTTAAATATGATTACGCACAACCTACAGATAACACTCCCTTTGCCATTCATACAGAATACACCGAATGTGCTTGGAATAAAGACCATAAATTGGTACAAATAGGACTCAAGGGTAAAGAAATGGAAATGGAAAACGCACCCGCAAGTAATCTAGTTTTCTTAATTGATGTTTCAGGCTCAATGCAGTCTCCCAATAAATTAGATTTACTAAAAACTGGCTTTGAATTATTGGTGGATCAATTACGACCAAAAGACAAAATTTCAGTTGTGGTATATGCAGGTGCAGCTGGGGTAGTTTTAGAATCAACCGCAGGAAATAAAAAAGAGACCATTAAATCAGCCTTGCAAGGGTTAACAGCAGGCGGTTCCACTGCCGGAGGAGAAGGAATTGAATTGGCTTATTCCATAGCGAAAAAGAACTTTGTAAAAAATGGGAATAACCGTGTTATTTTAGCTTCGGATGGAGACTTTAATGTAGGAACTTCTAGCGAAAGTGAGTTGGAAAAGTTAATTGAAAGTAAACGAAATGATGACATTTTCTTATCCGTTTTAGGATTTGGAACAGGGAATTATCAAGATTCGAAAATGGAACGTTTAGCAGATAAAGGCAATGGAAACTATGCTTATATTGACAATATATTTGAAGCAAAAAAAGTACTGGTTACTGAAATTGGTGGAACGCTATTTACCATTGCAAAGGATGTTAAAATTCAAGTTGAGTTTAATCCTAAACATGTAAAAGGGTATCGATTAATCGGCTATGAAAATCGCGTTTTAGAAAATGATGATTTTAATGACGACAAAAAGGATGCTGGGGAATTGGGCGCCGGACATACAGTAACTGCCTTGTATGAAATTATACCCGCCAACTCTAAAGAAAAAGTTTCAAATATTGATCCATTAAAATATCAAACCACGGCTAATGCCAAAGGAAATTTAAATGAGGTTTTAACCGTAAAATTGCGTTATAAAGAACCAAAAGGAGTAAAATCTAAATTGATAGAGCAAGTTTTGCATGACAATATTATACCACTTAGTGAAGCTTCAAATGACATTCAATTTGCTAGCGCAATTGCCGAATTTGGTTTGCTGTTACGCAACTCTGAGTTTAAAGCTGATGCCAATTATGAAGCATTAATTGCGCGTGCACGACTAGCCAAAGGAGAGGATATTGAAGGATATAGAGCTGAATTTATTAAACTCGCAGAGATGGCTATGGAATTAACCAAATAAATTTAAAAAGCCCCAAACTCATTGAATTTGGGGCTTACTATTTTTATGAAATTGTATTAAATACTGTTTTCGCAAGAAGATACTGCTCCTTTAAAACCAATTGGGCCTTCGCCTTGATAGTTCATAGTTCCAGTAAATGTTGCTCCATTGTCAGCAGATGTAATATTTAAAGCAGTAGCGTATTGACCGTCTCTTGTTCCAATAATCATTGTGCCAGCTTCATGCCATGGCGCATCATCTCCGCCCCACTGGTTTTCAACCGCATAATTATTTCCATTTTGCAATGTGGCTTTAAAGCCAATTGGGCCTTCCCCATCATATGTCATTGTACCTGTAAATTCTTTCCCGTCTTCTGATTTAATATCAAAAGCAACTGGTTTTTGTCCTGCTCTGGTTCCAAGCTGCATAGTTCCACCAAGATTCCAAGCTGCATCATCACCACCCCATTGGTTTTCGACTGTATAGCTCGTTCCTGTTTCAGAAGCACCTTCAAAACCAATTGGACCTTCTCCAACATAAGTCATAGTTCCGGTTAATGAATCTTGAACACGATCAACAATAAGTTGGGTTGCATTTTGTCCGGTTCTTGCTCCAATTATCCAGTTTCCACCAGGGTGCCATTCAGCTTCAGATCCTCCCCATTGGTTTTCAACTTTATAATTGCTGCCAGCTATTTGCGTTGCTCTAACTCCAATAGGGCCTTCTCCTTCATAAACCATTGTCCCTGAAAAAGTTTTACCTTCATCTTCTGATGAAATATTGATATTTACAACTTTTTGATCGTTTCTACATCCCAAAACAAAAGTTCCTGATGCGTGCCATGGTTTATTTTTTCCACCCCATTGGTTTTGTACTGCGTATAATGCCATAATTAAAAGATTAGGTTAAATTAATTCTCTAAAGTAGCTATTACCTTGTGATCGATATACCGTAATTATACCCCTCTAATTGCAATGGGTATTTATACATTTATAGAATTTTTCCCTCATTTAAATTAATCTTGGCTATTTTTAAGTTGATTCTAATTACCCTTAAATGAAATATTACTTATTTATATTATTCCCTTTCTTTATGGCATGCGAAGATTCTATTACCTTGGATGTTGCTAAAGTATCGTCTATTCATTATGCTTTTCACGACTCTTCTGTTCCACCCCAATATCATAGAAGTTATGACATCAAAATTAGTCGAACAGATGTTCACGTTACAGTAGACTCATATGGAGATGAATTGGCAAATGAAAACTATGAACTATCATCTGAACAATTTAGCGACTTGATTAATACAATTAACCAGTCAAACCTAGTTTCAGGAGCAATCAAAGCGGAAGAAGGTTGTGTTGGTGGCACTAGTGAAAGTTTGGTTATTAATGAATCTAACGCACAGGTTTATAAAGGAACAATTGACAATTGCGGTGGAACTGCAATTCCTTCAACCTTTGGCGACATAAAAACCGTTGTTAATGCCATTAAAGCCTTAGTACCCAACTTGGCAGAATTGCGTAAATAAGGTGTTTTACATATGATTATACTCATCTTAATTGTTTACAGCGTACCAATTTTACTCCTCCTCTTGTCAATAAATTGGGTATTAAATAAAGAAGGCAAGAAAAAGTTGGCTCAACGAGTTTTGGGATTTGGGGTGTTATTATTATTCCTTGCCACAATTTTCTTTTCTATATTCGATTGGAAACAACGAAGGCATATAATTGAATTTGAACTGGGTAGTCAATATTTATTTGAAATCATTGCTACAGAGCAACCAGGGTTTAAGGATACTCCAGTTAACTTCTTTTTGAAAATTGAAATGCAAGAAACAGAAAAAATTGGAACTTTTGAGTTTACATGCGGCGAAGGCCCCACCTTGCAATTCATAACATTACAAGATCGTCCAAATGATATTTTAATCCATGGTGTTAATTACAACGCGGGAACAGAAAGAATGATTGATATGCAATCACTAAAAATGAATTATAGTTCTGTATCTTATGATGATTCATTAGTAAATGCAATAAATATAGTTGAGCTTAGTTATGATTATCAGTTAACAAAGATTAAATAAATACAGATTTTCAAAAGAGTACATTCATACAATACAGACGACTATTTTACTAATAATACTTCGTTACAGCGATATCAATTGCCTTACATTCTTCAATATCTTCCATTCGAAAAATTACACCTTTCCGATATTTCCCTAATTTAGACCGGAATTGTTTACGCGCTGCAATATGCCACCATAAACCTTCCTTAGTAGAGATATTACAATACAATTCTCCAGATAATTTAAAGCTATCGCGCGCAATTTCAATTACCTGTTCAAATTGTTCGTCCCACTCAGCAGTTTCTATTTGCTTAATAAGCGCCAAACGATATTGAAGGCTTTCGTCTAATGAATCAATTATTCCATATTGATTTACTGGTACTTTTATTTGCAATAATTGATAATCCTGCAATTGATAGAAATAAGAAAAAGTAAGATGAGAGGTTACTCGAAACGCGTGTTTATGCTTTCCCGTCCAATAATTGAAAGTATCTCTATTTTCAAAATAAGTATACTTACGGTCATAATTAATATGTGTCAAGTCTACCTCATCTTTTAACTGATATTGAAGAAAATCGCTTGTTTCTTGTAATAAATACTGCTCATTTTCTTTGCTAATATGTCGTCTTATATTTGACGTAGATTCAACTTCACGATTAAAGCAAGAGCCCAACACACATAAAAACAGAATTGCACTCCATTTCATACCTACATATTTATTACTGAAAAACATGAGAGCAATATCGTTAATTATCTAGATTATTTCACCATTTTACATCTGAGAACTAATCGAGATTAGATGCCTTAAAAACTATAAAGGATTGAATTTCCAGTTTTACCTCTATTAAAATAAATATTTTTCTTTTCCGTTAACTCCTAAAAAATAAACCTATGAAACCCATTCTAATATTCCTTTCCTTATTTAGTTTCCAATTTTCATTTGGACAACAGTATTTTGGTGTTAAAATAGCACCAGGTATTCAAACAACAACCTACAACAGTGGCATTGAATACAACCCCACTTTTAGTCTGCGCTCAGGTCTTCATTATGGTTACCGATTTAACGAAGAAAAACCATTAGGAATTCAAAGTGGAGTATATTATAACCAAAGAGGATACCGTATTAATGATTTAACATTACAGCATAGCCCTGGAAATATTCAGCGCGCAGATGTCATAATCAGGCAAAACAACATTGGATTGAACTTTTTACTTAAAGCAGAACACAATTTTATATATGCAAGTGCAGGTCCCTGTATAGAATACAGCCTTAACCGAGCATTCATTACTGATTATGAACTTGAAAGCCTTGCGGATGGCAAATCAACTAGTTCTCCAAATGATTTCTCTGAAGCCTTCCATTTTGGATACGAAGTTAACTTGGGTATGCAATTCGCATTGTCTGACAAAATTCAAGCCTTTACAGAATTATCCATTAACCAGGTTTTTAGTCAAAAGTTTGAAACTATAGACCAAAGAGTTGGTTATCTCAACATGAATTTAGCGTTTGGCGTAAATTATCATTTATAAGCTGCCCTTTTTCCCTGTTTTCTGGCATTATATCTTGAATTTAATTTAAATTTGCTTTTTTTCAAATCAATCAAAAATGCAACGAATAGAGATTAAAGAATTATTGGCCACAGCGAACTTTGGAGACAAAGTAAATGTTAAAGGATGGGTAAAAGCGTTTAGACAAAAACGTTTTATTCAATTAAATGATGGGTCAACAATCAATAATGTGCAAGCAGTGATTGATTTTGAAAACACAGATGAGACCTTGCTTAAAAGAATTAGCACAGGTGCAGCAATTTCAATTATTGGTACTATTGAAGAGTCTCAAGGAGCTGGTCAAAAATTTGATTTGATTGTTGAATCGATCGAAATTTTGGGTGATGCAGATCCTGAAGAAGTGAATAAAACTATTCTTGCTCCTAAAAGGCATAGTTTAGAGTTTTTAAGAGAACAAGCTCATTTACGTTTTAGAACGAATTTATTTGGAGCTGTTTTTAGAATTAGACACGCCACTTCTTTTGCCATTCATAAATATTTTAATGACAAAGGGTATTACCATATTGCCACTCCTATTGTTACAGGTTCTGATGCTGAAGGCGCCGGGGAAATGTTCCGCGTTTCAACTTTAGATCCTCAATCTCCACCATTGACTGAAGATGGAAATATAGATTGGTCGCAAGACTTTTTTGGTAAAGAAACTAACTTAACGGTATCTGGTCAATTAGAAGCCGAACTAGCTGCAATGGCACTAGGAAAAGTATATACTTTTGGACCAACTTTTAGAGCCGAAAATTCAAACACTGCTAGACATTTAGCAGAGTTTTGGATGGTAGAACCTGAGGTTGCATTCAACGACATTGTAGACAATATGGATTTAGCTGAAGATTTTTTGAGCTATATCTGTAAATACGTAATGGATAATTGTGCAGATGACATTCAGTTCTTAAATGATCGTGAGCTTAAAGAGGATTCAAAAAAGCCAATGGCAGAAAGAAATCCAATGTCATTAATTGAAAGATTAACGTTTGTAATTGACAATGATTTTGAGCGCATCACTTATACCGAAGCGATTGACTTACTGCGTAATTCTAAACCATACAAAAAGAAAAAATTCAAGTACCCTGTTGAATGGGGAACTGATTTACAAAGTGAACATGAACGCTATTTAGTAGAAAAACACTTTAAAAAACCAGTTATAATTCGAGATTATCCTGCATCATTTAAAGCATTTTACATGCGCTTGAATGAAGACGGTAAAACGGTAGGTGCAATGGATATTTTATTCCCTGGAATTGGAGAGATTATTGGAGGTTCGCAAAGAGAAGAGCGTTATGATGTACTTGTTGAAAAATGCAAGGCATTTGACATTCCTGAAGAAGAAATGTGGTGGTATTTAGATACTCGTAAATTTGGAACAGCTCCACATTCAGGTTTTGGACTTGGGTTTGAGAGAATGGTAATGTTTACAACAGGAATGGCAAATATTAGAGACGTAATCCCTTTCCCAAGAACACCTGGCAAAGCTGAATTCTAAGCAAGAGTTGTTTTTATTTTTCGAGCTAACTTGTAATAAATTTAAATTATGAAAAAGATATATTACCTCAAGACTTGTTCTACTTGTCAGCGAATAATGAAAGAATGGAATGTAGATGATAGCTTTGAATTGCAAAACATCAAAGTAGAAAAAATGACGGGAGCACAAGTTGATCAAATGATTGAAATGGCAGGAAGTGCTTCTGAATTATTCTCTAAACGCTCAATGAAATATCGTGCAATGGGGTTACATGAGCGCGATTTATCTGAGGCAGAAATGCGACAGTTGATTATTGATGAATATACCTTTTTAAAACGCCCCGTATTAATTTTAGGTGATTCTATTTTTGTTGGCAACTCTAAAAAAGTTGTTGCAACTGCGGCTGAAGCATTGGGTGCATAGTAGCCTTTTTTTTCAAATAGACTAAACGAACGACATGCGGCCAATAGTCAAATCACATATTGCTTTATTCGTGCTTAACCTCATGTACGGAGCAAATTATGTGGTTGCCAAGGGTTTAATGCCAAATGTAATTGGTCCTAACGGTTTTATTTTATTACGAGTTGGTGGAGCTGCCATTTTGTTTTGGCTTGTTTTCAGTACAAAATTCGAAAAAGTCTCTAAAAAAGATCTTGGGTTATTAGCAATTTGTGCGGTATTTGGCGTTGCGGTCAATCAACTTTTTTTCTTTAATGGCTTAATGCGAACTTCTCCCGTCAACGCATCTGTTATAATGACCACCTCTCCCATAATTGTATTTATTCTCTCCTTATTCATTCTAAAAGAAAAGCCCAATTCAATCAAAATTGTAGGTTTAATAATTGGTGCAATAGGTTCAATAGTATTTACGTTGCAAGGAAGTTCCGGCGGTGAGTCAACCTTACTTGGAGATTTGTTTATTTTTATCAATGCCACCTCCTACTCTCTTTACTTAGTATTGATTAAGCCCCTCATGGCAAAATATAAACCACTCACTGTTATAACCTGGATATTTACATTTGGACTCATTTATGTTTTATGCTGGCCAATGAGTAGCAATGAACTTTTAGAAACATCCTTTACAACTCTACAATCAGCTGAAATATTAAGATTGGTTTTTGTAGTAGTATGCGTTACTTTTTTCCCTTATTTATTGATGGTTTACGCCATGAAGCGGATAAGTCCTGCTGTAAGTAGCAGTTATATTTATTTTCAACCATTGCTAGCTGCATTGTTCATTTATGTTTTTTGGTTATTCGGTTTAGAAAACTATACACAGGATATAACTACAGGAAAAATATTGGCGGCATTATTAGTGTTTGTTGGTGTATATCTGGTAATTAAACCAAATAAACCCGCCACTAACTAATTCAAACTACCAAACTGAGTTCGATAATACCAATAATTTCAGTAGATTTGAATCTGAAAAATTTCACTTATGTTGAATACCGTAAATACAGTTGATTTAGAAAGTGCCCTAAGCACATTAGAACTAACAAAGTTAGGAGAAGGTGTATATGAAATTACATCTCCTAGCAATAAATCGATTGTTTTGGAGGTTCTTTCAATTGACTTGGCGCTTAAAACAATTACTATACGTCACCAACACTCAGTGCATGATCTCGCATTTAAAGACAACCTTGATTTGGTACTGGATAAGATGGGAATCAAACGATCAGTTGATACGATAAGTACAGATATTAAAGCTCCAATGCCAGGTAAAGTAATTGAGGTTATTGTTGCCGAAGGAGATACCGTTGCAAAAGGAGATGGCATTCTTATATTGGAGGCCATGAAAATGGAAAATGTCTTAAAAGCAGCACACGATTGCACAATTAAAAAGGTACTTGTAAGCACAGGAATTAGTGTAGAAAAAGCGCAAGTATTAATTGAACTAGGATAGCATTCTCCCATACTTAACTGGTGTTTTTCAGCCAGGTAAGACTTTATTTAAGCCCAGATGTTTCAATAAATTATTAATTTAGGTGATACCTAACGTAATAATTATGAACCCAAAAGCATCAAAAAGAGACGTTATAATCGTACTCTCAATTTCCGCATTACTCGCCGTTCTTTTCACTGAAATGACTTTTTACGGAAAAGCGCCCGTCTTATTAGAAATTACAGGAATAATAGTGCTCATTGGCATTGCTTTAATCATTATCGCCAATATTGTAAAGAAATACCTCCCCACTAAAATTAGGAATTGGATTACAAACAAATTGGGGGTATTCGTATTTTTTGATTATGTAGCACATGAACTATTAGAAAACAGAATTGGAATTATCATTTCTATTGTGCTTTTAGGGTTGTTCGCCGGCATGGAGCAAGCGCAAGAATTGCTCTTACACTTGTCAGAAAACAAACTTGGACCACCTGTATTTTTTGGCTTGCTATTATTACTGGGAATGATCAATTGGTATTGGGTTCGATTTTCGTACATCACCAATATTAAGGCGGTAGATTGGCCTAATTTTCTCTCACAAAAATTTAAAATGCACTTGCAGGATAAAGATCCAGATGTGAATCATATAAGAGGTGTTCTCCCCAAATTTATTGGTTTAATCATCATTCTAATTCCAACCTTCTTTATTCTTGTTTTGTATTTGAGAAATGTAGAATCTGGTCATGATCCTTTTGCAGTTGGAGGAACAGCAGTCTTTTATTGGACACTCATGATTATTTGCTATTCATTTGCTAAAGTATCTTTCTATCAAGTAATTAAAGACCTAATCATGAAACGTAAGTGGATCCTTTGGACTTTACTTACAATTCTTGCAGCATTTACAATAATGCTTGCACTTTGGAGTGGTACTGAATCTCCTAAAAAAATACCTTACCTCTATCTTTCTGGTGGTGTAATTTCTATCCTTTATTTCCTTTTTGCATCCATGGAAATTGAAAAAATGATTCTCAAATCAGTAAACATAATTAAAAGTAAAAACCGTATTAATTTTGCCATTTTTTGGGGAGCTATAGCTACGTTATGCTTCTTCATTTTATTCAATATATTTCCTCTTCTCATTCCTATTAATGGGTTATCAATTTTATTAGCAGGATTAGTATTCTATACCTTTATTGCCTATATCCTAATCATTGTTGGTGGTAGAAATAAACTGCCCATTTTAACTCTAATTATTGTTGGTGGAGCGGTGTTATCCATGATAAAGTCACCCGCTAGTGCTTTACATGATGTTCGCTTATCAGACAAATCTCAGTTTAATGTTCAAGAAAGAGCTACTATAGATGAATATGTAGCCGCATGGTTTGCAAGTCATGACCAAGACATAAAAAATTATGGTCAAAAATATCCACTCGTTTTTGTTTCTTCAGAAGGAGGAGGATCTCGAGCTGCTTTTTGGACATTAATGGCTCACCATGCAATGGAAGAGAAATTTGACAACTATTACAACCATATTTTCTCATTAAGTGGGGCTTCTGGCGGAAATACGGGCAACTCATTTTACGTAGCTTATCATGACGTTGCAGACGAATCTGACAATGTTGCTGAAATGGCCAATGAAGTATTCCAAAATGATTTTGTATCAACAGATATAGGCTTACTTTTTGGTCGAGACTCATGGCAAAGTATCATTGGTTCTGGTCGTTTTTTCGATCGATCTGAATTTTTACAACAACGTTGGGAAGATGCCTTATCTGGTTATTTTAACGGTAGTTTTAATGGTGATGTAAATCCGTTGAAGCGCGAATTTTTATCTTTTTGGTATGACGATAATAATCAGCTAAAATTTGATCACCCCCTATTTTTATTACATACAACTCATGTACAATCGGGAGATCATGCAACAATGAGTGCGGTACAGCTAAATAACTTTATTCCACAAAACATGGATTTACTGGAACGAACTGATACTATTTTAAACAAGACCATTCCACTTAGTTCTGGCGCCTTAATGAATGCTCGCTTTCCAGTTGTTTGCCCTTCAGGAAAAATTCCAGATGTAGGTAATTTCGTTGACGCTGGTTATTATGACAATTTTGGAGCGGCTGAAACACGCGCTGCAATGAAAAGCGTTATTCGATTCTTGGCAGACACTACTAATGCTTATAATACAGAAGATTTTGAATTGGTGCATTTAGTATTTAGAAATGGTTTGCCAAATGCTGAATCGGGAGAATATATGGCTGTAAGAAGTAATAGGACCGCGGAGGATGCAAAAAATGAAGATTATAAACCTTACGATCCTGTTCCAGAATCAATCGTACCAGTTTTAGCACTTTCTGGCGCAGCATTTGCACATCCTAATCGTGAACTAGCAGAAGCTGAATATTTAGCCAACACCACCTTTTATTTTGACTTAAAACGTATGGAGGTTGTATATGGGGGAGAAACCATCAAACCAATACTTCCATTATCGCGTCATTTATCTGCATTAGCAAGAATTTCTATGGAAGTTTGTATTCAAGACATTATGGACAATCAAATGGGCGAATTAGAAAAGCTTTTTGTACCCAAGAAGGATTAATGATCTAACTTTTTTAATTCTTGTCTCAACTCTTCAATACTAACTGCTCGAAATTCTGATGCTGGAGCTTTTTTTCGCGTTGTTGTTTCGTGCAAACTAACGTATGCCTGACCATTGACATATTTTAAAGCCATCAGCCACACATCAAAATCAGGTGGAATTCTTGAATAAGAATAGTATTTAATTAATCTATCTGATCTCATAATTGACTTACGATCACGAAAAACTAATTTGCAATCAAAATTATCGTTAAAAGGAACATCTGTCTTCATCACTATTTTTTCATTTGCTGGAAACCTAGTAAAGGCATCACAATTAATCCAACCTAAAGTGTTTACACGTGCCACATAATATTTCAAATCTCCAACACTACCTTTACCTGTCTTTAACTTTTCAGCAGTCTGTTCAAATTGTATTTTTCCTTTTTGTATTTCGATTTTTCTGAGTGTATCTCTATAGTCTTCGTAATTAGATACTCCATATTTTTCAAATTCTTTTTCTCTCTGTTTCATTAATTCAACCTGAAGCTTTACTAAGGTGTCTTCTAATTCTTCATAAGTAGTTACTCCATATTTTTCCATTAATTCAACACACCTGTATGGATACGGACTCAATTGTCTATAGTCTGGTTTTCGCTTTTTTCTAAGTGATTTTTGGCACTTTCTAAATTCTTTGTTCTCAGCTTTTATATCCTCATCTGTAGCACCTTTAAGTGTTCCACCCAGCCGCCCAACACGACAAAAAAGACCACATTTTTCACATTGCGGAGTTTCTGGAATGTAATTCTCAGGATTACACCATTCAATATCATGCCCGTAGTTGTACATAGAAAAATCAGTATTATTTCCAGCTAAATTCCAGTTCATTTGATTCGTTTCTGAATCCCTTTGTCCAGTAAATAATTTCATATCTTCACGCAACGTATCAGTCGGAATCATAATTGTAATTTCTGCATCAAAATTCAAGTCTAATCTATTACCATCCTGATCAGTTGCTTCTGTATACACCATTCCAGCTGTTTCTAATAAACGACCGTTTGAAGTAGTTGAGAGGTTCTCCATTATCATGTCAGAATATTTATAAATCTCCTTTGTTTTCAACAAAACACATTCATTAGACTGTGTTTTAAAAGAACCTGCAGGAACAACTATTATGGTACCTTGGTTTAGAATTAAAAGCGTATCGCGATTCGGATTAATGCAAAACGTTTGTTTCTCTTGCTCCAATAAATCATATAATTCTTGGATGGAACCCGCCGCAATTGGTTCTGGTTTCTGCCATAAAATCTCTACTCGGCGATTTTGCTTTTTTTCCTCCGCATTACCATTTGTATTTAATGGTTTTTTTTCTCCTTTAAAATCAACCGATATTTTATCTGTAGCGCAGCCCATTTCAATCAATTGTTCCCGCACAAATTCGACCCTTCTTTTAGATAATTGCTCATTATATCCGTCTGATCCATCTGCATCTGTATGTCCAATTAATTGAATAGAAGTTGCACTTGACAAATCTTCGTTATACAACTTTTTCAGCTGTATTATTTCTTGCGCTAATAGTGAGGATTGATCCGTTTTAAAATGAACATTTGCATTATTTTGTGCATAAAGCCCAGCACTAAAAAATAAAACTATTAACGTTAAAAAAGCGAAAAGAAATGAAGGAGCATTATTCAGGTTGCTGTGCATATAAAATCAATTTGGTTGTATTGTTTTATGTCTTGTTTAAAGACAAGTAACCTTAATTGACTAGATAATTTAGGATTTAGACTGCGCTTTCTTTAATATCTAGCAGTCTTCTGACACTCTTTACAAAATAGGTGAAAATTGGATGTGGAATATCCGTACTTGATACAATTTGCGGGCAAAACATAGTAAACAGAAAAAAAGCGTGTTCTTTATGCTTAAGTATTTCAGGATCAAAATATTGGTTTCGAGCACCTATTTCATAATCTTTAGTCAATAACTCAGAATATTGCGGTAAAATTGAATACCGTGATGAACTATATTCTGCTACACCTCTATTCAAATATAGCTTACTGAACTCGGCCGAAAAACGATCTAATGAAACACCTGTAAATTGATTACCATCCACCAAATTATCAGATATTACACGCTCTGTTTTTAAATCCAATCCTAAACTGGTAAAATGCGTTTCAACCAATATTTTAAAACATTCGCCAGTACCTAATACCGGAACATCTTTTTGAATTAAGGTTTTAATAATGGATTGAAAAAAGAAAGGTGTTTGATAAGGGCCTGGAGCAATTATAATACCGTCGTAAGTTTCATAAAAGCTCTCAATCTGCTCAGTACACTCACGTTCGTTAAGCCAGTAATAATTAATGGGTTGATCCAACACTTGCTCAGCATGTTGCAAGGCTTGGTTGGTAGCATTATGCGAATGATATGCAAAATTGTAATCTCCAATTATAGCAATGCGTAAAACTCCGTCCATAGTTATTCCTAATGCTTCTACTTAGCTAAAATTAGTAAAAAAAAACGGGAGATTCAAAGAACCTCCCGTTTTAATAACATATTGTTAATCTCTTATTCTAACTTAAATGCTGAACGTACATGCCCGTTTTCTAAGCATTTCATACTATCAGGAGTACCGTAAGTTGAATTCAATAAAGTACAGTTAAATGTTGCATCAAATTGCATGTATTTACCTGTTGTATCAGATTCTTGAATCAATGTATTAAACACAAAATCTCTAAGGCAAATAGAAGTTGTAGTATCACTTTCCCAAACTTGTCCATTTGGATCTATCCATCTAACAGCAATTCCGTTATGTCCTGGATTATCAGAATAATTAGGGTTTGCATTATCATTCATGAATGTTTTCCATTCTTCTAATGTTGGGTTATTAGATCCGTCATCCGTCCAATTGATTGATCGAATTTCAATTTCTAATCCTCCAGGTACATCTTCATCCTCAACACTAGTCATATAACGTGCACTTGATGCACCCTCTGTCACAATGTTTTTGAAAGATTGATAATAGCAAGAGTCAGTATATGTAACTGTTGCTGAAGAATCTCCAATTTCCGCTTCACAATCACAGTTCAAATCGACTAATGGCACTGGTGGTGGAATTACTTCATGATCAGTACATGAATTTAATGCCGCGAGACCAGCAAAACCGAATAATATATATAGTTTTCTCATAACTGTAGTTTTTGTAAAGATATAGCTTTTTTTAAACTATTACGAGACCATGCGCATTTTGGTTGCCTGCAAAGAAATATCTATTCCGTTTATAGGTAAAAATTTCTGCTTTTTAAGCCCTACAATTTCACTCTCAATTGTTTCACATTGTTCGTAAATTGAGCGCACCGCCTCGCCTAAGGTAACAAAACCAAGTACAAAATTTTTGTAGGAAACTTCATAACGTAAATCGCCTTTTACATTTGTTCCGGCAGCCTTTAATTGAACTGTTGAACCCACTTTTAAATGATGATAAATATAAATCATATCATGGTCTGACAATTCATCTACTGACACTATCGTATTGAATTTAAAGGAATCAGCAATTTCAAACCCTTTTTTAAAGAATGTATGCATTATTAAATGTGTATTTTATGAATTAAAATTAAGCTCTAATCTGCTTTACAGCCTGATTAAACTGGAAGTTTTCTAAAACAATAGCTTCTCCAAAAACGTTTTCAAAACTATAATCAACAATGGCTGTTCCATCTGCAAATTCCAATGAGTTAACCTGCTTAATTTGAAATTCATATCCGCTTGCTGTAATTTTAGCAATAATGCGATTCAAATCTGTATGCGAAATAAGCATTTCAGTTTCAACCTTATTACCTTGCACAATTAAATCACACTTAGCACTTACTGTTGCATCACCCATTTCATAGGTAACTTCCTTAATGATTAGCTTCTCGTAAAATGAAATTATATTTTCCATAACTGTTATTATTTGATACAATTTTATGGGGGCAGAACGTAAGCTATTTACGTTCTGCTATTTTTTTTCATTTTTTTATTGATTTAGTGTTCATTATAAGCCAAAAGGATTCAGTCAATTAAATTGATTGTTGATATTTTTTCAAAATCCATAGACATAGTTTTTATTTTAACGGTACAAAAGCCTTAACTTTAGCGTCTCTAAAAAAAGAAAACCTACATATTAAATTGAAATGAAAAATATTCTTGTAATCGGAGCTGGGCTCTCAGCTTCCTCTATGCTTCGATACTTTACAGAAAATGCTGCAGCAGAAGATTGGTATATTAAAGTTGGAGATCGTGACGGCGAACTTGCAATTTCAAAAGTACAAGGATGCGATAGAGCTGAAGGGTTCGAATTAGATGGCCTTAACGCTGAACAAAGAGCGCCATTAGTGGAGTGGGCAGATTTAGTAATTTCTATGTTACCCGCACGCTTTCATATTGAAGTAGCTAAAGATTGTATTCGTTTTAAAACGAATTTAATTACACCCTCATACATTTCAAACGAAATGCGTGAATTAGATCAAGCAGCAAAAGACGCAGGCATAATCATAATGAATGAAATTGGGGTCGATCCAGGTTTAGATCATATGAGTGCCAAAAAGATTTTAGATGAGATTGAAAACCGTGGAGGTAAAATGCACATTTTTGAATCATTTACAGGAGGATTAGTTGCTCCTGAAAGTGACAACAACCCATGGAATTATAAATTTACTTGGAATCCAAGAAATGTTGTTTTAGCCGGGCAAGGTAGTGCCGCTAAGTTTATACAAGAAGGGCAGTATAAATACATTCCTTACAACCGCTTGTTTAGAAGAACAGAGGTAATTGAAATTGAAGGATTTGGAAAATTTGAAGGATACGCTAATCGTGATTCTTTAAAATATAGAGATGTTTACGATTTGCAAGACATTCCTACAATATACAGAGGGACCTTGCGTAGAAAAGGTTTTTCAAAATCATGGAATGCTTTTGTGCAAATTGGTGCAACGGATGACTCTTATACATTAGAAGGAAGTAAAGACATGACTAAACGTGACTTTATTAATTCGTTTTTACCATACAACCCTACTGATTCTGTTGAACTAAAACTGAAACACTATTTAAAAATTGATCAGGATGACATCATGTTTGAGAAGTTAGAGTGGTTAGGAATTTTTGAAAAAGAAAAAGTAGACATTACTGAGGATGTTACTCCAGCTCAATTTCTTCAAAAAATATTAGAAGAAAAATGGACTTTGGAACCGCAGGACAAAGACATGATCGTGATGTGGCATAAATTTGTTTACACATTAAATGGAGATTTTCATGAGATTAATTCACACATGATTTCAATTGGTGAAGATCAAACCTATACTGCAATGAGCAACACAGTTGGTTTACCTGCTGCAATTTGCGCTAAAATGATTTTGAACGAAACCATTCAGCTAAAAGGTGTAGAATTGCCAACAAAAGCATCAATCTACAATCCTATTTTAAATGAATTAGAGTCTTATGGCATTCAATTTAATGATGTTGAGATTGAAGAACCTGTATTATATGCAGACTAAAAATTTGATTAAATAGATATTGATAGCTCCCCAAATAGGGGAGTTTTCTTTTTCATGCGATTTTAAAGTAATAGAAACAACAAAATCGTCAATTCGTGTATAAACATCTTTTATTCTCACTTATTTCCATACTCATTCTATCAACTGCTTGTAAAAAGGATAAAATGAAAGCTCAATCACTTGAAGGGCTTTGGGAAGTAGAAAGTATTCAAATTAAAAAAAATGATGCTTTATTCAAAGCAACTTCACTCAGCGAGTATCCGAAATATAATGTAGACTATGATTTTGATTGGAATGTAACACAAGCGTTTGGAAGCTTTTCAACTGTTAAAGTGTTTGACAAGGACAACAATCAATCCTTAGCTGTGTACAAGCTTAGTAATGACAAAAAATCAATTGAAATAAAGGATAACGTTTCAACCTTGAAATCAGAAATCTTAAAGGTACAAGAATGGACAAAAAATTTCCTTCAACTTAGCAAATACGACAATGTTGAGAAGCAAACAATTCTATTATCCTTTCATAAAAGTGAACTCTAATTCTATTCACTCAAAGCCACAACTTCTGTCACCTCTTCTAAATTAGACTTAAGCAATTGTTCAATTCCACCTTTTAAAGTTGCAGTTGATGAAGGACATCCTGCACATGAGCCTTTCAACTCAACCGTAACTACGCCTTCTTCAAATCCAACATAATCAATCGCTCCACCGTCATTTTCAACAGCAGGCCGCACATATTCATTCAATAAATGCATTATGGGCTCATCTAGCTCGTTAGGCGCAAAAGTTTTACGCGGTGTTTTTGACTCTCCTTCTTCATCTACCTTAGGAGTTTTAGAAGGCATCATAACCAATACATCTTTACCTGATGCTATCCACTCGCGCACAAAATCACGCAGTTCCATCACTATAAAATCCCAATCTACGTTATTGGTTTTTGTTATTGTCACAAAGTTTCCTGAAATGAATACAGCATCTACAAACGGAAAGTTAAACAATGCTTCTGCTAAAGGTGAAAATCCTTTGGCCTCCGCCCCACTTTCAAACTGCACAGTTTGATCGTTAATTAATAAATATTTATTCGCTACAAATTTCATTGTAAGCGGATTTGGGGTCATTTCGGCGTATAATGTAATGGGAACTCTTTTCTCTTCCATGTCTTCAATTATTTAAGAACCAATATTTGAAACTTATTAATTCTGGTACAAATTTACCTATTTAGAATGATTCTTTACAATAAGAATGAAAGAATGAGGATTGATTTACCTCATTTATTTTGAAATCACAATTTGATCTGTCAAAATTGCTTTCCCTTTTGGATCTAGAATTTGAATAATGTAGCTTCCATTATCAACACTTGAAAGGTCAACCAAAGTCAATCCAGATTCAATTAATTTGGTTTGTATCAATTTAGAATCAATTGTATATAATTGGATACTAGAATTCAATTGCCAATCTTCATAATTGACAGTCAAAAAATTTGTTGCAGGATTAGGAAAAACTTGAATTTGAATTGCATCAACTTCATCAATTCCATCCGTACCACCTTCAACAACGAAATTAAATTTGGTAGGATCATCTACAAAAACACCAACCGCAGTTCCTGAAATTTCAACCGTATACTCTCCAGGACTATGCATACCTAATGCAAAAGTAGTATCAAACGGCACCAAAACATCTGTATGAATACCACCATCATGTCCAGCATTAATCTCCAATTGAACAGTAAAACCATCAACACTCACATTATGATCTACAATAAATGCTCCAGGGTTAGAAAAATTTCCAAGCACTTGAATGTATACCTCATCTGATGTAGAAACTGGGCTTTCAGGTGTAATTACCACATCTTCAACATACATATATGTTTGTGCATGAGCTGAGAGCAATAATACCAATGACAATAATGTAAATAGTGTTTTCATAATTCTTATTTATTAGGACAACTTATACTATAGATATATTTCAAACCAAAATGGTTGCATCCAAGATAACTTTAGGGTGATAGCTCAACCCATGCAAATAATAAACGATTCTTGCAAAAGGCAGGATATTTGAATAGAGCCATTATAAAAAATGTATCTTTAGTTAAGATGCTTAAAAACACATTAAATGAAACGCAGTGACTTTCTAAAATCTTCAGCAGGAATAATTGTTGGAACTACCGCCTTAACATCTTTTACCACTCCTGATGCTGCCACGCAAGATCGCACAATTATACACCCTAGCGCCTTGCGTCGTGGCGACTTAATTGGTATTACCGCTCCGGCAGGATCAATTTGGAATAAAAGTCATATTGAAAAAATTGAAAACATACTACACGACGAAGGTTTTAAAACTAAGGTTGGTAAAACCTGCTACGAACAAGAAGGTTATTTGGCCGGAACAGATGAAATGCGTGCCAATGAATTAATGGAGTTTTTTGAAGATAAAACCATTAAAGGCATTGTTACTATGCGCGGTGGATGGGGCTGCCAGCGGATATTGGATCAGTTAAACTATGAAACGATTCGCGCAAACCCTAAAGTAATAATTGGTTTCAGTGATATCACTTCATTAGTAAATGCCATTTTTAAACATTCAGGTTTAGTTGCATATCATGGGCCTTGTGGTTATTCATCATGGGGAGATTTTACAATGAATTGTGTAAAAAAAGCACTGGTAATTGGTGAGCCTTTTACTTTAAAAAACCCGCTTGAATATAAAGAAGAGGCAAAAACATGGGTGCCTGGCAAAGCACAAGGACAGTTAATTGGAGGAAACCTCACCGTGCTGACTGCAATGATAGGCACTCCGCATGAGCCATTTTGGCCTGGAAGTATTCTATTCTTAGAAGAAATTGGAGAAGAACCTTATCGTGTTGATAGGATGTTATGGCAAATGAAGCAAGCCGGAGCTTTTAGAGGGATTAAAGGATTAGTACTAGGCTCATTTAAAAATTGTCAAGCTGAAGAACCTCACAAATCATTTTCGTTAGAAGAGGTTTTCGATCAACATTTTGGTAAAGCTGATTTCCCTGTTTACCAAGGTGCGGCTTTTGGACATATTGGGCCAAAATTTACACTACCGATTGGCGTTAAAGCGGAAATGGATGCGGATGAGTTTACAATTAGGACGGTGGAGCGGTCTGTAGGCATATGATTTTTAGATATTGAATTAACTTATGAAATTACTCTTAACCGATAAACCTATCTCTGCTGAAGAATATACTGATTTCGAAACTACAATTGGAGCAAAGTTAGGTCATGCTTTCAAAAAATTTTATTTAAAAAATAACGGCGGTGTGCCAACGCATGAATATTATAGAGAATTCACTGTCCAAGTTTTCTCCCCAATTAAATATGGTGAATGGACAATTGAAGAAAAATTCGAAACTTTTAGAAAACAACACCGAGACAAATTAAGTTACTTGCCTTTTGGTCATGATGGAGGCGGAAATCCCTACCTCTTAAATTTCATGAGTGGAACGATTCACGTTCTTTATATGGGAGAAAAAGAACTCACTTATGTAGCTAACAGCTTTGAAGAATTAATTAACGGATTAACCTTAGAGATGGAAATAGATGCTTAAAAAATGAGTCACAACATAAAGAATACTTCTTTCGTTTTACTGATCATAATTTTTATTGCTGAGGCATGTAGCAATAAGGCAGAGCCCTATACATTAAACTGTTGCAACTTGCCAAATGACACCATAAATTTTGAACAGTTTACACGCATTAATGAGCCTAATTGGATTTTACAGAAATCAAAAATTGATTCCACTAATAATCTCATAACATCTTTAAATATTGAACCTACAGTATCCCGTTTCAATAACATTACACGCAAATTTTGGTGGCATAACGGAGGTATTATTAAAATTCAACGAATAAATGATTGGGTATTTATGGAACGTCGTTTTAATCATGTCTATTACATTTTTAATAATTGTGAAGGTGCAAGTGAATTTACCAGAACTAAAATGATCTACCCTAAGGATACAATCAAACAAAGTCTCTTTTACTATCGCAATTTTGAGCCTCATAAATTATTTATTCGAATAATGATACAGGGGCAACCGTCCAACACTTATATGCAAGCAGACAGCAATAAATATGCAAAAGATGATGCCTGGTCAAGCATTGAGCAATTCAGAAATGAAATTAAAATCTTCGGACCGCGCCATTACAACTAAATATGTAGTTTAAGAAAATGTAAGCCCTAACAAACTACTTCGTCCAAATATTTAAACAAGAATTATGGAACAAAAACACCCACTTCCTCCGTTTACGGAAGCAAGCGCTAAGCAAAAAATTCAAATGGCTGAAGATGCATGGAATTCAAAAGATCCTGTAAAAGTAAGCAAGGCTTATACTATTGACAGCGAATGGCGTAATAGAAGTCAGTTTATTAACGGCCGAGAAGAAATTCAAGCTTTTTTAGAAGACAAATGGAAAGATGAGCGTTATTACAAACTAAAAAAAGAATATTGGGCACATGTTGATAATCGCATTGCTGTGCGCTTCGAATATGAATATCAAGATGAAAACGGTGATTGGTTTAGAGCATATGGTAACGAAAATTGGGAGTTTGATGAAAATGGATTGATGAAGAAACGCTTTGCAAGTATCAATGATGTTGCAATTAATGAGAACGACCGAAAATTATAAGCATTGCGAAATACTCAATTGGCTAAAAATTTCGCTTTTAAAAAAAGAGATTTGAAAACCTTTAGATAAGGAAAAGAATCACTGCGTATAAAATCTTAATTTAGCACCGTAGAAAAAACGGATGCGCAATTACTTTTTAAAAAACAAATTTCTTTGGCTCACATTTGGGGTTGCCTTAATAGTACTTTTCTATTTTTATCACACGGTATTATTGTCTCCAAACGATTTTCTGTTTTCAGCAGAAGGTGACGGAATAAAGAATTATTACACTTATTTATATCACGCCCAATATGACACACAGTTCGGTCATTTTTCTGGGATGAATTACCCTTACTACGAACATGTAGTTTATACAGATGCTCACCCTTTATTTTCATACCTAATAGGACTCTTAGGTTTAGCCAACTACGGTGTAGGCATTCTAAATGTACTTATGCTGCTGTCTTACCCAATTGCGGCAGTATTTATCTTTAAAATTTTCAGACATTATAAAGTCAATGATTGGTGGGCATTAGCCGCAGCAGTTGCAATTACTTTTTTGTCTCCACAAATATTCAGATTAACAGGACACTTTGCCATGTCTTACGTTTTTGCTATCCCCATTATGTGGTGGCTACTCATTAAAAGTTATAGCACCAAAAAGTGGATTTGGTCAGTTATAATAAGTCTTTACATGCTTGCTTTCTTTTTTACGCATCCGTATTTAGGCATTATATTGGCATTTTTTAGCATTGTTTTTTGGTTGGTAAACATGGTTAAAAGCCGCAAAGAAATTTTGCCCGGAATGGTACGAATTTTCATTCAAACAGTGCTTCCTTTAGTACTTTTCCAAGGCTATATTAGCATGACGGATGTGCATGTAGATCGCTTATCAAATCCAGCAGGCTTTTTTCATTATTATGCAACGTGGAATTCTTTAATTATTCCACATCACGGACCAATACGAGAAATTACAAGTTTCTTTTCATTAAAAATTGGCGAATGGGAAACTTGGTGTTACATAGGTTTTCCTACTATTGTATTTGCTGTAGTTATTGGCATTCAAATGATTCGCATGCGCAATGAATTTCATTTAAAATCTTTTCTCAAAAAAGAACTTTCTCTCTTTCTAATTGCAGCTTATTTAATCCTATTATTCGCATTCTGTTTTCCACTTAAATATGATTGGTTACGTTGGGTTACAGACTTATTTGGTCCATTAAAACAGTTTAGAATACTGGGTAGATTTACATGGATTTTCTTTTATGTTTTTACAGTAACCTGCGCCATTGGCATTTACCGACTGTATCAAAAGAAACAGCACAAAGCCTATCCTATTTTATTCTTTACAGGAATTCTCTTTTACCTTTTAGAATTTGCTCCAGCACATTCGGACAATGCGAACTACATGACCATTGCTGAAAATAAGTTCTTACCAGAAAAAGTGGATGCTAACATGAATGAAGTCATTGATTTTGTGAAAAAAGAAAACTATGATGCGATTCTGTTTTTACCTTTCCAGCACATGTCTTCAGAAAACATTATGCTATTGGGTGCTCACAAAGCCAATTATGACGCGTTTTTACTGAGTTATCATACGCAAACGCCGTTAGTGAACTCTATTTCTTCAAGAATGTCTTTAACAGAATCGATTAAAGTCAATAATTATTTCTCTCCTCGATTTATTGAAAAAGAACTAACCTATGATTTTCCTGAAGGGGATCGCATAGTTGTTATTAAAAATCGAGATTTACTGAAGCCGTCAGAATTAGTTATGATTTGGGAATCGGAACAGGTTTTTGAAAACGAAGAATTTGTAATATTTGATTTTGACCCCGAAAAATATAACAGCCGCGCACCTTTTGACCGCATTATGACTAAAGAAAAATTGGCAACATTTTCCGTAGGACAAGGATGGAAAAGTGATACAACTGATGTGTGGTTTTATTATGAAAGTTTTGATGACGTTGGATTAGATTTACCCGCAGAACATAAATTGGGCGGAACAGGCGCATTTCGCGATTTAAAAAGTAGTTGGAATACGATTAAAACATTTGATCAAAACACAATTCCACCAGGTGATTATGTGATAAAATATTGGTATTACTTAAGAGAAGATCGTCCAGACCCTTTGGCTGTAATGGAAGCAAAATATGTACAAGAAGATTCTAGTGCGTGGATTGCGCAATTTGACATTAAACAATCTACACTTATTGTGGAAGATTGGTGTCTAGTTGAAATGAACTTTACTATTTCACCTGATGTGGCAGAACTAAATGTTTTGATAACTGGAAATAGCAGTCAAGAACCTTTTATTATTGATGAGCTTTTAATTCAAAGACAAAATGATTCGCATTTATTTAGAAAAGCAATAAAGAATGACAACCCATATGTTATTTATGACAACTATTGGATAAAAGAAAATTCGTTTGAATAATAACCTGGGTTGGTTATTCTATTTTCTAAACAATACTTTAAAGAAATTCAGCGATTCGCGCGCTAAAATTTTAAAATTGACCTTACTAAAAACAACGTTTGGCTTTAAAGTTACCTCGGCTTTTTGAAATTTCACTTTACGCTTACTTGCCAATTTTATAAATTCCAAATCAAACAAAAAACGATCAATTTGAGTATCTAAAAATACTTTAGCACCAACTTGATTAAATCCTTTAATTCCGCATTGCGAATCATCAGTTGGCAAACGCAAAAATGTTTTTAAAGTCCAACGCAGCGATTTTGAAATTAATTTACGGATAAAAGGCGTATTGGTGTAATAGGCTGCACCACGGTGACCTGGAACTACATCATTTCCTTGTGCCAAACCTTCATACACTTTCATAAAACTTTCCTCTGTATAAGGGAAATCTATATCCGTATAGATGATTAAATCTTGTTTAGCAACGGCAACACCTTTGCGCAAAGCATAACCTTTTCCTCGGTTTACTTCGTAATCAATTACGTTTATGTTTGAGATCTTAGCTTTTAAAAATGCAATAGATTCATCTGTAACTCTTTCGGTAGAACCGTCGTTAACTACAATTAACTCAACTGAAAATAAGCCCTTTGCCTCAATTGAGGCAACAGAATCCACCACTACTTCCGCCCAATTTTCTGGTGGATTATAACAGGGGAGCACTAATGATATTTTCGTAGTTGAACTGATTCGCCTATGTTTCTGCAACAAAAAAACGCAATTTAACCTAATTTATGCGATTCATGGTAAAAAGAAATAATTTGAATCCTTCCAAACTATATTCGAAAATTGACCGTTATCTAATTAAACCAAAAGAAAGTTTATGAAAAGTCTAACATTATTATTAATTATTGGGTCATTATTTACCGCCATTTCTGCATGCAGAAAAGATAAGACGGAAGAGCCTAATGAAGAATTTGAATGCGACTACGGAGAAAGCTTTTCTAAAGTATATGATTTTTCAAAAAAACAAGACGGACTAATACCAATGAGTTTTTACAATTATTGGGTATACGCAGACACTATATGGTCAACCGACGGAACTTTACTTTCGACAACTATCGATACTGTGAAGATTACATACTTACGTAAAACTGAAGGAGACTTATGGTGGAGCATAGAAGGTCGTTTTCCAGCTCGAAACATTCATTTAAATGATAATAAGGTTTATAGCTTACAGAGTGGAATTACCGGATGCAAATACCAATCTTTATTGTATTACGAAGCAACAGCAGACACTACATTTGACAGTGAAGGACAAGGAGATGTTCTTATTCCACGAAAAGTATACAAAAGCGGTAGTGTAATAAACACACCTGCAGGTGACTTTGAAGACTGCACTGTTTATGCATACGGTTATGACTTTGCAAGTGCAGATTATGTTTTCCTTAAACCAGGAATTGGTATTGTAAAATTTTCTTACGGAGATTACAATGGAGGATACTCTGAACGCACACTTATAGAATACCACATAGAATAAAATGACGCACGCAGACTATTTATTCGTGCGAGTTTAATTATTAACGGGTCATTTCTACCATTTTTTGTATTTTCGAAAAAAATTAGCACCCGTTAAATGGTTCGATTCATTGTTGGAATTACAGGAGGTAGCGGCGTAGGTAAAACAACGCTCATCAATCAATTATATAAAGAGTTTGACGGAAAAGTATCTACTTTTTCATTAGACAATTACTATTTGCCTAAGGAAGAACAGGCTAAAGATGAAAATGGGGTCATTAATTTTGACTTACCTACAGCCTTGCATGCCGAAAACTTGGAGCGAGACATCAATCTCTTAATGAAGGGAGAACAAATTGAGCAACCCATTTATGGTTTCAATAATCCAAGTAGTAAAAAAGCCGTGCAATATATTGAACCTAGAGAGCTTTTGATCGTTGAAGGGCTTTATGTCATGTATTATCCGTTTTTGCGAAAGTCACTGGATTATTCGGTTTATTTAACTGTTGATAAAACGCTACAGCTAGAAAGACGCTTAAAACGTGACATGACAGAAAGAAACTATAAACGTGAAGATATTATCTATCAATGGAACAATCATGTAATGCCTTCTTATGACGCACATGTTCGTCCATTTAAGCAAGAATCAAACCTCATCATTACCAATAACGAAAAATTTGACGATAATATTCATATCTTAATGGCTAAAATTCACGAAAAGCTAGATCAACCTGAATAATTCAGGTATTATTTTTGTGGTATAAGGAAAAATGAAATTTATAACGAAGCGACGGTTTATGTGGGCAGCCTTAATAGGCTTCTTTTTTTGGGCGCTTGGTTCTTATTTATATCATTTTCAACTTTATTCAGACATTGAGCAAGGAGGAATCACAGATTTTGAAAATGCCTTCCAAGAAAAAACTGCTGAGTTAGTAAAAGAAGTTGAACGTTTTTCAAAAAGCTACCCCGAAAATGGCACCGTTGATGAGCGTTTTGCATATGCTCAAAAATTTGAAAAAGAAACTGGCTACGCCTATTTATCTTTCAATGCAGACACCTTAGATTTATGGTCAAGTAATCGAATTTCAATTCCAAATCCAAGTGATTCGTATTGGGAGCAAAATGTAATTGTATTGTTGGAAAATGGCTGGTATAAACTTGCCACCTTACGAGATAAAGAACGATTATTTGTAGGTGCTTTTTTAATTAAAAATGAATATAAATATGAAAACGAAGATTTAGTTAATGAATTTTCGCCAGAATTAGCTCCCAATTTAAAAGGAGAAATTACGTTTGACGAGGAAGGTTTTGCGGTTCATGACGCATCAGGAGAGCCTATATTTTCAATTGTTCCTGTTCAAGAGGTTGAGAAAAATGCCAGCTTAGAAATTATTATTTTCTTATGTTATTTGTTGGGCTTTGTTATTCTATTTCAATTACTCATTAATGCATTTCAAAGGTTATTAATATCTAAACCGTTGCTACTTATTGTTTTTCCGCTAACGGTAGTTACACTCCGTTATTTATGGCTAAAATCAGGTTGGTCAGGCTTTTTTGCAGACTTTGAATTGTTTAATCCTGAATTATTTGCTTCTTCAGAAATTGCACCATCATTAGGTGACTTGATTATTAATGTTTCTATTTTTTATTTTTTAGTTCATTTTTTACTCAAGCGTACCCGCAATTGGTTTGAAAAAGGCAACCTCAAGTTAAAATTGGTCATTTTTGTAGTCCCTCTTTTTCTTACTAGTTTTTATGTCGCCTTTCAAATTAATGAGATTATATACTCTTTAGTTTATAACTCTAAAATTTCATTTGATCTTGCAAGATTGTTTGATCTTGATTTATACAGTTTTATAAGTATTGCATTAATTGGAGCCAGTTTTTATGCCTATTTCAAATTGATTCAATACATCATTATCCAATTAAAGAAAAGCCAATTTGAATGGAATCGTTTGGCTTTTTTATGGGTTATTACTTCCTGCATCTATATTTTAATTGATCAATTTTACTTTAATCAAAGTTTATTAACCTCATTTTGGCCCATTTTCCTTAGTGGTTCATTGCTCTGGTTTCACTATAAAGAAAAAGATTACAAATTTGTGCATGTTATAAGCATGCTCGCCTTTATTGCTTTTTATGCTTCTTATATTTTGCATGGTTACAGTGACCATAAAGAGCATGAAACACGAAAATTTCAAGCAGAAAAAATTGCACAGGACAAAGATGTTGTTTCTGAATTCGATTTTTCAGACATTGAGCGCAGCTTAGACTCAGACAACTTTATGTTTGATTATTTTGATGATGACTTTGATCAATCAGAATTTAGTGAAACAATTGAAGAGAAATACTATGCTCGATTAAAGGATAAATATCAATTAAAGTTTTACCTCTTTGATTCAGAAGAAAAAATTAGATATGACCCTAGTAATTATGACATCAAAGAGCTAAAAAGGTTTGAAGAAATAATCCAAACTTCTGGTGAACAATCTGATATTTCTAACAACCTCTATTTCATTAATGATTATACAGACAAGCTTAATTACATTTCAAAACAACCCTTTTATAAGGAAGATTCTCTTATAGGATACTTATATACAGAATACCGTTCAATCAAATTTCCTGAAGACATTGGTTTACCTTCTTTATTATTAGATGATCGTACCACCACGGTTAATCAATTAAAGAACTATTCTATTGCAAAATATGTAGATGATAAGTTAGTAACCCGCAAAGGAGACTTTAATTATCCAACCATTAAAGCCCCTTGGTTTAACAGAGTAAATCGCTTTACTTCAGAGGGGAACTTTAGTCATTATATTTACCAAGAAGAAGAAGGGAATTTCACTTTAGTGTCTAAAGAAATTTCTACTGGAATCTCTTTATTTACCTCCTTTTCATACTTACTCATAATTTTTGGCGTACTCCTCCTAATCCCGCTCGCCTACAACCAATTACAGAACAAAATTTCCTTTAACAACATAAAGCTTAATGTAAAAATACAAGCCGTGCTTATTGGTTTAATTTTTATTACCCTAGTAGCTTTTGCCATTGGTGCCGGAACGTATGTTGCTCAGCAAAATTTAGAAACCAATAAAGATTTAATTAAGGAAAAAATTGGTTCCGTAAAAACAGAGTTAGAAAATAAGCTTTTTGATTATTCTGAGCTTGATAGTAAATCATCTGACTTTTTAGAATACTTGCTCAAAAAGTTCTCGCGTGTATTTGTAACAGATATTAATGCTTACGATAAAAACGGAGATTTACTGGCCTCTTCACAACCTAAAATATATTCGCAAGGTTTGATTTCGCGAAAAATGAACACTGCAGCTTATCGTGGAATTAATCTCAATAACCAAAGTGAATTCATTCATCAAGAAAGCATTGGTCGTTTAAATTACTTATCAGCTTATCAACCTTTTTTAAATCAAAGAGGGGAGTTTTTAGCTTTCTTAAATGTGCAATACATTTCACGTCAACACGATTTAGAAAATCAAATTTCCGGTTTCTTACTAGCCATTATCAATATTATGGTTTTCATGCTTGCATTTTCAACCATACTATCCATTACTGTATCTAACCGACTAATACAACCTTTAAAATATATTCAAGAAAGCCTTAGAACCGTGCAAATAGGTGCTAATTCTAAACCCATTGAGTACGACCGAACGGATGAGATTGGTGAATTAGTAAAAGAGTACAATAAAAAGGTAGAAGAACTTCAAAAAAATGCCGAAGCACTGGCGAAAAGTGAGCGTGAAAGCGCATGGCGTGAAATGGCTAAGCAAGTTGCACACGAAATTAAAAATCCGCTCACTCCAATGAAATTGTCTATTCAGCATTTATCACGATCAATTAAATTGGCTGATGAAGATTCTGAGGTGAAATTGCAACGGGTTACGAAGTCATTAATTGAGCAAATTGACGCTTTAACAAAAATTGCCAATGAATTTTCAAACTTTGCAAAAATGCCTAAGGCCAAAGAAATTGAGCTGGATCTTTCTGAGGTTTTAAAAAATACGGTTTCGGTTTTTGCAGAGTACGATCAGCATGAAATTACACTCAATATAATTCCAACAATGGAAACAATTGTTTGGGCGGACAAAACATTGTTGCTGCGTGTTTTTAATAACCTCATTAAAAATGCCCTACAAGCTATACCAGTTGGTGAAAAAGGTATTGTAGTGGTTACCTTATCTAAAAAAGATTCAACTTATGTTGTGACGGTTAAAGACAACGGAGTTGGAATAAAAAAAGAGCAGCAAGAAAAAATATTTGTTCCATATTTCACAACTAAATCAACAGGCACGGGCTTAGGCTTAGCCATGTCCAAACAGATTGTGGAAAGTATGAATGGAAAAATATGGTTTGAATCTACAATCGGTGTTGGCACAACTTTTTTCGTTACCTTCCCAGAACTAAAAAATTAAAATGGATACGTATACTCTTATAATTGGCATATCATTGGTCATTATTATTTCGTTTTTCTTTAACATTTTCGCAAAAAAAACGAACATTCCGAGTGTATTAATGCTCATTGCATTGGGTGTATTAATTCAATTCTTACCAGAAAAATACAATGCTGACATTTACGCCAACCTTAGCACTTTAGAGATTATTGGGAACGTGGGACTAGTCATGATTGTGCTTGAAGCCGCCTTAGATTTAAAATTATCGAGTGATAAAAAAGGTTTGATCATTAATTCTTTTCTAGTCGCCTTAATTGCGTTGGTCGCATCTTCTTTTGCAATTGCCACCATTATTTACTTTGTAATTCCTGGAGCTGACAGCTATTATAATTGTATGATTTATGCCATTCCGCTATCCATCATGAGTTCAGCCATTATTATACCCAGCGTTGGTGGTTTAACAGGTGTTAAAAAAGAATTTATGGTGTATGAAAGCACCTTTTCTGACATATTAGGAATTATGTTTTTCTATTTCATGATTGAGTCTAATGAAAAAGAAGGATTTGTAGAAGTAGTGTCCTATGTTGGAATTAATATAGCTGTAACGCTAGTTGTTTCCATTATTTTGGCTTACGGTTTGGTTTTCATTTTTCAGCGATTAACCTCACAGGTAAAACTGTTTTTGGTAATTTCTGTGCTCATGCTGATGTATGCATTGGGTAAAACTTTCCACTTATCCTCACTGCTTATTATTCTTGCTTTTGGATTAGTATTAAACAATACTAAAATCTTTTTTAGAGGAGAGCGCCTAAGTAAGTGGGTGAATGAAGAAAAGGTAAAACCCATCATGCATGATTTTCATATTTTAACGCTAGAATCTGCCTTTGTTATTCGTACCTTTTTCTTTGTGATTTTTGGTATGTTTATTACTATTAACTCAATACTCGATCCCAATGTAGCTATTGTTAGTTTAGGTGTTATTGCATCACTTTATTTAGTGCGTTATATTGTTTTAAAAGCCGTGGTTAAAAGAGATATTAAACCACAACTTTACATTGCACCAAGAGGATTAATAACCATCTTATTATTCTTTGTTATTAGTGGACATAGTGAGTTTACTATTGAAAAATTTGATGCCGGAATATTGTTATTCGTCATTCTTATTTCAAGTATAATTATGACAGTGGCATTAATTACTTATAGAGGTGAAAATGTACGTAAAGTTTTATTGGGTCAATTGCCAAAAATTAAAGTAGACAAGAACAATGACGGCAAAGATGATGACCAGGAAAAAATTATTGAACACAATGTAGAAGAACAAGACTTTAACCCCTTCTCATGATGTTTTAACCCTAAACATTAGATGCAAATTGATAATGATTTTTTACTTTCATTAAACATCTTTTCGGCTATTTATTATTTAGCCTTAATCATCTACTTTTTAATCAAAACCTCTAATGTCTACGGGCGAGCATCTTTACTTGGATTATTAATTGTAAACTTTTATACCTTAATTAATAATAGCCTAATCCTTTCAGGTGATATCATTCACGCCTCAATTGTTTTTTGGATTGGAATTGTTTTCATTTCCACCTTTGGTATTTTTGTGAGGTGGCATATTTACACTTTGCTAAAACTCAAAATTAAATTCGATTGGTTGTATGTTCTTTCCGTTGGATTCATCCTTTATGCATCTTATAGATGGATAATTTTTAGTCAGCTAGCAAGTGTTGAACAAGCCAATTATTTTGCTGATATCATTTCAGGAAATTTCCCAGAAGATTTTATCCAAATAAATGGTCTTTTTTTAGTTATTATGGGCATTTATTTTGTTGAAACCGGAATACAGGTATTCAAAAAACCGAAAAATCAAGACAAAACCTATCGTAATCTATTTGCAAAGTCGGTAAAGTATGTCCGCAACTTTTGGCTCACAATTATTGGAATTTATGTTGTGGTGGTGATCGCCTCGCTGTTTTTACCAGATAAAATAGTTGAATACGCTTTTATTCCTATTGGTATTAACGTCACCTATTTCTTTTTAGTGCTACACCTCAAGTTTTACAACGACACATACGGATTTGAGCATGAAGAGCCTATTGAAAAACCAGTAGCTGAATTTTCGTTGAGAAAATTAGAGGCAATAAAACACGCAGTTGTAGATGAGCAATTATACCTTGACACGAATTGTTCAATTGAGTTGGTGGCCAAAGCTGCAAAAACAGGCAAAAATGAAGTATCACGTGCAATTAATGTTGGGCTTAATATTAGCTTTAATGATTATATAAATTCACTGCGCACTGAACATGCCAAACAATTGCTGATAAACTTTGATAAAAGCCAAGAAACTATTGAAGGCATAGGATATTCGGCAGGATTTAACTCCAAGGCTTCTTTTTACCGTGCTTTCAAAAAATTCACATCTAAAACACCGCGCCAGTTTATTGAATCGGCGGTGAAGTAATCTTCCTAATGTACCTAATAAATTAAATGAGACGGTAAATCATTACCGCCTCATTTAATCTTGTTACTACAATGTAATTGTCTTATTCCGTTTTAGAAATTTTACCGTTTGAAACTATTTCACCTTCCATATTTACAATTTCGTAAAGGTAAATTCCAGTTTGAAATTCTGCTAAATCAATTTTTGAACTTAGTCCGTTTAAACCAATGTTTTGTATTTTTTTACCTGTTAAATCGTAAAAATTAATTTGCCCCACAAAGGCTTCTTCAAAACTGAAATAAACAAAACCAGTTGTTGGGTTTGGATAAACTGATAATTCAGTCTTTTCTACCTCATCAATTCCAGACGATCCTCCATCAGCACTATAGGTTAAATCCTCACCTGGCAAGCTTGCATAAACACAATTGTTTGTTTCATCAGATTCAGAAATGTCGTCATAATCATCTACGCATACAATAAGTCGATAATCACCATCTGGTACATCTGGTATGTCATCAATGTCAATATCAATACCATCATATTCAACTAAAGTTGATTCTCCTTGTCCATCTTCATCTATATAAGACCAAATTTGGTAATTGATATCTATATCATCCGGATCAACTAGAAATATGGAGATTTCAAACTCTTCTGTTATTTCCTCTTCATTACAAAGCACATCAAAGTAAATTCCAGTTATCAATCCTTCGTCCTCATCATAACCTTCATATCCAATACTTACATTTCCAATCTCAAGATCTTGAGCAGATAAATTCACCGTTGTCATCCCCAAAATGACAAACAAAACGCTTAATTTTTTCATTTCTTTAATTTTAAATTAATTTGACACAAAATTAAGCGCACACCTCCAAACCTCAGTAAAAACAATCACTACACGATCTCTACATTAACCCTCCAAGCAATTTTAGAGCATCAATTAAGTTGTCATTAGGATCAAGATTTAACTTTTTACGCAAGCGGTAGCGTCTCATGTCTACACTCTTTGGCTCTATTACCAAAATGTTGGCAATTTCCTTTGATGACATGCCCGCAACAAGTAGTGTTGCAATTCTATATTCTCCTTCTGTAAGATCTGGATGTGTCATTTTAAGATTAAAATAGAAAGCAGAACTTAGCTCATCTATTCTTGCATGAATTTCATCTGTCAAGTTTTGGTTGATGGATAAATGATTTTTACGTAATTTTTGATAGGAACTTAGTTCACTTAAGCCTGTTCTATCAAGCTCTTTAAATTGCTCTTTAAGTCCTTCAATTTGACTCAAAAACTCACCCATTTTTACTGAAAAAAACACCAATTCATTTCGCACTAGGTTTTCCTCAAGCACTTTGTTCTTTAACTCATTCTCAGTTTTAGCTTTTTCCGCTTCAATCAACTTCTTTTCATTTTGATGATGGCGTTTTTCATAAACTCGAATTTTCTTTTGGCGTTTATAGAGTATGAATATTATAAGCGTTATAAATGCAATTATTGAAATAATAAAAATTGAAATTAGTTTTCTATTCTCGGTCTCCTTAGCGTTAATTAATTGGTCACTTTGTAATAATTTTATTTCATTTTCAGAGACAATTAGTGCCCGTTCAATTTCATTATTTTTTTCAATTTTTTCAATAATCTCTTCCGACTCCAGTTTTAACAATTCCGAATTCAAATCATACAATTCTTGCCAATACTCCACAGCCTTTTCTGGGGATGCCTTGCCATAATATTCCGTCAATCGAATGAGGTTATGCTTGATTGTTTCTTTGGCATCCAGTTCGCGCGCTATTGAAAGACTGCTATCAATATAAATCAATCCTGTTTTTGGCTGATTCAATGCTAAATAAGTTTCACCAACATTTCCCATTTTTAAAGCCATGCCATATTCATTCCCCGTTTTTCTGGCATATACCAGAGAGGCTTGATAAAATTCTAATGCTTCAGCAAATTTGTCTTCATCAAACAATATATTTCCGTAGTTATTAAAACAAAGTGACAATAAACCTAAAGATTCAGATTTCTCGTAATAATCAATTGCCTTTTCAAGTTTTATCTTGGCCTTTTCGTAGGCTCCAGTCTTCCTACATACTCCAGAATAAAGTATTGTTGTATACATTTGTTTATTGGTGTCACCAATTTCATAAAATACCAATGCAGCTTTATTGATATAAGACTCTGCTTTATCCAACTGATCCATTGCATAAAAGACAGTGCCTAAATTATAATAAGCCAAACCCAAGCCTAACGAATCGTTTAACACTCGAGAATATTCCTCTACTTTATAATAGTTATTAATTGCCGTTACATAGTCGCCCTTTAGTTTAAGCAACTCTGTTTTATTGTTAAACCACAAAAGCTTTAAAGACGGATCTGTTTTTGAGTTAAAAAGGTCTTCTATTTCGTCAAAAATTTGAGCAGCAATGGCATGATTTCCAATAGCCGACTCGCTAACCGCATTCCCAATTAAACTATCAATGAGTATGTCATTTGAGCGAATTGTATCTTCTCCCGAAATTGAATGATTAAATTGTTCATTACAGCCAAATAAACATCCCGTTATGGCTAGGATCCAAAAAAAATGTCTCATTCAAAAATATTTAATGCTAATTTTTTGCAAATATACCAAGAACCGTTCCGCTTTAGATTTATTTTGCTAAAGTCAAGAATTAGCATCAATGTACACTATTCTTCCTCGCCTGTTACTTGCGGATCAAGTGGTAATATACCTCCCTTGGGAACATAATTATATTTGATAATAATTCGAGGTTTATTTTCTTGCAAGGCCAGTTGTTGTTCCTTTTCTTGCTTTTTCCGTTCAAAATAACCTTCTTTCCAATATTCCTCTTCAGGCTCAATTCCTAACTCTTCTTCCATTTCATAGCGCAATTTTTTTGGTTGCGGACCAACTTGCTTAAACAGTACAGCAGCCATTAATCCAGCAAACAAACCTGATAAATGTCCCTCCCAAGAAACGCCCGTCTTTATAGGGAAAATCCCCCAAATCATGCTGCCATAAATAAATATAACAAACAGGGAAATGCCTGCCACGCGCATGTTTTTTCTAAAAAATCCACTTAAAACTAAAAATGACGTTAAACCGTAAATAACACCACTCATACCAATGTGATAACTCTCTTTTCCTAAATACCAAGTTCCTAAACCTGATAAGATAAAAATCATTAAAAAAGACTTTGTTGCAATGGTACGGTAATGATAAAACAATAACCAGGTTAATAAAAATGCAGGTAACGAATTATTCAATATATGCCCAACATCATGTGTACTGTGCAAAAACGGAGACGCTATAACACCTATCAAACCTGACCACTCACCAGGACGCACGCCATAACGGTATAGATCCAACTCTAAGTAGTAGTCAAACGCAAATACTAGCCACATGAGCATAACAACTGTAAAAGCAATTGCAAAAGAAATACGTGTTATTTTCTTACTAAACATGATTCCGATAGATCAAAAACGTTGCCCTCCCATTTTTCATGTCAAAAGGACACCTTTTTTATTAAAAAGTAGACAAAATATGCTTTAAATGAAAGTTTTTGTGCCATTTTAGGTGAAAAATGAGGTAGAATATAATAAGTTTTAAAAATGTTCGTTTGAACCTCCCTAATTTTTAAAACGCGATTCAGACATGATGTAATTTTTACTTAACATTAAATAAATATCTACTATGAATCGTTTAATTATCTGTGTGCTTGTCTTGTTTTCAACTCAAGCAGCAAAAAGTCAAATCCAACTTGGAATTCAACTAAAAACAGGAATTGGCGAAATGCAAAAACTTGAAAATAGTGCATTCCCTTTCCATTTAAATGAAATTGACAGCGAACCCGCCCCAACTTGGGGAGTTTCTATACAATCAATGCTTTCTCTTCATTCTCATATCAAATTATCTGCGGAACTTGGTTACAACCACATTCAGGGCGTTGAAAATGAGGTTTATTACATCACGAACATTGACAATGGTGCCGTAACGGAATACACGGCCGAAACTACTCGAAAAGCACATTATATATCCCTCCCAATAAGTCTTGATTTTAAAATTGCTCCAAAAGTATCAATTGGAACAGGAATTTCTGCTAACTATCTACTCACTAATAATCGCCTTTCTGAATATCGTGCAAATGGAATTAAATATGCCATAATTGGCGGTGGCAATGATTTAAACCGGTTTGATTTAGGTTTACATCTACAATCCTCAATTGAGTTATCTGATAAATTTATACTATCTGCTAAAGGTAGTTGGGGAATGCTTAATATTCGAACACCTGAAACACGAGATGCTTTTAGTACTTTTTCAGGCTTTGATGATTCTCAGCAGTTTGAAGTTAAGAATAGACAATTTACATTAGGAATAACCTATATGCTCTTGAACAATAAATAAACTTAACTCCCTTATGCTAAATTAGTGTAAGGGAGCTTATTTTTACTCCACTGTAACCGACTTCGCTAAATTTCTTGGTTGATCAACATTACACTCACGCATAACAGCAATGTGATAAGAAATTAATTGGAATGGAATTGTAGCTAATATTGGAACAACAAATTCATCAGAAATAGGAATTTCAATTACATGATCTGCAATTTCACGAACCATAGTGTCGCCTTTGGAAACAATTGCGATTAATTTTCCTTTTCGCGCCTTAACTTCCTGAATATTGCTCACTACTTTTTCATAATTCTCACCATGCGTGGCAATTACAAAAACAGGCATGTTTTCATCAATCAACGCAATTGGTCCGTGCTTCATTTCTGCAGCAGGATATCCCTCTGCGTGGATATAACTAATCTCTTTTAATTTCAACGCTCCTTCTAAAGCAATTGGGAATGAACTTCCTCTCCCTAAATAAAGTGCATTTTGGGCATCTTTATAAATAGTAGATACCTCACGAATATAGTCGTCACTTTTTAAAAGTTTTTCAATTTTTTCTGGCAACGCTTCTAATTCATCCAATAAGGTTTGGAATTTTTCATCTTCAATTGTTCCCCGTTTATGCCCAATTGAAAGCGCCATCATAGCCAATAAAACCAACTGTGTTGTAAACGCTTTTGTAGAAGCTACTCCAATTTCTGGCCCAGCATGAGTATAAGAACCAGCATCTGTTACACGAGAAATAGTTGAACCTACAACATTTACAATTCCTAATAATGTTGCGCCACGTTCTTTAGCCATTTTTAGGGCGGCTAATGTATCTGCAGTTTCACCTGATTGCGAAATTGCAATTACCACATCATCTTTACGAATGATTGGATTACGGTATCTAAATTCACTTGCATATTCAACCTCTACTGGTATTCTTGCTAAATCTTCAAAATAATACTCAGCCACCAAAGCTGCATGCCATGAAGTTCCGCAAGCAATAATTATAATTCTATTGGCCTTTGCAATTTGATCTTCATAGTCTTTAATACCACCTAGTGAAACCCAGCCTTCTTTTGCGTTTAATCGCCCCCTAAAACTGTCATGAATAGCGCGAGGTTGTTCGTAAATCTCTTTTAGCATGAAATGCTCGTAACCACCTTTTTCAAGCTCTTCTAATTGCATTTCAAGTTCCTGCACATATGGCGAAACTTCTTTATTACTAATACTTATTATTCTAAGTCCGTTTTCACGATCGATAATTGCGATTTGCTCATCCTCTAAATACACTACATTTTTAGTGTATTCAACTATCGGAGTTGCATCAGATGCTAAATAATATTCATCTTCACCCATTCCTATTACAAGTGGGCTACTTTTTTTAGCGGCAATTATTTTATTGGGCTCTTCAGGTGAAATAACCACAATTGCATACGCACCGTGTACCTCATTCAGTGCTATTCGAACTGCTTCTGCCAATGATACACCGCTTTTTTCCTTAATATCTTCAATTAAATGAACCAATACTTCCGTATCTGTTTCACTTTTGAATGTGTGCCCACGTTTAATGAGCTCTTTTTTTAGAATATCGTAATTCTCAATAATCCCATTATGAACCAATGTAATTGATCCGTCACCAGATGTATGAGGATGTGCGTTAATGTCATTAGGCAAACCATGAGTAGCCCAACGCGTATGACCAATACCAACGGTTCCGCTGGTTGGATTATCTGCAACAAAATTGGTTAAATCAAGTACTTTACCCTGTCTTTTAAAAACATTTAATTTCCCGTCTTCCAACAATGCAACTCCTGCACTATCATAACCACGGTACTCTAATCTACTTAATCCTTTAATCAAAATTGGGTAAGCTCTTTTGCTCCCAATGTAACCAACAATTCCGCACATATAATTCTAATATTCTGTGTAAGTAATTTCTAATCTAGGTCTATCTTTCAATTCACTATTTGAACCATTAAATATAATACGTTCAATACTTGAAGCAAAAAATCCAGGGGAATAAATTCGGAAACCTTTATTCTCCAAGTCTCCATTCAATATTGCTTGAATTTCTTGAGTCATTGTAAATCGATACTCTTTATTTGCCTCATCATAAGAAACAGTATTTCCGCTCAATGTTGTTCCGACATTATAATCAAGAATGAATGTTGATAAATCTTCATCCACAACTCGAGCCATAAATAGTCTTGTCGTTGGGTCAAACGGATCTGACTGGAAATCCTGAATTGGTAAAATTAACTCGGCTTTATTTATAATTTTTGGATCAAATTCGCCATCAGCGTTTGTATAAAAATTATCAATATATGGTAATTCAATTACACTACGAATAGAACCACTTTGCATATAAAAAGCATCTTCACCCAAAGTTTCGTCAGTTAACGAAGCTCCAACTGCAGTTCCTTCTCGATCATAATCAATTTTATTATAACGTGCAGTTGTTGTATTGATGTTAAAATCAAACTCACCCGCAGTTCCATCTTCTTTATGATAATAAAGTGTCATTTTAGATAAAAGATCCTGTACATCAAAATAAAGTACAGTTCCTAAACCAGACGGAATTCCAAATCCTGGTGCATCATCATCAGCTGCAACTCTAATATAAATTCCTTTGAAAGTAGAAGTTTGGAAATTTGATCCCATTTGGCCTGCCAGTGCATCAGAAATTAAATCCTGTCCAACTTCCGGGTCCAAATGAACTCTCAACTGAGGTGCCAAGGTATCAGTTCCAACAACAACATTACTTACAAAATCGACTGAAACTTCAGCCCCTTCATTTAACACTAAGTTATTGCTAGCATCCAGCAAGGTTGGTGTATCTGTTGTATAATAATCTTGGTCTTCTCTTGTTAAGACATCATCAATTTCATAAACCTCTACAACAATATCATCCAAATTGGCGTAATAGTTAATAGATGTATAACGTAAAGCCAACACTACAGAATCCATAGTATATGCACCAAGATCAGCAAATGATGGGTCCAAATCTTTAGGAACTATTTGGGTAACAATACCACAATTTACTCCACCAAAAACAGGATCATTATAAGCACCTAATAAAGCAACACTAACTTCATCACTTTGCATTTCGGTAATTTCATCAGAATATGTTTTTATTGAAAACGTATCCTGAACAATGACATCCAGATTGCCATTTTGTAAATCACCACCAATTGTTGTTTCTTCTTTTTTACATGCACTAAATACAAGAACTAATGCAAAAAAAGTGGCGGAAAGTTTGTTAACCCTCCGCCTTAAAAGTATTTGTTTTTTTTTATTCATTTGCTAAACAGCTATTTCTTCAAAAATTTGATCGTAAAACTCGTTTATTGGTTTAACGCAAGATTCTTCAGAATAGTATTCAAGGAATGGTGTTGTTGACGCTTCAATTGCTTTTGTAACATCTGCATCAATAGTTTCACTTCCCTGAATTACTCCATCAGAAACTTGAATTGCTTTTTTAGTTAATGTCACGAAATCAACATCTTTTAAATCGTCAATATCCGCTTCATCAAAGCCATCAAATTTAAGCTTTTCGTGGAAGTTGGAATCCCAATTTTTGTTAAAACCATTGTCATAAACAGAATAAACCACTTTTGCATCTGCAAAATGAGGATCATTTTGATATAATTTTTTGATGTATAACGGAGTTAATGCCGTCATCCAACCATGACAATGAATAATGTCTGGTTTCCATCCTAGTTTCTTAACAGTTTCTAAAACACCTCTTACAAAGAACATTGCTCTTTCGTCATTGTCTTCAAAGTATTCTCCTTCATCATCACTAACTGTTGCCTTACGTGTGAAAAAATCCTCGTTATCAATAAAATAAACCTGAATTTTTGCTTGTGGTACTGAGGCCACTTTTATGATTAATGGATGATCCACGTCATTAATGATGAGGTTCATTCCTGATAAACGAATTACTTCATGTAATTGATGTCTTCTTTCATTAATACATCCATATCTCGGCATGAATGCTCTGATCTCTTTTCCTCCCTCTTGAATGCCCTGAGGCAATTTTCGAGCCGCCGCTGCAATATCTGATTGTGGTAAAAAAGGTGAAATCTCTTGAGAAATATAAAGTACTCTTTTCTTCTCCATAAAGTTTATAAGCTATAATTTGAGTACAAAAATACGAAAAAAAAGGCAGATATTCAATTGTAAACTATATGTTTGTAGGCTTTTCAAAGTATTTTGAGGTGATAATAGTAACGAACCAAAGTGAATTTACCGAAGCCATTAAAAGGGCTAAATTAGAAAAGTCGGATGCCATTGTAGGCTTCGTAGCAACCATGGGTGCCTTGCATGAAGGACACATGAGTTTAATCGAAACAGCTAAAAACCAGTGTGATATAGTAGTATGCAGTATTTTCGTTAATCCTGCGCAGTTTAATAATCCTGAAGATTTAGCAACCTACCCACGTGATGTGGAGGCGGATCAAAAAATGCTCATAGAAAACGGTTGCGATATTTTATTATTACCATCTGTAGAAGCAGTATATCCTGACGGAATTCAGCCATATTCGATTAATTTAGAAGGTTTGGATGAAGGAATGGAAGGTACTTTTCGCCCTGGACACTTCAAAGGAGTGTGTATGGTTGTTGAGCGTTTTTTAAGAATGGTTACTCCTGATAAAGCCTATTTTGGCTTGAAAGATTATCAGCAATTAGCCATCATTCGAAAAATGGCGGCTATCCGCAATTTACCAACTGAAATTGTTGGCGTGGCTATTAAAAGAGCAGAGAATGGTTTGGCATTAAGTTCGCGTAATGCGCTATTGTCTCCTGAAAAATTAGAAAAAGCAACTCACATATACAAAACTCTACTTGCTGGGCTAGAATTTTCTAAAACGAACAAAAACGCTGCTTCCATAAAAAAACATATTGAAGCTGGATTTGCAGATACTGAACTGGAAATTGAATATGTAGCAATTGTAGATAATGATACGCTAGTGCCGGTTAAAGAGGTTGATGCCAATGCCACCGTTTGCATTGTTGTTTTTTCAGGAAAAGTAAGACTCCTAGACAACATGCAGTTTTCAAGTGTGTTAGGCACAGAAATTTAAAGGGTTTTAACAACCTGTTAAAATTCCTGTGTTCGTACAGCAATTATTTTCCATCAACGTCACATTGTCTAGCAAATTGACTATTTTTGCACTTCATTTAAATACTGAAATTTAATACTATGTCATATTTATTCACATCTGAATCCGTTTCAGAAGGACACCCGGATAAGGTTGCAGATCAGATTTCTGATGCCTTAATCGATCATTTTATGGCATTTGACCCTCAATCAAAAGTTGCTTGTGAAACATTAGTAACTACTGGCTTGGTGACATTAGCTGGTGAGGTAAAATCAAATGCTTATTTAGACGTTCAAGAAATTGCGCGTGACACAATAACCAAAATTGGCTATACAAAATCTGAGTATCAATTTGATGCTAAGTCTTGTGCTGTCATCTCTGCTATTCATGAGCAGTCTGACGATATTAACCGTGGAGTTGATCGTGAAGACCCAATGGAGCAAGGAGCAGGTGACCAAGGAATGATGTTTGGTTATGCAACAACAGAAACTGAGAATTACATGCCGCTGGCATTAGACCTTTCACATAGAATTCTTCAAGTACTTGCAGATTTAAGAAGAGATGCAACAGATATTCCTTATTTAAGACCAGATGCAAAAGCACAGGTAACTATTGAATATTCTGACGACAACGTACCTCAAAGAATTGATTCTATTGTTGTTTCAACACAACATGACGACTTTGATTCAAATGATGAAGTAATGTTGGCGAAAATCAAGTCGGACATTATTTCAATTTTAATTCCTAAAGTTAAAGCCCAATTATCTGAAAATTTACAAGCTTTATTTACAGATGATATTACTTATCACATTAATCCAACTGGGAAATTTGTGATTGGTGGACCACACGGTGATACAGGTTTAACTGGAAGAAAAATTATTGTTGACACATATGGTGGAAAAGGTGCACACGGTGGTGGAGCATTTTCTGGAAAAGATCCTTCAAAAGTAGATCGATCTGGAGCATACGCTACACGTCACATTGCTAAAAACTTAGTTGCAGCTGGTGTTGCATCTGAAATTTTAGTACAAGTTTCATATGCAATTGGAGTTGTTGAGCCAATGGGAATTTTTGTAGATACTTATGGTACTGCAAAGGTTGACATGACCGACGGTGAAATTGCGAAAATTGTAACAGAAGTATTTGACATGCGTCCATATGCAATTGAGACAAGATTAAAATTAAGAAACCCTATTTATTCTGAAACTGCTGCTTATGGTCACATGGGACGCCCTTCAGAAACTAAAACGATCACTTTCTCAAATGCTGGTAGAACAGAAACAAAAGAAGTGGAGACGTTTACTTGGGAAAAATTAGACTACGTTGATAAAGTAAAAGCAGCATTTGCGCTTTAATTTTTGAACACTAATACATTTATTAGCCCCCCGAAAAGCACTTCGAGTGATTTTTTTGGGGGGCTTTTTTTATGCCTATGCATTTTTTAACCTGGGGTTTAATCGGCTTATTCGGCGGTACTTTTATCGCTGGATCAATTATTCCGTTTCCTTCCGAAGCGCTAGTAATAGGCTCTTATGAATTGGGCAATTCTTTTTGGACCGTACTTATCATTGCAACAATTGGTAATTTTTTAGGAGGATTAACGAACTATTGGATCGGTTATAAAAGCAACTCGGCAGGTTTAAAAAAACGATTCAAACTAAATGAAACAAAAATTACAAACTGGGAACGGCGTTTAAACAAGTGGGGCGTTTGGTTAGGTTTATTATCCTGGGTTCCATTTGTAGGAGATCCTATGGTAGGTGTACTGGGCTTTTTTAAGGTTCCTCTACCCCTGTTAAGTGTTATGATGTTTATTGGTAAGTTTTTAAGGTACTTTGTGCTACTGTGGTTGTATGTTGGGGTAGTTGGGTGAGGTTTCTGCCAATTCAGAACCATTTAAATACATTTACAAACGTCTACAAACAGTTAATTACCGAATAACCCTTTTTGATTTTCCAATTTTGCTCACAAATGGATTTAAAAAGAATAAAACGGCAAATGATCGGGAAGCGTTATAGCAGAAATACAATAAAAACTTACCTCTCCTGCTTAACCTCATTTAATCAGTATTTTAATGGAAGAGTGATTGACTTATCAAAAAAAGAAATTGAAAATTACCAATATCATCTCGTAAAAAAAGGATTTTCACGAAGTACCCAAAATCAACATATAAATGCCATTAAATATTACTATGAAAACATCCTAAAACGGAAAAGAGAAACCTATTATATTGACAGGCCGCTAAAGGATAAAAAATTGCCTACCATACTAGATAAAACTGAAGTTAAGGCGATTATAAATTCGACTTACAATTTAAAACATAAAGCTGCAATCACATTATTATATGCGTGTGGCTTGCGGATAAGTGAACTCATTGATTTAAAAATAGAAGCAATTGATGGAAAACGTATGCTCATAAAAATTGCAAATAGCAAAGGAGCAAAAGATAGATATGTCCCTTTACCAAAAAATGTAAGAGATTTATTACGCAAATATTACAAAACATATAAACCATCTGTTTATTTATTCAATGGTGCCGAAAACATAAAATATTCTGCGATAAGCATCCGTAATGTCTTAAAAAGATCCTCAAAAAAAGCTGGAATCAAAAAAAATGTTACTCCGCATACACTAAGACATAGCTATGCAACACACGTACTCGAAAGTGGAATTGATATTCGGTATATTCAAACAATTCTTGGGCATAACTCAATAAAAACTACTGAAATTTATACACACGTAAGCACTAAAAATGTGCTATCCGTGAAAAGCCCCATAGCTGAAATGGAGTTGTAATGAGGCATTGAGATAAAGAAAATAAAGATGTATCTTTAGCCAAACGTTAGCGGTAATTCCTCCCCTTGGGAAAAACCAAATAATTACTTTAAGCTAACGTTTAATTAGTTGTAAAAAAAGAAAAAACATTGCTGAAAAACAGACACGCTAACGACTGTTCTTCAGAACGATAAAAACGTTAGTCAGAATAAAAAATTGTAAAATGAAAAAAATTGGACTAATACTTTTTTACATTGCATTTATCAGTGCATGCTCAAGTAATCATAAAATTGATAGCCTTGAATCATTTTGCGATTGTTTTGAACGACATGAATCGAAAGAATTCAATGAGCGTAGTTCTCTTTGCAACCCAGATTCAACAAACGAAGCACTTGATTTGAATTTGATTAAACAAAACTTGGAAAGTTGTTCTTCATTTTATGAAGCTGTCATATTTGTTCAAGAAGAACAACTAATTTTAAGATCGCAAAATGACATACCCACTAGTTCTGGTAAATGGGAAAAAATTCATCAAAACGTAATCAATCAAGAATTTGATTCACTTATTGTGAACTGTAGCGATTACTTGCTTGTTGATTCGCTAAATACAGACGCATTGTTCTTAAGAGGATTTGGGCTTGAAAAATTAGAACGGTTTGCTGAAGCTATTGAAGTCTATAAAAAAATCAATCGAATCAAGAATACAGATCAATGGGATATGAGTATTACAATCGCTGAAATTAAAAAGAAAAAAAGGGGCTAAAATCATTCTCAGTTGAGATCAGGCGTACTGCGATCGTTATTCAACCATTAACCGCAATTTAAATGGTAAAATTAGTTAATAAAGAAACTTATTTTTGTCAAGTCAGATTAAATATCTTATTAAGAAAGGAATTAATATTGTATCGAAACCAACAACTCCCGAATATCAACTTTCAAAAATTTAGAGATTTCAAATAATGTCTCCACAGAAGGTTGGACTTCATTTGTACACCATCTTGAAACAGTAGATTCCGTTTTACCCAAATGACTTGCTAATTCTTTATTATTTGTATTCTTTTCAGCAAGAACTGATTTAATTCTATTTAAATTTTGTTTCGACACGGTGCTAATTTATTGACTTCTGGTGACAATATAGGTATTCTAAAATTGTGCCAAAAACACAATTAATTATAATTATATGCGCATTTATTTTGTTTTAAATATTATTTATTGTAGTTTTATAGCAATAAATAATAGTTATGGCGCAAGAAAAGAAAATTTCAAAAAATGGAGAAAGACGTCTAAAAGTGATTTCTAAAGCCTTTCCAAGAGACTATAATAGGTATGTAAGATTTCCTGAAATCAGATTAAGTGGAAAGTGGTTAAAGGAAATGGGGTTTGATTGTGGACAGTTTGTAATTGTACACCATAAGAGGAATAAGATAACCATTACTTTACAGAAAGGAACTGAAAATAAAGAATGAAAAACATACCGCTAACAATACCTAAATTTCATTGCTGTTTCGTACCTTACAGCAACGAAAAATTTAGCCAAGCGTTATGCTTTATTGCGATTTGACTTAACTATGATGACTCAAAAATTTAATAAACTAAAAAGTATAAAAGCCATTTTTATCTTCATCTTTTTAGGAACGATTATTTCTTGTGTAAGTTCGCAAAGTCAATCAAACCCAGAGGCGGAACCTAATATAGAAATGCATAGGGTCCAAGACAGTACGTTCCATGAATCAGGATGGTATTACGCTAATTCAACAAAGGGTAATTTCTCTGTTTTAATGCCCATTGTATTTAATGATTTTACGGTAACTGTAAATGGATATGAAACTTACAATATTGGTTCGGTTTCTGACGAAGGAATTAAATTAACCGTTTCTCAAGCTAAAAACTTGAAAGACACGCCAATTGATTTGAAAAAAATCGTTGCGAATTTAGATTCTCCTCCAAAACCTATTTCCGAGATCAAGTATTATTCATTATACAATTACAGCGCGGTTAACTTTTTCCAAAAATCAGTTGAATCTGCCGCATTTTGTAAATACGCTAATCACAATAACTACTTGTATACAATGATTATTGAATTTCCTTATGATCAGGAAGGTTTGGTTCGTGAGATTAAAGATTCTTTCTTTGATTATCTGATAATTGAAGATTAATCTAATATTTGTTATATTTATAGGACAACATTTTTATTAACCCAAAAAAATGGATACCCTCTAATGGAAATCTCCGAATTGACATTAAAATTAATAATAATCCTTATTCCTGGTGCAATAGCAACAAGGGTATATCAGAAAGTGACAATTCACGAAAAATGGACTTCATTTCAATTCATTGCTAACTCCATTCTCTTTGGAAGCTTTAGCTATTTAATTACAGAATTATTTATTGTCAAATTATATGATGATAAGAGATTAATAAATTTTTGGAATGATCTTCCTACAAGTGAAATACCTTATGACATAGTACTTAAGACTTGTATTACTGGTTTATTTATTGGTCTAATTGTTTCAGCGATTGATCATTTTAAGATTCTAAATTGGTTTGCAAAAAAGATCAAAATAAGTAATAAATATGGTGATGAGAACTTATACTCTCATTTCCTAAATGCATCAAATGTCACAGAGGTATACGTGCGTGATTTAGAAAACAACACAACTTATCATGGTATTATAGATTCTTTTTCTGAAACTGATACAACCTGTGAAATAGTGCTTTGGGACGTTGCTGTTTACTCCAACGATCCATCAAAGTTAGTTAATAACTTAGATAAAGTCTATTTATCTAGACCTAAGAATAATATAACTATTGAGTTACCAATAAAAACAGAAGGAAATGGCGAAACAACCGAAACCACAACAACCGAAACCGCTTAGAGAAGGATTTTCTAAAGGAAACACAAAACCCTCAAGGGGTGGAGGAAGACAGGCACCACCGCCACCGCCACCGCCGAAAAAAAAGTAGTTTGAATATTATTATCGAGAAGATATTCTTTCCTAGACTTGCAGTGAGTTACAAATATGTGAAACTTGTTTTTACGCAATTTGAATTCTGTCAATTTCAAATTTAAAAGGAACCTTTACCGCTTGATAAATTGGGATACTCTTGGAGCGTGCAATGTTAATTAGCTCTTCCTTGTCGTCTTTTGGAAAATCAACACCTAATACAATTTCTGAATAAAATTCATCTGGGATCGTAAATGTTCTATCACTAATTGATGGTTTATGAGGAAAGGTCGTTCCCAATCTATACTCTTTTTCATATGACCAATCCTTTGCTTTTGAATGAGTTTCTTGGAAATATCTAAAGGTCCTTTTTTCCTCATCCTTCGAAAAATCTATAAATGGATCCAAAAAGGGAAATTCCTCAGAATACATTACGGGGCCACCTTTTCCAAACATATTTGAATCTCTCATCAATTTCTCATGAAAACCAACACAAATTCCTTTATGAAAATCACCATAGTGAGACCACATTAATATATTATTCCATAATTCACTTAGCGATAAAACTCCATAATGATTATCTTGAACATTGTACAGGTATTCTTCCTGTTTTCTCTGGAAGCCTTCTAAATTTTCAATTAGGTCATTGAGATATATTTTCTTACGATATTCTAACGTCTCACCTCGTCTTAAAATTTCCTCTTTGTATTTATCAATCATACCATCTGCATATTCTTCCTTCTTTTTTATTGTATCGAGAGAAAGGTAATTAGTTGGGATTCGGCAATCAAATGGATCATTGAACAACTCAGGGGAACTAAGAAAAACTTCGTTATGAGTTAAAATTCTCTTATGGTATTTATTTGACCAAGTTCTATATTTATAAACTTTGTCAGGGTAAGTGTTATTTTCCATAAAATTCGCTGGGTTAATAAGAACACTAATTTATAAAAAACGCAACAGAATTATCCCCAACTAATCTAGGTTTAATTCAATACCCCCACAAACCTCCTTCAAAACCTCACAAGGATCAACATCAATTGCTAACGCAATCAAATACAATTCATCTGCTCTTAGCTTTGTTGTTTCATTAGAACTTAATTGGCTAAGTCTGGATTTACTGATTCCAGTTCGTCTTGCAACTTCTGCCTTGTTAATCGATTTTTTCGCTAAATACAATCCTAAACTTGTCATGCTTTATGGGTGTTTTGAGTACATAAATGTAGAAATTATAAATTTTTGTATCAAAAAACTATACAAATGTTTTGAATTTGGATTCAATTATTATACATTTGTATAGAAAATCAATACGATTGTACCCAAAATTTATAATTATGACCTTTAGAAGATTAAAAATACTCTCCAAATTCCAAAGAAGAGCATATAACCGACATGTAACAGTTCCCGAGATAAAATTGGAGGGCAAATGGTTGGAAAAACTGGGTTTTGAATTAGGTGGTGAGGTAATCGTAAAACAACAGAAAGGAAAATTGACAATTACTCCTAAAAAACGTGAGAATGAATGAAATTGATTTCGCCCATAATGCGGGTAATTAAAGGATTTCGATTTGACTAGTACAAGGTATAGAGCGAATCGAAAAGATATTTATACGAATAATAAATGCTATTGTTATTTGCAGATTCAAATTCGATAATTTTTTTCATGGCTTCATACTTTTAAGTTATGAAAATGACTTGGATAATACCAATTATAATATTCATTCAATGTACTCACGAAATAGAAGAAATGCAACAACCCCAAAATGTATACTTAACAGATACAATTTACATTGAAAAAGAATTTGTCCCCGAAAAAATGCCGTGGGAGTTAGAGTGTATAGATTCGGCTTGGACTAACTTAGACATGAACGTTTGTTCATTAGAATGTTTAGAGGTTGCAGATAGCGTACTTGAGGAAAAGTATAATGATATTTTAAAATCTTATGAAGAAAAACTTCTGAAAACCAAAGATCAAGATTATGTAGAAATATATCCAGATCATACAGAATCATTAAAAAAACAAAAACAAGACTTTAAGAAACTTAGTAGGAAATTCAAGGAATTGAGGACAACATTGGAGGCCTTAATAAACAACGCAATGGGAGACGCCCGGTTAACACATCTTTACCGTAATTCATACATACTTGGAATAGTCGAAAATCAAATTGAATTGTATGATAATCTAGAAAGGGAGATATTCTAAGCTCGTTGAAAACAAAAGCATAACACAACCTAAATTTCATTCCTGTTTCGTACCTTACAGCAACGAAAATTTAGCCAAACGTTATCTGCAATTAATCAATCGTTCAACCCATGACGAAAATTTATCTCAGGTTTAAAACCAACAAAATAACAATTAAGTATTCAGACAAGAAAGATGTTTTTTCAGGAGATTTAAAATTTGCCCAACGTAAGGGTAACAAAATTACTGTACAAGCCAAATTTTTCAAAAGACCAGTTAGAGATCGGTTTCGATATATAATAATGAAAAGCCATGGTAAATGGAATATTAATTACCCAGATGGTTCGAATGTTGAATTATTCACTCATGAGAAGGATAAGAAAATCAAATCTATACCTGATAACAATATACTGCTAATCCTAGAGTCACCTCATAAATCAGAATACATCATTCAAGGAAATGAATTAATTCCTATTGCTCCTGCTGCAGGTTCTGCTGGATCTAACATGCATGAGTATTTAATATCTCATATTTTTCCCATGTTAGACTTCCTTGGTATAAATGTCGAAAACGATAAGGAATATAACTTATGCTTAGTCAACCCGGTACCATACCAAACATCTCTCTCTCATGTTCATGGAAGACGACTGAATTCTAGCCTACGTAATAAGATTTGGAAAAGTTTGTATCCACATTGTCGTGAAGATTTTATTAAAAGGCTACAAAAATATAAACCGATTATTATCCTAAATGGTTGCACTTCAGAACTAAAAAAAGAGATAACTCCTGAACTTGAGGCATACAAGGATATTCAGCAATTTTCCGTTTCGCATCCTCAAACTTGGAAGCAATATTTAGGAAGTTTCGTTAAACTAGATTACTCAAAACATTAAGTTTTGGCAATAGCCTTTGAAATATGTTAAGACCGAATCAAAGAACATAATTAACCCTATGACAGATTATATACAGGGCATAAAAAAAACAGGTTTCATTCTAGAAAATGAAATTGTTACCCTTTTAAAAGAAAATTCATGGAATATTATTAGCAATAAATATTATGAAGATGATATCATTGAAAGTATAAGGGAGATCGATATTCTAGCCTATAAAGTGTCCATACGAGAAGACATTTATTACTACACAACTTTAATTATTAGTTGCAAAAAAAGTGATGATAATTCTTGGGTACTTGTATCTAGAGATATTGATTTTGACGAACCAAACTCTAACTGGTGGCCACTGCATGCTTGGACAAACGACGTTGTTTTAAAGGAAGTTATTTCCCACGAAATTAAGGGTAGGGATTATTATGAACTTATGTATGACGATAAGCAAATCTCAGTGATGTCACATCCGAATGCTGATATTTTTGCATTCCAGGAAATGAGTAAGAAAAATGGGCGTCCTCAAAACGATAAAAAAATATTTTCCTCTATAACGTCTTTAATGAAAGCACAATCTTACGAAATAGGAGCTTTAAAAACTAGAAAAAAACATGCATGTATATACCAATTTAATCTAGTTTCAGTTATCGATTCAGAATTAATTCGGTTACACCTAAATGACAACGAAATTAAACAATTAAACACAAATTCTGAGGAAATGGTCGCCCGTTACATAATAAAAAAACAAGAGCAATTTTTTAGAATAAGGTTTGTAAAAGCCTCCAGCTTTGGCGAGTATATTAAAGATTATAATATGCTACATAAAGCAAATGTAGAATTATTTCAAAAACGAAGAGACAATTGGTTCGAAGATGCAATAAAGGACAGCTCTAAAGTCAGTATTCTTAAAGCTGAATTTGCTAATAAAATTGGCAGGAAAATATTTCTTGCATCTAACTATGCTGTAAGTAGACAAGATGTTATGGATTATATGGAAGTAGTATGGGAGACAGGAAAAAATAAAGTGCGAATTTTTATAACCGAAGATGAATCAATTACGAAAAATTTAAACTCAAATGAAGACCTGTTCGTAGAAACAAAATTAATATTGCTAGACGTCTTCAGGTATGAAGGAAAATTTTATTTCAGTACAGATTCATTGCCATTTTGAGACAAAAAGCACATAAAACCAGTTAACAAAGGTTTAAATTAGGGATAGCAACTCGCTTCGCTAACTTTAAGTTCTCAACGAGAACGATTTCTAATTTCTTCAATACAACAGAATATCTGGAGTATAAAGCACTCGCTTCAATTGCCCGATACAATGATTTTTCATTTCCTCCGTTTGTGGCTCTTCCGACAAAAAGAACCGCAACACTTCAATATTAACCTGCTTTAATTCATGATTTTCCTTAATTACTCGCATTAAGTAATCGAACTCCATTCCGTCAGTAAATTCTGATGATTCCATATTCGTTGCATATAATAATGATTGGGGTCAGATCAAATCTAAACGGAACTTATTATATATCATAAGTTGATAGCGATTTTATTTTGTGAATTTCGGCATATGACCGAAAACACATTCTTGAAAAAGCTTGGAGCCAACATTGCTAAGATCAGAAAGAGTAAAGGGTTGACACAACTTGATTTGTGTGTCAAAATTGAAATGGAAGATTCTTATTTATCATCAATTGAAAATGGTAGGCAAAATCCTTCTGCTTTAACGTTGTTGAAAATTGCTGAAGGAATTGGGTGTGAGGTTCAGGAGTTTTTTGAATTTAATCAAAAGGATAAATAGATTTCATTGAATGGAAAGTAAAATCCTAAAAATCATTTCGGAAGAGTTCAACTTGGACGACCTAAAAAAAGAAGCCATCAAGTTGACCAAAGAGTATTTTGAATCTGAATTAGAGGAATACAAATCGAAATTTGATGCAACACCAATTATTGAGTTTGAACGGTTCGAAATAATCTTAGAAAATGAACTAGGAGTAAATGGCATAAGAACCTTTATTGGAATTTATAGAAGTAATGAAAACTTTGTAAAGGAATTGGAACGAATTGGAGACCTTATCATGGTTTATGATTTTGACGGAAATTACATAGATGAATTTGGTGATTTCAATTTTACAGTGTAGAAAAAAGCAGATAACACAAAGTACATGTCATTGCTTCGCAACGACGCCATAAATGGCTACATTTACTCAAACGTTGTAAGTAATTACCCAAAATGAAATCAGAAGAGCTAAAAACAATATTGAATCGAGGGAATACCGAAGAAAAGTATGACGCATTTAAAGATTTAGATTCTAAATTCATTACAATTGAAATTTTTTCGATTCTGTGTGGATTACTCAAAGACGAAGATTCTGAAGTTCGATTTTTTGCACTATACCATATAATAGATAAGTTTGAGTCATTTCTTTCGAAAATAGAGGGAAATTTAGTTAATGACTTTTACAACTTACTATTTGATGAATCTGCTTTGGTTTTAGATCGATCAATATGGGCTCTTAGTATTATTGGAGATAATGCTATTGATAAATTATATCAAGAATATCAAGCAGGTTCTTTATACGTTAAAAAGCAAATCAGCTATGCAGTAGGAAGGGGAAATTTTAGTGAAAGATCACAGGAAAGAATCGAAATATTATTAAGTGGAATTAATTCTTCAGACAATGACTTAAGCTATATTTCTATGTGTGAATTAATGTATAATACGCCCTTGGTTGCAACCCAGTCTAATCCTTGGGATTCTATCTACAATTCAAAAACTACGATTAACGAAATATATACCAATGTCCTCCAAATTGCGAGGAAATTATCCAAAACTAGCAATATTAAATATCATGAGAGTTCAAACTACTATATCAAATTAATAGAAAACTATATAAAAGATTCCGATTTGACCTAACCCAAAACTCGATTGATTTATTCTAATTTATCCCTTCGGGGTTGATTTTTAATCTCTTCACAATAGTCAAACTTTGATCATACTTCTATTTATCTTAACTTTGTATTGTGGGAAATCATAACTCAATAGAAGAATTCTTGACAGAACTTGCAAAAAAGTTCAAGAAAGAAATGCCTCGCATCAAAAAAGAAATCAAAATATACGAGGAAAAATTAGCATCTGGAAAGATGACTAAAAATCCTACTGTCGCACCTCAATTTAATGACTAAACCTAGGCTGTTCGTCATAGCAGGTTGCAATGGTTCAGGAAAGCCTTCTTTTGCTTAGACACTATCGAAAAGGCGAAAAAAAGGGTGCGTATTCGAGTGGAAAATGGTGGTCACTTTGTCCCAGACATACAGATCAAAGAACGTTTTGAATTGGGTTATAAACATCTAAACGAATACTTTTCACAATTTGACTTTGTTCATTTAATGAACTCTAGTTTTTATAAAGAAGCGCCTCACCATATTCTATCGATTCATAAAGAGGAGGTTATTCAACTTTCGAATTTTCCTTATTTCCTTAAAGATTTTGTACCGAATATTTCAAAATTGATTGAAAACAATGCATAACAAAAACTAAATTTCATTCCTGTGCTACCTTACAGCAACGAAAATTTAGCCAAACCGCCACCCACAATAAAGTGTACATACTACAAACATTTTTTCTTAACTGTCAGAGGTTGAGTTTGACAATGTAAATAGAAAGATGTTTCATGTTAAATCAAAAGTTCTTTGTAAATTAACAGAGCACACCAATTTATAACCCAAAACAAAAGGACTCTTTAACTGTCCTACGTTTCTTATACAAACCATTACCCATAAGTTTTAAAAATAAAAAACGACCACAAAATGAAATCTAAATTTACAATCATACTGTTAACGATTATTTTCTCATTTTTAGGAATGAGTAACGTTAATGGACAGTCCCAATGGGAGCAAACTAGCACACCTCCTGGTGGTTCTGTTTGGGCCTTAGAAACAATTGGAAGTAATATTTTTGCAGGAACAGCAAGTGGTGGTGTCTATTTCTCAGATGACAACGGTGCTTCTTGGACACAACGAAATGGAGCTTTCCCAGAAATGGAAGTCTATTCGTTAGCTGTAAATGGCACTGACATTTACGCTGGGACTGGTGCTTCATTTGGTGCTGGAGTCTATAAATCTTCTGATAATGGATTAAACTGGACAAATATTACTCCTTCTTCTATGTTTATGTATTCTAATGTTAGATGTTTAGCTATAAATGATTCTCACATTTATGTTGGAACCAGTGATGAAGGCATTTATATGTCGGCATTGAGTGGTATAGACACGGAAAGTTGGTCAACATTTAACACAGGTTTAACCAATCAAAATATACGTTCGCTAAAAATAAAAGAGTCAATGATCTATGCTGGAACTTATGGTAACGGCGTTTGGGTTTCTTCAACAGATAGTCCCGATTGGGATTTGACATCTGCAACAATGCCTGTCGATTCTGATTATATTCAAGCCATAGATGCCAATGGTTCTACTATATTCTCAGGTAATATTTCTGGATTACCTGTTCTATATCGATCAATTGACAATGGTGAAAACTGGATTGAATCAAGCACTGATATATTTAATGATAAACCTGTATATGCAATAAACCATGTTGGTGATCATGTTTTGTAGGAACAGAAGGTTCTGGGATATTTTTGTCATCTGATTACGGAATAACCTGGTCTCAATTTAATGAAGGATTTCAAGATAGCACAGGAACTTGGTTTTGTTCTCAAATCAATATTCGGTCAATTGCTTTCATGGGTACAGATATTTATGCCGGTACTGATTGTGGTGTATGGAAAAGGTCAATCGAAGTATTAGGGATAAATGAACTTAGTAATAACGGTCAATTTACATTGTATCCAAACCCGAATAAGGGAAAATTCGAAATTCATACAAGTTCAATTAACGAAGTCGATATAGAAATCTTTAGTTTTCTTGGCGAAAAAGTATTTTCTACAACCAACTTTACAGAAAAATCAATTGAAATAGACCTTTCTAACTCTCTAAAAGGAATTTATTTTGTAAAACTTTATGATGGTGAGAAAGTACTCTCAAAAAAGATTGTGATACAATAATGCAATTTCCGCAATAAACTGCAACAGGTAATACCGAAGTTCATGAAGCAGCAAATATTAGAATTTCTTATACACCGCTCATTTTTAATATTAGTTTAGGCAAAAGCATTCAGTTTTAAATAAAATTCGCACAGTACTAGGCACAATATTCAAAACCGATTTCCTAATTTTGAGATAACTGAATATCAAGTTGGAATAAATAAAATAGGTGTAAGAGTAAAAAGACTATCGCTTCAAAATCACCTACATTTCACGTACTAAGTGCCAACATTAAATTAGCAAACGAAAATGAAACGAAAATTTGTTGAATATATATCAAGCATAACCCCTCTTTCAAAAGAGGAAGAAGAATTAATGTTGGAGAGCTACCCTATAAAGCAATTTAACAAAGGAGATTATATTTTAGAAGAAGGGTAATTACCCAAGATACCTTTTTAATATTAGAAGGATGTATACGAAGGCATTCCATAATTGACGGCACAGACAAAACCACAGCATTTTACACTGAAGGTGAAGCCGTAGCAGAATTTGCAAGTCTATCAAACAACAAACCAACCGTAAATTCTTATTCTTGCATTGAAGACACTACAGTCGTAGTAGTGAATTCAGAAAAAGAAAAAGCATTCTATAAAAGATTCCCACGCTTTGAAGAAATTTCTCGTTTGGAAACTGAAAAAATGTTGGGTAATAACCAAGAACAATTGTCCAACTTCATTACAAATTCTCCAGAAGAACGCTACAAAAATTTAATAAATACAAAACCTGAATTACTGCAAAGGGTAGCGCAACACCAAATAGCAAGTTATTTAGGAGTTACTCCTGAATCATTAAGCCGAATTCGAAAAAGAATTGCAAAAAAGTAAGTAGTCGTCATTTCTTATCTTAAGTCAACGACTTAAATATTTGTTGCGCAGTAATTTTGCATTGAACATAATTAAAACTTGAACAATGCAATTTAAAAAAATTACTTTCACCTTCATTTTCACCGCATTATTAATAATGCAGGGGCAAAGCCAGGACCTTCCTTTAACTGATATTGAAACTAGCAAACCACTAAAAACAGATACAGATTACAAATATTTTATAAGAACTAGCTACTATGGGTTTACAAATTGGCTTAACGTAGGTATTGCTCCAAACATTTATTTTTACGAGCTTCATCTTGGAAAAAAAATTGACTCAAAAAATGAAATCGGAATAAAAATGGCAAGGGTAAAACTTTTTCAACCTCTAGGTATTCAAGCCTGGAACGTTGACCTTAACAGCAATAGTGAGTGGTTTCCAGGGCGAATTGAAGAATATGGCATTGGTTTCTTTTATCAGAGAAAACTTTGGAAAGGTTTATACGCTTCAATTGAAGCAGTGCCTTATTTAAAAGTCTTCTTAGATGAAAAAGATCAAAAAATAGAAAATGGATTTAGGTTTTACACTTCCTATCATGTTGGTTATCACATTCCGTTATTTAAAAACCGAATGTTTATTGCACCACAAATTCATTGTAATTATTGGCCTATAAATTCAAAAGGACCTGAAGGTTTCCGAGAGAAATCAGAAAAACACAACAATTATTTTCTATTTGAACCTAACCTATACATTGGTATAAACTTTAATTAGTGAGAACTGATCATTAAAGAAGTTCTTTTATGGAATTGCTCAACCATTTGAATCAATAAAGTAAGCTTTTAAAGTTATTATCATATTTATAACTTCAAGTTTTCATACATTCAAATTATGAAGGGTTTTATTCTTGTCTTTTTACTGATAATAAGTTCACTCCTTTTAGGCAAAGATATTCTAACTAAAACAAATCCTCGTACTTATCAAATTAATGTTCAAACAACAGTAGTGCATAAGGGACCAGGAACTTCTAAAACAGCTTTATTTTTAGCTCATTTAGGTTCAAACCAATATCAAAAATGTTACCGAAACAAAATTGATAGTCTGGCTAAAATCATTCAGTTGGGCAGCGCTGGAGACTCTTGTATCCATTATTATTTGGAGCTAGGCAGAAAACTTCAATTAGGAAAAAGGGTTATTTTACAAAATGAATTTTTAATTGAAATTGCAGACATTTCTGTTAATATTGACGCTATTGATACAGTTTATCCATATGACTATTGTGATCCAAATTATGAAAAATATATAGGTTCAAATCGGCCTTTTATAAATGTTGAACAAAAACAACTTTTTAATATCTCAGAATTAATTTGGGCCAATAGTTCAGGCATACTTGATTATGTAGAAAATTGCTACTTATATGTAGCCAAAACATTTAAATACGGGCTACCATTATCTGGTTTTAAAAATTTAGAATTCACACTTAAAAATAGGATGGGAGATTGTGGCAATTTGAGTAGTGTATTTATAACATTACTGAGAATGAAAAATATACCAGCACGTCATTTAATGGGATTTAGACCAGATGGAACCTTACATGTTTGGGCTGATTTTTACATGGCTAATTATGGGTGGATTCCAGTTGACATAACTTATAAACAGAATTATCCTGATGGTAATTATTTCGGAAATATTGAATTTGAAAATAACGGCTTTATTGTACAGCGAGGAATTGGGCACGAAATTTCAGCTCTTGAAACTCCAATGAGAATTACAGGTTTGCAAACCTACTCTTATCAAGTAAACTACTCTAAAGAGCATAATGCCAATATAAACATTGACCGCGACGTGACTTGCCAAATCAAGCGTGTTGACACAAAGTAAATGTAATTGCCTCGTAATGGCACCATAAAATGGTTACATTTACTCAAACGTTGTAGGTAATCTCAATCAAATGAATCGATTTATTCTTATAATACTAACTACCCTAATGACTGCAGGTTGTGTTGAAAAAAATAATTCAACTCAAAACAGAGAAAAAGCGAAATTGGATTTTTTTGAAAATGTCTTCAATGAAAATAATATAGAAAGTCAGGTGTTCGAAATTGATCCGAATCGAGACACACTCCTGATTGGAGATAAAGGCACACAAATCAAAATTTTAGCAAACAACTTTTTAATCCCCTCAGAAGATAGCAGTAAAACCATCTTAATTGAATTAAAGGAGGTAACAGAGCACTCAGATTGGGTGTTAGGGAATTTGACAACTATAGAATCATTTCCGATTAATTATCAACAACTTGACCCATTAATATGTGAAAAAATGCTATATGTGAATGCAATTTCCAATGGTCATAGCTTAGACATTGATACCTCCATAGGAATTGGAATAATAATGCCAACTGACTCAGTTAACGAAGATTTTCTAAGTATTCGTAAGGGGGTCAATAGCGATAGCTTGATAAGATGGGAACCGATCCAAAATAAGATTATAGAAAATGCCAGCGCAATGAGTGCAGCGGGGTATAGAATTGTGAAATACCGCACAACAAGTAGAAACTTTCCTGATGAAGATTTGAATCGTGATGATCTCACGGAACAAGAAACTATCCGACGAACAAAATGGATTTTTAATCAGTCAACGAAGGTAGGAGACACCCTTATTCATGACACCCTGTATTATCAGAATTATAATGACACTATACCTTTTGATGTTTATTTTTCATATGTTGAAGATATTAGGCTAGATTCGAATGCCGTATTTAATTTTGGTGATTACAGTGATTTCGTTCGTGATGTAGTATGGAGAAATTGGAATAAAGATAATAATGACTTTTTCCAAACGAATTATCTCTTGAGAATCAAAGAATCTGGCTGGATTAGTTTGAATAGATTTTTAGGTTATACCCCTAAGGGAAGTAATACGCTTCGAACTTCAAGCGTAATATTAGAGATAGAAAATGGTTCAGATTTTGACTACGTATATACTTCACTCCTGTTTAATGATGGTAATGTTTACATACCTGGTCACCAACGAAAAAATGGAAAGTTCGACTTTTTTTTAGATTTTGATTACGAGGCTCATGAAGGTGCATATAGATCTCTTCCAAGGGGAAATGCAACTGCCATAGTCGCTGCCTACAAAGATGGTATGCCATACTTTGCAATTCATCAATTTAAAATGGAGTCAAAAAATTATATTTCTTGCGAGTTAGAGCAAACAAGCTTATCCAAAATAACAGAAATTCTTAAGGAAAAATGTGATGATTAAAGGATGCCGATTTAATCTAATCCAAAACTCATTTGATTTATTTTAATTATTCGCCAAAGGCGAATTGATCTTTTAATTTCAAGTTGACTTGAAAACTACCTACAACAAGTAAGCAAATATAGGTGCTACGCGCCGACACCATAAATGCTTATATTTACTCAAACGTTGTCTACATACAATCAGCAATGAAAAAAATTGAACGAATAAATTAGATAACACTACCTCAATCATTTGCCCAAAGGCTACAATTTAACTTACATGGAAAAAATTGGATTAGATAAACTTGCTATTTATAACAAGCATGGTGGTGGTGAGGCAATGTTGCATGAAAGAGGTGTAGATAAAAAGGACAAACATAGAATCAGTTCAGCAGAATTTGGAACTTTAGCTTTAATAGAGGACAATCTAGCAATGCTTCAAACTAACATTTGTTCTAAAGAGTTTGCAAAAAAGCTTGAGTTAGAACTTGAAGAAGCGAAGCTAAAGGTTACGGAGGCCGTTTTTGAGCAGCTTCAAAAAAAATAACAACCCCAAAGTTGAAAGCAAGCATTGGATAAAACACATCTTTGGTGTTGATTAATTAAAATTTATCTTTATCAAACCACTGTAATTACATGTAAACAATGTTTGGAATATTTAAGAAGAAAAAAAGGGACATTGGCTTTCCTTCTAATGAATTAGAACAGTCAATATTAGAAGCTAGATCAAATAACAAGGCTTTAGAAACATTCTACACAAAATTGCTGTGGGCCGATTTAATTGTTCTAACTGATGGTTCTAATCCTGAAGAATGCGACGAGAATAATATCTCCATAAACTTTTTTGCGCTTGACTCAGGTCACGTACCTATCTTTAGTTCACATAATCGAATTCATGATAAAGGAGTTATAAAGAAGAAAGTCCCTTCCGTTTCTATTAAAGGTCAGGATTTATTTGAAATTACAAAAGGGGCTCCGCTGGTATTAAACCCTTACTCAGATTACCCTAAAGAACTTCTTCAAGAAGAAATAAATGATCTTTTAAACGGCACATTATATGAGAAATTAAAAGAACTGGAAGATGAACTTAGTCCTCAAGAAATTTCGGAACTAGAAGCTCTTTTTAACAAAGCATTCACGCGACAAGAAAAACTGGTATACCTAGATGGATTCCAACATAAATCATTAGACATAATAACGAAGAAAAAATTACAACAATCTATTGATGAATTCGAACAAATATTAGTTAAATGTCCTGATCATTGGCAAAGTATGTTTGGAATGGCTAAAGCTCTACAACGCCTAAGAAAACATTCAAAAGCCTTAGAAATGCTTGAAAAAGCCATGGAAATTGAAAGTAGCAATCCAGCCTTGGCATCTGAAGCTGCTATTGAAGCAGTTAATTTAAGAAATCTCGACAAAGCACTGCTATATTCTGAAGAAGCTATCAGAAGGTCTCCTGATGATCATACACTTTTAGGCAACCATGCACTGAATTTGTTAGTAGCAGGTAAAAATCAAGAAGCTGTTGAATCAATTAAAAAGGCTTTAACTATAAATCCTAATGATCAAATAAATAAGCATATAAGTAAAATTGTGAATGATGTTGTTAATGGCGATAAAAAACAGCCAACCTTTGACGAGTTGTTTTGGGATAAAAATTAAGAAAAATAAAATATGACCAACTGCCCCAACTGCGATTCTGAAAATAGTCAATTCCAATATCTGCTTAAAAAAGTAATTGGTAAAGAATTTCGCTGCAAAAACTGCCAGAAACCTTTATATCTGAATGGTCTAAAAAACACTTTTTTATTAGCAATTGGTGGCGGTGTCATTGGAACATTACTTTTAAATCAATTTTATTTTAACGAAACAAACTCCACTACATTTTCAATTATCTTATCTGGATTTGGGTCATTCTTAATCATTTTTATGATTGAATTTTTAAAATTAAAATTCTCTTTAACTAAAAGAGCAAAACCTCAATCACCTCCAGAAGCATCAAAAGAAGATCATCTCAAGGAAATATATTCAAAAAGGAGCAATGAAGAATTACACAGCATGGTTCAGGATGAAAACGTTGCAACCGAAGCCAAAGTTATTGCTCAACAAATAATTGATGAACGAGAAGTAGAAAACGCAGGTTAACACAACAATGTAAATGTTCCCGTTAAACAAGAACAACATAAACGCCTATATTTATGATACTTAATTAAGTAAAGTGATTTTTATGAAATTCTTGCTATCCATATTTGTCCTTACATCTTTAGTTTTTACAACTCATAGTCAAATCAAAGACTCTATCAATATTATTGACGGTTTTTCTTTTGTCAGCTATTGTGACATTGATACTAACATTAATTATTACTCAAATGTAGAACTCCATTGGATTGATTCAACTGGAGGTAGCTCTAATTATAATTTTGCAGAAGGCGACAAGACCTACCTCGAGATATCAATAAAGAAAAAATGTGAAACTAAAGACGGTTCTTCGCATGAAATAATTATTGTTCAATTAAGCCCTCTTGACAACTCTGATATAATTAAACTAGACTCAAAAAATACGACATGGTTAATTAGAAATACTTGGCGATATGATCCATTTGAAACCAATTTTTCTGGAACTTTAAATTTTAAAAATCATACTTTAGAGTTTGATTCATATGTAGACTTAGAGAGGAATGTCCTTGTAAATGGCATGATGATTAAAAACGTTTTGATAGTAAAACCTTAGCGGCATTAAAATTGTCGGCACGTTAAAAAATGACTGATAAAGAACAACACTTTTGGGCTGAACTAAGATTTAGCATCAACAAAACTGAAATACTTGACGCTTATTGTGATTGGATAGAACCTAAGTCATATGGTTTAAATGCACCCAACACGTGTATTGAAGGTAAAGTTGGGTTTTTAACTCCTGAAATGAAGCTCTATAAATTCCAACTAACAATTCCTTACCAAATTAATGATTTGACAGAAGCGGAATGGTCAAAGCTAGCCTTACTTGAATTGGACCTAGAAAATCTTATATTAATAGGCAATACTTTTGAGGTTAAACTCCTTAAGCAATAAGAATTAGAACATTAATAAACATATTCAAATGTATTGAATTGTGGAAAATGAAATATTAAAATATCTTTCAAAATATACCGTAATTACTAAGGAAATAGAGGATGCTATTACTGAAAGTATGTTTATCAAAACCTTTAAAAAAGGAACTGTCTTACTCAAAGAAGGTAGTATTTCAACAGAATGCTATTTCATTTTAAACGGATGTATAAGAAGTTACTTTTTAAAGGATGGTGATGAAGAGACAATAGAATTTTACACCACCGAACAAGCAGTTACACCCGCAAGTTATGGAACCTCAACTCCGTCAGATTATTATTTAGAATGCTTAGAAGACACCGTTGTTAGTGTTGGTAATCCTGAATTGGAAAAAGAAACCTTTCAAAAATATCCTCAACTAGAATCTCTCTCCAGAATAATTGCTGAAGTAGTAATAGCCCAACAACAACAATCATTTACCGATTTTAAAACTTCAACCCCAGAAGAACGCTATTTAAACTTACTAAATTCAAGACCTAACTTGATTCGAATAGCGCCTTTAAACCAAATAGCAAGTTATTTAGGGATTAAACCAGAATCATTAAGCCGAATAAGAAAAAGAATAGTTGACAAAAAAATCATTACCTAACTTAAGTCAATTGAATTGATGATTGAGCGCTATACTTTTGGAAACATGAAGTATACGCACAAACAAATTTCAAGAACTGCTGGCATATTAATCCTTCTTGGAATCATTACAGGCATATTGAGTGTTGTGCCGGCGGTTGAAAATGACCAATTTCTAGCAGTTGTTTCTCTAAATAAAAACCAAGTTTTAAACGGAGCAATATTTCAATTCTTTTTAGTTCCAATCTATGTTGGCTTCTCGCTTCTTCTTTATCCAATAATCAAGCAGTATAACACAACATTGTCTATTGGGTTTGTTGGGTTTCGATTTGTAGCTGCTACTTTTCAATTAATTGGAATAATACTGCTTCCCATATTCGTACTACTTAGTCAAGAATATTCGATTGCGAATTCTTCCCAAATTGGGGTTTATGAAGCTGCAGGAGATGCTTTGCGGTTATTTCGCGACTTAACTAACCACCTTGGTGTAATTTTAGCAACAGGATTGGGAAACTTATTGTTTTATGCAATTCTTTACAGAGAAAAATTGGTTCCAAAGTGGCTTTCAACATGGGGAATTTTAGGAAACATCATGGTCATGACGGCGAGTTTCTTAATTTTATTTCAATTAATTGAAGTAATTTCACCTGAATATGGCGTCATGTCGATTCCACTTGTATTACAAGAAGTTGTATTAGCAATATGGCTATTAACAAAAGGATTGCTTAAACATGTTTCCTAACAACTCTCCCAAGCTTCTCCTTCTATATTAAACACCTTTTTTCGGTGCTCTGTTCCCCAACGATAAAGCTCACTCATCACAGATCTGCACGTTTTTCCATATTCCGTAATACTATACGTTATAGTTACTGGCCGAGTATCTTCAACCTTTCTAGTAATCAACAAATTCTCTTCCAAAAACTTTAACTCTTTGGACAACATTTTGGGAGTAATCCCTTCTACAATTCTTTCTAATTCCTTGAATCCACAAGATTCATAAAAGTTGAGTGCTGTAATTATTGGAATTTTCCATTTACCGCTAAAAATCTCCAATGCATCTCGCACAGGAACCATATAATTACCAAAATGCTCTTTAAGCGGAGCTTTAATTTCTGTACTTTCCTTTGTTTCCATAGTGATATACTTTTGTATACTGATATATTTTATATAGTTACTCGCTAAAGTAAACCATTCGATCTACATTTGCCAAATAAATCATTAAAAAAAATAGAAATGAAAAAAAGAGATTTAATAATTTACAGAATCGTTACTGCAATATTTAGTTTAATATTAATAGCCGGAGCAATTACATATTTCGTTAAATATGACATGGCAGCTGAAATGTTCACCAGTTTAGGTGTGCCTACAGCAATAATTTATCCGCTAGCAATTGCAAAAATATTAGGTGTATTGGCAATTTGGCTCATTAAGAATCCTCTTATTAAAAACTTGGCCTATTTAGGATTTGGATTGGATTTATCTATGGCAACTATAGCACACCTCAACGCCGGTGATGGCGGATTTTATGGCCCAATTCTTCCACTTGTATTGCTAATCATATCTTATGTATTCTACAGAAAAATAAATGCTAACGAAAACGCTAAATAATTTAACTCACAGAAATGAAAGACAAAGAAATAATAAAGCAATATGTTAATGGAAAACTCACCGTTTTTTGGAAACCAGCAAAATGTATTCATGCTGGTGAGTGCACAAAAGCACTCCCACAAGTTTACAAGCCAAATGAGCGACCATGGGTTAATATCGACAAGGCTTCTGTTGAAGAACTAATGAAACAAATAGATTTATGCCCTTCTGCCGCGTTAAGCTATTTTTATGATGATATGGCTGGAGAAGATTCAACAGAAGTGAAAGCAAAAATTCTGGAGGATGGACCGTTATTGGTTTATGGTTCATTTAATTTAACCAACAAAGATGGTGGAGTTGAAACGAAAGAGCAACGAACTGCTTTTTGCAGATGTGGGGCTTCTCAAAACAAACCATATTGTGATGGGTCTCACATAAAAGTTGGTTTCAAAGGCTAAAATTGGATTCATTGAGACAACCACCAACCGCTAGGACGCACCATTAATTTGAGCTAGGCTGTAATTAAGTTATTACAGCCTAGCAAAACAAAATCTCATTTCAACATAACTGATTGACTAAAAGTCCTTACACAAAGAAAGTGGTGTCAAATCAGAGTTTTATTCCTATTTCGTATCTTACAATAATAAAAGTTTAACCTTTCGCGAAATGAGACTAAAAACCCAATTAATTGTAATGCTGGTTCTTGCCACAATAATATCATGCACTTCTGCGCAATCTAATGAAAATAAAACCAATACAATAACTCAAAACACAAGCAACACTATTGAATCTAGTCTAATTCATTACGAAGGTGAACTCTGTAATCTTCAGGTAGAAAACACATTCTATGAGGGACCAAATCCAGATTATTTTTACATTAAGGTTGAAATAAAAAACACTTCTAATAAAGTAATTGGCATAGATTTAAAAGATAAATGGAAGATCATTTATCCAAATCAATGGGGAAACCTCTACACACCTGAAAGAAGCCTCATTGATGAAATACGCATTATACCAGATGAGCTTGATGATTTAAAAATGACCCAATTGATCTCAGATTTTAAGAATGATAGTTTAGAATTTTTAAATCCCAATGAATCATTCACTTATTTCACCGAATTCAACGCAAACGGAAAGGCTAAAATTGATGAAACAAAAGAGGTTGGTAATTTCTTCTACTTGTCATTAGATGGTCAGTTATTTTTAACCAATGGCAGTAAATGTGAAAGGGTATGCTTTGAGGAAGATTCACTTTGGCAGCAAAATTCCATATTAACAAAACCACTTAATTGGAATAAAATCAAAGACGAAAGCCAGATCATTGAAAGAGATTAAGATACGAATAAAAAAGAGAACGAAGCGAATGATAAAACAGGCTTTTTATTCTTAATTCAGAAGAAACTTAATCCTTTTCTGGATGTTAAGTTTGGGCTATGAAAAAGCTCAAAAAATACATTAAATATACAGGAGTTGCGCTATTGTTTTTCATGACGATAAATGCAATAAGCATATGGGATTATTCCTTGGAGTATTCTGAGAAAAAAAGTGACGTAGCAATTGTACTTGGCGCCGGAACAAATAATGGCACGCTCTCTCCTGTTTTTAAAGAAAGGGTTAACCAAGGCATTTACCTTTACAAAAAGGGCTTGGTGAAAAAATTAATATTTACTGGAGGCATAGGAGAGAATCAAGATGTTTCGGATAGTAAAGTAGCCAAAAATTATGCCGCCCAACAAGGAGTTCTTCAAGATGACATAATTATTGAGGAGAAATCACGCTATACCCACGAAAACTTAACGGAGGCAAAATTCATAATGGATTCTCTTAATTTTTCCTCGGCTTTAATCGTGAGCGATCCTCTTCACATGAAACGATCAATGGAACTCGCAACCGCTGCTAATATTGAATGCGAATCTTCTCCTACAAAAACATCAATGTATCAAAGCACTATTCCAAAATTGAAATTTTTGGTTTATGAAACATTCTTCTATACACTTGGAAAACTTAGTTTTCGGCATTAATATTCATTTTAACCCTCTAAAAGATTACATTTAGTCAGACATTATTACATGCCAGTAATTAGAAGCAAATATCAAAGTTCGCAATCTCTAGAAGAATTCTATGAATTTCTTGTTGAGCAAAGTGAAGAGTGGAAAATCACAAAGGACAGCATGCTCAATTTGATAAATAAATTGAATGAAGAATTTCCAGACAAAACATTTTATGCCCTAACATCTCATTCAAGATTGGTAATTCTTAAAAACGAGGACACTTCCTCTGATTGGCTTGTCATATTTTCAAGTTCTGAAATTAATGAGTATCGATTAGATGCAATGCTCCCAAATAACAAATCAATCTGGAAAAACGCAAGAATTACTGCACGAGTAAAAGGCACAGATAAAGCCATTGATTATTTTAAATTGGCATTAAAAAACTTAGAAACTGATAAACCAAAATAGTCTTTTTCAACCATCACCGCACCAACTGCACCATACCGTGTTTGCCTTGTTGGGCGCCATTTACATCAACATATTCAATTTTCCAGAAATAAGTGCCGTCTGAACAGTCATTGTTATTGTAAGTTCCATCCCAACCTGAATTCAAATCATCCGTTTCAAACATTTTTTGCCCCCACCTATTCATAATAACAAGGCTTGAGTTAGCAATATTTTTCATTTTAACAGGTTTGAAAACATCATTTACCAAATCATTATTTGGAGTAAATACATTTGGCATTTCTATCTCTATCATCAACTCATTAATAATCTCGCTCTCTGGATCTTCAACTGGTATAACAGAAACATCATCCACCAAATAATAACAGGACTCTGATAAATCAGGATTGTCTATATAAACGCAATCCTCATTCCTTTCAAAATTGCCAATAATCATCAATCTTTCTCCCCCTTCTGCCACGTAATTAGCAGACACTCTTAACCAAGTACCATGTACAGATGGAACGGTGTCAAAACTCACATCTGCTGCACAGCACAATGAGTAGTTACTACCAGAATATGAAACGTCAACCGTGTCAGATGTGAAATAGACCCCAACTGGGCCAACCGGATTTGATTCTTTATGTTTAGGAATGCTCAAATACATTGAAATCTCGTATTCTACTCCCTCCTTTAAAGAATCTAACAAAAGCGTTTGCATATACTCTCTATCATTACTTACTGGATTCACATATGCTACAAATCCAGCATAGGCAACTCCTGTATGCGCGTTCAAATAACCAAATAAATTATTTGGAACACCAACATAACCTGTTCCAAGTACATTATTGCAAGAATTATAATAATCAACCGTACCATGAGCTGGACTCCATAAATCTGCACTGTCCAATTGAACCAGCTCCATTGGACAACCAGTATATTCTTCAAAACTAGGGTTAGGTACTAGGTTTACTTGCCCAAACAATGAACACGCACAAACCAAAAAAGATGTAATCAAAAACCCCTTCATACACATATTCTAACGTAATTATTTCATTAATGGTTGGACATTTTTATATGTTCGTCACAAAACAATAAGTACAGAGTATTGCTTCCAAACGAAACTATTAATAGTTACATTTGATTCAAGATAAATAGAAGATTTTAAATGAAACTAAACTTTGAACCATTCCGGCTAGACACTTGTGTTTTTGACCATTTGGCAAGCTTTATAATAAAGGACGGTGAAGGAGATAATTTAGATTCTAATATTGAGCCTGAAAGGGATGGTTTATGCGATTGGCTTTATTTTTACAATAGAAAGAGTGCAGAAAGTATAGGTCTTAATTGGCATGGCTCATATTATGAACTAAAAATAGAATCAACAAACCCAAAACTAGAGGCTCAAGTTGCTAGTTTTATTAAAGAATTGTATCAAAAAGTAAAAACTTCGCCAAGTTGGTTAATAGAAAGTTATGCCCGAGAAGGTAATTTGAGTAAAGTAAAAACGCTCTATAAAAAAGGTGATAATATTAGCAGAATAATAACTTTTGCTTGTGAAGAAGGTCATAATCAGATTATTAACCATTTTTTAAATATACCATCATTTTTGAAAGGCTTTAGCAAAGGCTTAGCAAATGGCTTAATAGCTGCCAGTGATCGCCAACATTTGGAAACCGTAAAACTGATTTTAAAAAACAAGGTAAAAATTAAACCAAGGCGTTTTAAATGGAGCCTTACTTTATCATTGGCAGAAGCCGCAGGAATTGGTAATCTTGAAATTATAACTTTACTGCTTGAAAATGGAGCGGAGGTAGTAATTGATGGGGATGAATACTATACAACGGCCTTGCATGAAGCGGCAAGAATGAACAGAAAAGAAGTGATGATAAAGTTATTAGAATACACAGATGATGAAATAGAGCCCAACAATGAAAATGGCTGTACCCCAAGTGAATGGGCTTGGAATTACGAAAACAAAGAGATTTGGCAAATTCTAAGTGAAAAATTCTATCCTAAAAAGTAAAGCCTATTATAACAAAACCCTACCCAACATTTAGCATAAACATATGATGAATTACGATTACAAAATAACCCAATCAGAACCATTAGGCACGGCTTGGCAATATTTTGAAGTGGATGTTTTTTCTCATGATCAGTACGAAAAAGGTATAAACTATGTATTAAACGTACTAAGTGATATATCAAAGAAGAATGAACTAATAGAAGGAAGAGAAAACTGGGAAGCAATATCTTATAATAAAGCCAAGTTTTTAATTGAAAATGGATTTAGATTTGATTTAGCTTACACATCTTGTGAAAATGATACAGAAACGAATGCTAAAAAATATACCTCAACAATCTTAGAGAAGTTTATCCCGCATGATTCTATTTGTCTATCCAATACTTCATCAAACCTTTGGGGACAATCAGCAAGTTGGAATTCAATTACTAATCATACCTTTGATTTGGGAATTTTGATTACTGATTTTAAGAAAATGGTAATCGTAGTTTTTGTAGGAGAAGACTAAAACGCCCAATTAACTAATACAAGCATTGAAAACTTGAAAGAACTAATCACTAAAATAAAAAACAGCATAACGCTAAGCCCTGCAGCCGAAGAACACCTTTTTTCCATTGCTAAAGAAAGAGCAGTTTCTAAAGGAGAAGTGCTTATTCGTCAGGGTCAATCTGTTAAGAAAACATTTTTTGTGACCAACGGTTGCTTAAGATCTTACTGTATCGATCAAAATGGAAAAGAACATACGTTACAATTTGCTATTAAAGATTGGTGGATTAGTGATTTTATTGCCATTTACAATAATGAACTTGCAACACTAACGGTTGAGTGCATTATGGACTCGAATATTATTGAATTTAATGCCAAAGAATTAGATAAAATACACTCGCTATTTCCAGAATTTGAACCTTTCCAACGCAAAAATCTAGAGCGCCATGTCGTTAGTTTGCATAAAAGAATTTTAAATCAATTGCAGTTAACTGCTGCTGAGCGATATGATCTATTTTTAGAACAATATCCTGATATTGAACAATACACTCCAAACTACCATATTGCATCATATTTAGGAATTACCCAACAAAGCCTGAGCCGCATTAGAGTAGAAAAAGTAAGAAAATAACTTTCTTACCATAGGGTAATTTTTATACGGTGACGACCATCTAAATTTGTGCTATAATTAAAAATAGTACAATGAGTTTTTTAGATAAATTAAATGAACGCTACGCAACAAAAGCCATGAATGGCAACGTAGTTTCAGAAGAAAAAATAGATAACATTTTAGAAGCCATTAGACTGGCTCCAACTTCTAGTGGTTTACAACCCTTCGAAGTTTTTGTTATTACAAACAGTGAAGTCAAAGCATCAATAAAAGAAGTTGCTTGGAACCAACCTCAAGTTACTGATTGTTCTCACCTTTTAGTTTTTGCCGCCTGGGACAACTACACCGAAGATCGAATAAACCATATGTTTGACTTAACCAATGAAATTCGTGGCTTTAAAAATGAAGGTTGGGAAAACTATCGTCAAATGTTATTAACCAACTATCCGCAGCGTGATGCAGAAGCCAATTTTGAGCATGCTGCTCGACAAACTTATATTGCCTTTATGTCCGCTATTACACAAGCCGCTTTTGAAGGGGTAGACTCTACACCTATGGAAGGGTTTGACACAAATGCATTGGATAAAATTTTAGAATTAAGAGAAAAAGGTCTACGTAGCACATTGCTTTTACCCATTGGTTATAGAGATACCGAAAAAGATTGGTTAGCAAACCTAGTTAAAGTGCGCAAACCAATGAATGAATTAGTCACAACAATAAAATAATCTAAGATGTTTAAAAAATTATTCGGCCTTGCACCAAAATTAGAGTCAGATGGTTCATACAGCCCATCAAAAATGGCCATTAAATTAGGAACAGTTGACAAAACTGATTTTGAAAACATAACCTACGAAAAATACAAAGGAGACAAATCGAAGATATTGGTAATTTTTACGGAGCAAAAAAACCTAAAAATGAAAAATGGTAAGTTGTTTTCAACGGGTAACCATCCGGTAGAAGCATTATTGCCAATGTTACATCTTAAAAATGCTGGTTTTGATTTTGAAATTGCTACGCCAACTGGAAAGCCTGTTGTTTTTGAAATGTGGGCTTTTCCAGAAAAAGACGAGAATGTAAAAGCCATTTATAATCACTTCAAATCCAACTTTAAAAAACCAATAAACTTGGCTGACTTTGTTGCTTCTTCCATGGATAAACCTGCTTCATATGCTGCAGTATTTGTACCTGGCGGACACGGATCAATGTTGGGTATTCCAGAGGATAAAAATGTTGGAAAAACATTAAATTGGGCGCATGAAAATGATTTATTTACGATTAGCCTTTGCCATGGACCAGGTTCATTTTTATCAACAACGTTAAACAACCAAAAGTTTCTTTACGAAGGATACAAAATGGCTGTATTTCCTGATTCAGTAGATGAAAAAACCCCAATGATTGGTTATTTACCAGGAAAAATGCCCTTTGGACTTAGCGAGAAACTAAAAAGTCTTGGTGCTAATATCGTGAACAAAAAGTCGGATAAAACCGTTTGCTTAGATAGAAAACTCATTACTGGAGCAAGCCCTTTAGCATCTAACGAACTAGGTAAATTAGCAGCCTACACTTTATTGAAAGAGTTAAATTAATTCCAACTTGCAAAAAGTGTAATCGTAAAAGTGGTTTGGGTGAATGCTCAAACCACTTTTGCGTTTAATAATGAATTTTAACTTGCTGAAATCATCACCTTTCCAGAAAAAAATGATTGGCAAGAGAACTAGTGTTGACCTAATAACTATAAATTCATAATTGTATTACCTTACTGCCATAAAAAGACAAACTAGATAATCAAACGACAAAAGGTCAAATGAACGAAATCAGAAAGTTTCTTGAAAACATTAGTCCAATGAGTGATTCTGATTGGCAATTTTTTTCTTCTAATCTGCAAAAGGTCAACCTAAAAAAACGCGCCACATTATTAAAAGCTGGAGAAGTTGAAAATCACATCTCTTATATTTCAAAAGGAATAGTAAGGTATTATATTCCGGGAGAGGAACAGGATTTAACTTTTGGTTTTTTATTCGAAAATCAATTCGTTACGGCCTATGATTCTTTTTTAACGCAACTGCCATCTCATTATCAAATTGAAGCATTAACAGATGTTACCTTATGGAAAATCTCAAAAAAAGATTTGCAAGAAGTTTATGATAAAACAAGTACTGGAAATATTATTGGGCGAAAAATGGCTGAAAATATGTTTCTGATAAAATCGAGTCGAGAGCTCTCCCTACTTAGCAAAACAGCAGAAGAAAGGTATTTAGACCTGTTTACTCAAAGACCTCAACTAATAAAGCAAATCCCACTAAAATATATTGCCTCATATATTGGAGTCACCCCACAAGCATTGAGCAGAATTAGGAAACGAATTACTTAACCTAGGTTCATTGTTTATACATGGTTAATTTCTGAGTTTTGTACTTCTAAAATTCAGAAAATATGAAACCATTAATCGTTCTCTTATTCAGTTTTACCATATCCGTTTTCCTAATTAAAATAATCAAAAAGGAATATGATATTGAGCTATCAGCAAGAATTGCAATGGCAATTATGCTTTTATTTACAGCTATTGGACACTTTGTTTTTACAAAGGGAATGTCTATGATGATTCCTAGTTTTATTCCAGCTAAAGAAAGTTTTGTCTACCTAACCGGAATAATTGAAATACTACTTGCAATAGGTTTATTAGTCCCTAAATTGCAATATTTATCAGGCTGGGGACTTATTGTTTTTTTGGCATTAATGTTACCAGCAAATGTTTATGCAGCCATGAACAATTTAAACTACCAAACAGGAACTTTGGATGGAAAAGGAATAACATATTTGTGGTTTAGAATTCCATTACAAATACTTTTTATAATTTGGACATATATGTGTGTAATACGAAATGCATAAAAGAAAAAAATTGCCCATAAAACCCCTAAGTAAATTCTTTGATAAAAATGAATGAGCTGAAAATATATGTTGAAAAATTAGTTCCCTTTACAGAAAGTGAAATGACTGCATTTATTGCGTTATTTTCTGAAATACACCTCAAAAAGAAAGATTATTTTGCAATTGAGGGTGAATTTTCGTCAAAATTGGCTTTTATTTCGAATGGAATAATGCGTGCCTTTTTTCGCAATAAATCAGGAAACGAATACAATAAAACATTTTTTACGGCTTCAAATTTTGTTGCGGCATACTCGTCAATCACAACAGAACAAAAAAATCTAATTAATATCGAATGTTTAACAGACTGTACACTATTTGTAGCTGATTTTAGAGAATTGAGTTCACTGTACAAAAAATATCCAAAGTTTGAAAGCCTTGCTAGAGTCATAGCTGAACGTAAATTTGCTCTAAAAGAAAAAAGAGAAATTGAACTTGTAACACTAGCAGCAACAGAGCGCTACAAAATCTTTAAAAATGAACACCCTAATTTGGAAAATCAAATTAACCAATACCACATTGCTTCCTATTTAGGGATTACACCTACCCAACTGAGCCGCATTAGAGCTAAAAAGTAAAATCTTTACATATGTAAATGGTTTCGGATTTTATTCTCGTGAATTTTGTCTTAAACAACGCATATGATATTAAACAACAACAAGATTTTAATTACTGGAGCAACTTCAGGAATTGGCAAAGAACTAACAAAAAGGTTTTGCCAATTAAATAACCAAGTAATTGCAGTTGGCCGAAACGAAAACAGATTAAATGAACTTGCTAAATTCGACTCACGAATCATCCCTTTTAAATGTGACATTTCTTTACAGTCGGAGTTAGATCGACTTGTAGCTTTTATAAAAAAGGAACATAACGATTTAAATGTTTTAATAAACAATGCTGGAATTCAATACGACCAAACGCTATTAAATGAAACCTACGCACTACAAAAAATTGAACATGAAATAAACACAAATCTAGTTTCTCCAATAAAACTTATTGCACTATTGCTTCCTCTATTGCAGATAAATTCTAACTCAGCTATTGTCAATGTTTCTTCTGGTTTAGCATTGGTTCCTAAAACAAAAGCAGCAGTCTATTGCGGCACAAAAGCAGCAATTCACATTTTCTCAAAATCATTACGATATCAATTAAACAAAGTAAAGGTGTTTGAAATTATCCCACCTTTGGTTGACACTGAAATGACTAAAGGGAGAGGAAAAGGAAAAATCTCACCACAAAGATTGGTTAACGAATTTATAAAAGCGTATCAAAAAAATAAATACGAAATAAATATTCATAAAGTAAAATTACTGCGATTAATAAACAGAATTAGTCCAAAAATAGCGGACAGAATAATGAATCGTGCAACCATGTAAAACATCATAAACGCTTTTAAAAGTGGATCGTCTCACTAAGCCTTCAACCTTTAATACAATTATTTACCATCACATTTTCATTCCCAAGATAACAGCTCCCGTTTAGCGATATAATAACAGAAAAATGTAACTTGTAAAAATGACAATTGAAACCCATGACAGTGACAAACTCAAAATTGCCGAAATGATTTCGGATGATATTGTCATTAATAAAAGTGAAGATGGCTTAGACTTATTGGGAGACCTATATTACCAAGATTTTGATGCCATTATAATTCACGAAAAAAACATTATTGCTGATTTTTTTAACCTTAAAAGCGGAATGGCAGGTGAAATTCTTCAAAAATTCTCTACTTATCGTGTCCGTTTAACCATTGTTGGAGACTTCGCTCAATTTACCAGTAAGAGTTTAAAAGACTTTATTTATGAAAGTAACAAAGGGAAACAAATAAACTTTGTTTCATCAACAACTGAAGCTATCTCTCAAATGAAGAAATGAAATGTCTGAAAAAAACGATAATAGAATAAAGGTACTTTTTGTATGTTCAGCAAACCTGCAACGATCCAAAACAGGAGAGAATTATTTCTCCTCTATTACTGATGAATATATCTTTCAATCTGCTGGAACCAATTTAAAGATTTGCGCCAAGGAAGGAACGAACCCCATAACTGAAGAATTGGTTATTTGGGCAGATACAATATTAGTAATGGAAACCAAACATGCGTCTATCATTAACAACCATACGCAAGAAAAATACCACAATAAAATTGTCGTGCTTGACATTCCTGACATCTATAAATACTATCAAGACGAATTAATTTCGATTCTCAAAGAACGTGTAGCACCTCATCTTAAAAAAGTAGTGAACCTATGAAAATTCGTAAACCAAAGGCTTTAAATGAATAAATTTATCCTCATAAATATCATCCTTATTCTTACAGTCAACACTGTAAGTTGTGGAGAAAGTCATGAAATAGATGAAGCAACAAAACAAGAAATTTTAAACGAATCATTATCCGATTCATTAACATTTGAACCCATTCTAAATTCAGCATATTTCCCCAATAATATTTCAACACTTTTTTATCAGAACAAGGCTCACTATGTAAAAAATAATGGAGTCGTTTTTGAATCGTTTCCATTTTATAAATATGCAGACAACACTTATAATCCTCTTAATTATTTCTATGACGACTTGACAATTGTTTCTAAGAGGTATGAACAAGAAAATGGCTATACATTTGATTGTAATTATGCGGACACTTCTGGACAGATGGTAATAGACGAAACATTCAGTTTTGCAACTGATTTTAAAAATGGTTTTGCAACAGTTAAATTGAAAAATGCGGATAAAAAATGGTGCTTAATAAACACAGAGGGTAAGCATATTATTGAAGCAGATGGTCTTACAGATCCGTACAAAAATGTAATATGGATTAGATCTGATGATTATTGGGGACTTGCAAAAATTGATCCTGAAAGTCTAACTTATAAAATGATCACTAATTTCGATTTTATTATAATCGGAAATTTCATTGATGAGTTATGTTGGGTAGAGGATAAATATTCTGAAAAAAGAGCATTCATCAATTTACAAGGAAAGTTAATAACACCATGGTACGATAATGCTACGGATATGAATAATGGTTTAGCAACATTTGAAAGTCACGGTAAATGGGGAGCAATTGATAAATCCGGAACAGTAATAATAGCTCCACAATATGATTATTTGAGCAGTTTTTCTGAAGGTTTAGCGGCATATTGCACTATGAAAAATGGCGATTTTGACAAATGGGGATTCATAAATAAATCAAACCAAGTAGTGATAGAAATGCAATTTGGTTGGGCTTGTGATTTTGTAAATAATTATGCTCAAGTTCGAGAAAATAACGCTGATGGTTTAACTGGCTTCATTAATAAAAATGGGGCACTTATTATATCATACCAATTTGACCAAGCCTATAATTTTTATGAAGGGTACGCGGCCGTGCAAAAAGGAGACAAATTTGGGTTTATTGATACAACTGGAAAACTTGTTATTGATTATAAATTTGATAAAATTGTTCCTTTTCCAAATAACGCATTAGAGGCAGGCTTTTCTGGAGGAGTATCTAAAGTAAGAATAGATGAAGAAGAGTTTTTCATTGATAAAAAAGGAAACTGTATTCTTGGAAACTACAAGTAAATTTAAACAGATGATTAAATACTTTTACATTTTATTGATTGTCCTTATTTCCCCCTCTACTCTATTGGCACAAAAAACTGATAGCCTAACTTTTAACGATTTAAAAAAGGTGAATTGCGAAGGTGTAGATGAAAATTCATCTCAAAAAAAGCAATTGCAATGTATGCTTGTTGATGTTGTAGAGGATAGCATCAACTATTTCCCTTCTATGACAAGGACAAATAACAAACCGGTTATTTCACCCAAAATGGCATGGGAGGCATTAAGGAAATTGTATCCACAATATGCGCAAGAGGAATTTTTCTGTTGGACGGAATATTCTGGTTATTACATTTTTTCATTGGATTGCGGCGGACCCAATAAAAAAAACAAGTGTTCATTTTTATGTATGATTTACATTCCCATTGGAGGAACAGAATTTTGGTATTTTGTGCCCCGTACATAATCAATAAAGATCAAAGCAATAAGTGGCGATTCACCTAATAGTATTACCTTGCAACCCGAATAATTTAGCAAAACATAATACACTATAAAAATGGATTTAACTATAAAAATATTGATTGGCCTTGTTGCATTTATTCATTGTTATATCTTGTTTTTCGAAATGTTTGCTTGGGAATCGAGAGGAAAAAAAGTGTTTACAAGTTTTCCAGATAGTTTATTTGGACAAACAAAAGAATTAGCAGCAAACCTTGGTTTATATAACGGTTTTTTGGCTGCAGGATTAATTTGGACATTTTTCATAAGCAATGCAGAGTGGAACACCAATGTATCTCTATTCTTTTTGACATGCGTTTCTATAGCAGGAATTTATGGTGCGTTAACTGCTGAAAAGAAAATATTTTTTGTTCAAGCATTACCTGCAATTATTACCATTTTGCTGATTTTACTTCGATAATAATTAGCGCACAATACAACTATAAATGAACAATAAGCTAATAAATTACTTCTTAAAAATAACCAGTTTAACACCTGAAGAAACTGCGGTACTCACTGAAAGCATGATTGTTAAAAAAGTAGCCAAAGGCAGTTATTTGGTTAAAGAAGGGCAATTCAATACTGATACATTTTTTGTCTTAGATGGTTTGGTAAGACAATATAAACTAATTGACGGCAATGACATTACCACCAATTTTTATACAGAAGAGCAATGGATAATGTCATTAGAAAACTTTGAAAAAGAAACGCCATCAGACTATTTTTTAACGTGTGTTGAAGACACTACTGTCGTCATTGGCAACGAACAAAAGGCACAGGAACTGTTTAAACAGTTCCCACGTTTTGAAACTACTTCGCGTCAAATCATGGAAACTGTTTTTTTTGAACAACAGAAATTAATGGCTTCTTATATTACTGACAAACCTGAGCAACGTTATTTAAAATTACTAGAGTCAAGACCTGATATTTTTCAACGCGTTCCGCAATACGATATTGCTACTTATATTGGAGTAAAACCTGAATCATTAAGTAGAATAAGAAAAAAACTCAGTGAAAAAAGTTAAGCTATTTCATCATTCTTTTGCCTCAACCAGTGGATTGCATATCCTACGATAAAAATTGTTGTAGCAATTTCAATAATTGCAAAAAACAAATAATAACTTGTAAAACTACCCACAAATAATGTCGCCACCATTGCTAAAGTTTTTATACTACCAGCAAAAACATTGGCCCAAACATTTGCTTTTTTCGCCAAAATCCTTGAAAGTAAAACCATCATAATGGGTATTTCCATTAAGATTCCTGCATAGAGCAAAAAATGCTCATTTATTTCAAGCCCTTCTACGCTTCCAGTCAAATATTGCTTTAACATACTGGAATCCATTAACCCAATTAAATCACAATACAGATAATTTAATGTTACAAAGATCCATAATACACTTAATACTTCTTTTTTATGCTTCATTATAAACGTCTTTTATTTTGGTTAGAATTTGGTTTCCACTTAATAGCATCAATCGTTATGAAAGTAGTTGCAGCTATTTCAAAGGCAGAAAACAATGCATAATATGGCGTTGGTTTCCCCATAAACAATGTGCCTGATTGCACCAATGTCATAATGGTGCCTGATGCAATTTGCACCCAACGCAATGCTTTATCATTTTTAATTAAATGAGGTAAAAAAACATTTGCAATAGGAATTTGCATAAAACCCGCGGCCACAGTTAAAAAATTGGGCGTTATTGCAACTCCATTTACCACACCACTTTGATATTGAGAAAGAACATTTGCATCCATCAATCCAACAAGGTCTGCATACAAATAATTTAATGAAGCAAACGCCCACATACTTGAATAAACATTGCGCTTATTTCTAAAAAATGGTTCTTTTTCTTCTGATGCTAATCCTAAATGTATATTGGGTTGAATTATGTTAGAAAAAGGAGATATTAACCTTTCATCATTATCTAACAACAGCAATTTACCTCCATTGTGATTTCCAATATTAATTTGGGTTTCATCTTCTTCCAGTGCTGTAGATATGTCGGTTGTTTTATCCTCAAATTCAAATAACTGATCATTAATCTCTAAGGTGTTTACTTCTAATATTTGATTATAATTAAGAGTCTTTTCTGTTGAAAAGAGTTCTAAATCAGCAGTCTCTGTTTCAAAGTTCAATCCAATAGACTGTGCATAACTCGTTGCGGTTAAAAGAATGACACTCAATCCAAATGCGGTGTTTTTTAATATTTCCATTTCGTATTAATTTAATTTTAGGACAAAAATATTGCAGCAATATTTCGCTTTCATTGACTTTGGTTAAGAAATGGAAAATCCTATTTTTGAATAAGCAAGATCAAGTAGTTATGAAGAATACATTTATTTTAATTTTATTATTTCAAATTACTCCTTTGGCTTTTGCTCAAAATCCAAGATCAGTTAACAATAAATATAAAATCAACTCAAAAGTACTGGATGAAACTAGAGAGATTTGGGTGAATCTTCCTGCTAATTACGACTCAACCAAAAGCTACCCAACAATGTATGTTTTGGATGCTGAATGGCAATTTGATATTGCATTCGCAATAATGGAGGAACTAGCCGTAAATGACAAAATTCCAAAACATATCGTCATTGGAATTCCTCATATAGATTATGACCATAGGTTTAAAGATTTAACCTTTACAAACACCGAATACAATTCTAGCGGAGAACCTGATTCAACAGCTGCATTTTATTTCAATAAAGAAAAAACTCAAGGAGGATTAAAATTTCTAGAATATCTCACCAATGAGGTAGTTCCTTTTGTCGATTCATTGCACATTACAAATGGGTTTGATGTGCTTATCGGACACTCTCTAAGTGGTTATTTTGGCGCATATATTCTTACAACAGAAAATCCTTTTAACGCATTTCAGTTATATGACCCAAGTATATGGTATAACAAAGCTGATCCTGTCACGCATCTTACTGAAACGGTTTCAAAAAGTGTAAAAGCAAATGTATTTATATCCACAGCAAATGGTGGAAAGGACAGAGAACAATATAATGTGGATATGCATAAAAAATTCCATGAAATTCTTCTGCAAAACAACATAAATTCAGAACTAAAAGTTTACGATTATGAAAGTCATGGCACGGTACGATTACCCAGTTTAATTGATGGCCTTTCCAGTCTCTACAAAGGGTTTTCTATTGGATATATTTCACCCACCGATACAATTACCGTTGAAGATGCTCAAAAGCATTTTCAATCCTTCTCAAATAAAGTTAATTACAACTTTAACCCTCCTGTTGAGGCATTTCGTTGGATCGGTCATGCCAATCACTTTCAAAAAAATTGGGCAGAGGCAATTAAAGCTTATCAATTATGTGCGGCATTATACAACACGGATGTAATTATGCTAACAGAATTTGCAGATGCCTATTTTCAAACCAATAATTTACATGCTAGTTTAGAAACTTACCAAAAGGCATTAGCCATTGATCCTTCCAATAAGTTAATTCAATCAAAAATTGAGGAATTAATACAACTTATAGCAAAGGAAAATTAATCTGTTTTTCAACTCATCCTTAAAAAACAACAATCCAGTAGTTTAAATTTTTGAAAACAATATTATAAACTGATTTTTGAATCGTCAACTCAATTTAAAACAAATGGAAGAAACGATTAAAATCTTAATTTATATTCACGCTTTTTTTGGCGGTGTAGGATTAATTACTGGAATTGGTAGTGTAATTGTTAAAAAAGGAAGTTTAGCACATAAAAGAATGGGAAAACTATTCTCAATTGGTATGATCATCAGTTCACTTGTTTCAATGCCAGTAGCCTGGATGCCAAATCATGAAAATCTATTTTTATTTTTGATTGGAATATTTACAATTTATCTCGTCTTGACAGGGAATAGAGCTTTAAAATTTATCACTACACAGCAAGCTCAATGGGTTGACAAAGTAGTTTCTAGTGCCATGCTTTCATTTTCTATAATAATGATCACAATTGGAGTTTATAGCCTCTTAAACAACCTATCAATTGGCATATTGTATCTGATTTTTGGTAGTATTGGTTTTTTTCTGGCTATTAATGACTTTCGTTTTTATAAAAACATAAAAACGGCAGGTAACCGTTTGTTAATGGCTCACATTAGTAAAATGGTTGGAGCATTAATTGCCTCAGTTACTGCTTTTATAGTTGCTGGATTAGGAATTGGAAGTATTATTGGTTGGTTACTACCAACAATTCTTGGAGCAATTTATATTGCACATTGGAGAAAAAAAACGGTGACCAACAATTTACACAGCGCATAAATTGTAATATAGATAACGAGATTTGGTCAGAGGATATAGACACTCACAAGTGGAGAGAAAAAGAAGTTGCAGAATTAATCAAACCAAAAAAATTGACTCAGATACATCCAAGGTTAGTTTATAACCATACAGCGAACAACAAGAATAATTAAGGCTACTTTCTTGCCTGACGCCGAGTTCTTTGATAGATTAGGTTTGTTCGCATTCTATTTACAATTCTTCCTATTGGAATATTAGCACCAACTGTTAATTGCGTATGGTTAGCAACGGCGGCATCTTTATAACGATACCATGTATAATTAAGAAACGCTGCACCTAACTCAAAACTAATTCCTGCACCTTGATAAATAGATTCATCTGGCAAATAGCTGGCATTATTACTTGCATCAGGAACAATTTCGTTGAAGCTTTGATAGGCCGTTAGCATACTTTCAGCATTATCAAAAGTATAATCTAATCCTCCGCCAAACTTTGTAATTCCCATAGTATAAAAAACTGAAAAACGTGTAAAAGGCACCAACCATGCACTCAACTTCCCATCACTGTCAGACATATCAAAGCTTTCTAACTTAAGCATCTTTGAAAGGTTAAATCCTATTCTTCCGCCATAATGAACAGCATCTCTTTGCGCAGAAAAATCATAGTTTCTCAGGTGTGGAAAAGTCAATAGAATGTCCTCTCTTCCAACCTGATCCTTCAAACCAATTTTACCTTGCTCATAAAAACCATCAATCATAAAATAATTAAACCGAACACCTAGATTAACTCCCCTCATTTCAGTTGGAGCTTGTCGCTTTTGCAATGAATGAAATGAATATGTTGGTCCAACTCCCCAAAACGGTGCCATTCCACCAAGTACAATTTCGCCAGGAGTATAATTTGTTACAGTGGTTTCTGTAGTAGTCGTTACCCGATAAAGTTCACCATTAATCGTTTCTAATCCTTCCTTAACATTACGGTAAGTTTCTTTGGTTTTTCTTAAACCTGAAAATGTAAACATAGTTGGAGCCAATAAATCAAATGCATTCTCTATCCCCACAGTAAAGCTTAACCCACCTAAATATCCTTTAACTGCATTGTGCTGATTATTTCCAGCCCAAGGTGTTGTCCCCAAATACAATCCTGCATCATATTTTGCGACTAAATAAACATGAGAAAACCTTAATTGAAGTCCTGGTGAAAAAACTAAACCAATTGAAGCCGGTGAACTTGAAGTCATTTTGTTAGGCACCGTTGCTAATGATCCTCCTAATTGGATAAATGGTTTGATCCCTGCCGAAAAAAAGGAACTTCCGCCAGCATTAAGTCCATAACCTACGCGATAACCAACATTAAATATTTTGCCTGACGGGCTTCCATAGGTGCTATCAACTGTAGTGTTTCTTAAAGAGCCTGTGTGTAATGAAAATGAAAGGTCTTTAAAGGTAAATTCAAAACCTTTCCATATGTCCAAGGCTTGCATATCTTTCCTGAAATTTGGCGTTTTATACGTATACCCAATGTATCCATTTTGCATAAAAACGTCCTCTTGTGCAATAACGTTCAACCCAATTGTGTAAAGAAATATGAATGTCAGAATTCTCATTTGTTTGTTTTTATCAAATGTAATCAAGCGCTTGTTGCAAGTATATAGGTCATATGACCTATATCAATAGGGAATATATTTTTGGTTATTTGTTACAAAATTGAAAATATGAAAACCACAAGGAATTTTTCATGGGTAATATTAGTTGCAATTATCTGCGCTAGCTGCGGAAAAGCAGAAAGTTATTGTCAACTTCCTCCCAAAATTAATGACGCTTTTGAATTTGGATCTTTCGGTAACACAGTGGTTCATTCCCCTTCAGATGAAATCAGAATTTATATTGGAAAAGAGCAGGAAGAAGGGACTACAAATGAAGAGATACTTTACAGTTTTTCTACTCCTCACTATTTTATAAACCCTAAGGGAAATTATCCTGAAGATATTGTAAAAAATGAGGAGTATCTGTACCTGCTTAAAGACACGACCTTTTATTTGGATACTATTCCTATTCAAATCTATTCTTTTAACGATTGTGGCAGAAGTGAGCCATATCAATCATATATCGTTTTTAATTAGGTTTTATAATTGAATTGTAATTAGGATTATATTAATCGCTAATTTGGAGAGGAAAAAACGAACCCAAATTAGCCAATTGAATAAAATCGAAAAACATATAAATGTTGAATGGAGCATTACGCTTAACTCAAATTCTGAAGAAATCAAATGGATTCCAATATTCTGTCTAGATTTCGACCACGATTATAAACGAACATTTGGGCTTACTTCAGATGGTAAATGGACAAATCTCTCGCCTCGATTGCATAGGCAAACTATAACTGTTGTGCATGATCAAAAGGAATACCTTAAAATTATCACCGCCTTGCAAAAAGAAAGACCTGAAATTGAAGAAAAATTATTGGAAGGCTTAAAAAAGAATACAAACGGGAGCTATAACGTCCATATTTTCCCGTTTTTAGATTTGATAAAATATGCACTTAAAGGAGACTCCAATTATTGGGCAAAACGGGCAGTTTCATGGTTAAGACAAGAAGAGTTTGATCACGAACTTTCCCTAATAGCCAAGAAAATCATCACTGAAAAGAAACTAGATCAAAGCGCAAGGCATCAACTGTTTAGACTCATGAAGAGATTCGAAAACTCATAATTATTTTATCTTAGAGTCATAAAAACTAACTTTAAGTTCTTATAACCTAAAAAATGATTCATAATATTCAGTGCATTATCGGGCCAAAAAACATCATAGCTGAATTAGCAACCAATTGGCTTCAATCCAAATTAGATTTAAACGCGGGTTTTAGTCTAATTCCATTAACGAATGATCTTGTTTGTGATATAAATGAGCTAACCAATTGTAGTGAACAACTTATTTATAATGAATTTTGGTTATTAAGCAGCGCTGTAGATGAACTCTTAAAAGGATATTCTCATTCTGAACCAATTGGTTATATAGAGACCGATTTTAAAGGAGAAGAAGGAACACAATCTGGCATTGCTTATTACAAAGGAGAAGCTATTATAGGACCATTAAAAACAACTACTCATTGGAGTAATAAAACAATGAGTTTTATAGATTCTCCTGAAGGTAAACGCGCAATTAACATAATTCTTCATGCATTAGGTTTGGAAGAACGACAGGACATTGATGGATTCAAAAACTTAGAGTTAGAACGTTATCATTCAAATAATAAAATATTAAACACCTTGAGATAATGTATCTCTTCAAGCCTTTTAAATGAAAACAAAATACTGCATACTAATAGCAACATTCTTTCTAGCCATTTCTAGTTTTTCTCAAGAACGAAACCTTTTTGATTACTACCACTGGAATCCAGAATTATACAAAGCAAAAAAAATTTATAAATGCCACGTTATAAATAAACGCTACGAGCAGGGTAAATTGGATTCCGAGTATCTAGAACTTATTGAAACTTATGACACCTTAGGCAGAATTACTACTGAGAAAGAATATTATGACGCCGACACCACAGTTGGGTGGCACATTAACTACAAATACGATTCCTTATCAAGAATAATTGAAACAGAATACTTTTGGAATGATGAAAAGGAGTGGGATAAAACTAATTATTCATATAATTCAAAAGGTAAACTCAGCAAGTATTGTGAATTCACTAAACAAAGTAAAAAAAGTTCATATTCATTAAACAATTGTTTTGAAATTCATTGGGTAAAAAACAAAATTGAATATATCACAAACTCAAATAATGATACAACGGCTTATTTTAAACGAAAAGGAAAAAAAGCTTACCGTTACACAAAGCTCGGTTCAATCGATACAGAATATGCAAATGGATTCATGGTCATGCGAAAATATCCTGATAATACGTATTACTATGAACGAAACAAACAAGGTCAAATAGTAAAAACCACTGTCTTTAATAAGGAGGATATAAAAATTGGAGAAACCATCTTTGAATATAAAAAAGGGCTACTAATAACAGTAACTAGTTATGACCAAAACTCAACAATAACCTACCAAGAAGTTTATAACTATTTTTATAGGTGAAACTAAATTTAAACTAGCGCATGACTGAACTTAGGAACATTGACTTCTTTAATTTGGAGTCCACAATTTGGATTGCAAATAAAGTCTTAAATGTACCAACCTATGATTTTCAATTTGAACCAATATTCAAAACTAATCGACCAAGAATTCAAAATGACGTTATTGTTACTGGACGAATAGGAGCAATTGATGATTATGAAAACTTTTATAATAAACTCTTAAATTATGGATATAAGTTGATTAATAATCCGAATCAACATCAACTCGCCAGTGAATTAGAATTTTGGTACCCGATTCTGAAAGAATTTACACCTAAAAGCAAAGTTTACGAAACATTTCCATCTATAGAAGAATTTCTTGAAGACTTCAAATTCCCAATATTTATTAAAGGAAATAGACAAACTGCAAAACATAACCCTGAATTGTCAGTAGCAAAATCAATTAATGATTTTCAAAGAATAAGCATAGCATACCAAAATGACCCAATACTACATTGGCAAAAAATAGTAATTCGAGAGTTTATTGAATTAAAACCCCTGAAGGTTTCTGCTATAGATAAAGTTCAAATATCTTTTGAGTTTCGAACATTTTGGTGGAAGCAAGAATTAGTTGGCGCGGGTCATTATTGGTCACAATATTTGGATTATGATTGGACAACTGATCAAAAGCAAGAAGCCATTAACCTTGCCAAAAATGCTGTTCAACTACTGGATGTCCCATTTTTAGTAATTGACCTAGCTCTCACTGCCGAAAATCAATGGATTATTATTGAATGTAATGATGCACAAGAAAGTGGATATTGTGGTATTAATCCCCTAAGTTTATGGAAAGAAATTGTCAAAATTGAAAAACAAAACCTTCACTAGCTATTTATTTATGCTTAAACACGCCTACTTATTACTCTTGTTATTTGTTGGAATCAATTCCTTCGCTCAAAACTGCTCCATCAAAATAACAGATGATTTGAACGATTTCACGCAAGATTTTGAAGAAGAAATGAAGTCTTTTTTCAGTCTCGAATTTATCATTAATGGTATCACTTTCTATTCACGAGACACAAACGCCATTAGCATCTCCCCAAATACAACAGTATTTGATACCATTCATTATTCATTTATTGATCGCAACGGTAAAACTTATGCTGAAACCTTTCTTTGTCAATTAAGAAGTGACGAGACCTACACTATTTCGCCTTGTGTTTGTTGTGGCATTTTTCTAATGACGCCAGAAAAAAATGCCAAAAGAGGCTTTGTAAGATTTAATAACAAGTCCTCTAACGAATATATAACAATCGCGTCTGAAATTGACTCAGACACACTCTATAAAACGTCTAATACTGATTATATTTTTTCGTCCATTTCCATGAATTGCGGATTTCGCCCCAATCAAATTCTCCTTGCTCGTTATAGCTATTTTGATGAAAAGTACCAATACGAAAATTGGAAAACTAAAACAGCAAAAGAAAAAGAGCTTCTCGAACAAGAAAGAAAACTCCACCTTGCTTATCAATTCAATTTTCTTTTTCTCCATGAAGAAAAATTGACCTTGACGATAGCCCAAGATGGAAAAACGTTTGATTTAAAATTAGACTAACACCTTCTAAGCTTAAAAATGACCCTAATTAATACATCAGAGCCATTTCACTAAATGTTTACACTTATCGTTCTTCCCAAAATTTCGACTTGTCAATCACCTCTCCTAACTGAATTTCAAGTTCAGCCAGTTTTATAAGCACATCTTCAAATTCAAACCGAATATTGTAACTATTTTCTTTAGCCAAAACACTCTTTTGATACCTATCAAGCAGCGCTTTCAATAATCGAATTGATTCATAAATCTCTGAAGACATTATTACTTCACTTAGTTTCATTTGATCTTGTTCTGTTGTCATAATTATCATTTTAATTTTGAAACGCGAGCACCACAAAAGAGAGCCGAAACAAGACATTCAGCAAAAATACTACCCTTCAAGGGTGGAGATTTTTATTGAATTTCAGTTTAGTCTTGTTGCAAACGAGTGAGTGGTACCTTAGTTGAATAAATAAAAATGATGACAACAGAAATTAATGCTAGACTAAGTGCTTAAAAAAAGATAAATTGCAATTACCCTTTAAAGAAATAATCGATAATTTTAATTTAAATTTAAACAATAGGAAAATCAATCCAAAACGAATGTCAGGATAAAGCTTGATTCTATTTTGCGTTAACTGATAACATTTAAGCTAAAAAGCTAGACGCAATTAAAAACACTGCAAGAACTACTATAATTAATCTTATTCTCATAATTGTGCTGTCTCTACTTAAAGAACGTGAAATATTGAGCCACGTTACCCTATTCTAAATTAGAGTTTCTAACAAGTTTTAAACAAAATCAATGCCAGCCTGTAGATGCAAGGCCTCAGAATATCAAGATGTTAATAAATAATTGAGAAAATCTATAAACTTAATGGACTAATTAAGGCTGAGAATCAAGAACATGGGTCTCCCAAATCTCAATATACTCATTACTATTTCTTGGATTCAACCAACGCAGAACAGCATCAACCATGCTTGGTTCGCACACTTGCGCTAATTCCATATTAGGATAATAGTTTTTATATTTTGCAATACGATTGTCTAATTCTTGTTCTCCGCAAAAAATAACAAAGTCATATTCCATATCTGGAAAAACATTTAAACGCTGACTTTTATCCTCACGTGCCACACCACTTATCGTCCAATTGCCAGTATAAAACTTAGGCAATAATGAAGGTGGAGACTCTCCTGTACACTCATGCAAAATTCTTACGCCATGCGTATCTTTTCCGTAGAAATAATACATAGACTCAACCCTCGATTTTTTAGAATAAGTAAACGAAGCAAATAATAATAAAGGAATGTTAAGTACCCAAAAAGCCTTCCATGAAAACGACCATGCTTTTTTCCAAAAATCACGCTCTCGCAACTGCTCATAGCCCATTACACCAATCATTAAAAAGAAAGGTAAAACAGGCAAAATAAAACGCTCTTGTTTATTCGGATAAATAGAATGGAATAAAATGAACAACATAACTGGTACAAAAAGCCCAATATACTTTTTCCAGCCGCGGAAAAATCCAGCGCCTATTAATAAACCCAACGGCAATAAAAATGCGCCCATTAAAACTAAAAAGTACATGAACACATTATAATTTACCAAATAGTCTAATCCCTCGTTTGAATTGTATACAAAATAGCCTAAGAACTCCGCAAACGGATAGCCCCAAATCATATAATCCACTACTCCTTGAGTTAACGTAAACACTAACACCACACCAAGACTAAACAAAATAAAGCCCTTAAATTCTTTTTGGAAAAAGTAAACAGCTGCCATTCCAACTGCAAACACTCCAACTTGATAACGAAATGAAACCGCCATCCCTAAAAGCAAACCTGCGTACAAAAAACGACTTTTATTTTCTGATTTAAGCGAAACCCAAACACCCCACATCATAAATGGAATACTCGTTACCTCAACTAGGTTTCTGACAGATAAGAAAGGTAATACCCATAATAAAGCCAAAAGCCAACCAACCGTTACAGCATTCTTTTTATTGCTCAGTTTTTCAGTTATCAAATAACCATACTTAACTATTAATAAAGAAAATAAAGCATGAATCAGTCGATTAAAAAGCATCAACATTTTTGGATCTGCAATGCCAATTCCTTTTAATGCAGAAAAAATAAAGAAGTTTAATCCAACATAGGTAAAACTATGCCCTTCTGGCGACCCAGTGCTACCAGGCGACCAAGGCAACCAGTGATTATAATCAAATCCATCAACCCAAGATGCAGATGCCTCAACAATCAAAAAATGATCATCATGCATTCCATATCCTTGTGAAAAAACTGCTGCAATTAGTCGAATTAAAACGGCAACGATTAAAATTGTTTTATACGAAGTAAAATCGATTTTTTGCAGCATCCAAAAAAATTATCGCTTGATATTGGTTAAAACACGGTATGATTCTAATTTCCCGTTTCCACTATAAGTCTCTGATCTTACTGACCCTACATCAGCCGTAAACCAATCAACTGTTTTGTATGTTTTATCTATAAACATCATTTTCGTATTGGTATTTTGAGACATTTTAAAACAATCAAAAGTACCAGCTGCAGTTGTTATACTCTCTTGCGCTTCAACTTTACGATCAGTAATTTTAAAATTCATTTTCATTACCTGCATCCCATTGGATGAAATAACAACCTCCATACTTGCATCTGGCAATTCTTGTCCAACAGTTAAGTTAGATGGAATTTCCAATTCTGTTTGGGTCATGGTAATTTCCATGTCTTTATAAGCGTCCATTGTTTCAGCGGGCATCATTGATTCCATTGAAACCTTAAAAACACCATCTTCACAAACATATTCAATATCATTCGAATAAGTATCTTCTCCTTTTTTATCGGTTGACTCAATATGCACCTTGATAAGTGTTGACGTTGCTGTCTCCACCAAATCTGTCACACTAAATAGATCTGTAGACTGCAATTTATCCTTACCATTATAATTTTCATAAGTCAAAACTGTCCCCACCTCTGTTGGAAAATAAGCCTTGCAAAGATCCTCACCGCCTGATTTTACACTTCCTCTAAAACTACTCAATAGAATTAATGCCGTTCCTAGAATAAAAAATGTCTTTTTCATTGTCTTAAATTTTTTGTTGTTTACTTATTTTTTTCCTCACTTAATGAGACTAAACTGTCAATAGGTAACCAATTTGGGATCATAACTTGATTGTAAAGATAATGAAGTTGTTTAAAACCGCCTAAACTAATCCTAAACAGGTGTGATTTTTTTCCACGAATAATTGTACTTTTGTTAAGAATTTAAAGAAAAAATTATGTCTACAGTAGCAGTTGAAACTGAAATCAAAGCAGTTTTAGATCAATTAGGAGTGAAAGAATTGAACAATGGCGCCTCTACAGGGTCACATTGGTTTAACACAAGAGGAGAACAAATTGACTCTTATTCACCAGTTGATGGAAAATTAATAGCATCTGTTAAAAGTGCTACAGAAGCGGAGTATGAAGCAGCAATTTTAAAAGGTCAAGAAGCTTTTAAAGAATGGCGACAAGTTCCAGCACCTAAAAGAGGTGAAGTTGTTCGTCAATTAGGTGTTAAATTGCGTGAATATAAAGAGCCACTAGGTAAATTGGTTTCTTATGAAATGGGAAAATCATACCAAGAAGGTTTAGGAGAAGTACAAGAAATGATTGATATCTGCGATTTCGCAGTTGGATTATCTCGCCAGTTAAACGGATCAACTTTACATTCAGAAAGACCAGTTCATAGAATGTACGATCAGTATCACCCACTTGGAATTGTTGGAATTATTTCAGCATTTAACTTTCCAGTGGCTGTTTGGTGTTGGAATACTGCATTAGCATGGATTTGTGGTGATGTTTGTGTATGGAAACCATCTGAAAAAACACCTTTGACAGCGGTAGCTTGTCAAAATATTGCAGCAGAAGTATTTGCTGAAAATAATGTGCCAGAAGGTGTTTCTTCTGTAATTATTGGTGGTGCAGATTTAGGAATTGCAATGTCAAATGACAAAAGAGTTCCTCTAGTATCAGCAACTGGATCAACTAGAATGGGTAAAGCTGTTGGTGAGGCTGTTGGAAAAAGATTAGGAAAATCATTATTAGAACTAGGCGGAAACAACGCTATTATTATTACACCAACTGCTGATTTAGAATTAGTAATTCCTGGAGTAGTATTTGGTGCAGTTGGAACTTCTGGACAAAGATGTACTTCAACTCGTCGTTTAATTATTCATGAGTCTATTTATGATAATGTAAAAAACATCTTAGTAAATGCTTATAAGCAAATTACAATTGGTAACCCACTAGATGAATCTAACCACATGGGGCCATTAATTGATAAGGATGCTGTTAACACTTATTTAAGCGCTATTGAAAAAGTAAAAGCTGAAGGTGGAAATGTATTGGTTGAAGGAAAGGAACTAACTGGTGAAGGATATGAGTCTGGATGCTACGTTTCTCCATCAATAGCAGAGGCTGACAACTCTTATGAAATTGTTCAACACGAAACATTTGCTCCATTACTTTATTTAACAAAATATTCAGGAGACATCAACAACGCTATTGATATTCAGAATAACGTAGCACAAGGACTTTCTTCTTCAATATTCACAAACAACATTCGTGAGTCTGAGCAATTCTTATCTGCTTCTGGATCTGATTGCGGTATTGCAAACGTAAACATTGGAACTTCTGGTGCTGAAATTGGAGGTGCTTTTGGTGGTGAAAAAGAAACAGGTGGCGGACGTGAATCTGGATCTGATGCTTGGAAAGTTTACATGAGAAGACAAACAAATACAATTAACTATTCAGCTGATTTACCTTTAGCACAAGGTATTAAATTTGATTTTTAATTATAAAACACGTTACAATAGTTGTGGCTAGAACAAAATTTGCTACACTATTCAACTGCGATTTGAATTCTGCATTTTTAAATGCTAAATTATAGATTAGAGCCCTGCTTGTATTTGTTAGCAGGGCTTTTTTTTGTGAGACTTAGAACCGCATTGGTTCATTATTTCCCACGGCGGTTAATACTTTCCGCAAATCTGAATAGTTTAACTCAACTGAATTTTTACTTATTAATTTAAGTACATTTTTACTTAGACTTTGCCACAGCTCATGACGTTGATTAAAATTTGTTGTACGTAACAAATAAGGTGCTTCTTTTTCTTCGTTAGTGATGTTTTTAGCTCTATATTCATTGGCGAATGGAGGAATATTTTTCACATCTTTTTCCATATCAACACTCCATTTCAACACTTGATTAATGGCCTTGTCGTCTTCATCATTCAATAGCATTAAAAGCAACAGTCCATAAATAAAAAAAGGATCAATTGTAATTTCATCTATATACTCCTTGTCTTCCTCATCCTCTAAATAACCATCTAGTTCTAATTTATAGTCAGCCAAAACCTTCCATGTTAATAACGCTTGCACCTCCTTTTGTCCAACTTTTAATGCTACTACACTATCAATAAGTGAAACTATAGTTTCATTTTCGTCACTTATAGGCTCATAATTCGACGTATGCGTAAACATTAATAAAAGAGTACAGCTAAATGCCCTACACTTATGCTCGAGATCATTTGAAGGTGTTAACCACCTCGTAAGTTCTAAGCATTCAAACAAATCAAAATCTCTTTCTTGGGGTGGTTTTTGTTCGCGAATAATTTCCTTCAGCAATTTATAACATTTCTCCTGCTCATATCCATAATCCGCGGCGGCAATAAATTGCAACATTTCATCTGTCATTAATACCGACAATGCCCCAAGCGCATCTTCCCACCCAGCATTCATTTCATTCAAAATTTCGAAAGGAATTTTAGGTGTATTTCTAAGGTCTTCAGGTTTACTCACTGAATTTTATTAATTAGTTTTCTCTTAATAAAAGAATTAGGCAGCACTAATAAGCGTAATCCATTAAATCATCTATTTCAGAATACGTCAAAGGAAAATTATGTGACCAACTGTTATCAGTGCTATTCCAATCTTTTCTAAGCTTTAAAGTGTAAGCATCTTCGATTTGAACCAATGAGTCTTCTTTTTGAATAAAATCATAAATCCAGTTCTCATAGGAATATTCCCATCCCCTTTCTCGAGCGCCTTTTAACGCAGGACCAGTCATATCTTTATTTACAAAATGGCAACTAGCGCAATTTTGATTAAATAATCGTTCGCCATTCACAAAATCATGTGTTCTACCATGTGGATCTGGATAAACAACACCACATCCCAATAATTCTTCTTCTTTCTCTTCTTCTTGCGTTTGAAATGCAAATAAAACCAAAATGGTAATCACCAATCCAATAACAACAACACTCAGAAACACAACAGCTCCACTTAATTTACCAATGAGCTTATGTGTGTCTTTTTCGTTCATTGTCTCTTATTTTCCTATACCAAAATTATAATTGAGCGATAGCTGAAAATAGCTATGGTTGTCCAATACATCTTTCGACGTGGTTTGGTAATCAAAAAAGCCATATTGATAATTAATATTTGCGGTGAGATTATCAAATTGATAAGAAATTCCTGCTTTAAGCCCAATATCTAATGGGCGTAAATTGGCTTTAGAGCTTGATTCAGTCAAGGTAGTCTCTTCTGCTGGAGGTAAGGTTGCCAATAACAAATCAGCATCAATTCCATCTGGAACCAAAGTAGCTACATCTACTGTTCGTAAAAAAGGCGTATCAACTGATTTTATTTCCTTTTTTTGAGCTGTTAACATATAAGCAAAATAAGGCCCTGCAAAAACACTCAACCCTTTGTATTTGTAAGCTGCCATTAATGGAAGCTCAATATATAACTGTGTTATTCTACCTCTAGTTGCTGTGTAAGACTGCAAGTTTACTCCATCAATTCCTATTAAATCTTCTAATCCAAACAAGTTAACCAATACAGTATCATTAGAACTGTATGACTGTCGCTTTTGGGTTGCAAAAATGCCAGATCTTAGATAAAAATTCTTTGTAAAATGGTATTCTACATTAGCACCACCATGAAAACCTGGTGTAAAACTATTACCCAAATCACTTGATTCCATTGAGATCATATTAAAACCAATTTCAGGTCCTAATTTTAATTTTTGTGCATTCGCAACACTGGATACAAATAATAAACCAACGGCCAATAAACTCACTATTTTCATGCTTTACTTTTAAAAGTTTGAGGTATCAACCAAACGCATTGCTCCATACCATTTTAATATTTTTTCACCAACGCCAGGCACATCAATATGGAATATATATACTCCGCTTGCAATTGGAATCTCTGCGTGATTTTTCAATCTCCAATCCACAAATGTTAAGGCATTATCTTTCGTTATTTTTTTAACCAATCCTCCATTCATGTTGAAAATTGTTATTTCGCATACCTCTGGTAGGTTGGTAATTTTTACACGATTATCAATTCCATTTCCTTCATAAGCCGAGTAAGCATAATAAGGATTAGGAACTATTTTAATTTGATCAAGCGCTGAAATAGCAGTTTCATTTTGCTCATATTGGGTTTGAATACCATCTGTTGTAAAACGATACGCAGGCAATCCATTATTAATACCTGTATAAGTTTTTGTTTGATACGGATGATTAACACGTAAGCTCATACGAGCATCTGTGCTTAATAACTCTTGGTCTGCTGCCAACAGCGGTTCTACAATCCACAAACAATTTTTCCAAGTGTTAATGTAATTTGATGCTGTTTCGTCTTGTAAACGAGTATGCAACCAATTTCCTCCGTCATAACCTGGCATTCCACTGTCATCTATGTCAATTCCAAACACATAAATAAAATGTCCTCCTCCTAAACGTGGTTCTCCAGTTACAGGGCTCCCTAATTCATCTGTAGGATTCCAAATCATATCTTGTCCATTTGAACCTCCTAACCATGAGTTTTCACCAAATGCCATGTTTAACCGTTCTCCAGTTTCAACATCAATTGCATACCCTGGAAACCAACTCATTCCAGTTGTTTCAAGTTCATTTTGATTTATATCTAAAGATTTGGATTCGCGCAATGTCATGATAGATGCATTACCAATATTTTGATTATCAATATGTCCTGTTTCAATAACCGGACATTGCGTCCACTTAGACTGATCGGCCGTAAATACAATATCTACGCCATGTAAATCTGCAAAGCTAGATTTTGTTTGACTAATAGTTGGGCTAAACCATGAACTTGCCAATCCTGTAACAGCGTCATAAGTCGCATCTGGATATCCAATAGGCATGCCTTGAAACTCTGTTCCGGCCAACTTAAAAGGACCTGCAATTCCATCAACCAATCCTTCGTAATGTTGATCAAAATCCACCACCTTGTCACGATAATAACAAGGGTTTACTACAATTGTTCCTAAACAATCTTCCGTTTCAGGTTCAAAGTTTCCTGATCGAATCCAATTTGTAGCATTAAACTGATCGGTATCTTCATTTCCAGTTAACCACCTTTTAGATGAATCTGCAAAGGTTAACGTAGCACCAATTGGATCTGTTTCATAACTCAAATAACCAAATGATTGGTTGGTATAATTAGTTTGAATTATTGATACTGATATTCCCCATTCTGGTATGAGTTGGTCACTTGCAAAATCAATATTATTCTTAGAAAACAGTGTATCATTTGATTCTAAATTAACGATATACCACGCAGCTGTATCTAAATCTTCATCATCAGGTGCAGTAAAGTATATTTCAAAATCATTTGCAGGTAAATTTAAAGGATCAATCACTTTAATTTGAATTGGACTTGCTCCCGAATTATAAGTCAATTCATCTATACTCCCATTGGCTAATATTTCTGTCTCAGATGCTGCAGATATTTCTGTCCAATTACCTCCATTACCCCAACCGTCTATCCGAGTTACGGGTAATTCATAACCATAACCTACACTAAATATAGTTCCTCCTTTTTCTGGATTAGGAGAATGCGGAATTCCTTCGTAAGAAATGATTTCACCTACTGCACCTTTTCTACTTGATAAATATGGTTTTTTCTGACCATCCAAATTAGTTGGTGAATCAGGATCATATTTTTTATACTCGTTTGATGCGTATGCAACTGCCATATAATAATACCGCTTAAAGTTGACTAACTTACGATCTCCAACTGCAAACAAATCTTCTTTGACACTAAATGAATGCTCTATTCCTTCATTTTCACCCATTACCATAACTTGTGGTACAGACGCTCCAATTTCATCATCAAAATAATAGTTCACCAGTCGACTAACAGAATCACGAATATCGCATTGGTAAACTAAGCGAGCTTTGTCAACATCTGACAATTCTGTTGGAGAAACTGTAGGATCAGCTATTTGAAACACTTGATATCCCTGAAAACGGTATACATTATCAAATTCGCCATCTCCATCAGGGTTTACAATAAATGGATCAAGCTCAGCATAGTTTTCAGCACTGTTATTAGAATTGACACCATTATAAATTGAAACAATCAATTCATTTTCCATTTCCTGAATAGATAATTCTGGCGCATGTGGGCCATCTAAAACTTTAAAGCAATTATCAAATAGTGCTTGTGCTTTATCATCCGCTTTTTGCAATGCCACCACCGACTCAAAAGGATCACCAGTTGAAGCACGTGCCCACACAATTCCAGTTGTAATATTATTCACTGCACCAGGTCGTAAAATAAATGGACCTGCAGATTGTGCAAACCTTCTGTCATAAGGAACATTTCCTGCCGTTTGTTCTGTCCAAACATCTTGCGGATCACCTCCTGTGCCCCATCCTAAAGGATCCGTGTCCCCAGGGAACATATAATCAGAATGAACACCTGGTAAAGCATCAGGATTACTTTGATGCCCGCTACCGCCATAAACAAATGGAGTTCCATCTTTCCAAAATCCGCTTAAATAATTATAATAATCCTGTCCCGAAACTGGGTCTGTTTGCGCAGCAATACCTCCACCACCAAGGTTATTATAATATAAAAAACGACGCATTCCTAAACGCTCATTATCAACAATACCATCTCCGTATCCAATACCCAATCCTTTATAAGGGATCCCATTTCCAGCATTTACTTCGGTTAACCCAATACTATCTTCAATATAAATAGGATTATCTTGTCCATCATTATCTAAATAAGGTCCTTCAAAAAAGTCAACTCCAGCAGCCGGAGGATTTGCACCATAACCAAGGTAACCTCCATCTGTTGCATCAAACGCATTTCCGTTATAAGTATAACCTAAACCACGACTTACATCACAACCTACATAATCATCATTTGGCCCTCCTAAAGCACCATCAATGAAAACACCAAAATAGGTATTGTAAAGTGTTTGTGTAGATCGGTTAACCAATTCGTAATTGTAAAAGGTCATATTGTTAATTTCATCATTTGTTGCAAAAGCAAATGCCTGGCATCTAATCTCCATCCCTAAAGGATCACCACCAGTTTCAGTATGAATATTTCCTTTATCATTCATTACCCACCAAATGGTTTGATCTCCAAATAAAGTCACCGTTCTATCTAACCTACAATCAACCTCTTTCTCAATATCATACCAAGGATAATCTCCATTTTCAGGTTCATAAATTCCATTTTCATCTCGATCATAAAAAGGCGCTAAATAAAAATTCTGCCCTAAAGAAGGGTCTCCATGCGCCGGCCAATCTTTAATTGATAATGGAATTTCATAATCTGAAAATTCATCTGCTTGCACTGTTGTTCCATTTTCAGCATCAGATAATCCTGCTTTAAACCAAGCATCAAATTCACGCACTTCATCTTGCGTTACTACATAATGTCTGTCATACTCTTCACATGTTGCTGGAATAATTTCAGCATCCCCTGTTTCTGTTAACGGCCCGGTCCAATAATCTTGCCCTTGGCGGTAACGTACTGCAGCAATTTTTAATTGACCATTAATATCAATTCCACCTAACCAAAGGGCTGATGTAAATAATGCCATAATACCCGACCCTTTTGGCACTTCATATTGTGAAAAATTTTGACCAGAAATTTGCCATAAATTTCCACCCGAATGAATTAGTGCTTTTACATTGTTAAATTCCAAAAATGTAGAAGCAGATGCAGGAGCGCAACCAGCTGCCCTATCTTCTGTTGGCTCACCTTCTTCAGGCGCGCCGAAATGACCATAATTTAATGGTTGTGCAAAGGTGCTGGAACTTAAAATTATAAGGGTAAATACTTTTATGAGTCGCATAGCTTGCAATTTATAAAATTTTGAACAGAATTGGGGTTAATTTAACGCCAAAATTATTGTTAATTCTACGACTCTAAAACGCTTAATTTCTTGATATAGAATGAAAATAAATGAACTTACTCACGAACCAATTGCACATTTCCTTGTCCGTTGAATGCTGTACCATTTGTTGATACGGCTTCGTAAACATAAAAATACACGCCCGAAACGCAGTCGTCACCATTCCTATCTGTCCCATCCCAACCTTCTGTAATTTCATTTAGTTCTGCCACTTTAACTCCCCAACGATTAACAATTGTACAATGGAATGATTGCATGCCAAAGGCTCTAAATTCAAACGTAAATTCATCATTAACGCCATTAGTTCCAGGGCTAAAAATATTTGGTGAAATTAACTCGGGTTGAACATGCACAATTAAATTTTTACAGGTTGTATCTGCACAACCATTTTTGTTTTGCACAATAAGACAAACTTCATATACGGCCTCTCCAACATATGAAGAGTCCATTATCTGAAAATAATCATGTGAAATAATCCAACTTGTATTAGGATGATCTAAATTCCATAAAAAAGTAGTATCAGCACCAGGATCATTCGGATTTGCAAAATTTTCAGATTGATTGATAAAATTGGCTATTACTAACTCTGTTCCTTCACAATTCTCGTCTAATTGGTCAGAATCTACTGTAAAAGCTGCAATGGGATTAACTGAATCCAACTCAATTGTCTCAATTAATGTACAGCCATTTGCATCTGTGACCGTAATCTGATACGTTGCAGGATTCAAACCTCCCCAAGTTGAGGTTATCTCCTCCTCTAAATTTCCTAAATTCAACCAACTATACTCATAATCTGGAGTGCCACCCGTTGCGGCAGCAAAAACTACTCCATTACCAGATTGATAACCATACAATCGGCAAAAAGCAGGTTCGTACCCAAATTCAGAAAAGACCATTTCTGTAGGTTCTGTAATTGTAAAATCCAACACATTTGAACAGCCATTATCATCATTTATTGTAACGGTATAATTACCATCAGGCATACCGTAAGCAGAGTCTACTCCAACGCCTTCGTCTCCAAAATAATTGGGTGCCCAAAAATAGGAGATATTGGTTAAATCACCTTGTGCATTATGTACATCTGTTATTACTGCAATTCCTGTTGAATCGCCAAAACATAGTGGATTAATTACCGTTAATTCTGCCCACAACGAATCTGGCTCTGTCAAAACAATCACTAACGAATCCATACAATCTCCGTCGTCTGAGGCATACACCACATAAGTACCCGCACCAATAGTATTAAATGTAGCACCATCAAAAGGGTTTTCAGGAACCCAAGTATAAGTCACCTCTCCCACTCCTCCAGCAACTTCAACGGTTATTGAACCATCTTCAAAGCCGTAACAGGTTGGATTACTAAATGTAACAACACTCAAACCTAAACCATCACCACTTCCAATAGTAACAGTTCCTGTAAATTCACAACCATTATCATCCGTCACAGTTACATCAAAAGTTCCTGAACATAGTCCTGTAAAAATTCCAGTTCCATTTATTTCTCCATCAACTTCATAAGTATAAGGTGCATCTCCAGCAGTAGGAGTTATTGTAACTTCACCGTTGCATGATCCTGGGCAAGCTTCATCAACCACATCCATACTTACTGTCAAATCAAGATCCTCACTCGTCACCTCAACCGAATCAATTTGTGTTATTGTCTCTCCTTCACCATTAATCCATGTAACGGTTGCAACATGCCATCCTTCACATAAATCAGTAGCCGTAAGTTCAGTTGATCCACTTGGGCTCCAATCTATACTTTCAGGTTCTATATCTATTTCCCCACAACCAACAAAAGCAATAGTGGCTGTTCCTTGACACGCGGCGCAAAATGATGGCGTAGCTGAAATGCTTAATATAGCATCTCCCCCAGCATCTTCTAATTCAATTTCTGTTAAAAAACCAGACCCTGATGCATATAAATGGTTATCTACAATAACAATATCATAGCAAGTTCCCGGAATGGCAAAAGTTCCTATTTCATCCAAATCTTCTGAATAAACATGAATCTCATCTTCACTGCCAACATAGAGTGTACCACAATCATCTACATCAATCCCATATTGACTGAACATTGGTTTTAGCAAGAACAATGAATCCTCCCTATCTCCAGTCATTTTATCGTATTGAATGACTTTATTTCCATCATAAGTGTATACAAAATTTGGTCCACAAGCAATACCGTTTACCCCATTCGTACTAAATCCATAAGTACTATTTCCAATCTCCTCAAAGGCATGATGCGTATATGCGTCCCACAACATAATTGTAGGATCTGCAGCATCTAGTTTATGCAACCTGTTACCATACACACTTGGAGACCCACCAATAAAACCAGAAGGACAATAATAGAATGAACCGTCAAACGGATCTACTTCGAATAACGCACAATCTTCCATTATTGAGGCCACATCTGGCAAACTGATATAACCATCATAAGTGCTTAAATCATTCTCCATAATAGAAACATGCATATCTGCTCCAAATAAGCCTCCTTCTCCTGCTGTTATTTTATCATGAAAATCACTGTATTTTACTCGCCAAACTTCAGGCAGTCCTACCTCAGACATTAAGTTAGAAGCATCAACAACGCCTAATAAATCTAACCGCGAAATATCTCCTGAGGTAAAGTTAATAACGTATGTTTCTCCAGTTGTTGGATTCATTGTGATATCACCAAATGAAACTGGGCCATATGTCCATTGTAAAGCACCAGTATTGTCATAATATGATAATTCTTGATCGGCTCCAATTAATGTTAAAACTGTTGCGTTGCCATTTTCATCTCCTGCAACCTCCATAGCTATAGCTGTTCCTGGAAGATCTGTTACCAGCCACGGATCAATAATTAGCTCTTGGCTATTATCATATTTTGAAACATTAAAAGACACTTTATTATCTGTTACTTGAAACACACTTTCAACATTTTCTCCAGAAACAGTAGAAACAGGTGCCTGATCAGTAAATGGTGCCAATTCGCTATTAATTGTTAATCCACCATTCTCATTTAATTCGACTTCAGCATCCACATAACGCATTAGTATATCTTGATAATTACCTCCTGGATGAACTAAAAAATTATACTTCAACCCTCCCACTTCTGGAACTTCCAACTGTAAATCAATATTTGGATAAAGATTTTTATAAATTACTTTGTTAAATGAATTTGCTATAACAGTTTCATTTGGTTTTAATGGATTACGGAAATTTCTAGTGTAATTCTTTTGCTCCAAAAACTGAATTTCAGTACTTGAATTAGTATTCTCAAATTCAATTTTGAAATAATTCCATGGATGAGGTTTAACTTCTTCCCCATGTTCCAATTTTTCATGGCGTTCATACGCTTCCTCTTTTGTTAGATCTTCAGGTTTACCAATAATAATTGCATCATTTGAAAAGAAAATTTTGTGAGAGCCATACTCCGCAAAAAATTGAATTTCTTCATCCATCAAATTCTCATACCTGTGCAAATTTTCCGTAAAACATTGATTTTCGGAAGGAGCTACGGTCCAATTTTTATTTTGAGATTGAGCAAAATTTATATTTCCTGCTAAAAGCAGCAAAAGGAGAATGCAATTTTTCATAGGCAATTATTGGGATAGAAGTTTTGTATACCTATTAAACGTGCAAAAACAAAGAATGGTTGATTATCAGTATTTTATTCTGCTCGAACTAATTGAACATTGCCTTGTCCATTAAATACAGTTCCGTTAGTTGACACGGCTTCATAAGTATAAAAATAAACTCCGTCAGTGCATGGATCACCACTAAAATCTGTTCCATCCCAACCGTCTGACACACTATTTAGCTCAGCTACTTTAATTCCCCAGCGGTTAACAATATTGCAATGGAATGTCTCTACTCCTAATGTGCTAAATTCAAAAGTAAATTCGTCATTAATCCCATTTCCTCCAGGACTAAAGATATTGGGCGCTATAAATTCAGGTTGCACATGCACAATTATATTCTTGCAAGTAGTATCAGCACAACCATTTTTATTCCGAGCGACTAAACAAACTTCGTAAACCGCCTCACCAACATAAGAAGTATCCATTATTTCAAAAAAGTCATGCGAAGTAATCCAATCTGCATGAGGATGATTTAAATTCCATTTGAATGTAGTATCCGCTAACGGGTTATTGGGGTTTGCAAAATATTCCGACTCATTAATGAAGTTAGCAATTACCAATTCGGTTCCTTCGCAATTTTCATCTAATTGATCCGAATTTACCGTAAATGCCGCAATTGGACTAACAGAATCTAATTGAATCGTTTCTGTCAATTCACATCCATTTGCATCTGTTACAACAATGCGATATAATCCTGGATCTAGACTGCCCCAAGTTGAATTCTCAGATGTTTCAAGTGTTTCTAAATTAATCCAATCATAATCGTAACCAGGAGTACCACCAATAGCAGCAGCATAAACCACTCCACTACCAGATTGATGACCAAATAAACGACAAAATGCAGGGTCATATCCTAATTCTGAAAACACCAAAGGTTCTGGTTCATTAATTGTGAATGAAACAACACTTGAACAGCCGAAATCATCATTAATAGTGAGCGTATAATCATCTGCTGGTAATTGATAAGATGAATCTGCTCCAACACCAGTTACACCAGCGGGATCAGGAGTCCAAATAAATGTAATATTGTCCAAATTTCCTTGTGCGTTATAAACAGAGTCAACCACTGCAATTCCTGTCGGATCTCCAAAGCAAATCGGATCAATCAAAGATAGTTCTGCATAAATTGAGTCAGGTTGTAAGAGTTCGAAAATAAGCGTATCAACACAACCTGCAGCATCCACTGCATAAACTTCATAGACTCCAGCAGACATACTATTATAAGTTGCCCCTTCTACCGGATTTTCGGGCACCCAAGTATAGGTTATTGGTTCTAAACCAATGAGTGTCCCAACAGTTGCTGATCCATCAGAAAAGCCATAACAACTCGGATTATTTGCAACTACTGTATCCAAACCAAGACTCGTTCCAACAGAAATTGTTACCGTATTTTCATACATACAGCCATTAGAATCTATAACGGTTACAGTATACGTTCCCGCACATAAATCTTCAAAATAACCTGTTGCATTTTCATCTCCTTCTAAGCTAAATACAAATGGCGCAATGCCAGCTTCAGGAACCAATGTAACTGTGCCATTGCAAGCACCTGCACAACCTTCGTCTGTAATTATTTCACTAACAATTAAAGAATCAACATCTTCAATTACTACAGAATCAATAAAAACGCAACCATCCGCATCTGTCACCAATAAATCATAAGTTCCAGCACAAAGGCCTGAATAAATACCTGTTGCATTTACATCTCCTTCCAAATCAAATTCAAATGGCGGAAAGCCACCCGAAACTGTAATTTCAACAGCCCCGTCGCAATCATCACTACAAGATTGCAAAGTCAATTCTTGAATCAATTCACCCGGCGCACCAAGCACAACTTCGATAGAATCGACTCGCACCAATGAATCACAAAGGCCGTTGGACCATGTTACTGTCGCCGTATACCACCCGGCGCAAAGATCAGTAGCCGTTGGCGTTGTTTGCCCACCAGGACTCCAAACCACAGTTGCAAATGTTAATTCAGGACAAATGCTTGTTGGGTGTATCGTAGCAGTACCTGAACATTCACCACATGGTTGGGGCGTAGCGGATAAGGTAAAATCTACCATTGATGGAAAGTCATACGACTCAACAAAGTCTGCACCGCAAGTGCTCATTCGTTCTTTTGCAATTCGTAAATCAAAACAAGTATCTGGCAGTGCAATAGCCTCAATATATTCTAATTCTCTTGAATACTTAATAAGGCTATCCTCCGTTCCTACATAAACGTTACCGCATAAATCGGTATCAATTCCTCCACAAAATGCTAGATCTCCATAAGGTGTTACATCAAGCGGTGTTACTTCCGCAGACCCCAATAAACTACCAGTTCCCTTGTCCCAACGGTACAACCAATCTCCATCATAAGTATAAACGTCATAACTACAAGCAATTCCATTATGTCCATTAGGCGAATACCAATCAGGCCCTTCACCTGTCATTACTTCTCTACCTAAATAACCAATACAAGATATTTCATCATAGTTATGACCTGTTGGAATTTCCCAAATAATACTGGTAGGGTCAGATTGATCAATCTTATATAGAACATTATTATATAACATTGGATCATCTGCTGAACATAAAAGATAAATATATTCACCACAAGGGTCAATCTCCAACAAAGTTGCATCAGTTAAATTAGGTGGTGCTGGAATAAGTGGTGCATATTTATTATTAGTAGTTAAGTCACCATCAACCACACATAAATGTGCTTCACGCGGTAAACCTCCTGCACCAACTACTACTTGATCAGTTACGGGGTTGTAGTTCAATCTCCAAAGTTCACCTGGGTCTGGATTATCGCCCCATGGAGAATAATAAATAGCAACACTCACATCTCCGGCTAAATCTAACCTCCAAATGTCTTGAATACCTAAAAACAAAGACATATACATGCAGTACGTGTGCCCCGTATAAGGATTAATATCCAACCCTCCATAGAACTCATTCAACTCCCCTGGAAAAGTCCAAACCCATTCCAGTAATCCTGTATTGTCATAATGCGCAACTTGATTTCCATACTGGCCTAAAACAGAAACATTCCCTTCAAAGTCCATTCCAATATCATATGCCTGTTGCTTATCAATAAATGGTAAAGCGGGAACTAACCAAGGATCAATAATCACCGTTTTTAACGGATCATAAGCATCCATTTTGAACTGAACCTTACCCGAATCAATTATTTGATAATTAATATTTAATGGTGTATTATCATTCGCAAACCAGGCGGTTGGTGCAAGATCTTTAAACAAATCTATTTTTGATAAAATTTCTAATTGCCCTTCTTCTCCAATTGTTCCGTTAGCTTGATCAATATCCATCACAATATCACTCGGATTACATGTAGGATGAAGCGTAAAAGAATACTTTAATCCACCTTCTTTGGGCATAGTGAATTCCAAATCAATTCCTTCATAAAAATTTTTATAAATTAATTTATTAAAAGTGTTCGATCTTCGTGTTACTTCTAGATTATTAGGATCTTGAAAATTTAATGTGTGATGATTTTTTTCAACCGCCGAGATTTCAACATCCGCATTAGTATTTAACCAGGTTAGCTTAAAATAATCAAACGGAATGGGTTTTATTTGCTCTCCTTTTTCTTGTTTTTCGTGTCGTTCCCACACTTCCTCTGGAGATAGTTTTTCTTTTTGTCCAACAATTATTCCGTTAGACGTAAAATAGAACGCGTACGGACCATAATTACTGTGATAATGGATAGCTTCACCCATTATCTCATCATATCTGCCATTATTCTCGGCAATACCTAAATCACTAAAGGGCTCATTAGACCATTGATTTGAGACTACCTGACCAAAGATCAATCCAGTTAAAAGACAAAAAAAACTGAAAAAAATGTGCTTCATATTCAACTTGTAATTTACCTAAAACTTCGTGTTTTATACATTCTATTATAATAACCACACTGTTTTTAACGCTAGATATAACTGATAGACGTAAATATATGAACAGAAGTCAACTATTTTATCAAATTTAACCAATTGAATTTTGGGTGCTATAAATAAAACACAGTGACACTGTACTACACAAAGGATAAAAAATATTTATAGAAATATAAATCGATCAAAAATAGTCTCAGAATTTGAGTCATTTAGCCGATAAAATCACAGTCAAATTACTTTAATTTTAAACGCCAAGCAAATGCAATAATAAATCATTAACCTACATTGTTTTGTTTAACTTTGCAACTTCATGCGTAAAAAACTCCTCCCAGCTTATCTGCTCACTTTTGTAAACGTACTTGGCTTTAGTATTTTAATGCCTGTTTTACCATTTATTATAGAAAGCTATGATGCTGATAAATGGGTATATGGGCTAATGCTAACACTGTATGCAGGTTTTCAATTTTTAGGAGCACCATTTCTTGGAACACTTTCTGATTCACTTGGGCGAAAACCTATACTATTGGTTAGTCAGGCTGGAACACTATTAAGTTGGTTTATTTTTCTCCTTGCGCTAAACATCCCCGACACTGGGATTTTTGGAATATCATTGGCGTTAATCATTATTGGTGCTTCGCGTGCGCTTGACGGAATAACTGGCGGTAATATATCTGTTTCAAATGCTTACGTATCTGACATAACTACGCGAGAAGAAAAATCATACATTTTTGGGTACTTAGGCGGAATAGCTGGGCTTGGATTAATAATTGGGCCTGGGATAGGAGGGCTTTCGGCTTCTACAAGTTTTGGTTTTACAGGCACCCTGCTTGCTGCTATTGGAATCTCAATTTTCACATTGGTAGCCATTATTTTTTGGTTGAAAGAATCTCATCCTATAGAAAAACGAGTTCCCCGTAAAAAAGAATCAATCTTCAATAGCTTTTTTATTTTAAAGCGAATTAAAGAAATTGATCCTAAACCAATTATTAAACTGCTTTTTTTAACCAAACTTTTTTTTGGAATAATGATGGCATTTTACATGTCAACGGTTGCCTTATTTTTGATAGACTTATTTGAATTCAATGAACAAGAATTAGGTTTATTCATGCTAATTGTTGGTATCTTTTTAGCCTTCAACCAAGCCTTCTTATCGCGCATAGTGATTAAACGAATTGGAGAATTCCGCACCTTATTAATTGGGTTGTTTTTATCCGCAGTTGGGTTAATTTGCTTGACTTTAACGGAAAACTTTTGGTTTTTTATAGCCTTTTATTACATTATGAATCTAGGCTTATCTCTCAGTTTCCCAACCTTTAATGCTCTTATTTCTATCCACGCCGACCCTAAAAAACAAGGTGCTGTAATGGGAGTAAGCGAGTCTATAAACTCATTTGCATTAGCGGCATTTCTCATCTTAGGATCAACACTTTACGATCATCTGTCTTATAAAGTTTACTATATCATTGCGGCCTTACCTACAATTGCATTTCTAATTGCGTTTTTTGGGGTAAGAAAACTAAAAAAGGTCGATTAACATTCGTTCTGAATCGATTAAACATGCTAAAAATCATACTAATTATATTAGCATTGATATAAATTACCTCGTGCAGATTTTTATCTTTGTGTGAAACTTAACAAAAAGCTAAAAAAACTACTTTATGAGAATTCTTCTAAGCCTAGGTCTTTTTCTACTGTTCGGTATGAATTTGACGGCGCAAAATGGTCTCGATAATTTTTGGGATCTATTTAAAAAAAATGACTATTCAGCAGCCATTTCTGAACTAGAAAAAAAGACTGCAGCTGACCCTACAAATCAAGAAGCATGGCTAATGCTAGCTGTACTTTATGATAACGATCAAGAATCGTACAAAGCATTTCAAGCATTTAAAAGCTTCTATAAATTGACTGATAAAAAATCAGAATATTTGGTTGCATTTTGGAGAACCAGTGCTGTTTACTCTTCTAGAATAGAACAAAGAAAAGAACGTAATCTCTTTTTTGATGAAATTTTGGCAGATCCAGAAGTAGACGGAGCTATTAAAGCTAACATTCATAATGCCAGAGGAAACTGGGCACATGATGTTGGAGATTTTGATCTTTACTTGGAAGAACTTAATCAAATTGGAAGCATAAACAATTGGCAAGTTGCAGGTGAATTCGAAAATATATCAGCAAGTGGATTTGACAAAAATTATAGCCCAATTAATCAACCAAAATCTAGTGCACGTTTCAAAAACAAGCAAGAAGCGGAGGTACATTGGTTTAATAGTGAAGTTTTCCGAGTTGGAGAATGGTTTAGACCAGCATACCACTTCGATACTGATAATGCAATCATATTTGCACAAACATTCATCAACAGTCCAAGTGACCAAGATGTTGAATTAAGAATTGGTACTTCAGGTTCATTAAAAGCATGGGTTAACGATTGTTTAGTTTTATCTGAAATTGAAGAATATGATAACTACGCGGATACTTACCGCACTAAAATTAAATTGAAAAAAGGAAACAATCGTTTATTGCTTCAAATTGGTAGTAGCGAAATTTCAAGTCAAAACTTTATGGTGCGTATTACGGACAGTAAAGGAAATCCAATCAATAACTTTACTCACTCTCCTAATTACAACGACTATACTGCTATAGGTGGTGAAAAATTAAATAGAATTGAGTTACCTCAAGAGGTTTACTTTGAAGAGCAAGTAAAAAAGAATCCGGACAATTTATTATACCACATTCTTTTATCTCGTATCTATTTAGACAATGGTAAAACGAACCAAGCACAACGTGTTCTTAAAAAAGCTGAAAAATTAGCTCCTGACAATAGTTTGATTTTGGTGGAGTTACTAGAGCTTTACATTGACCAAAACAATGAAACGGAATTAGGTGCTGCAATGGAGAAACTAAAAGCTGTTGATCCTGAAAACAAATTGTCGCTTTTATTAGAGTTTAACGAAGCTATTTCAAATGAAAATTATGATGAGGCTGAAGATTTACTAGGCGGACTTAAAACTGCATTAGGAGATAATGGAAGCTATTTAGAAAAAAGAATTGCTTTAGAATCTGCTCGTGCAAACAACCAAAAAGTAATTGATTTAATTGAAGAAGGTTATTCACGTTATCCAAATGACGAGACTTTCGTTAATTACAAGTACCTAATTGAGAAAAGTGTTAATGTTAAAGGAGCGCAAAAAGTCCTTAAAAAATATCTTAAAAAGCACTATTCAACTGGCATGCAACGTAAATATGCATGGTCATGGAATGAAAGAGATATGGTGGAGCAGTTTTTTGTTGAGTACAAGAAACTATTAGAAGTTAAGCCATATGCTATTGGTATTATGATAGATCTTTCAGATTATTACTACCAATTAAACAGATATCAAACTGCATTGGATTATTTAGATGATGCAATCGTTCTTGCTCCATTTGTTGGAAACTTGTACTCTAAAAAAGGAGAGATTTTGATGGACATGGAGAAAGAAAACGAGGCGCTAGAACATTTCAAAAAAGCCATTACTTATGATCCAACAGATTTTGATGCTCGCCAAAGAATTAGAGACATTGAAGGAATAGACAATCCGTTTGATTATTTCGTAGAAAAAGATTATTATGAGATTTACAAAAATGCGCCGAGTGCAGAAGATTATCCTGAGGATAACTCAGTAATTGTAACGGAAGAAAAACAAGTAGTAATTCACGAAAAAGGTGCGGTTGAAGAGCGCAACTATACAGTAATTAAAGTATTTGATAAAGCAGGTGTTGATTTTTGGAAAGAATATTCAATTCCACGACAAGGGTCACAATACTTAATTATTGAAAAAGCTGAAGTTTTAAAAGCTGACGGAACTAAAAACGTTGCAGAAACTTCTGGAGGATATTGTGTATTTACAAACCTTGAACCTGGTGATGGAATTTTCCTTTCTTATAAATTGCAAAACTACTACCAAGGAAACTTAGCAGAACACTATTGGGGAAAACAATATTTTGATTATTTCATTCCTTCAAAAAATATTGAGTTCTCAATTTTATATGATGAAGCAGAAGTTCCTTTAAAGTTTACCATTGCTAATGGTGATGTTAAAAAAGAAGAAAAAGCAGTAGATGGAAAGAAACTTTTAATCTACTCTTCAACAGACAACGAAAGTATCAAGTCTGAAGGTTATATGCCTCCTTTAGTAGACATAGGTAGAACTTTACATTACTCAAGTATGCCTGATTGGAGTTTCGTTTCTGATTGGTATTCGGATTTAGCTGCTACAAAAGCGAAAGTTGATTTTGAAGTTAAAGAATCAGTTAAAACCCTTTTCCCTGAAGGAACGGATGGTTTGTCAGAAAGAGAAATGATTGAAGCTATTTATGGATACATTGTAAATGAAATTCGTTATTCATCTATTTCGTTCAGACAATCTGGATTAGTACCACAAAAAGCATCAGATGTAATCACAACTAAAATTGGAGATTGTAAAGATGTATCAACCTTATTTGTTGCTATGTGTGAAGAGGTTGGAATTGATGCGAGCTTAGTTCTTGTAAATACAAGAAACAAAGGTCAGCAAGCTATGGAGTTACCTTCAATTGAGTTTAACCATTGTATTGCAAAGGTAAACCTTGAAGGAGAAGAGAAATTTGTTGAATTAACAACTGACTTATATCCATTCTCAACCGTATCAGCATCTTTAGAAGGATCATTTATTCTTGAAATTGATCCTGACAATAAAGAAATTGAACCAAGATTTTTACCTCGTTCTCAGTCATTACCAAATGCAATTTTCAGAGAAAGTACTGTGAAATTGTTTGACAATAAAATGACAGTGAGTAAGAGCTGTGTAAAAACTGGTGCTAGAGGTGGCGGAATGAGATCAACTTATAGAGATGATGGAGAAGAAGCTCGTAAAAAATCAATGCAAGAAGCTATTTCTGGTGATTACGCTAATATCAAATTAGACAACCTAGAATTTGACGAAACACTTGAAAACAACTCTGATTCGGTAGCTTACAAGTATGAATATACAGTAAGCAATCCTTACACAAAAATTGGATCTTTACAAATTGTTAAAGTACCATTGGCAGACAATATTGAGCCAATTGAATTTTTATCAGTTGAGGATCGTAAATTTGGAGTTGAGCTTTGGAAGTACTTTAGCTATTCAGTAGCGGTTGAAGAAATTTCAATCACTATGCCAGAAGGAAAAAGATTAGCTGAAAAACCTGAAGATGTAGCATTCTCGAACAAACTAGTAGACTATGAATTATCTTTCAAAGTTGAAGCAGGTGTATTGAAAGTTTACAGAAAGATTCACTTTAAAGAATCAAAAATTGAGTTGGATGATTACGAATTATTCAAAGAATCAATGGAAAAAATTATTACGGCTGACAACTTACAGATTGGTGTAAAATAAGTCAACCAAAATAAGCTTATAAAAAAGCCCAGGCAGTAATTGTCTGGGCTTTTTTTATGAATCTTTTTTACTACGCAACAACATTGCGCAGATGTGCTTTTAGTTTGTACCATCAAACAAAAATTATTAAAAATGAAACAAGTTATTTCAAGTGAAAGAAAACCGATTAAATTGTGGTTGGAAGATTTAGAAGATGGTGCATTATCACAAGCTAAAAACTTAGCAAACCTTCCTTTTACTTTTAGCCATATACCATTAATGCCAGATAGTCACCAAGGATATGGAATGCCTATTGGAAGTATTTTAGCTACTGAAGGCGTTATTGTACCTAACGCTGTTGGGGTTGATATTGGATGTGGAATGTGTGCTCAAAAAACAAATTTAAAAACTCTTACTAAAGACGATTTAAAGAAAATATTAGGGCTAGCTCGTAAAACTATTCCTTTAGGATTTAATTGGCATGATGAAGATCAAGATGAGGATTTAATGCCAGAAGGTTATGAAGACTTAAAGATTGTTTCTAGAGGATATAATAAAGCCTTGAAACAAATTGGAAGCTTAGGGGGTGGAAATCACTTTATCGAAATTCAAAAAGGATCAGACGGTTTTATTTGGGTGATGATTCACTCTGGAAGTAGAAACTTAGGGTATAGCGTTGCAAAACACTATAACAAAGCGGCAATTGAATTGAATGAAAAATACCACTCAGTAGTAACAAAAAACATGGAGTTAGCATTTATTCCATTACAAGATGATTTAGCAAAAGACTATATCAACGAAATGAATTATTGTGTTGAATTTGCTTTGGCCAACAGAAAATTAATGATGGCTCGTATGATGTCATCAATAACAGAAGTTGTAAAAAACGAATATGATTTAACTTTAGAAACAGATGAAATCATCAATAAATCGCACAATTTTGCCGCATGGGAAAACCACTTTGGTAAAAATGTTTTAGTCCACAGAAAAGGTGCAACAAGAGCTTTTGACGGCGAATTAGGAATGATTCCAGGTTCACAAGGTTCTTCATCTTATATCGTTAAAGGTCTTGGAAACCCAGAAAGTTTCATGTCTTGTTCGCACGGGGCTGGAAGAAAATTGGGTAGAAAACAAGCTCAACGCGAGTTGGATTTGGATGCTGAAATCAAATTATTAAATGATAAAGGTATTGTGCACGCCGTGCGTAATGTCTCCGATTTGGACGAAGCTACCAATGCCTATAAGGATATTGATATTGTTATGGAAAACCAAACCGATTTGGCCGAAATTGTTGTGAAATTGCAACCATTAGCCGTATTGAAAGGATGAACAAACAAATATCAAACTCAGTTTTATAACTCCAGCCTTGCAAGTAATTTGCTCGTCTGGAGTTTTTTTGTTTTTATACATTAAAAGAACTATTTCTTGTTGCAATTCGTTTGATAATAGCCAAATATTATCCTTAGCTTTTTAACTTTACAAATCATGAAAGTTGCGTTTAGTCCTGTATACACGTATCAAAAATTGCCTGACGGTCACCGTTTCCCAATGGAGAAATATGACCTTTTACCAGCCCAACTATTGCATGAAGGCACTTTAACACATTCTAATTTTTTTCACCCAGAAGCGTTAACCGAGAAGCAAATATTGCGCACACACACAGCAGAATATTGGGAAAAACTCAAGACAGGGACTTTATCAAGAAAAGAGATTCGAGCACTCGGTTTTCCTTTTCATGAATCATTAGTGCAGCGTGGACGACACATTTCAAACGGAACCTTAGAATGCGCAATGCACGCCTTAAATGAAGGAGTTTCTTTAAATGTAGCTGGAGGAACTCACCATTCTTTTGCAGAAAGAGGTGAGGGCTTTTGCATGTTTAATGATTTTGCTATTACTGCCACGGAACTTTTACACGCCGGAACTTTAAATAAAATTATGGTGGTAGATCTAGATGTGCATCAAGGAAATGGAACGGCCAAAATTTTTGAAAACGAAAATCGCGTTTTTACTTTCAGCATGCATGGTGAACATAATTATCCGCTAAAAAAAGAAAAGTCAGACTTTGATTTAGGTGTGCCTGACGGAATTGAGGATAAAGCATACTTGCAATTATTATATGACACATTACCTGGACTAATAGAACAAGTAAAACCAGAATTGGTGCTTTATTTAAGCGGTGTAGATATTTTAAAAACAGACAAACTAGGACGCTTAGCGCTTAGTATTCAAGGGTCAAAACTGCGTGATGAATTTGTTTTTAAAACCTGCCAAGCAAAGGGAATTCCAGTTGCCGTGAGTATGGGCGGAGGATACTCCACCAAAATCACAGCTATAATTGAGGCACACGCCAATACCTTTAGAGTGGCAAAAAACATTTATTTTTAAGCTTATGTTAAAATCATTCCTAAAAATTAGTCTGCTTATTATTGGCTTAGTTGTTTTATCCGCTTCACAGCCACTCACTGCCCAAGTTCAACCTGTAGAAGCAAACACTAGTGTTCCTCCACGCAATTTAAAAAAGTTATTGAAGAAAATTCCTGGAGTTAAAAAAGTCAAAGAAATTACATCTAGCGATCATTTTAAGCGTTGCTATGAAATTTGGTTTAAACAACAGGTTGATCCAAAAAATGAAAAAGCAGGTACATTTTTACAAAAGGTTTACCTCAGCGATTACAGTTATGATGCACCTGTTGTTGCAGAATTAGAAGGCTATACTGCTTATTCTGCCAAGGCAAATGAATTAACAAGTCTTTTAAAAGCCAATCAAATTAGAATTGAGCACCGTTATTTTGATCAATCAAAACCAAAAAAAGGCATTCCATGGGAAACTTTGACGGTAGAAAACGCAGCATACGATCAGCACATTATTATTAATGCCATTAAAAAAGCCATTTACCCAAATAATAAATTTATTTCCACCGGAATAAGTAAAGGAGGACAAACAACTATGCTTCACCGGTCTTTCTATCCGCAAGATGTGGATGCCAGCGTTTGCTATGTTGCTCCACTCAATTTTACACGCGAAGATTCGAGGATTTATTCATTTTTAAACGCTGTAGCAACTGCTGAGGAGCGTCAAGCCGTGCAAGATTTTCAAGTCCTATGCCTTGAGCGTAAAGATGTTTTAATTCCAATTTTAGAATCAGTTGCTGAAAAAAATGGCTATAAATGGGACATTCCAATTACAATGGCTTTTGAATATTATGTGTTAGAATATTCCTTTGCTTTTTGGCAATGGGGAGCATATGAACCTACTCAAATACCAACTGCGAAAGCTACAGACTCTGCCATACTAAGTCATTTAATAAATGTTTCGGGCATCTCCTTTTTTGAACAACATGGAGTAGAAGAGTTACGATCTTATTTTTATGCCGCCCTAACTGAAATGGGTATTTATGGTTACCAATATGAACCTTTCAAAAAATATTTGTCCCAACAGGCAGATTATTTATTTGACTTTACAGCTCCTGACGGACGCCAAACTAGTTTTGACGCCGCTCCCATGAAAAAACTAAATGACTTTATTCAAAACGAGGCCGAAACAATTCTATTTATTTATGGTGAATATGACACTTGGAGCGCAACGGCAGTAGAACTTGGTGAACAAGCACTGGCTCGCGGATTAAAAAAATACGTTAATCCTAAAGGGCATCATGACACAAGAATAAAAAGCTTTGATCCGGATACAAAAGCTGAAATTATTGCAACAATTGAAGGGTGGATTGGAAAGTGATTTTTGATGTATTTATTCAATTTACAGGAGAATTCTCATAACACATTGATTTAGGTGGTTCGCATATTTATCGTTAACTTAAACGCTGATACAACTTTTTAGCGACTAAATACGTTTATATTAAAGTCGCTTATATCACTATTAATTTTAATACCAAACACATGAAATTAGCAATGAGTTTATTCAGCTCTGTTTTACTTATGGCCTTTTCCGCCACAAGTCAAATAGATCATCAAGCAGCAGTGTTAGCACACCAAAGCATATGCTTCGTTCAAAATGACGGACAATGGCATGAAAATGTTAATTATCGCTGTCCTTTGGGAACTGGCGCTGTCTTTTTAGAAGATAACGTATTTACCTATGCCCAATTGGACATGGGCGATATTGATGTGGCTCATAGCCATTCAGGAGACGAACATCACCATGATGACAATCCTATGATTGATGGTCATGCTTGGCGTACAACATTTGTAGGCGCTAATGAATCGCCAACCTTAACTGGAACGGATAAAAGAACAGAATATCACAATTACTTTATTGGTCAAGATCAATCGAAATGGGCAAGTCGTGTACCCCTTTTCAACACCATGACCTATGACGAATTATATACTGGAATAGACATGAAAGTATACAGTTCAAACAATATTTTTAAATATGACTTTATTGTTGCAAAAGGTACTAGTCCAGCAATAATAAAAATGAACTACACTGGTTTAGATGGTATTGAATTAAGAAATGGAAACCTTATTTCCATCACAACTTTAGGAGAATATATTGAAAAAGCGCCTTATGCCTATCAAATAATTGATGGAGAACAAGTGGAAGTTGCTTGTGATTTTGTTTTGGAAGGAACAACCGTAAGTTTTGTGTTTCCAGAAGGATATAATGAAAATTTAGAATTGGTTATTGACCCTGAACTAATTGGTGCAACATTATCAGGTAGTACTGTTTCAAACTGGGGACATTGTGCAACTTATGATTTTGATGAAAATATCTATACAGGTTCTCGAGCGTTTGGTGTTGGTTACCCAACTGAAGACGGTTCATTCCAAACCGACTTTGCTGGCTCAACAGATATTGGTATTAGTAAATTAAATGAAGATGCATCTGTATTACTATTTGCAACTTATTTAGGTGGTTCTGGTGAAGATTTACCTCACAGTATGGTTTGTAGTGAAGATAACGAACTTTATGTATTTGGTTCAAGTCGTTCAATTGACTACCCAGTTGCGGATGATGCTTTTGATGGAATTGGTCCAGCAGGTGGAACAACCACAGACATAATTGTAACACACTTAAACGGAGATGGAACTGACATTGTAGGTTCAACGTTTGTTGGTGGAGATGCAAATGACGGATTAAACACATTGACTTCGAACTATGGTGACAACTTTAGAGGAGAAATTGTAGTAGATGATGATGGAAATTGTTATATCGCTTCATGCTCAGCTTCGGCTGATTTTCCAACAACTGCTGGTGCACACCAAGAAGCCTTTGGTGGTGGAACACAAGATGCAGTAGTATTTTGTATGACACCTGATTTAACTACAATGAATTGGTCAACCTATGTTGGTGGAGCAAACGGAGAAGGTGCTTTAGGATTGGTTTTAGATTATGACGATAATGTATACGTAAGCGGTGCTGCTTCTGACGAATTTATGGTAATGTCAGGTTATCAAACAACCTACCAAGGTGGTGATAGAGATGCTTTTGTTATTCGCTTAATAGATGAAGGCGCTACACTGTCTGCTAGCAGTTATTGGGGAACCACTGCCAGAGATGCTGCCTTCTTTGTGGATTTAGATGTTGACGGAAATGTTTTCCTTTACGGACAAAGTAATGGAGGAACATCTGAAGTAACGGATGGTGTTTATGTGAATGAGGGTAGTCATCAGTTCATTTGTAAATTAACACCAACATTGGATGATTTAGTATTCGGTACTGTTGTTGGTGCAGGTGGAGCAGACTTTATTCCAATTGCCTTCATGGTTGATGCGTGTGGATATGTTTATTTTTCAGGTCATAATGCATATGGCGCCATGCCGTTAACGGATGATGCACTTTATGAAACGGGTGACTTTTATCTAGGAGTACTTCAACCAGAAGCAATAGACCTTGAATTTGCAACAAAGTATAGCGGTAACCATGTTGATGGTGGAACGAGCCGATTTGACCCGGAAAGTGGTATTGTATATCAAGCTGTTTGTTCTTGTGAACCATTTACAACTACCCCAGATGCATATAGTAACGTTCCAGGAGGTGGTTGCGATATTGGTGTATTCAAAATTGATTTTGGAATTTCACACGTAAATGCTTCTGCAGACCCATCTCCTTCTTCTGTTGGATGTATTCCTTTTACTGTTGACTTTGAAAACGGAAGTACTGGATTAACTTATGAGTGGGATTTTGATGATGGAGGGCCACTTTCAACAGAGTTTGAACCTTCGCATACTTTTACAGAACCAGGAGTTTATAACGTACGCTTAGTTGCTTTTGACCCTGATGGGTGTTTAACTTCAGACACATCTTATGTTGAGATTGTTGTTGGAGATGGATTATCACCAATTGCAACCTTTGATTATGATGTGAATTGTGCAACTGGAGAAATCACAATTACCTACACAGGTTCACCAGATGTTCCAGTAATATGGGAAATGGGTGACGGAACAACATATGAAGATGAATATGTTTTCTCTCACATTTATGATTCTGACGGAGAATTTACAATTACACTAACAGCAGGAGATGGATTTTGCGCAGACTTAACTGTTGAAACAGAAGACATTATTATAGGATCACCTTCGGTAGAAATTATTTTTAATAACCCTACCTGTTATTTATTCTCAGATGGATCTGTGACAGTTGATGTTCTAGCTCCAACTGGTGACGAAGTAATTGAAATTACAGATATTGAAGGAACACTATTAAACGTAGGAGGTTCTAATACTGCCAATACTCTTTCATCAGGATGGTACTATTACACCGTTGATTTAGGAGATGGTTGTGAATTGAGTGACTCAATACAATTAATAGATCCACTAGCAATAAATGCACAATTAAACTTAACACATGTATTATGTTTTGGAGATGAAACAGGATCTGTTGTTGTAGACACGGTTTACAATTCTCAAGGAGACTATGGCCAAATGGTTTATATTTGGGCACCAGACCCTCATGACGTAAGTGGATTAGGTGCTGATGAAATTACAGATTTAGCAGCAGGAAATTATACCTTAACCATTAATGATGACAATGGTTGTTCACGTGTGTTTGATTTTGAAATTACAGAACCAGAAGAATTAACATTTAGTGAATTTGGTTATGACCCTGCATATTGTCGTCTATACGACTACCAATCAGGAAATGGTGTAGTATATGCTTCTGCTGTGGGTGGAGCACCAGATTACACTTACTTATGGACGAACTTAGAGACGGGCGAAACACATCTTCCAACAACATGGGGAGGCTTAAACCCTGGCACGTATGAAATGACAGTGACAGATGCTAATGGTTGTGTTTTGACAGAACAAATTGAGGTTGATTCATTAAACCCAATTGCAGACTTTACGATTGAAACAGGACAAACAGCAACAGATTGTGATGCAATTGTACCGGTAGATATTACATTTACAAATCAATCATTATACTTTGCAAACCCTAATAATCCTGATCCGGATACAACTTTCTTATACAATTTCAACCACCCTAATTCTGATTGGGTTATTTCACACGATTTATATCAAACTTATGAGATTGAATATACAGAAAGTGGAACCTATGAAGTTTGCTTAATTGCACAAAACAAGAATGGTTGTAAAGACACGTCCTGTCAAGAAATCATTCTTTGTGATGATTTAGAATTTGGAACAGTGAATATTTTCACCCCAGATGGGGATGGAATTAATGATGACTTTACCTTTGTTCACCGATCAGAGGCTGTAGTAGAATTTACATGTATTTTGATTAACAGATGGGGAGTAACTATTGCAGAATTTAATGATATCACTCAAGGATGGGATGGTACAGACAAACAAGGTCAACCTGTTGCTGATGGAGTTTACTTCTTTAGTTACGCAGGAAAAGGACAGACCGGAGAAACATTCTTTGGACAAGGAACAGTCCAAGTAGTTCGAGATAATTAACATTAAGTAAAATAATATGGAAACCCCTGTTGGTAAAACTTCAGGGGTTTTTTATTCCTCATTAAAAATTAAATAATTTGCCAACACAACAATTTAATCGTGACTAAAATTTATCTTCTTTTCTCAATAACGTTTTTAGTTTGCTTTCATACAATCGCACAAGACTATGACTTTACAATAATTGATAATAGTGATTACGATAACATCCTCAAATACAAGGTTAAAACTTGCTTTACATATCATGTCATAAACAACGAAGAAAAACTGGATAGCAGCCTCATTAACGTTGGCTATTTTAACCAAGCCGGGCTTATTACAAAAGAAATTGACTATGATTTTCCTGACACCAATAAATCATGGGTATTAACCGCACAATACGGGGCAGATAATAAAATCATTGGCGAACAGTGGATTTGGTCTAAAATTGAGGTTGACTCCACCTTTTATCATTATAATGAACAGGGGCAACTTCAGTCTGAATGTGTTACGTTTTATTTTGAAGAAGGCTTGGAAGAAACACAATGTGACTCATTTTATTATGTAAATGGTGTGAGAAAAAGTAATTCATCTGCAGCCATTTATAACACCGATTTGATTGAAAAAAATGACACTGTTTATGAATATTATATGGATGGCAGGTTAAAAGGAAAAATTGTTAATGGTTTTTCAATACAAGAATTTGGTTATAATGAAAGCAATGAACTAAGCACACTCTATTATGTAGAATACAACAGTTTCGGAGAGCGGAGCAAAACATTAGTTAAAAACCCTAATGGTAAACTCATAAAAGAAATTACGCGCGTATTTGACGGAACTTTAATTCTTAAAATTGAAACAAATAATTTCGAAACAAAAGAAAAATCATATTTAAGTTTTGTTTATACGTATTATTAATAATCTGACCCTTAGAATAAAAGACAATTGAAATTATTATATTACATCAATATGAAATCACACTGCATTATCGTATTCGCTTTTACGTTGTTAATTTTTTCTTGCAAAAAGGAAGAGCAGCTGAGCGAAGGAGAATTCAGTTGCCTTGTTAATGGTGAAAGCTGGCGCGGTACTGATCCAGAAATAGATCGCACACAAGATGGCCTCATACAACTCACCGCAGAAGATACATCTTACCGATTTTTAATCAAGTTGAATGACAATGGCATGGGAACATATGACCTTACTGCATCTGGCAATATTGCCTCAGTAATAGACTTAGCAGACGAAGGATTCGAACAATACACAACTCACTCCAGCGGTGGAGAAAATTCCGGCACAATTACCATTTCAGCCATTTTAATTGATGACTTAAAAAAGACAATGAATGGCACCTTTACATTTAAAGCGCACAAACTAGATGGTAGTAGTTTAAACATTGCGAATGGTGTCTTCAACAACGTTCCGTTTATTCAGTAATGTTTTAAACGTTTGCCTAGAACAACAGCAACCACAAAAAGAATAATCCACCAGCAACAGCAATTCCACCTCCTGATAAAAGAGCAATTTTTCCAACGTTTCTTCCTCCACCATTATCAAATAATTGAAGATCTTTAGTTGGTGCCATTGTATTTACAAAAATAGTATCTGCTGCTTCCATTGGACGGAAGTTCTTGTATGTTGCAGGATATCCAGTAACAGTAACTTCAATTTTTCTAAATGATTTAGAAATTTCATAACGTGGCTCAACAAGCACATCAGAATTAGATGATTTTAATGCATCTGCAACCGCCATTTCTTTAGCATGTGATACGCTAAAGCTTGACGAACCTGAAAAACTTCCACTAACCTTAGCTTCCTTCACATCCAAGTCTGCAATAACAGGTTTTTGAATAACTGTAGGTCCTGAAACATCCGTTTCCTTAACTGTTGTGCTTTTAATGGTTTTGCATGAGTTAAAAGAAAAAACTAATGCTAAGATAAATGATAATTGAAGTATTTTCATAGGGTTTATTTTTAAGGGGTAAAGATATAAAACGAAAATTCTTTTGCAAGCCTTTTTTTAAATTTAAAAAGTGATAATAATCATACGTAAATAACTAAACCATAGGCTTAAATAACAATTTTAAAGGCAATTATTTCGTGGTTATTTTGAATCTTCATCTTTCACAGGGTTTTCATGAATCAAATTTTCAAAATTTCCATCTTGCTTCTTTGACTTTTCATAAAGGTACAGCATAAATTTATCTTGATTATTTGTGTAAGACATATCAATTTTATACGGTCCGTTTAACAATTTTTCGGCTGCATCCAAATAATCTTTTTCTAAAGCTAAAAATTTATATTGTTTATTTATTCGGCCTTTTGCAGATTGTAATTTTGTTTTATCGGGAGCCTTTGCAGTTTCTGGTAAACTATAGTTTTTAAATGTCCTAAAATAATCTAACCCCTTCCAAATTAAAAAAGCAAATTCCAATGTTGGAAACTCCTTAAATTTTGCCGTTTCACCACGAACAAAATCAGTACCTGCAAATACAGGGTCATTCTCAGGATCTTCATATTTTTTATTCGGAAATGCTGTAAAATGGTAGGCCAAAATCTCACGAGCAGCTTTGCGCATTGGTTTATTCTCCGCACCCGGAAAATTCCCAATATCTATGTGTTTTTTTTGACTATTTTGAGCAGCATGAATGTACTCATGCGCCATCATCACAGCCAAAACACCAGTTTTCTTTGAAACAATTTTGTACGCCTTCCCTTTTTCATCAGTCCCAGCTCGAATAGCATAAAATTGTCTCATTAATTCTTCAATCGGTAAGTTCATTATAACGCTAACAATCTCTTTTTTATCGTCATTTTCGGATTTGAACATTACCTCCATTGTCGCCATCCACTTATTCTCTCCTAAATCCAAAATATGATCTGCATTTTGATCTTCCTTAGGGTAACCACCCATGCGTACTTTGGCATCATCATTTGGAAAAATATTATCATAGAAAATGCGATCAGACTCTTCATTTTCTTTATCCAAAATCAAGTCGTTCGCATCAAAAATTGAGGACAAATTGTAATAATAATCGTAATAATCGACCATTGTTTGCGCCGCTTTTTTCTTCGCAGCAACATCTTTCCCCACCCTTTTATCAAAAAGTTCATTTCCTCGATCATAATAGTCAACGCCGTAATCTGAAGGAATATCATCTGCGTGCTCAACCTTTTTACGTGGATTCTTTTTATTATAATCTTGCTTCACATTGGCATCATGATCTTTTATATTAGCTTTTAGGTCATCTTCATAACCTTCCATAATCGCCATGATTTTTGTGGTCAAAATAATTTCTTTAAATTTTTCATCATCTGGATCAAAATTAGTCCCTTCTATTTTCACCCACCCTTCCTCACGCGATAATCGATTTCCTTCTAAATCAACCATTGTCCCCTCAAGAAATACCCAGCCTTCAGTATGATCCCGATAATACAATTCTTCATCTGGTACAAAATGACCTTTTAAGGTTTCCCCGTTTGAACTTTCAAAGGCCTCAATCTTTTTATCTGCATAAATACCATTTTTATTTCTATGCACTTGCGTAATTGATTTCCCTCCACGAATTGTTGAAGTTTCATCTGTATATTGCTCTTGATATTGATACATTATATTTTTAAATTAAAGCCTCAAAAAGCAAATCCTCTTTAGTATACTCAAGCCTCATATTTTTCATTAAAATTTCTTGCGTAATCACCTTTTCCTGTGCCGCAATAGCATCAATAAAACAAGATTGAACCACATTGCTAATTTGCGAAGCAGTTAATTCATAACGATCAACCAATAATTGCAAATCAATTGCATCATCTAAGGGCAAATCTTGAGGCACTGTTTTTTGCCAAATTAAACCACGCTCAATTTTGGCGGGTTTTGGAAAATGAACGATAGATTGAAAACGACGCATAAAAGCATTATCTAGATTTTGCTTTAAGTTGGAGGCCAAAATCACCATTCCATTATAATTCTCTATTCGCTGTAAAAGGTAAGCTACTTCTTGATTTGCAAAACGGTCATTTGAGCTTTCAGTGTCTACTCTTTTACTAAAAAGTGCATCAGCTTCGTCAAAAAACAAAATCCAATTTTTATGTTCAGCTCGTTTAAAAACACCCGCCAAATTTTTCTCCGTTTCGCCAATATATTTTGATACTAAAAGCGATAAATCAATTCTAAAGACGGGCCTGTCTGCAGTTTTACCCAGCAAGCTAGCCGTTAACGTTTTTCCAGTTCCTGGGGGGCCATAAAACAATGTTCTATATCCTTTTTTAGCCCGTTTTCCGAGCTCAGGATGTGCAAGTAATACATCAACGTGATTCAGCCAACTCTTCATATCCTCTAACTGGTTTCGTGTGCTCGACGGAATAATCAAATCATCCCAATGCATATCTGTAGATAATTGCTGTGCTGGAAATTTTTGAGAAAGTTTTGGTGGCATCACTTGACCATATAAAAGCAACTGAACCAATTCATCATTAGGCAATAACTTTCCACTAAACAACGGAAGACCATCTCCAACCACATCCAATTCAACCAACGAAAGCTCTGCTAATTTCGCCGTAGGCAATAATAACTTGGCTACCTCTTTTCGCTTTTCAGGATCGCGTGCAGCTAATAAAAAAACAGCAGTTTCACCGGTTGGAATAACTCCACGGTGTGGAGGCTTATTCACTCCACCAAATTCGGTGCAAATCACATCAAAGTTGGGATTCTTAGCTAAAAAAATATCCAACACCTGTGGTGAGAAATAGGGCGCCAAGGCCAGTAATAAAATAACTTGCTCTTGAAAATTTAAGTCGTGTTTTTCAACCAATTCCTTCAACTTTTCATCAGCAATATTAAGCTCCTCAGCATAAATTTCGTCAATAGAGTAATTGGCGGTATCATTTATGTGGGCAACGTGCAGTTGCGTGGCTTTGTCTATTATGTTTTTTAGTGGGTTCATAGGTAATTATTAAAGCTCTTGAATAGATCCTCCCACTTTTTCATCAGAAGTATTTTCAACAACCATTATTTCACTAGAAATTTGAACAAAATTGTTCTTTTTTATCATAGTTTCGTTACCAACACTAAAATTGGCACTTACTTTAGAACCTGAATTGCTCGACGACTTCTCAGTACTTGAGCTCTTTGAAGAATATTTTTTCGTCCTTTTCTTTGAAGTTTCGTGGGAATCTTTATGCCTTAAAATAAAATCTTTATAAGAAAATTTGGAACTAGCATTTTGATCCTTATTTTCACTCCCTTTGTCTTTATTCTTTTTAGTATAATCAGTCTCTATATTAGTCGAATTAGTGCTATTGCTACTACGATTTCCTTTATTAACATCTACATTATTCTTTGTTCTACCAGAATTTTCCTTTTGATCTGTATTTGATTTTTTTGTAGAAGTAGAATTTTCATTATACTGCTCATCAGTCGTTTTTTCCTTGACTGTTACCATGCCATCATCACCGTTCCACCAATCAATTATCCAATTCACACCATCCTTCACATTGTCCAAAATGTTAATCACACCTTTTAATTTCTCCCCTGCACCACCAGGTAAAAAATCTCCAACACTCCTTAATCCATCAAATATTATATCCAACAAGTCTCTATCATCTCCATCAGGGGCTTTTTCGATTTCTTTGGTTTTTTTATGTATATCTCGAATCACGTTAGCAAACTCATCTTTCGCTTCAAAGTAGAATTTGTATTCATGCTCATCTACTTTTTTGATTGCTACATCAAGATATTTAGAAGTTTTATTATCCTCACGTAACATATCAAACTTTCTGTGAATGTTTTCCTCTTTGCTTTTATCGTAATCGTGCTTTAAATTACTTTCAGTATCTAAGCTCATAGATTTATACACTCCATCAACTACATTTTCGTTAGATGATTTTTCCAAAACCGTGTTTTCAACAAAATAATCTTTGGCAGTAAAACTTTCAGTAGAATTCGACTTAGACTCTGAAAGTTCGAACCCAGCATCCAATGATGACAGTTGTTTATTTGCCTGTTCAACAGCACTATTTGTTGTCCTTGTTCCAGCAGAAACAAATTTGAAATCAATCCCATCCAAATCAGCATTAATTAAACTTGGCTTTTTAAGATCTGCTAACCCAGGCAGGTCAACCGTAAATTTTGACGATACTGGTTTATAATTAATGTTTTGTTTGAAGCTTATTCTCACCTTATCCCTAAACTCTGCTGTTTTGAGGAGTAAATTCTCGATATTAGCACCTTTTCCAATACTAACACTTGAAAAATCTTGGTTTTCTTGAATAACTTCAGATTGAGCATGTGTAACAAGATTATTCATACGGCTTTTAACTTCTCTCATAATCATACTCATTTCTTTCACAGAAGTATCCTCGAGAATTTCAACCTTTATAGCTGATTCAAGACTTGGAAATTCAGCAAGAAAACTCAATTCTGGAACTGGAACAGCACCATTTTGAATGTATGTTGAAGGGAGCGTTAAATTCTTATTAACATACTTGAAATTTTTATGATCTAGAATATGTACTGCATTTTGAATATTTGTTCCTTCCTCAATAATTGGTGTATCAAGTACTGGGTAAATATGTGAATTATCATCACTAAAATCACCATCTAACTTTTCTCTTTTCTTATAGATATTAATACTTTCAGAATCTAGATTATCGTATTGTATATAGGCATTTTTAATTCGCATTGAACGTAGAACTTTATCTTTTCCACCGCCACCCTTTGTATGAATGGCAGAGTTTGACTTTACACCAACTCTATTTCCACTAATAAGAGGATTTTTTTTATTACCATCTTCAAATTCAGGTTTACCTTGATTTAATTCTGCATTATCGTACATTTCTTTCCAAATTTTACTCCCCCCATTCCACATTCAATATCTGCTCCATCCATGAGTATTTAATCATGGCCATGCCCCATTTAATATGGGGCAAAAGAACATCTAATGTGTGAGGTTCTATCGTTAATATATATTGCATGTTTTCTTTCAACTCGAGTTGTCCTGCTCGGGTTAAAAAGTCGGTTCTGAGGCCGCTCCATGTGCAATTTCTCATGGGGCGCCAATTTTCTTGAATAACCTCTATTATATTATTTAATTCAGCGGTGAGTTGTGTTTGGTTTGACTCATCCCAAGGGCCTTTTTCTGTTAAATCGAAAGCAGGTAAAATTTCTTTTAACGGATAATTAGTCAACACTTTTGCCAGATACAATTGATCTTCTGTTGCTTCCCAAGCTCCTGTCACCAGGTAGTTCAACAAATAAATGGCATGTACTTGATGCTGTTCACTCAGCCATTCTCCTTTTTCGTTTTGCAATTCTAAATTTTTGAAAAGAATTGGTAAAAACGGATTGAGCAATACCATACCTGCATTTACAATCTCAATCCGTTCTTTTTGAGCTATTTGATGAACTAAATCATTTTCAGTTGCAATTGATTTTTGTTCGGTTGATTCACTTTCGTTAAAACCTTCGCGTACCTGCGAACTTATTGTAGCGTTTATAGCCACTAGACGATCTTCAAGCAACGCTACTAATAATGCTTCCTCGGCTTTATAAGAAACTGCTTGCAAACGGTGTCCGTTAGTTGGTTTTAGTTCTTCTAATTCAAATAGAATTGCCGCAATAATATCTGGGCTCACTAAAAAATTAGCAAAAGATTTCATCCAACTTTCAACAGTTTGAATTTGGTGCTTTTGCTGAAAATAATTGTCTAGTATAGGGTCAATTTTTTCAGCTAATGCAAAGTCGCTTCTTAAATAATCAATGTAAGCAAAGACGGAGTTAGTCGTATGTTTTCGTATTGTTTCTGTAATTGGGATTTTGTTTTCATTTTTCGCGGGTTTCATTAATTTATGGGAGATATCGGTTAATAATTCGTGGTTTATTTCATTTTTAAATGATTTTTGGTCAATTAATTGCTCAATCTCTACTTTTGCTGACTTGGTTATTTCTACAAATACAGTTATTGTAATTTCGACTCCTTTTTTGACATTTTTTAGTAAATTTTTAATGATAAATTCAATATTTCGTACATTTCCATGCATTTTTTGCAATAAATGCATAAATATTTGAGCCATATCTATCGGCATGAATAATGACCACAAAGTAGCTTGATTCAAAAATTGCGAAATGAGTTTTGGATTTTCAACTAAAAAATGAAGGAAATCGACTCTTAAACTTGGTTTTTTATCGAATAACTCAACAAAATCAGTGAATTTCTTATTCAAAAACACAAACCACAGTTCATTTTGAAATTTATTGGTAAACTGTCTTGAAAATCTTGGAAAGAATTTTGGGTTTTCAATCAAAAAAGTGGCAAAACAAAAGAATAACTGCTCTTTTTCTTCAGAAATAAAGAAAAAATGCTCAATTTCTTCCAATTTTGAATAGGACTCGTTTAAAGTTGTTTTATTTTCAATATTCCGTTCCAATGAATCAGTTGAAAAACTTGCAAACGGTGTTTCCACTGCCTCATCATCTTTCAAGGGAGTGAAATTGGATTGACTAAAGTATCCGAATTTTAGAAAATGTAATAACTGAATAATTACTGCATGGTTGCCATTGCTAATTTCTGAGCTTTCCAAGTTTTTTACCTTGTCAAAAAATTCTAGCGTTGACCCACTTTGTACATCTTTGTGGGTTTGTTTTATAATTGCACTTTTTCCAGCTTGTACCCTAAAAAATGATTGTACTAAATTCAAAACTATTGTTGCCTTTTGTAGCGAAATAGGCAAAATATAGTCTTGTATGGCTTTTACATAAGGTTGATCAAACTCTACAAAAGATGTTTTTTCATTGATGCGAACCAATTTGTTAAATTCATCTTGTTCCGCCTTGCACTGGTCAGCCGCTTTACGAACTGCTTGAGCAATTGCAGCGGCAATTTCTTCTTGGCTACCTATCACTTCGTCAATATTTAAATCAACTCGAACTTGCTCTAATTCTAAATCAAGATCTGTAGCCTCCCCCAATTTAGCATCCACCTGTTCTTCAACCAATGGCAATACAACTGCCTTAATTTGCTCCGTAATTCTTTGTAGCAATTCATTTGGCTTGTTATATACTTCCGCATAAACATCAACATTCAACCGTTCTATGACAAGGTCATTATTGGTCATCTTTTTGCTTTTTAAATTGCGCTAACGTTAACTCAATTTTATAGGTAGCTTCAGCATCATACAAATGCATGGTTAATTCAACCGTTATAGACTCGTTTTTACCATAATCAAATTCTAAAATTGGATTTTTTGCACGAGTAACATAGTTCCCATTCACACGCCAAATATAAGTTCGCGCATCTGCGTCAAGCGGAACAGCTGTAGCAATATAATATGGCCGCTTATAGTTTTTATCTTTTAAAACAAAGGTTGGATTGAGGTTGATTACATTTAAAACAAATTCAATTTTATTTCCTTTGCTCGGCACATAAACCACCTCATAAATTCCCGTTTCAATACCTTCTGGCAACGGTTCAATTCCATTTAGTTTAATTTGGTTTCCTTTAACTGGAATTGTAACAGCATTTCCTTTACTATCCGTTAAAAATAATTCCCCATCACCATTATTAAAGTTGAATTGAAAAGCATGTTCCTTATTATGATAATCATAAATGAGTGTGTAAGTTTTCTCCATCAATTCAACTTGTTTATCATTAGACAAATCAGTGATTGTAAGTGTTGTTGGTTTAACCTCTACATATTCTGATTTGATAGTAAAATTCAATTCAGCAGTTCCGGCAGCATTTTTAACCTCAACATAGATTGGCCCTTCGCCATGATGTTTAAATGCTTCATGCGGTTCAACCTTATCAACAAAATGATCAGTTTGAACAATACCGCTCTCAATCACTTTTTCTACACCTTGATCCATAATCCATCCGCGCATCTCAGCATCTTTTGGATGAAATTCAATCGTATATTCATGATCTTTGCCATCTGCCAGCAAAACATAAGGTGCTTCCATTAGCTTCCCTTTTTCGAATAATTTAACTGTAGGTTTTTCTACAGCTATAATTGGCGCCTTGAATAAAATAACAGCACTCACTTCTTGCCCGCCAAATTCATATACGAACTTATAATGATGACCGTATTGATATACAGGATGATTTTCTGGTTTTATTTCCAAAGAATCAATTTGTTTATACCACTCTAATGCACCGTTTGGATTGCCAAGATCTAGCAAATTATTGGTTGGATTTTTAGTACCTGGATTAACAACTGAAACGCCGTCTAAATCATAAACAGATAACGATCCTCCAGGAAGATCCATTAATAAATCAACCACTGAAATATTAGGGCTCACAACAATAATTCCATCTTCATTAGGTAGCAGCTGAATGTCTTGATCAAACACTTTTAAACTTAATTCCAAAAACAATTCAATATCTGCAAAGGTTGATTCGCCATCTAACTCATAAGTAACATGATATTTTCCTAATCCATAATCTTCATATATTTTAGAAAAATCAACTTCATAAGCTGGTCCTGTAATTAAAGTTGGTGGCAAATTATTGCCAATAGAAGAAATATAACCGTTTCCAACAATGCTTGGGTCATCATGTCGTTCTTGCGGTTGGAATTTCAAGAAGTATTGCTTCCAATTTTGATTTGAAACGCGGAATAACCCATCATTTTCTGTGTCAAAATCAAGATACAGGTCATCAACGGGGTTATTTCTATCCCCAATCAAAATTGACACTGGAATAATTTCTTTGGTAACATCAATTATTTGTGAAACAGGTGTTCTATCATCCATAGCATACTCAACACGGTATCTACCTTTCCCCATATAATTAGTTGAAATACCATTCGTATTCTCCGTAAAGTCTTGTAGGTTAAAGTATGGTTTGGTAATTGGTTTAAATTCTTCTAAAAGCATCCATTCAGAAACCAAAGGATCCATAAAGAAAATTGAAATAACACCACCAATTTCACTTACACGCATATTATGAACATCAGTCGTTTTATGTTCGTAGGTTATTATTTCTTGTGCATTTGGTGTGAAAATTTGATCTACTTTATTATACAAATGAAGCTTTAACTCACACGGAGTCTCCATTGCTTTGACCAATTCATCCTGAAGTGTAAGAATATTCGCACGCCGATATTCACCAATTACAAAATGATCGTCATTTGTGTAATTTTTGATCTCAGACAAATCATCAGTCCAAACTGGTAAAGGGCGTTCTCGATTAGATTTATCGAACTTTGAAATATACCCCTCGCTTAGCTTATTCCTACGCTTAGTCAAATCAGTTTTTTTAGGATCAATTGCAATATCTGTCGATTTAATATCCTTAATGCCGTCAATATTTTGGAAAATAAACGGTTTCATTTTGTACACATTTTGCTTCCATTCACTATAATGTGCTTCAAATCGTTTACCGCATTGTCCTCCTGTCCAATTAAAATTAATTCGGATATGAGCAGGTGTTTCCAAACGAATTAATTTTTCAGCAAACGCACGGAAACTTTCTTGCGCAAAACGACCGGCATATTTAGATAAAACAATTGTAATGCAAAAAGAATATGGATCTTTATCAGCTTCATAAATAAAACTACCGTTTGCATTTGAAACGGGTTGGTCTTCCAACTGCATTAATTGAGCAAATTTAGTACGAGGGCGTAATAGAATATGTTCTACAATATGCATTCCTTCCACATCAATCAATTCCCCGTCATCATTTGTTTTTGCCAAAAAAATAGAACTATTATCCACTTGTTCGATTCCTAATAAACGGCATAAACGTAATTTATACGATTCAATATTTGAATTATTCCAAATTCCATTTGCACGATCTGGATTAATTTTGGACATATCAAAAGACTTATAGCGTTGTGCACTTACTTTTTGATAATCCTCAGCAAAGGCAATCTTATCTTCAACAAGATCTTCCAATGTGGATAACCTTGCTTTTTTGTAATCTGTAAGGCCTGTTTCGTTATTTGATAACAAACTCTTATGCTGATCAAACATTTGGGTTGAATACGCCTCAAAACTTTCACCAAAACGACTTAAAAGGTGACTTAAAAAACGATTTCTTCTACTTAAAAATTCTTCTGTTGACTCGCCCTCCTTTAACCCATTCTGATAAACATTATCAAGGTTGGCCTTAAAATCTGCCCAAGTGTCGCCGCTTTCTCTAAAACCAACTAAAAGCGGTTGCACATCTGGCACGTCATACAAGGGCTGTGTAGCGTATGTACTTTTAATATCGCGGTGATAAGAAAACAGTTCTGGTAAATGCGCAATTTGCTTTAAATAGTTTGCCAATAACTGCTCAAATGGTAAAAGAAAGGCCTTTAATTGTTTTGCACGCCCTTTGCGATTAGTGTCTGCATCAACTGGCAATCCGTATGGTCCAATTCCATAAACTTCTGGAAAATCATTTTGAATAGAATAATATGATTCTACTTCCATATCTCTTCCTTGCGGAATTTGCAATTGAGAATTATCCTTAAGGGAAATTTGCTGCCTTTTTGCTACTTGAATTTTTTCTTTGTACCATTTTTTAACATCATCAGCAATGTAGTCCAATTTTTTATTGTCCACCCATACCTGCAAGCCCGTTTTAGAAGCACTAAACCTTGGTTTATAAATATCACTATTGGTTAAACTCAAACAATTAATGACATTTCGTCCCATTAATCGATTATCGATATAACTTGAAATGTTAAAATCTTCCACGGCTTTAACTCCTGGAACATCCATGATAATTCGAATTAAATCAGACGTGTAAACAACGCTTCTTCTTTTTAAATTATCTAAGTCAGCATCCTCAATAAAACCATGATTTAATAATGGCCCGTTGAATAATTGATCAAACTGATATCCTTTATCAGTCATTTCACTCAACGAATTAAATTTAACCAGTGGGCTTAAAAACTGATCGATTCTAAAATAAATGTCAGCTAAAAGCTCGTTTACATTAAAATTTGGAGCAACAATTAACTTACCAAACAAGGCTATTTCCTGAACCCTTGAGGCAGAAAATTTAGAATAATCTTCTCCTAAGTTTCGAAATTTGCCCAAATTAGACCAAATAGAATCGTCCCCCTCATATAAATACTCAAATACTCGATTAATCTTAGAGAGGTAGTCAGCATAAATTTGATTGTTTTTTTTGGTTAACAAATCATATACTTTTCCCTCTAACTCCATTTTTTGCCTAAACAGGCTGTCAAACTTATCCTCTAATTTTGCAATTACTGAAGCTTCATCTTGCAAGACAGTATGCTCCTCAAACCGAACGCGCGTTAATAAATTAATTTCTTTTTTAGATGCTGTTGTGTACTCTTGACCATCATCATCTAACAAGTGCTTAATTTTAGTAAAACTAAACTTGGTTTGAATATCAAAAGTGTTCACTTCACCTTCAATTCCTACATTTTTTATTAAAAACTTGTCGCCATGTGGTAAATCAATGTGATTTAAAAAATGAGGCCCCAAATTTCCTGATGGGTAATCGTTATAATCCCGATCTACTCCATTAGAAATTTCATTCCAATCCATAAAATTGGCAGTAAACTTATACTCGTTACCGTTTACATTAATAACGTCTTGAATATCCTCCTTTACCTTTACATACAATGGTAATTTATGCTCATTGATTTTAATTTCGGCATAATAATCATAGAAATAATCATCATAATTAAGCTTATCAACAGCAATGAAATAATCATTTTTACCTCGTTTACTATACTCAATTGTTGCACCCGCCAAATTAACGTCTTTCAAAGACCATTTAATGTCATCCCAATAAGGCATTAAAACACTCAATGTGTAATCATTGTCACCAACTGTAATTTTTTCCTCAAAATAGTTTTGATTGAGATCCTTCAAAAATCGTTCTTGCGGATAGCTGTCCTCCTCAAACTCAATTTGCAAGCTATAAAGACCATTCAAAATAATTTGATCGATATTATTATATTCAGTAATTACTTTATTGGCTGGAAGCTCAGCAGTTGGATATGCAGTAGCAGTGCTCGCTGCATTACTAATTCCTGCATTAAAACCTCCTAACACAGCCGCCTTACGATTTGCACGATCCCCAATATTACCAAGTTTAATAGCTGGTTTTTCTGCTCTATTTTCTCTTACCAATTGTTCTGTAACCTTGATATTTTCATCTTGATCCAGCGCTTTTTCTTGAGAATAACCGTGTGCTATTTCTTCTATGTCAGTTGCCTTTTTAGCACTAAATCCATCTGCAATATCAACCTTATCCTCAACGGTTTTATTTGTGTAATACTCGTAACTTGTATCAAAGGTTAAAAATGAATCTCTGCCATTTTTTGAAACGGCAAAAAATTCAACTTCAGTTCGCTCAGCAATTACAGGAAAAGCATTTCTAACTAACAGTTTAGTTGGATATTCGTCAAAAGGATCATCAAGATTCAGATTATCCTCACTCTCATGTTTTAAATAAGCAGGGTGATCCAAATCAATTAGCACCTTGCGCAAATCTTTAATAGTAACAGGGTTATTGGGTAAGGCAATATCTGCCAATGGCAAATCATAATCCGTATTTAAATTTCCTTTATAACCTGACACTAAATCTTTCACATCAAAAGACGTACGGTAACTTAAATCTGCAATGCAAAAAGCCAATACCTCTAATTGCGTAATACCAGGATCTGCGCTATTATGATCTGTCCAAACTTCACCCGCAAGCGCAGTTATGTGTTTACGCGCTTCACGCATTAAACTATCAAAGTCAATAGTTTGATGATAGATTGGTTTTTTGATTGTTTCGCTCATTGGGTGTATTCTTTTATAACTCTTTCGATTGTAGACGGGATTAAATCACTCAAACCGTGAGGTAATATTGTTCTTAATTTGATCCATTTGAAGAAGTTTCAGCTGCTGATGCTAATTCATTTTGCATGCTTTTTAAATCTTTTGAGTTTTGATAATTCTCATTATCTGACAGTTGCGTATGTGCTTGTTTCTGTATCTCATTAATTAAGTCATACACCTTTATGTATGGTTGCTGCGCCAAGGAGTTTAAAATTTCATTGACTTGTTCAGTAGTGAGTTCTAATTTCATTGTTCTTGTGTTATATTAATATCCGTAAAATTCCATGAGCTCCGATCGAAACAAGTAGGTCTCTACATAAAAATGTTCATTGACCATAGCTCCATATGCAACGATCATAATTCTCCATTCTTCTTGTCCATTGTAAGAATGTTTTTGAAGATGAGAATCCATCCCTACCGATCCTGAACTAAAATGATTTAATTTAAATTGAAGTGGATAATCACTGACTTTGATGTGAGTTCTTATATACAAATGATGTGGCCCAATCCATACATTCGTATGCGGCCCTGTTTCGAAGCGTTGAACTCGAATTAATGGTGACCCTTTGGCAGTTAATTTGCCATTGAAGTTGGCATCACCGTTCACATCTAATTTATAATTTGGGGAACTCGTTTCAATTCAAAAATTTCCATCCTTCTGAATCATGAAACGGGAATTAGTACTGTTAATTTTCGAATCAGCAGCACCAGAAACTCCAGTTCTAAAATGAAAACTTCCTCCATTCAAATACAAAAGACCAACACCGTCATTTACCTGTCTTTTACTAACTCCTCCTCCAACATATTTAAAATTGTATCCCAAAACTTTAGACCCTCCATCATGATAAACAAAACGATCACCAATTTGAAATGCCTCTTTAGGATCATCAGTCTTTATCCCAACATTTCCACCATTTTCATTAATTGTTGTAGTGTTTCCTGCTGGATGCGGATTTAATTTTAGAGGTACAGAGCCATGAGATTGAATCCATGTATACGGAGCATTTCCACCTTCAACACCCAATCTTAAATCTTTACCTGTGCCAGCACCTCCTACTTTTAGTATACCATGACCATTTTCGTTTTCAGCTTTACCAACTATATCTAACTTGGCCAATGGATTTACTCCTATACCTACATTACCATCACCTTTAACAACCATATGGTGTTTATAGCCATCATTCAAACTATAAGATCTGAAGTGGATATCTCCTGTTCCACTTCCGTCTTCATTTCCAGTTAAATAAATCTCTCCATCCGTATAAGGTAACCAAGTATGTGCATTGTTTGCCTGTGATTCAACAAGCAATGTATTAGCAGTTATTTTAACACTCCCAGAGTTCCCATTTCGAATATTTCCATTTCCCTCATCTATCCACAATCCATTTGTGACATCAGTTGCTGGACGCCAAAATGCTTTTCCATCACTATCAGAAGTTAAAATTTTCCCTGCTCCTTTGCCTGTTGGCAAGGTCAATCCTGTATCATTATCTACACCATCAACTTGGTCAGCACCATTATAAACAACTAATTTATTTTGAGGGTTACTTGCTCCGATTCCAACATTTCCAAAACCATCAATTCTTACAGATAAATCCCAAAGCTTTGAATTACCTTTGTTAGTTAATTTATTAATATGATTATCCGCCCGTTCTTGATTATAATGGTAAAAATTAAAGCCATTTAATTCTCCCTTGCCCGCCGCAACAAATGAAATCCCCCCTTGGTTCCCATCATCCACCATGTTTCCATTCTTGTCTGGCACATGCAAATTACTTCCATTCATGTGCATATACGCACCTCCTAAATATCCTTTTTTTGAAGCATTAATATTTAACCTACCCCAATCATGATCATCTCCATAAATATCCTTTTTTACTTGTAAATCACCTTCAATTTCAGTATTTCCGTCTACATGTAATTTTTCTTGCGGAGTGTTCGTTCCAACACCAACATTACCATCATGATCGATAATCATGTTTTGCTCCCATCCTCCTTGAGTTAGGTGCTTGGCAAAAATCATTGCACCTGAATTCGGATCTTGAGAATCTTTATTTGCGCCTATAACAACACGCCCCGGAGCAGAATTATGGTCTTTACTATAAAGTTGAATTTGCGCATCATTTATAATTTGCAACGTCTTATCATTGGGTTGCTTATTGCTCATATCACCCTTGAGGTGACCAGAAGTCATAATACTCCCTTCAACATGCAGTTTCTCTTTTGGAGAGTCTGTTCCTACACCAACTTTTAAATTAGGTGCTTTATCCGGATCAATCTCAGAATTTACAACATGAATCTCGTCATCTTTTTGATTGATACCAGAATCGATTAATTCTGCAAACTCTTCTTCTGTTGGGCGATCACCCGTTTCGAAATACGTTTTTAGCTTGGTTCTATCTCGCTTTATACTCATAATTTTCTTCTTTTATTTGGGGTACTATAAAATCTGCCTCAACAATCATATAGCCAATACCTATTACTACATTTCCTTCGCAATTATAATCTCCGGCACTATACACACCAATGCGGTGTTGTTCTGAAGTTACCATTACACTACGCGAAGTTTTTGCAACTGCAACATCCACATCTTCTTTTACATAATCATTTGGTAATTTTACGTGGAATTTCAGGCTCAAAATACGGTCAACATAATGCATGTTTTTTACCAGAATTCTGACCAATGTTTTTGTTATCACCTCTCCTTTTTCTGCTCTTCTTTTTAAAGCGTTATATAATTGTCGGCGGAATCTCTCTTCTATTGTTTCATTTGGATTGAGCTCAATCAATCCTTTTAAAAATCTAATCTTGATTTCAATGAATTCAGTCAATTCATCTAAATTATTGACATTAAAACGCATCAAAATTCGATTGCAAGGACCTTCGGTATAAGATTTCGAGAAATAGTCATTTTCATTTAAAATCGATATCCCACTATCATCCTTTTGGTTGAATAATTGCGCTACAGATGGATCACGATAAATATGATACATGTTAAAATCATTCACAAAATCTACATAATCTAAATCCTCAATAAACTTGAGGATGGTAGACTTGTGCAGCTCACCACCAAAAACCAAATCACTAGCCGCAGTCAATTCATTTTCAAACGCCCAAGGTGATAAAAACTCTTGCAATTCTTGATGCAATTTTTTACCATAAAAACCCTCATCTTTTCCTTTATGGAATCCAACTTTAAAAGACAATTGAATGGGTTCATAAATTGGATTTTCAACTCGCAAATAAATAAATGGAGAAATTCTTTCACGCAAATAATCATAAATATCCATGCGTTTATGAATGCTCAATTTAGGTTGAAAAGGAGAATGTATTCCGCGTTTACGTAAATTGGGAATTACCGCCATCATTACATGACCCGCTACCATTTCTGTTTGATAATTGGTATGATTCAAACATTTTACTTTATATAATTCTGGGAAAGCGTCCAATACAAGGCGTTCATAATCCCAAATCATAATTCCTCTATCTTTATGTCTTAGGCGTTCAGTAATTCTAGCATAAAACACAGACTGATCATCCAAATTTGTTCCACCAAATGAGGCATAAGGTTGCTGGATTTCAGCTATTCCCTTATCACTACTCATTAATTTAGTAATGCTATTTGGGGCAATTACCGCACTGTGTAATGCCGGCTCAACTTCAATTACTTCCGCGGCTTGAATATGAATACTTTGCAAACGATCTATTCCGGCAGCTTTGATAGGGATTCCGGCCTTAATCCAAAACAAACCGTTTGGCATAATTTGGTGAACCGAATCCATATCTTCAGACAAATCAAACCGAATGATTCCCGTGTTTAAAAGATTTCGAGTTGTGTCTTTACTAATCCGTAATTTTTCAATTTTCACCCAATCATTACCAGACAAATAAAACCAATCAATATTCGATTTAATTTGACTTTGGTTCGCATCAGCAGTTCCATCAATAAATTGAAAGAGTAAACTAATTGTTTGTGGTAATTCTAAATTATTAATACCAATATAGAGCTCTCCTTCATAGCTATATTCAGGCAATAAATTGTTTTCAATTAATGAATCATTTAATGTTAATGCTTTTTGACCGTAAGGAGTTACGTGATAAAATTGATCTTCATTATCAACAGAGAATTTCTCAATTGAAGCTTCATAATTCAAGGTTAAACTTTCAATGATTGGCGTATAGGGCGTATTGACTTCCTTATGATTAATAGGATCTGTTTCAATTGCATTAGCTTGGTTAATACGCATCACCTCCTTTGGATAAACCGAATGTCCAAAAGCACTAAAACTAGCGGAGATAGGATTTGCCAATGTTAACCTAGCAAAACCGTCAATCACCTTATAATTCCATGTTTTATTAACTATTCCCCTTGACTTTCTTTTATAATTATCGGTTGAAAACTCAATTGTTTGCGAATCATGAATGTTTGCAGCGAATAGATTTTTTTTGCTTGTATTCACCCATTCCTTATCTTCTAAAACACTTGGAACAACTTTGAAACTGTTATTTGTAATTGGCTCTGAATAATTCTCGTAATAATCATTCATTTGCCCATGTGGCAGATCTTTCCAGTTAACTTTAACCTTAACACTCTCCAATTTATTCTTAAAAATGTCTGGGTGACCGATATAAAAGTGACTCCCCAATTTTGGCATTGCGCCAAACGGTCTAAATGGTTTTGAGGGATCTAAAGTAGATTGCTCATTTTGCACAATTAATGAACGAACGCCTTTAACATCCACGCTCATTTGTAAATCATTAATTTTAATTGCTTTACTTCCTAAATAACCATATTTATCTGATTCATTCAATAAAAATCGCAATACAGGAAACGCCGTATTGTACTGGCCAAAATGAATCTCAGAATTATAGTTAACGATTGCCGGGTCTGTGTTTACCAACTTCAATTCAAGATAAAGTGAACCTGATTTATAAGCACTTTCTTCAACTTTTAATTCATACCATCCTTCTTCAATAGACACTGAAAAAGTAAATGCATTCGCATCAAATACCGCACCGCTAAAATGCTTTAAATCAAAAGACAATTTAATAATTCGTTCCCCTTCCTCCATTCTTAACATGGGCGTAGCAATGGCAAATCCAACTTCTGGTTTGTCCATTGTAGGATCTTCACGTAGTACTAAAACATCTTCATCATCAGTATTTTTTTTATATACTAATTGCTGTTCTCCAAAAGTGTGAATGCCATCCTTATTTGCGCTGGGGTCTGTCAACACTTGCTCTGAATAATTCTTGGCATAAATTCGATTATTAAAATCATCATTATGCTTATAAACAGCCAAATAACTTGCTATTTCACCTTTATTAACTACAATTTCATCTACTAATTGGTACAAGATTTTTTCGCCAGTAGCAGTATCTCCAGCATAAAAGTGAGCTCCTTTTTCTATGAATCTTTCTTTTAAGGTTTTAGCACATTTAAAGAATAAATGAACCTGGCTGGGCTTTGCTTCGCGATCAACAAACTGTAAAACTTCGCGGTAATAAAAATCTAGGTGCCGTTTTGTTAAACCATTCGCATGTTGATTCAATGCCTCCAATAATCTCAAAAAAGCAAGGAATAAAGCTTTGTGCGGGCGATTAGAAGGTATATCTGCGTTAAAAAAGGATTGCCAATTGCCAAAAGGTTGATCATTATGATCAAAGTATTGAATATCCATTGCCAATTTTTCGGCATAGCGTAAAAAATCCTTTTCATGACGTTCTTCTACTTGAACATAGCCAAAATCCATTTCAGCAGCCAAGCGTTCAAAGCGATTGGTGCCATTGTGTTGTAGTGGATTCTTTATTTCTGGTATATTCTGATTCATGTTTTATAATAATCAATTGATGCTCGCATTTTCAGGTGTATAAAAAGGAACAACTAAGTTGTTAGTTTCATTTGTTTCTATTAGCACATATTCAATTGCTATATCCACTCTTCCAAGAGTTTGGTCTGGCTGAGTTAATACTGCAACAACATCTGTAATTCGCGGTTCATTGGTTTCTAAAGCAATTTTTAATGAGGATGCCATATAGGTTTTCATATTAGCATTTAGAGGTTCAAATACAAGCTCATAAATTCTTGATCCAAATTCGTTTCTTAGTATTCGTTCGCCCAATTTTGTTTTTATAATAATGCGGATGCAATTTTCAACAGCCTCTTTTCCAGAAACCATATCCACACTATTATCCAACTTGTTAAAACGTGGAGGAAACTCCCACCCTTTCCCTAAAAAATCATCTTGCTCACTCATAATTATCCTACTAATACTGTCATTTCTCCTAATAATAAACTACCGCCCATTGCGGTAAGATCTCCCAATACCTGCAAAGGCAAATTATTGTGCATTACTGTGGTTGCGCCAGGTATTGCCATATCTGGAATTGGCATTAAAGTATCTGTCATTTGAACAACAGGTAAACTGGCCACGAACAATGAAGAAGAACCTGGACATGCAATTGGAGCCGTAGCACCTTGCATTAGCGGGTTCGTGTACATATCCGTAACTCTTGTAACTGGTTTTCCCATTGTTTTTTTTAATTTATTTGTGTGATTTGTCCTTTTAAAGAGGCCGTAACTTTTCCTTCTAGCTCTAGTTGTGTACCGCCTTCCAACGCCATACTTGTGTCTGCCTTTGCCTCAATTTCCATAGCGCCCAATTCAATTTTTCCGCTGCCACCAGCTGTAATGGTAATATTGCTGCCATTCAACTCTATTCCATCACTCGAAATTTTAATCCCATTGCTACTATCAAACGCCATTGAAATACTTTCGTCCGAATCATCCAATACAAACTCCTGCCCTTTAGGCGAAGCAATTGTCATTACCTCATCCTCTTCATGAATGCTAATTTTCCAATCATTAAATGAAAGTCCAATTTCAGGTTGCACGTCCTCATCTAAAGCATAAGGAGGTTCGGTTGTACTATTATAAAGCGAACCCAAAATAATAGGGTGGCGCGGATCATCATTAACAAAACCAAGCACTACTTCATCATCCGGATAAGGGCGGAAAACTGCACCGCCATTAGCACCTGCCGCAAAGTTTGCAAGGCGAGCATAAACGGTTTGGGTAGTTTCCTCAGCATTGTATGCAGGAATCTCAACCTCAATTAGTTCGTGGCCATCTGCTCCATTTTTGTATTGAATTACTTTGCCAATTAACAAACCTGACGTACGCGCCATTAGCGGATTTGAACTTTGAATGTTGATTTGATACTTTTCTGCGTGAGGCACTTTTGATATCCCAAACTGAACATGACTATGCCAAACACCATTGACTAAAACATGCTTAATTCCAGAAACAATAGTATCTCTATCCCAAACGGATTGGAAACCTGTAATTGAAATGGTATCACCTACTTTAAAATCAGTTGTACCATTTATTTTTGAAGTTCCTTGCAGCAATCCAGTTTCTTGGCGTAACACTTCGTTTGCCAAATAAATTTCAATTTCTTTACTGCTTAATATTGCTCCGTAATTAAGTGTGGTTTCCGTTTGAATTTTCTCGTGCACAGCATCAGAATTTCCATTTTTCAAATTTTCAATTCTGCGTTCTAAATTATCAATATACCAACCGGTTGCATAATTGGCCTCACTGGGAATTGTCTCATCATAAACGGCCTCATACTCGAGCATATCCTCACCAAACACCAACGTATGAACGGAAGATTCTGCTATTTTAGGGTTAATCAAATTTACGACCTCATCCTCTATCAAACAGACATAACCAAGAGCCTCCGAACGGATCATTAAAAAATCCCAATCAGTACACTCATATTGTGTCATATTCTCATGCTCTAAGTCTGTTCTTAGATCATTTTCAACCTGAAAAGACAATCCATCTGCACTATAATTTTCTACTAGGTTTTCAAGTACATCAAAATCAGTAACAACATCAATATCTTGATTAGCACTACCCGATTTATTTGCATCATGATGATAAAATCGCGTGCGTTTATTCAAGGTCATTCGGTTACAAACGTGCCTACACTCAACATAAATGTTTAAGGAGCCATTGTTTTTAGCTACTACATTTTGTTTAATGATGTAGCCTTTAAAAACTGTTTCATTTTCATCATCTCTTCCTAGTTTTATTTCAATTTCTTTACCAGGTAAAAAATCAATTTTGGCATTTTTAGGACGCGGTTCAAAATCATCAGCTTGTTCAATTTCAAACCCATCTTCACTTCCTTCATTTACCTCAATGTCTCGATAATTAAACTCTAATCTAGCCCGTGGCACACGGTTTAACTCATTTGACACAGAAAGTCCTAACAAGGCATTCCAAACCTTGTCGCCATCAAGCAACACTTCGTAAGTAACCTTATTTGGATTTGGAATAGACATCTTTATTTGAAAAACATTTTAGCAACTTCAATTGCAATACGAAGTGACTTGGGTTGAGCGGACTTAGGTTGCTTTGCTAAAATTGCAATGTAGCTGCCATATTTTTGCACGGCGTTTATCGCATGTTTTTGTGCAGCAAAGTCTACCTTTATTCTTTTCTCTGGAGATTTTTTTCGCTCCTTTTTCGCTTTCTCTGTCAAACCAAAGCTGACATTTCCACCTCTAAAGGCACATTTGGCAGTTGCCCTAATGGGAGCGCCGGTTGTATCAAAATGAGAGTAAGTTATATTAACGGATTCCAAGTAGCCTAAAAACTCCATTGGTCCCCAAATCAATTTCATGATTTTAATTTCATCATCTCCCTTCTTTACCTTACCGACATAAGCAACCGCCAAAAAATCCTCAATTTGATCCAACACAGCTCTTTCACTAATGAAAGGTAGCTTGCCTAATGAACCAGTACTATCAAATAACAGGTCAATATCCATTTGCTGCTCTTCTACTTTATTAAAGTAGTAGTTCGATTCTTCTGCACCAATGGTCTGATCATTATAATAATCTGCAGCATAGGTAGTCTTGTATGACGAAGGATTAACTAATACAGTATAAGATCCTTTTTCTACCTGTGGATTATCTTTATCTAACCTTAAAATTTTCATATGGTTAGGTAAACCTATTCGATCTGCTATATTGGAAATATCTGCCATTAATTATCTTTCTTTTTGTTCATTTAAAACTCGTAACACTTCACGCACCGTATCATCCAAAAGCGCTCGTTGATTTTCAGGACTAAGTTGATTTTGTGTCTTTCTAGTCCTTTTTTTTCGCTTTTCTTCGGAATTGGTGTTTTCACCAATGTGCAGCGTTACATTGAGTTCTTTAATATGAATTGCCATTAGATAAGGATGAAGTTTTGGTAGGTTAATGTCACCTTCTCAATCATGACCGAATTATTACCAGCTTTTAAATTACCGCCTGTCCAATTAGTTGGAAAGGCATTAAAAATGAGCCAATTTTTGACGGGCATATTTTGTTTATCTAAAAGTGAAACAAGGACATTGCAAGGTTGTGTTTTCATAGTCATGATTGTTTTTTCACACCATTCATACAAACCGCTATCAGCCGTAAAACCTCTTGACAATGTCAGGTCTGTAAATGACCCTTCTCCAGTCAATGGCAACGAAAAACCATTGTTTCCACCTTCTCTTTTGCTAGAGGTTTTCCCTCCACCTCCAGAAAAACTTAAGCCACCAACTTCTTGAAACGCAGCATTAAACTTAAACTGCGGAAAAAGAAAGGACACATCAAAATGATAACCTGTATATGGAAAAGCCTGCGACATCTATTTATAGAATTTCAAAATCGTAACCTTCGTGCTGTAATGTGATGTTTTCGATTGCAGCTTCGCTACTTCCAGACTTCATTGTTATACCGTCAATTTTAGATGGCCATGCTTTATAAATAGTCCATGTCATTACAGGTGTTTGGGTTTCATCCAACAATGTCACAACAACAGTTCTTCTTGCTGCTTCATCCGTTCGGATTTCTTTTAACCAATCTTGCATTTCGCTATCAGCTTGAAAATATCCTCTTTTTAAAGATATTGTCTCTCCATACACTGTTCTTCCTGGGCTTTTCATTGGTGCTGTTCCATCAATCATTGCGCCGTGCTCATAGGAAATGACTTGTGTTTCATGTGTCATTCCTGAAACCTCTTGAAATCCAATTTTTGCTCCGCCCCAATCAACTGTAAAACGGTGTGTTGCTATTACATAATTACTACTCATGATATTCTTATTTTAATGATTATTGTTTATTCTTTATTTGATTTTATGCTTTTGTAAAGTGACTAAATTCGAGTATGATAAACTCTGCAGGACGCGCCACTGCCATCCCTATTTGAATGTTAATTTTTCCTTCTAAAATTTCTGTTTCCGAGGTGGTATCTTTTCCAACTCTAACAAAAAAGGCCTCTTCTAAACTAGCTCCAACTAAAGCACCTGCTTTCCATTGTTCTACTAAAAAACTAGTAACCATAGCTTTAATCTTAACCCATGTTCGAGCATTGTTAGGCTCAAACACAAATGGATTCATTGCTTTTAGAATAGATTCTTCTGCATAACTGAAAAATCGTCGCACAGAGATATAACGCCACTCATTACTACTTCCTGCTAAAGTTCTAGCACCCCAAATTAGTGGCCCTTTACCCGTAAAGGTTCTAATAACATTAATGGATTTGCCTGTATCAGCATCCTCATTGAGTAAGTCTTGCTCTGCATTTGAAACTTCAACCATTGGTTTAATAATTCCTTGCACTGCAATATTTGCTGGTGATTTCCATACACCACGATCTCGGTCATTTTTACAATAAATACCCGCAACAGCTCCTTGTGCAGGAATTTGTTTCATATATGTTTGAACCAATTCGTTGGCTTTGATATAATCTTGATCTGTACTGAACAACTGATCTTCCACCATTTTCTTACGCGACTGCGCTATGTCAAAAAGCCCAACAATTGCAGTAAATATGACATTTAAATCTACATATTGACCACTGTTAAGAGCGTTAAGAATTTCCGAATTATTAGCTCCTGCGGTATAGGTAAATGTAGGACTTGTATTTGTAACAAAATCACTATAATCATTTGACGCTAAATAGTCTGTAAACCATTGTCCATTTGGTTGAATAGTTGGAAACGTTGCAGAAAGCTTCGCCTTTACAATATTAGAAAAATGAAACAAATTTGACACTTGATTCATGAAGTTAGTATTGGAATTTAGCGCCACTCTATATGACTCTATGGTTCCATCAACCAAAGTGTATGAGTTATCCAAATTTTCAATTAAACCAATTACAAAATCGAATAAATCCGTCAGCTTTGCTTTATTTGCAGGGCTTGCATCTCTTGCCAACTGCTCTAAATTAGAATAGCTATTATTTAATGCAGTTAAATCATACACCTGACTATATTCTGTTGTCAACGTATTAATATCTGCATTCACATCAGTCAACGTATCCTTTAGTGTTGAAGTTGAACCGCCATTTAAAGTCAATTGACCCGTAGTAATTGCAGTTTTAGATGAATTAATTAGCCAAGGATAATAAACAGAACCATACTTAATATCATTAGAACTTGGAATAATTAAAGAACGAGTTTCAAGTGCTGTTGTTTCTGGAGTATGATAATCAATGATGGCGAATTTGTCTTTTAATTCTGCACATTTTGTAATCATTTGCGAGCATAAAGTTCCATAATCAGAAGGATCTAATCCTTCTTGATTACCGCCAACATTAAATTGGATATGCGCATCAGGCATAACAGCAAGCGTAGCTTCATCTAAATGGTCCAACTCAGGAATTTGAGCAATTAATTCTCCATTTGCATCTGCTGCATTGCTAACACTTTGATAATCTCCAGCAGAAATTATATAACAAGGGCCTCCACCATTTCTGAAATATAGATTTAATGAATCATATAAAAAGAAACGTTTATCCGCTACTAGTTCATTTGCATTCAAATCAATATTAAAATGGGGTAAATAGGCACCACCAAACATAGTCTCAAATTCGAACATGCTAGTGATTCGTTTTACTTCACGAATACTTGTGTTTTGATCAAGCGGAACCAATTCTGTAAACCCTATAAAGGCCGGAACAGCAGTTGAAACGCCTGCAATTGAATTAGGCAGAACACTTTTTTCTTTGATGTAAACACCTGGTGTTTGAACAATCATAATTTAAATTTTAAAGGGTTATTGATTTACGAAATGTGAAAATTCAAGAATGATAAATTCAGCTGGTCGCACAGCGGCCAATCCAATTTTAACAATCATTCTTCCTTCCAAAACATCCTGTTGTGTCATTGTAGTTCCTAACCCTACATTCACGAAATAAGCTTCCTCTGGAGACGCGCCTGTTAAAGCACCCTCTTTCCAAAGTCCATTCAAATAGGATTTTATCATAGAGCTTACCTTAACCCATGTTTTGGCATCATTATTTTCAAATACAAATTGTGCAGTAGCTTTTTTCACTGATTCTTCAACCGTCATGAATAAACGACGTACATTAATATAGCGCCATTCATTGCTATTGCCATCTAAAGTTCTTGCTCCCCAAACAACCGTTCCTTTTCCTGCAAATTCGCGGATAGCATTGATTGATTTTCCTGAAGTAGCATCAACATTAAGATGCTCTTGGTTGGCATCTGAAATTTGAACTGAAGGTTTTATAACTCCTTGTAAAGACAGGTTTGCAGGTGCTTTCCAAACACCATAATCACGATCTATTTTAGCATAAACGCCCGCTATTAACGCTGACGGTGGAACAACAACTCTATTAACTGCATTCACTGAATTTAGAATGTTCTGATAATCTGCAGACCCAACAACTGGTGAACCAGGAAAATTACTTTCATCAACACCTACTCGAACTACTGTTTTAAGCGTTGGATAATATGCTGCACCATAAGAGACATCATTACTCGTAATTGCTTGTGATCTATAATCTGTTAATTCTCCAGGAACATCTAATAAATCCATCCCATTTGGAGAATCAATCAAAGTAAATTTATCTTTCGTGGTTGCACATACTGTCATAGCCGCAGAAACAACTTTTGCATAGTCAGATGCATCCAACTCAACTGCCTCAGGAAAAGCTATTAACGTTGGTTCATCCATCTTTTCAATCAACGGAATTCCGGTTGTTGCCGTAAAATGACTCTCCTTTACTCCATCTGAAAAGTCTTCTACTTTAATAATATAACAAGCACCACCACCATTCATAAAATACAATTGAATCGCTTCATATAGGAAAAAGTTAGTTTCAGGCATAGCAGCTTGAGTACCTGTAAAATTGAATTCATAACTTTTACCCGCTTTAGCGATAGCTGGATTTACAGTTGGATCTTTAAAATGATCTTCAAACTCCTTTAGGGAAGTTATTCGAATTGGTTTTCCAATTTCACCACCTGATGCATATCCTAAAAAAACAGGAATAGCAGTTGATACTTGAACGATTGATGGAGGAAGAATCGATTTTTCTTCGACATACACTCCGGGTGTTGCATATTTACTCATAGTTTTATTTTTAATTCTTATTTGTGTTGTATTTGGTTATCATCATTTTCAGGATCATTTGTTAAAGGATCGTAAATAATATTTCCGTCTTGATCGTATTGTGGGTTTGATATTCTAGCATCTTGTATTACTGCCACAGGGTCTGGAATAAAAGCTGGATCCAATTCCAACATTTTTATTTGATACATGGCATATGGCTTTTGCTCACCTCCTAAATTCGACCACATATTATTTGAATCCTCTAGGCTAATATTGTGGTAATTTATTTCCAAATTAAACTCTCGTCCAACAGGCTCTATAGGTGTAGGAGGGATAATAATGCGTTGAAATGGTTTTCCTTGAAAGTATTGCAGAACACGCGTTAATCGTGTGAGCGTATTTTCATAATTTGGAGAATCTCCTTCTGAATGGAACGCAAATAAAACGTAAAGATTTACTCGCATGGCAGAAATACCACCCATTGGATTTTTATTTGCGATATTACTTGTTGGCGGATTTGGAACTGGATTAAGATGATTTTTATAAACTTTATCTTCCTCAACATTAATCAACGTTACATCAATTGAACTACCAGAGTCATTTGCTTTATTTACACTTCTCAAACTCACCTGACTAGGTGTGTCTGGGTAGATGAGTTTGAAGTGGTCATCAAGTCCTTTGACAATTTGTTTTAATGCTTTAGCAATCATTTGTAAATTAAGTTGAGCGTTCAGGAAATAGTGACCTTTTTCAAATGAGCACCAATAAACATCTGTTTATCAATTATTAACATTCAATTTTATACCGTCAAAATTTCGTAAGAACTCGGGTTGATGGATCAATGATAGAGATTGCTTGGATAGAAAAACAATCATTTTTTAGCAACAGACAGTTTTGTTTTAGGAATAGGCAGTTTTGAATAAAATTCGCGTATTTGTACGCAAAAACTGCAAAAAACACCTTAAAATGCCTTAAAAACAGTTATTTACCTCAATAATTGGGTCAATTTTCCATTTTAAAGAATCAAGAAAAAGAACCTTTTTGCACCTTTATTAAAATTTTAACATTTGTAGCCGTGGAATTGGTACAAAAATTGCCCATTAAACAATATTCAATACAAAAACCAAATAATTTAAAACATATGCGTTGGCGATTTTTTACACTTTTCAATTTCTTTACCTTTTTAGGGTTTAGTCAATCAAATACGTTTGAAATTTTTAAAGACACCTCTGGGTTATTAGGTTATAAATTGGATGAGAAAGTAAAAATTGCTCCTATTTTTCAGGATGCGCATGATTTTCAAAATGGCTATGCTAAAGTTCGTTTAGATGATCAATATGGAATTATAGACACTTCTGGAGCCTGGTTTATTAAAGCCGAAAATGAGCGAATCTCACCTGTAGTTGATGGCCATTATATTACTTATAAAGATTCATTATTCACAGTTTTCAAATTGGATGGAACACCAATTTTTAGTGATCGTTTATTAGATTTTAACTTAACTGAATATACGCGCTTTTTAAGCGACCTAGATAGCTATGCAGATGCTGGATTAGTTGTACGCGTTATTGAAATGCACGTAGTTGAAGCTTGCAGAATTGGGCATTCAGAAGTTCCATTGCTTGCGTCAAAAAGCGTATTAGAAAATTATGATGCTACTCGTTGGTTTTTAAACCAATTATTGAATTAAATTTTATTACTTCTTCCGTTTTTTAGCCTTTTTTCGTTTTTGATAGGCTGCACCAATTGCCAATCCCACCAAACCAGCTCCAATTATAGTTCCCCAATCTGTTTCATATTGTGTTTCATTAATATAAATGACTTCAGGTTCAGGCGTAACTATTGGTTTCTTTTTGATACCAATTGCGTAATCGTGTTCGAGACGAGAAGAAGGATTTATCAATATATCCTTAGCGCGAGAAATTAATTGAAAAAGTTTATTTGCTGGTGCTGAGTTAAAATGTTTATCCGGATGAAACTCAAGTGCTTTCTTTTTATATGCCTTTTTAATTTCTGTAATTGAGGCGTTTGTATTGACCTCTAAAAGTTCATAGGCATTGAAAAAATGTTGTGACATTATTATAAATTAGTTAAATACTAATTTAATTAGCATAAAAAGTGTGCCAAGTTTTATCAAAAAGCATTCAGCATGTATTAATGCCCAACCCAATCGACAATTAATTCGTTTAAAAGAATACAAATCAGCTATTATGAAGTTAAAATCAGCGGTTGTATTACTACTTGGCGCCTTGCAAATATTTACCGCCACCTCTTGTAAAAAGGAGAATACGAATGATTGTCCAACGGCACATTGTCACCTTAACGGCAACTTTATTGTAAATGCAAGCTATACTAGTTACTATGACGGCAGCAGCACTAATAAAAGCTGGAATGAAATAATTGAATTAAAAGTTAATGGAAATCAACTAGAAATGTTCGGACACTCTTTTGAAATAACGTCAGATGAACAAACTATATTTACTTCCGAAACGGGTAATAGAACAATATCGATAACCTATTCAAATGAATTCTCAATGATTAAAATTAACGATCATACCGAGAGTGAATTGGAAAGTCCTTCGCATGATTATTACTATGAAGGTGAACGTTCCGAATTGGATGCAACTGGTACGTCAGAAACTTACCATAACACATTCGAAGGAACTTATGCATTTGAAATTTATGAGTCCAACTATATAAATTCAACCATCACTTGGGACACCACTTATTTTGACAATTTAGCAGTAACATTAAGTGAAAACAGCATTGCAATTGGTGATGTAACAATATCGGCCTCACAGCCCTTTCACGACAGAGCAGAAAGTTCTTACTCTTCAAGCACAACTTACACTGTAATTGATTATTATCTCATTGCACTATTGGACAATGCCCTTAACGTGCAACAAAATATTGGTCACGATATAGGTTCGGATGACGTAGAAGGGTCAACCATTCACTTTAGCGGAACAAGATAAGTTAGGCATTACTCACATAAATGGCATAAAGAATTCCTAACCCAATAAACCAAATTCCTAGCGAAACAATAATATGCACGGCTTCGGGCATCATATTTTTAGTATCCATAGCCCTTTCCAATTGTTTGTCAATATCATATTTAGGGTTATTTTTTCTTCGATTGGTTGTATTCTCTAAAGTTTTAATTTTTCGATTTATATTGAGGATAAAACTAAATATTGCACCCAGAATTACCATCAATTCTGCATTAGCATTTAAATACAAAATCCACTCTCCTAAATACGGATAAATTGCCGCCAAAAAGAGTAAAATAAAACCAATGGTACCTCCAACTCCAAACGTATTCCAGGCGCTATCATTATTAATTCCTTTTTTGAAAAGAAAAGCATAAATAATGGCCAAGATCATAGCCGCATTTTCACCAATTATAACACTTAGCAAAAACCCTTCAACAGAGATATACCCGAAATAGGCCAATCCGCCAAAAGCAAATAAATTAAAAAGAGAAAACAAACTGTTTTTAGTAGTAAAAGTTACCTTATAAGTTTCCAAAACAAAGGTCATATTCACTACCATTGACAACCAACAAACAGCAAAAATATGTGATGCAAACGCAGTGTTATTATAGATAAAATAACCCGCCACTAAAACAGGAAAATAACTTGTTATATAAGCATCAATTTTCTTAATCATCTAAGCAGAAAGATAATAAAATGTAACGAATAAGATGTTCAAAAGACGATTCTAGCTATTAATGGTTTCTACTCTAAAATTATCTAGCGGAAAAGCAGGCCCTGGATCAATTTTTCGTCCTGGAGAAATTTCCTCGTGCCCAACCACTTGTTTAATGCCATATTGTTGAATCAAATCTTGACATAATTTTTTACATGTTTCAATTTGCTCATCCGTATATGTGTGCCATAGTGTTTCCTTTTTTTCATTTCTGTGCACGGCCTTCATAACATTAGATGGATCAACTTTTGCTTTAAACGAGGTTAAAAATTCACTGCCCTTTTCATTCAACCTACCAGGGTTATCCATTTCAATTCCAATGCTAAACTTGTTAAGCCCTGTTTTCCCATCCCATTCGCTTTTTCCTGCATGAAATGCAATTGTATCAAATGGAACCAATTGGCTCGTTATTCCATCTCTACCAATTACCACATGTGCCGAAACAACTCTGTCTTTTTTGCTTAAACTCCGAACGGATGATTTTCTATTTGCTCCTGCGGTGTAATGAATAACAATATATTGTAAATCTCCGTCTTTGAATTTACCCCCTTTATTGGGTGAAGGAGACTGTTCAATATTATCCCCGATTAACTCGTGATTACTTATGTTCATAGTTTATTAGTTAGGTTAATTTTGTTTTAATGTACTAATAATCAAATTAAACCCAAAATTCTAAAACCATAAATGGAGCAATTACATTGTTAAACAAGACCTGAATTTATTGCAGACAGAGATTTTTCAACCTTTTATCATAAAAATTCGTTAATATTATGTTCGCAGTCGGCCTTTAACAACTGAAACCCTAATAAATGAAAATTCTATACCCTGTTATAGCTTTCTTGTTGATGCTTTCCGCCACGGTAAAGGCTCAAGAAATAAATAACACGGTAAAATCAAAAACATCATCCATCCAATTCGTCCAAAACAATGGTCAATGGCATGATAATGTAAAATATCGTGCTCCTATTGGCAATGGATTCGTCTATTTAGAAAACAACTGTTTCACTTATTTGCAATTGAATCTTTCTGACCTAGAAAGATCTCATTCAAGCATTAACGACAATTATTCTACTCAACAGAACAATATCGTAAATGGGCATACATGGCGTGCACATTTTATAGGAGCAAACAAGAATCCAACACTTAAGGGAAATAACAAAAAAACAGCTTATCACAACTACTATTTAGGGCAAAATCAATCCAAGTGGGCAACCAATGTCCCTATTTACAAAGGTGTTTCTTACGAAAACATTTATAATAATATTGATTTGAAAGTTTATAGCATTAACGGATATTTTAAATATGATTTTGTTGTTGCTCCAAAAGCTAAGCCTGCAAAAATTCAAATGAACTATACAGGACTTGATGACCTTGAAATAAGAAATGGAAACTTAATAGCGACTACCAGCGTTGGTGAATTTATAGAGCAAGCACCTTACGCCTACCAAATTATTAACGGCATTGAAATTCAAGTGACTTGTCATTATAAACTAAAAGGTAAAACAGTAAGTTTTGAATTTCCAAATGGCTATAATAAAAACGCAGAATTAATTATTGACCCTATTCTTGTTGGTGCTACATTATCTGGCTCAACTATTGCGAATGAAGGACATTGTGCAACCTACGATTATGAAGGAAACATTTATACAGGAGCACGAAATTTTGGAATAGGCTACCCCACTTCGGATGGTGTTTTTCAAGAAGATTTTGGAGGATTTCATGACATTGCTATTAGTAAATACAATCCTGACGCGACTGCGCTAATTTATGCAACTTATATTGGTGGATCAGGTATTGATTATCCAAACAGTATGGTTGTTAATCAAGACAATGAATTATATGTTTTAGGAACCTCAGCATCATTTAATTTCCCTGTTTCAGATGATGCCTTTAGTGGAGATGGGTCGGGCACAAAAATTGTCGTTACACATTTTAACACCGCAGGATCAGATATTATAGGCTCAACCTATATTGGAGGAACAGGAACAGATGGACTAAACGAACTTACCTCTAATGTTGGAGATGGAAATCGCGGTGAAATAATCGTAGATGAGGACGGAAATTGCTACGTAGCATCCTGCACCAATTCAACAGATTTTCCGACAACGGCAGGTGCACATCAAGAAACATTTGGAGGGGGCATGCAAGACGCCGTGGTGTTTTCAATGCCTCCCAACTTATCCACTTTAAATTGGTCAACTTATATAGGAGATTCAGAAGGTGAAGGTGCATTTGGTTTACGTTTAGATATTGACAATAACCTTTATGTCTCAGGAGTTGCGTCTGACGATTTTATTACCATGACAGGGTATCAAACAACCTACCAAGGGGGCGAAAGAGATGGTTTTATCATTAAGTTAATAGATGACGGCGCCACTATTGAATATGGTTCGTTTTGGGGAACTCCAGATAAAGATGCGGCCTTTTTGGTTGATTTAGATGTTGATGGAAATGTATACCTGTACGGACAAAGTGATGGTGGGGCATCTGAAATTACACCGGATGTGTATTCTAACCCAGGAAGCCACCAGTTTATTTGCAAATTAAACCCAACGTTAGATGACTTATTACTAGGAACGGTTGTTGGTGCAGGTGGTGAGGATTTTATTCCAATCGCATTTATGGTAGATGATTGCGGATATATTTATTACTCTGGCCATAGCGCTGGTCCGTTACTACCATTAACTGGTGATGCTATAAGTGAGGAGGGCGGTATGTATGTTGGTGTTTTACAGCCCAATGCTGCCGATTTAGAATTTGCAACACGTTATTCTGGGTCGCATGTTAAGGGCGGTACAAGTAGATTTGATCCTGATAATAGAGTTATTTACCAGGCGGTTTGCTCTTGCGAACCATTTACAACAACGCCTGGAGCATATGACACCGTTAATGAAGACGGTTGTGACGTAGCAGTGTTTAAAATAGATTTTGAATTGGACCAAGTAAATGCAAATGTAGTTGCCAACCCTTCTACAGCAGGGTGCACTCCTTTTACTGTTGATTTTGAAAATTTAAGTTCTGGTGGAGGATTTGAGTGGAACTTTGATGACGGAACACCTGTCTCAACCGAAACAAATCCAACACATACTTTTACTGAAGAAGGTGAATATATTGTACAGTTAATTGCGACAGATACAAACAGTTGTTTACCTGCTGACACAACTTATATAACGATTACAGTAGACGATCCTGTTACGCCAGAAGTATCATTTGACTTTGATGTGGATTGTGCTACAGGTCAGGTTAACATAACCTATACTGGAGATGAAGATGCGCCGTTTATTTTTGACATGGGAGATGGTAATTTTTATACGGACATGGTATTTTCTCATATTTATGCAACCGAAGGTGCATTTACAATTACACTAACTGGAGGAGATGGTGATTGTTTTAATATAGTAACCGTTACAGAAGAAATTTTATTGGGTGAAGCTACTGTCGAAATTATTCATAACAACCCTACTTGCTATTTATTTCCAGATGGGTCTATTACCGTGAATTTGTTAATTCCGAACGGAGACGAGACAATTGAAATTACAGATTCGGCAGGAACATTAAGAAATGTTGGAGGTTCTAATACAGCGAATACACTTACATCTGGTTGGTATACCTATTATGTTGATTTAGGAAATGGATGCATCACTACAGATTCTGTTTTACTAATAGATCCGCCAGCTATTACTGCAGACATTAATGTATTTGATGCACTTTGTCATGATCAAGCAAGCGGAACAGTAATAGTAGACACTGTTTACAATTGGCAAGGCGATTATGATGATATGGTTTATATATGGGCACCTGATCCGAATGAAATGAGCGGAATTGGTGCGGACACGCTTTCTGGCGTTCCAATAGGAACTTATACGTTAACCATTAATGATGGCAATGGTTGTTCTCGCATTTTTGATTTCACCATAAACCAACCACCACCTATGGAATTTACTGAGTTTGGAATGGAGCCAGCATATTGCCGTTTATATGGCTATCAATCTGGTAACGGAGTTGTATATGCTGCTGTTAATGGTGGAATTCCGGATTATACTTATTTATGGACAAATTTAGAAACTGGAGAGACGAGCACAAATTCGACTTGGGGAGGGTTAAACCCCGGCACTTATGAAATAGTTGCTACAGATGACAATGGTTGCGAACTTATTCAACAAATTGTGCTAGATTCATTAAACCCAATTGCGAATTTTACTGCTACATCTGACCAGTCAGAAACGGATTGTTTTGCAATTGTTCCAGTAGATGTTACTTACTCTAATCAATCCCTTTTCTTTGCAAATCCTAATGATCCATTTGCTGATACAACGTTTATGTTTAATTATGATCATCCAAATACTGACTGGATTATTTCACATGATTTAGATGAAACTTTTGATGTCAACTATTCGGAAAGTGGAGACTATGAGGTTTGCATGATTGCATTTAATAAAAATGGCTGTACGGATACAGCTTGCCAAATAATTGTCATCTGTGATCCTTTTATTTTTGACCCTGTAAACATTTTTTCACCTGATGGTGATGGAATTAATGATGAATTCAACTTCATTGACCGTTCACAAGCCGTGCGCGATTTTAACTGCGTTGTGATTAATAGATGGGGTGTAATAATTGCTGAATTTAACAGCATTGATAGTGGTTGGAATGGCACTAATAAAAAAGGAGAGCTAGTTCCAGATGGTGTTTACTTTTATAAATACACAGGAGTTGGTGATACTGGTGATGCCTTTGATGGACAAGGTACAATTCAGAAAGTAACTGGAAAGTAAATTTGAAATTTATTTGAAGAGGGAAAAAAAGTAGGCAGATTTTCGAAGAAATTCATTCATTAACCCAAAACTTATGAAAAAGTAAAATACTCTATTCTCTTCTACTCTGTCTGCCTACGGTACAAAGTTAAGTATTAATTATTGTTATGCAAGCGTGGATTCGCTAGAAGGCGATTTATTTACGACAAAACGCCAAAAAATGAAGATACCGTCCATTTAAAAGGATAAAAATTATGCTTTTAGTATAAAATTTCCGCTCACAATAATCAGAAAATGCTGCATTTATGTGCTCAATTTCTAAATCAACTACAGTCCCAATTGTAAAAAACGTTTGAAAAATCGCCTCTATTTAAAGCATCAGGCGAAATGAAAAAATTACCGACACCAACATCTCCCCACATAATATCACCTTCAGAATCTAATTGAAAAAGTAAAACCCAATTTTTTATGCTTTCATCATACATCCGCGGATCATCTTGCGTGAAATAAGGATATCCGCCAATTTTATGACCTGTACTAATTGCCAATTTGCGATAGGCCTGCGCAACTTCTCTTTCTTTATCTCCAAAACGCTCGAAAAAGTTAAAGGTTTTATTGTCAAAAAACTGGTTGAAATAAACACTATCCGCAGGAATAAAATCTGTACGTTTTTCAAATTGCATGCGGTACTGAATTGATGATTGTAAAGGCGACATATATTCACTCTTTTTTCTCAATTCATCTAATTCTTTGAATTCTGTACGGTTTGTACTTTCCACATGTTCATGATATATCACTCGATAATTTTTTTGGGATTTTCGATCACTGAAATCAAGTCCATAAGTATCTGTTCGTGCAATGAAAAACTGTACAATTCCAGCACTAGGGTATCCATCTATTTCTGGCAATTCTTCAAAATTTATTTGTGCTAAAAAGTCTAAACAATTACCACTTGCATCTAATGGCAGTGCCATACTTTCAGGAAAATAAGGATAACCGCCAACTTTGCTTTGCGTAAATTCTATTTGCGTCTGTTTTGCTAATGAGATTTTCAGACTTGGCAATTTTGAGGCCCACACATTATCAACATAAGGACGCATCTCACTAGAAAGTTTGGCCATTACACTTCTTTTAGAAACAGAAGCACTTACTTGCGCCTTAGTTTTTCTTGCGTTAGTTTTTTGAAACGGTTCTTTTTCAGTGTTTTTATCTTGCTGACTCATAGCCAACAGTTTTACTAAACCTCTTAGAATACTCATAGCACCCTAATTTAAGCAGAATCAATCTGTAAAACAATGACAACTGTCAATAATGAATGATACGATTCCGATCAACTAATGAACCCTGCATAATTAATACCAGTTAGGTAATACATTTCTCTATTCAAAGTAGATAAATCGTCTTTATTAAATTGGTTGATATTATCATACCCACAAGAGCGGGCGATTATCTTAATCAAATCATTAGATGCATTAAAAAATCTTTCCAATCGTTGAGCTGCCAAGTTTATTTCAATGCGTTGTCTTAAATGCTCCTTTTGGGTAGCAATTCCAACGGGACAATTATTTGTACTACAAGCTCTCATTCCTAAACAACCAATAGCTTGCAGTGCTGAATTAGAAACGGCCACAGCATCTGCACCAAGCATTAATGATTTTGCAAAATCATCTGCTATTCTTAAACCACCGGTTATAACAAGTGATACATCCTTAACACCTTGATCATCCAAAAATTTTCTTGCTCTTGCCAAGGCAGGAATTGTTGGAACGTTAATATTGTTTTTAAGCACATCAGGTGCAGCCCCCGTTCCGCCACCACGTCCATCTAAAATTATATAATCCGCATCTGCTTCCAAAGCAAAAGCCAAATCTGCCTCTAAATGACTTGCCGCCAATTTAAAACCAATTGGCACGCCACCAGAAATTTCTCTCACCTTATCTCCAAATGCTCTAAAGTCATGCGCAGTTACCAAATCTTTATCTGTAAACGTTGCTGGAGATATTGCCGAAACACCCTCTTTTAAACCCCGCACTTTTGCAATTTCTCCTTTTACTTTGTTTCCAGGTAAATGGCCACCGGTTCCGGTTTTTGCTCCTTGGCCGCCCTTAAAATGAAAGGCCTGAATGTGCTTTAATTTATCCCATGAAAAACCAAACTTAGCCGAAGCTAACTCATAGAGGTATTTAGAATTTTCTGCTTTTTCATCTGGTAACATTCCACCTTCTCCTGAACAAATTCCTGTCCCTGCAAGCTCTGCTCCTTTTGATAAAGCAATCTTTGCTTCGCGAGATAAAGCACCAAAACTCATGTCTGAAACAAACATTGGAATATCCAATAAAAGCGGTTTTTTAGCTTTTGGGCCAATTACAACTTTAGTAGATACTTCGGCCTCATCTAAAAGTGGCTTCCGCGCCATTTGCGCTGGCAAAAATTGAATATCTTCCCATTTAGGCAAAGTATTTCTATCCACCCCCATTGAAGATGTAAAGCCGTGGTGTCCCACTTTCTTTAATCCATTCTCGGCGAGCTCTTTTATATAACCTGTATATGGTTCTGTGTCCTCTGGATGTGTATCAGCATATTGTCCTTGATAAGCATCTCGATTAAAAGGTTGCGGATGTGCTGCTTTAAAAGCTTCTATTTCATCCAAATCAACATATAGATCATTGTCTTTAATGTGGGTAGTAAACTTATTTAAAACCTCACTATTATTATATTCACTTACTCCTGTATCATATCGGTAATCCCACCCATGCACACCACAAATTAAATTTTCTCCATCTAAATGACCATCTGCCATTAATGCTCCTCTATGCAAACACCTGCCATATAAAACAGAAATATTTTCGTCAAATTTTACAATTACAAGGTCTATTCCGCTTACTAAGGCATGCTCTGGTGTTTTTTCTTTTAGGTCTGAAATGGGTTTAATTTTTTCTAAGTTCATCTGGTTGTTTTTTGGTATTCAATAGTTAGGGTATAATCCGGCTCATTATTGGGTTTGAAAATTAATTTTCACCCAATTCCGTAAAACATCAATTAGTTAGACCTGTGAGAAATGGATTCCTTACTTACATTAACTGAATAAAAATACTTGCAGCAAAAATTCATTATTCAAACCAATCCAATAACTTCGTGTAATGATTGCGGCAAAACTGAAAGACAAAAATGCATCTGTCAGAATTATTACAGATGCATTTGACACCAACCCAAGTGTAAATATTGTGATTGGCAATAAAGGTAACCGCCGAAAAAAAATTAGTCGCCTGGCGGCTTATGCCTTTGTTAAATCGTTGAATCGAAACGGGGCTTTTTTATCTGACAACAAAATGGGAACTGCTCTTTGCTTTCGTTCAGATTTCGGTTCTTCTAATTGGAGAGAATTAATGTATGAAGTGCGTTTTGCATTTTCAATTCCAGTTAAAAAAGTTTTTCAAACTTTGAAAAGAGAGAAATATATAAAAAAGCACCGTTTTAATGGAAAGCATTTGTACTTCTGGTTTTTAGCCGTAGAAAAAGGCGGAGGTAAGGCTGGTTTTGAAATGAAAGATTATTTGTTTGATTTATCAGAAAAAGAAAACCTTCCAATTTTGCTAGAAACCTCTGTAGAACGCAACAAAGCAATTTATGAAAGGTATGGATTTAAGGTTTATCATACCTGGGCAGATTCTGGCAACGGAAATGCACTTTGGTTTATGATGCGTGAGGTTTAGGAATTATCCTCCTGCGATTATCGTTTTAGCAATATCTCTCCCTGTAAATGCAGCACCATGCACAGTAGCATTTGCTTGCTGATGATAAGCTTCTCCGGCAAAGTAAACTTTATTATTTAGTCCTCGAGAAATTTCGGAAGTGCCTTCGTATTGACTTAATTCCAAAAATGTATACGCTCCTTGAATATGCGGTTCAGAAACCCAATTTTGTACTACATGATTCACATAAGTGCTACTGGCTTTTCCATCAAACATTTCATCTAATTCAGCCAATACACTAGCAATAATTTCATCATTTGTAAGATCCGTTAATTCTGAAGCTTCTTTTCCGACTTGAAATAATGCCAAAATGTTTTTATTACTATCCTTTTTAAAGGCAGCATTATAATACGTTTTTTCAGCACCATTTACTCCTGCAATTGAACTTACACTAATTAAATCTGGATAAAATCGTTCACTAAACTCAATAAAAACCTTTAACCCTGGTGGTACATAAATTTCATCAATTGTTTGCCTAATGTTTGATGGTAAAGCCGGATTAAATGAAATCATATCACTCTGCAACACCTTAATTGGGACAGTCACAATCACTTTATCCGCAATAAATGTTTGCCCTTCATCTGTCAAAACTTCAACCTTATCTCCATTATAGTCAATGGATTCAACAACTCTATCAAAGGTTACATTTGCTTCAATTTTTGGAATAATAAAATCTTCAAAAAAATCATACCAAGTAGTTCTTTTAAACTTATACTCTCTATAAAAATGTGATCCCAAATTAGTTTCAGTAAGACTATTATTATTCCAAAAGTAAATGGATTCGGGTTGATAAGAGATTAAGTCAATATTACCATCCACATTTTCGTCATTTATAAGTTCACCAAAAACCTTTGGTTTATCATGAATCCATTCTGCACCTAAATCAATTGGAAAATCTGTAAACGAATCTGTTTTTTTTACTCTTCCGCCATAATTGGTAGTGGCTTCAATTAAAGTATAGTCAATATTATATTGGCTCAAAGTATAAGCCGTCATCATTCCTGCTGCGCCCGCGCCAATAATTAATACTTTACCATTGAAATTAATATCGATATCATCCTCTTTACTGCAGGATTGTAATAATGATGGCATAATCCCCAACCCAATTCCTCCTAAAGAGGTATATTTTAAAAAATCTATCCTATCCATGATCTTTAAGCTTTTTTATTTAATAAAAATCGCACACCAAACTCCCACATTAATGATCCTGCATTTTCAATCGTTGGTGCAATGCGGTATCCGTAAGAAACTTTTCCAAAAAGAGCAATTCGATCATTAACTAAACGCCCATATTCATAATTAACTGTTGGCATAAAAATGTGACGCAGAGATCTTTCGAGCACAGTAATTTTTCCATGCAGGTTTACAGAAAATTCTGAAACTTCGCTTTGTAAAAGATATCCTGAACCCAACGAAAAAACGTGCCTATTCTTACTATTTGGTTTCTGCAATGCCCATCCTAATTCAGCCCCTACTAAGGCATTAAAGTTGTCATTTTTCTTGTTAAATGAACCAATGTGTCCGTTCAATATCAACGCTGACTTTTCAAAACTTTTTATTGGAAAGTTTACTGCCAACCTTAATCCTGGTTCATTAGGAATTGGGCCAAAATAACCTACCGAAAATGAACTAGGTTTAAACTCTTGAGCACCTACTTTATTGTGATTTAAAAGACTAAACAGCAACAATAAAACACTCAATCCTGAAAGTAAATGATTTTTAAAAAATTGTATGGTCATAGACTTTTTATATGCTTTTAAGCGATAAGATAATGATTAATCACTTTATGTAATTACTCTAAACCCTTGTTGCATTTATGTCGGCCCAAAATGATAATACCACTATTATTATCTTGTCAAATTCTGGAAATGAGTTCGTGTTTTATTCATCCACAAACCAACACACCTAATAATCAAAAGATTACTCCTATTCACAAATCATTACTTTCGAATTTTTTTTCTAAGAATAGCCTCAAACTCTATGATTATTTTTAAAGCCTTGCTCTTTTTTAACTGCTCTGTTTCATTTACTTCTTCATTAGTAGCATCTAAAAAATAACTTTTCATTGGCATAGAAATACGATACAATAAATACCACGTTAAAAAGATAAGATAAAGCACTATTATAATTATTGCAATCAGTAATACAAATCTCGATCTATCAGTATCGCGCTGTGCACTTAACGTAGCATCATGAATTCGAGCGGTCATTATTAGTTCAAATTCTTCAATTGGTTCTGCAATTCTTCGTTTATTCTTATTGTAATCAGCATCATACAAAATTTGCCTTGCCAAATTCACTTTATCATTAAAACTTAAATTCTCGTCTTGCATTGTCAACTGATAATCTGCTACAGCTGGCTCCATTTGTTCATCAGGCACCTCATAAACTCTCAAAATAAGTTTCATGGCTCTGGTCTCTGTATTTACTAAATCGTCCGAATTGTTTTTTGCCTCATTTAATAAATCAAACTCATTTAAAGGAGTATCCAATTCTTTCAACCTTTTTAAAACCTTATCTCGCGTTTGTGTTTTATTAATTTCAGTCCAATAGTTTCTTAAATGAACGGGATCTAATGTCACACAAAATTTTCTCACTTCAGAGGTCAAATAATCAGAAGCATCTCCTAACTGCTGACTTAATCCTTGCATTTCAACTTCTTTCTCAACAGCAGACCTTTCATTTCTGATATTGGTTTGAAGAGATAAAAATGCTAGAACAAGAAATATGATTACGGCTGCTGCCGTCAAAAAAACTATGATATCACTATGGCTCTGTTTCTTTATTAATTTATTGCTCATTATAACTCAAAAATATAGTTCAACATAAAGGCGGTACAACTAATACCCAACAAGCCTATTGAAATGATATAAATCAAGCCAATAAAATTTGGGAATTTAATTTGGCTCGAATTGAACCCCATACCAAACGCCCCACCAATCAATAAAATCAATGTATAAAGGAAACCTGTTGGTATATTTAAACAAAAACTTAATATGGGGTGGTGCAACTTGAATCGAGCCTTTATTTTTTCATAATTAAGAAAACTTATCTCATAGATTTTACCCATTAAGACATTTATAAAGAGTGTATTAATTACAGTTAGAATAGAAACAATCCACAATACCCAGGCAAATATTGCTCCTTTATCATAACCATAATTCCACCAGATTTTTTGAAAATGATTTCTTAATTTATGATCGTTCTCTATGAATTTAAATTCCTGAAATTCAATGTCTAATTTTTCATAACTTGTTTGAAATCCGTAGTTTTGAAAGCTTGTTAAAAGAGCATTGTACACATTACATTTTGCATCATAACTCGTATTTTCTGGAAACCACAAGATAAAATTATCATACCTCATTTTTATTTTGGATATATCTGTGTTGAGCAAATTAATTTCGCAAATTCTGTATTTTTCACTCGGCTTTACCTCTGTTAAATCCAAGGTATTTTTAATGGTAGAAATATTCGATAAATCAAGAAAACTAGGCAAAGTTACATTATCAAAAATGAGATCGCCATTAATTGAACTGCCAGAAAAATCAACTATTGAATCGAATTGCGTACCAGAAAAATCTACGATTGAATTTAGTTCCGAATTATTAAATAATGCGTTATCGCTAAACTCTGCATTTCTAAAATTTGCATCTCCATTGAAAATGGCAAAGGAATAAATTGCGGCTGCATAAAAGTTAGAATTAATGAAATTAAGATCTTTATTAAACTTAGTTCCATAAAAATCTGCAACACCATGAAAATTTGATTGAAAAAAATCAGCATCCTGATCAAAAACAATTCTTATAAAATCGACATTTTTCTTAAAAGTAGTTCTTGAAAAAACAACCTCATCATCAAATTTAGACCATGTAAAAAATGCTTCACTATAGAAAACAGATTGGTGCCAATTTACGGACTTAAAACAATGCGATAAAGAAAAGTCAAAAACGTCCTGAAATTCAACGCGGTTAAAATCAACTGGGCTTACAAAATGATAATTGTAATAATCCTTAGGTTCGCTAAAGCTCTTATTTGAATAAGCAAGCGTATCCGTTTTTACAATTGTAGATCTGCTTGTAATTCGATTATAGATATCGAAATGATTATCAATACCATCCTTATTTTCTAAATTGCCCAGAGCAACCGACTTATCCAAAACCAATTCGGAAAAGTTAGCCTGCGCCCAACTACCAAAATGGCCAAGGTGCACTAATAATAGTATCAATAATAAGTTAGGTCGTATCATTCTTTAACGTACTTGGGTAGTCTGTAAAGAAATTGTAAAAATTAAGTTTTGGGTTGGATCAATAAAATCCAGTCCGGTTTCATAGCTGTCAGTGAATATAGTAAAATCTAAATGATAATGAGGTTATTATGGAAAACAAGTTAATGAAGAATGTTAGGACATTCACAATTGTGACTTAAAATTTCTTGACTTGGGAATTTTATGTTCTCCAATGAATATATAGGATGCATTTTCAGACTTTATTCGCTGTTTATTAATAATGTATGAACGGTGCACACGAATAAAATAATCTGGCAGTTCAGATCGAAACTCTTTTAATAATTTCCGTTGAACAATTGTACGTTCCTCCATAATAATCTCAACGTAGGTATTATCAGATTTAACAAAAAGAATTTCTGACGGATCAATAAATTCATAACCATTTGAGGTTTTAATTTTTATTGGCGGAATTTGATTTAACGCAATAATCTCCAAGGCAACTGAAATATCATTGATTTTAAAGGGTTTACTTATATAGGCTGCTGGTTTAAGCTTTGCTGCTTCTAACAAAATTTTATGCTCATTATTTGCTGTTAGAAAGACAAATGGCTTCCCATTCTCATTCAATGTTCTTGCAACATCTAATCCTGAAATATTATCTGAAAGTTGAATATCTACTATAGCTGCATCATAAACGAGGTTTTCCTCTTTAAGAAATGCACCACCTGAATGAAATACTTTAACAGGTTCATGCCCCACTTCTTTCACAACTCGCATTAACTGGTTAGCTGCAAAAAACTCATCTTCAATAATTATTACTTTTAAATCAGGCATTAAATGAAAATTTATACTGTCCATTTTGATAATCAATTCGCAGGTTATCCCCCTCTACTCTAGCAACCAAATCCTTAATAAGTTGAACACCTGTACCCATTTCAAATTTTTCAGGTAATTGCTGCTTGTCTTGATATACAAATATGAATTTATCAAGGTCATTTAAAACATGAATTTTAATTCGAATAGTTGAATTGTCATTGTGCTTAATTGTATTCGCCATTAACTCATTAAGTATCAATCCGAAATAAATCAATCGTTCACTATTAATACCAACCTCGGCAACATTAAACTGGATTGGTAATTGCCCATCATGTATAGTTTGGTAATTATCTACAATTTCTTGAAAATAAACACGCATAGAAATTTGCTCATTATGAATATTAAAGTGCAAATGCCTATGAAGCGCGCTAATGGTTTGAATTTGTCCTGAAATGTTTTCTAATAATGCTTGATTCTCAACTGAAGCTTTTGCTCCTGAATAATCTACCATAGAAGCAATCATTTGTAGATTATTCTTTATTCTGTGATTACTTTCTCTTATGAGCATTTGATAATCATTATTTGATACGTTGAGCTGATAATTTGTATGCTTCAATTGTTTTCTTCTTTTGCGCTCACGCATTATAATTACAACCGATAGCAGAACAAATACTAAAGCTATTATAACATAATAAATAAGTCGATTTTTGGATTCTCTTTCCTCTACCAAAGCCAATTCATTTTTTCGACTTTTCTCCTCTTCTCTCGCAATGTTTTTTTCTAATTTTTCATGTTCAAATTGTTCACGCAATGCAACCATATTTTCATCATAAATGTGCGTGTTCAATTCATAAATATTCTTAGTTTTAAAAAACTTGTACTTCCAATAAGCCGTGCTATCTCCGTCAATTTCGGCTTGCAAAATCTGAGAGTTATACATTCTGACATTTGTATGTAACCAAGAATTTCCCTTTGTTAAATCTGCCAATATAGCCAAAATAGAATCCGCCTGAACTGTGTTTTCGAGTACAACTTCTAATTCCAATAAGTTATTCAGCACATCAGCATAGTACTCTGCATCTCCTTGACCTTGGTAAATAGTTGCAGATTCTGTATAGAGTTTACGCGCAGCATCATTAAACCCTCCACGAAAACGGTAAAACCCCAATTCATTTTTTAATCCGGCTATTTCTTTTTGATATTTTTCTGGATGGGCTTCTGCAATAGTCAAAGCGGCGTCAATAAAAAATAAAACACTATCAGTTCCATTTACATTTTTATAACCAATAAACTCATGATGTAGAGCTGCTAATCTGCCCAATCGGCGAATATTGTATATTTCCAGTTCGTCATTTTCTGTTTCTTTTATAGACCATAAAAGCTCAAACGCCTTAGGATAATCAGCAGTAATTCGAAAGATTTCTGCAGCTTTTATTTTCAATTGATACTCATGTTGCGGCACTTTTATGAACGAGGCAGCCTTCTTTAACTCTGCCAGTGCCTCGGCATATCTATATTCCTTTTTTAAAATACTCGCTTGGTTAATCCTATATTCAAAAGGCTTTCGATTGACAGATGAGTCTAAATCAGATTGGCACAGCACTGTTACTGGAAATGCAAATAAAAAAATTAATAAAAGGTGCGGACTCTTCATGTACAAATCAAAGATATAAATTTCAACTAGCTTGCTGAAAATAGTTATTCTACTGGGTTAATTACATTTTAAATAAGTTGAAAATTCCCCAAGTAACACTTTGGCCACTTGAGGAATTTATCAGTTAATTAAGAATACACCTTGTTTTCCAATTATTGCTTAATTATTTTTAAAATTTGAGATTGACCGTTTGAAACAATCTGCAACAAATATTCTCCATTACTCAAAGTACCCATAGAAATATATTCTGAATCTACAGCCACTCCGTTCAACAACATTGCTCCATTCATGGTGAATAATGTATAGTTAAATTCACCCTCAAATGTCACCGTAATAAAATCTGTTGTTGGGTTAGGATATACAGCAATCATATCCGTCTCAAAGCTTGTAATTCCTGCTTGATCAACCAATACTAATTCTTCTATTAACTCACAACCCTCATCATCAATAATGTGAACGGTGTAAGTTCCTTCAGCAAGACCTGTTAAGTCCTCAGTGTCATCAAAATCTCCTGTTCCGTCATTATCCCAATCAAACGTATAATCAGGCATTCCTCCTGTTATGGTAATGTCAATTTCCCCGTCATCACCAACTGTTTCTGGCATTATTACTGAAGTCATTTCTAATGTGTTTTCAGTTACTTCGAGATCAACACTCGCTGTATTTTGGCAACCAAAAACATCTGTCCCAATAACGGTATAAGTTTCTATTCCAACAGCATCTGGAGTAAAAGCTTCTCCATCTATTACACCCATATCCCATTCATATGTGAAAGCCCCTGAGCCTGCAAAATAAGTTGAACTACCCAGGCAAATAACTTCATCTTCTAAGTATGTATCAACTGTCGGTAAGGCATACACTTCAACCGTAATTTCAGCTTCACTCTCACAGCCATTATCATCTGTTCCTGTTACTGTGAAGGTGTGGAAACCAAGCTCATCCATTGTATATGGTTCTCCATCAGTAATTACTACTGGATCCCAAACATAAGTTGTAGCCCCTGTTCCTGACAATACTATGTCAGATCCAATACAGATGATTTCAGAATCCGCAGTTGCTTCCACTTCTGGTAAAGCATTTGCTGTAATATCAATTGAAGCTGTATTTTCACAACCATTATCATCTGTTCCAGTAACCGTATATGTAGTTGTACCTACAGCCGGAGCAAATGCAACACCGTCATCCGCAGTTGGATCCCAAGAATAGGTTGTTGCTCCATCTCCTGTAAGTGTCACTATTTCGCCTTCGCATACCTCCGTTAAATCTGCTACTGCAAATACTTCTGGAAGTGCATTTACTGTAATCTCGATTTGGAAATGACAATCCTCAGTGCTAATTGTAGATCCCGTATAAGTTGTTGTTCCAACAGGAGGTGCAAATGCTACTCCATTTTCTACACCCATATCCCATGTTACGTCTAGTCCAGTTTCAGCCGTACCGTCCAAAACAAGCTCTTCACCTTCACAAAATTCCGTTTCAACAGCTTCCACGGTAATTGGGTCGCACAGTAGCATAATTGTAATATATCCATGTCCACTATTTCCAACTACATTTTCTTGGTCAAGTCCGCTATTGTAAGAACCGCCGCCGCCGCCAGATTGCGCACTTCCATTGTTTCCGCCGCCGCCAGAGTAGCCGCCACCGCCGCCAGACCCCATATTGTCAGATCCACCGCCGCCTCCGCCGCCAAATCCGCCATCACCACCTTCGTTTCCGTCTTCTACATCACCCCCATCAATCCATCTTTCTCCTCCAACTCCACCTTCTGCAGGTCTTAAACCTCCACCAGCACTAGAAAATTCAAGAGGTGTTGCCTCATATAAAGTAGGTACATTGCCCGCAGTACCATTCGTCAACCAACCACAGCCTCCGCCAGCCCAGTAACTTCCTCCACCAGTATTCAATCCACCTCCGTTACCGTCAGTTCCTCCATTACCTCTTCCCAATCCTTCATTTCCGTCAATTGTTGTGTTGGCATTTCTCCCATCAAAATTACCAGGGCTAGTGCCACCACCACCACCGCCAGCAGCAATTAAAGGTAAACCATCAGGATCAGTAGGGTCCCATACGAAACTACCTCCGCCACCACCAGGAGCAGCATTATCATAACCAAAATCGCCACCCTCTGCAGAATTTACGCCTTGTTGGCCTACTATAAGGTAAAGTATTTGTCCTTCAACTAAAGAAAATCTTCCCGCCATTACAGCACCTAATCCTCCATCCTCCGGATCTACTGTATAAAGGTGATCTCCACCTTGAGCACCAGCTGCTTCGATCAAATAATCACCCGTAGTTGGTACGGTCCACTCTTGAATTCCATTCGTAGTCATATTAAATAAGGCTGGATCAAGCTCCCACGTTTCAGCAGCGTATGCTACTTGACAATCGGATAAAGAAGGTCCATCTTTACCTTCGGCACTTGCATTGGTAAAGGTATGTTCTTCAAAATCATACAACTGAGCAACGCTATTTGTTGACATAGCAAAAGTTGATAAAATTATCCCCAATAATTGAGGTTTAAAATGTAGTTTCATAACAATATGGTATTTTGTTTTTATAGTTTAACAATACAAGCATATTACATTTTTTAAAAACCACAATGTATCTTGCTAAGGGTTGTAGTAAACTACATTTTATTGTAGTAAACTGCTTGAACGCCCATTCAATATTGAATGAAATTTGTTAATTCATAGAAATTAATATTGGAGAATTATGGACAAATTATCATTTCAGATAATGCCTTATTCTTTCTATAAAGTCTAGATGAATAATCTATATTTTCAATTTGCCCTACCTTTTTAAAGCCAAACTTTTTATAAAACCAAAAATTCACCTCTTTGCGGTTGCATTGATTAGGTATTACTAACAAATAAATAATTTCAGTTCAGGCATATATCTTATATTGCATAGTAGTATGAAACCCTATTCGAAATTATTTATATCGCTGTTTGTTTTTTGGCTTATTGGTCAAGGTAAAGCCTTAACCCAGCTTGACAGCATTATTGTAAACTATAAATTAGATAGCATTAAATTCATAGATCTTAAATTCGGTGAGTTTCCTGAAAAAACCAGTTTTATTAAAGTTAAAATCCTAGACTTTTCGAGTGATAAATTCGATAATTACCAACCTTATCGTCTCTATCATAATGATCCTTTGTTTTCATTTAAGCCTTCTAGTTCAGTTCGGTTAAAAGATGTCAATAGAATCGAATTCAGCAGCTATTTACTTTTCTACATTCAGTATTATTCCAGTGACAGTCTTAAAATTTCAGAGCAATATTATCGGCATAAAAACGCAAAAAACCGAGCTATAATCACTGTTGATGTTGACCCTGTTATTCTTAAAAACAAAAATGAGACACACAGTTTTATTTGGAGTTGGGAATCGGGGAAAGACCTTTATTGGCGTTTTTATTTAGACAAAAGTTTTGAGACTGCGGTTATGCTAAATCTAGGAGAAATTCCTGCATATCAATTACATTGGGTAACTTCTGATAAGGTTATTGATAGTATTCCATTTTATGCTGAATTATTGGATAAAGAAGGGATTGGTTCTGAATCTGTTTTCAAAATCCCTAAAAAACAACTTTCCTTTTCGATTAACCATTCTGATACAGTTAAAATTTCGCATCAATCCTTGTCAAAACCTTGCGATTTTCTATTCCGAATTGTCCCAGTTAATGAGGTTCCAATTAGTGAAATCTTTGACCACCCAAAGATACAGGCTTTAAAATATGTTAATCAAAAAGACACCTTGATAAACGGCAGTTTATTGCGAAAAATTGACTTTGAAATACATTCATCCTTAGATAGTGTTTCTGCTAGACTGAAATCTAATCAATATCTTTTAGGCTGGTACATGCAAAATGGGATTTATGCTCACAAGGTGAAGGTTAACTCAGGTATTACAAAATTCTCATTGGTTTATCCCACCAGATACCATGGCGAAAACATGAAAACATTACGTGTTCAATTAACAGACGGATCCTTCACACCTTTTAAACCCTCAATCAATATTCCTTATTTACCAGCAAATTTAGAGGAGTTTGAATTCCTTAAAATTTCTAGAGGCTCTAGTCGTAAAAAATTTAGACTTTATCAATGGAGCGTATTTATAGGAAAACATGACAGTATTGCAAAAAACGGTTTTAATGATTTTGAATCAGGCTTGCATTTCGGATGTGAAAATCACGACCCTGAGCATTATGATCAATCTCCTCAAATCAATGTACACAAAAGTGAATATTTAACTTTCGTTATTACGAATAAAAGAACAAAAGAAATACTCAAAACATTGGTTCTTCCTGTAACCTCAGAAAGACTCTATAAAAGGAAAATAGTCTTGAAAATCAATGACGATTTAAAATTGAAGTTTAAGATTGAAAGAGTCCCCTATTTAGTTCCAAAATTTGATATTGATCATAGGACGTTTAGTGATTTCCGAACAGATATGAGCAATGCAATGGATATTCCAACTCTTTATCGAAACAGCGCAGTTAGTTATTTAAATAAAACACGTGATATTTATTTAACTCCTCGTTATTGATTAATAAATTTCATTGATCATAAAGGTGCGTTAAAAGAGGTATTTTGTTTGCTCGCTATTTTGCAAATTTATTAGGTCAATGGATGAGTTAGTAGGAAATTCAGCATTACAGCAATTACGAAGCGGGTATCCCTAAATAACCTCATAAAGTCAAAACAGTAACACATAAACTCGAACCTGCCATACATAAGGTGGCTATTGGAAAATTCACGTTTAAGCGCTCTCTTTGAAGAAAATTAAAATTTATACTTATGAAAACATTTTTTGTATTACTAACATTGACATTACTATCATCTTCAGCACTTGCAACAGAAGTGATAATGGAGGTGGCAGGGAGAAAAATTGTGGTTAACAATGACGACAGGTTTCCTTGTGACTGCCCATGTATGAGAAGAAAGCTTGACGTAAAATATGGAGGCAGATATACTATTGATAGCTGGAAATGTGACCTTGATGGAGTAAGACCTCCAGGCGGTGGTGGAGAAGACCATGACATATCTGTTACTTTCTTTATTGCAGAATACGAAAGCCCAATTGAAGTTCAAGCTGAGTATGCAGAATTAATAGACATCTTAACATCTGAAGGTCAGTCAATATTTATCACGTTTACAGTTTCAGAGGATTAAAAGTATTGCAATTAACAAGTTTTAATTGTAAATCGTCACTCCAAACCAGCAGTAAATTACTGCTGGTTTTTTTGTTGTTTGAAAATTAGCTGTGAATTGAAAAATAACGTTTTGGAAAGGTGGTACGGGCTGTTTATGGTTACGACCAAGACCAACAGCAAATGGTACAACCAGTATTTTGAATCTGTGCCTGTGGAGGCGGTAGAAGCTTATGAAATTGAATTTTGGGAGGGTAGGATTAGTTCGGTTTGGTTTCCTGAATATTAAAATGATTAAAGTCGATAGCAAAGGAGGAACTTACGTGCGGTCTCACATAGCTTTTATTAAAAATAATTCATACCTTACCACTATCAAAAGCCCAAAATAAATCTTCTAGAAAAATTAGATGAACGTAAATAGATTACGTTCTAATAAGATATATTTGAACAAATAATTCTTTATTATTTTAACATAAATGAAGAATTCACATTATAATTAATTATTAATTTTAAAAGAGATATTACAGTTATGGACAACAAAACGATAGATAGAATATTAGCGGTGGTAAGTGTACTACTTGTCATTGGTATTATCTTGAACTTGTTTAAGCAACTGAATAAATCTACGCAGACCAATGTTATTTCCGACGAAGGACTAAAAGCTCTTCAAGACCCAGATAAGAAAAAGCAAATAAATCAGGCAATTGAAGATGCTAAAAAGAATCAACTCGAGACTGGTGTTTGGAAAGATCCTGTTGTAGATCTATCATAATCTCTTAGTATGAACATTACTGTTGGCTTTATAGCAATCTTCATATCGGTCGTAATTCCTGGATTACTTTTCTTGAGGTTTTATTACTTCGGTGAATTTAGCAAACAATTTACCACCAAAGAGCCAATTGCCAGATCCTTGTTGTATTCTATAATTCCAGGAGTTCTGATACAAATTCTTGGACTTACTCTTTATCGAGTTCAAGTCAATTCAGAATTAGAGATGAGTCATGTGTTCGCAGTACACCACAACTTATTGAGTCAAGATAATTTTACGAATATCACAACTGGATTTTTAGATGATGGACTTGCAGAGTTTTGTATATACTCTCTTTGCATTTTCATCCTTGCGATTGTTTTAGGTTATCTACTATCAAGAGTAATCAGACTGATCGGATTAGATCTTCGAATAAAGTTATTCAGGTTTAAAAATCAATGGTACTACATTCTAAGGGGGGAACTGTTAGGTTTTAAAAAGTTCAAACAAGCAGTCAATGTACTCAATAGGCCTGATCTTAATAACAAGAATATCGATATGGTTTTTGCTGATGTCCTTATAAATTCGGCAGGTAAAACAAAATTATATACTGGATTCGTTGTTGATTATGACCTAGACAGCACTGACATAAGTAAATTGGATAAAATATATTTGTTTGATGCCCATAGATATAAACAAGTAAAAGAAGAAGATCCAGAAAATTCTGAAAAAGAAATAACAATAACTAAAAAAATCGCCATACCAGGTTCAGTGTTTATTTTGGATGTATCGAACTTGGTTAATATTAATCTTTTATATGTTACTTCCCCGAGAAAAAACGACATTCCCAAAATAAACAAATGGAAATTACTCCTAGTAATAGTGGTCGCTATTTCCACGCTTTTTGTCTTAGGCATGGTATTTTACATTTTTAAAGAAGCTACTTGGATTAATTTTTCATGGTATAAATCTTATATGGAAAATGCGCATTGGTACGACAAATTATTAGTAGCGTCTATTTATATTCAAACTATTCTTCTTCTATTGCCAAAAAAGAACGAAAAAGATGAATTTCGCTTTTTTTACAATCTTCAAGGTCGATTTATTGTACTATTAGTTATGATAGCGCTTTTCACTGCGCTAAATCACGCTTGGATATTTTAACCCGAAAACTTTTTTATCCTTACGCAATTGACAATCGCACTATAACGCACATAGATTCTTTTATTTTCTAAAATCTTCACCCACCCCACCTTTCACCTACCCAGCTGATCCTCTAGCAATTAAATTTGTCCAACCGTTACAAGTCGGTGGCTAAATAAATCCTATTCTTGATACCAATTTTCAAAGTATCGCCTTTCCAACCAATATGAATTTTATAACGTTATAAGTTTAAATTCCCAATACAGTATGAAGACGACAACCATCATTTCTATAATTTGTGTTGTTTTATTTGCGCAATGCAAAAAACACTCTAGTCGTTGGTTAACAGCCGAAATTCATATAATTGATGCAGAATCAGGAGAGCCAGTAAAAGGACGTTTTAATTTACGTTATTATGAAGGGTTTTTGTTTGGTTCAGAAGAAAGATTTGTTGAACTTGGGTCGTCAGATGACAATGGTTTATTTGAAATAGAAAGGTCTATAAACCGAAAGGATAATAATTTTAAGTTAGAATTATTTGCCGGAGTCTTTTATGAAGGATTTAAGTGGCCATTACCTAGTGTTACTAAAGAACTAAGTCAGGGGTCTCATAATAAAATAACCTTTGAATTAGACCGTGCTTATGCTCTAAATCTCAACTTTAGCAATACATCCTGTTATGATGAAACGGACTCGCTTTGGCTAGTAAGACCAGGCGGAACCCTGGAGAATCCACATTTATTCTCGACTGGCTGCTTTTGTGAATATGAACCAGAAACAGTTTTCCATCACTCTGATCAAGATACCGCAACTTTCATTTCAATTACCAAAAAAAATGGTGTGTACGACACGCTCTACCATCATTATACTATGGAATTCAAAACCATTAATGAATTTGATCTTAATTATTGATTGTTTATAACCAAAGGTGATTCTTCTTTGAATGTATTTATGAATAAAATCGGTTACAGAAGAAATGCGTAAGGATAAACAGGTGCTTATAATTTCGGATAGAGCATTGTTTATGGTCACAACCAAGACCAATAGTAAATGGTATAACCTCTATTTTGAAAGTGTGCCTGTAGAGGTAGAAGAAGCGTATGAAATTGAATTTAAGGAGGGTAGGATTAGTTCAGCGTTGTTTCCAAAGTAGGTCGATAATAGTTCAGAAACAACTATCTTTATTGACTTGTACCTAAAACAATCTCCTATGAAATCGAAAAAACCAGAATCTAAATTTGTTAGAATTGCGAAAAAAGTATGGAAAGATTCTGTTGGTAGCAAGATTATCTCAATTGGACTGATTGCACTTATTCCATTAATTTATGGACTAATTAAGGATATTCCTTACGGGCAAGTTTGGGAAAAGATATATAACATTGAGATACGCTTGTTTTATGTAGTTTTAGTTTTAATTATAGGATACTTCATAAACCGACAATTGAAAAGAAGTAGAAAGAAGTTGGAAGAGTTAAAGACAAATGCTATTATAAAACCAACTTATGTTGAAGATGTATTCGGTGCGAATAAGACCAAATGGGCTTGGGACTATTCTTGGGACAGTAGAATGAACCATTGGGCTATCGTACGGTTGACACCGTTATGCTCTGATTGTGGAACAAAAACAGATATCGTTGAAAGGTTTGATGGATTTAAAGCAGAATGTTCTAAATGTCGACTTGACGGTAACGGCTATGTTGATTCACTAAAAGAATATTTAGAAGATGTTGAAAAAGAAATTATTCGGAGATATGATAAAATTCTAGAAAAAGGATAATACCATTTCTACATCAATCCATCACAATTGTCGTATTGTCGATTTCTTCAGAACACCATACCGCACTCAAAAAGCCTCATCCTTCGACATGCTCAGGAGTCGCCTTTTAGATGAAGCTTTCTTGTTGTCCCACTTCCCCTTCGATTAAATCTTCGGAGAAGAACTAGGGCTTACTTCGACTACACTCTGTTTCGCACAGCATAAACCCTTCGATTAACTCAGGGCATGCTTCTTAACCTTTGAGCAAAAAAAAAGCCTCACCGTTAGATGAAGCTTTATTGTTGTCCCACTAGGGCTCGAACCTAGACTCTTTTGTACCAAAAACAAACGTGTTGCCAGTTACACCATGGGACAGTTTTAATATTTTTTCATGATGTTTTCGATCTAAATCTCAACCCTCATGAAAGAATATACATTTCGTTAAATGCGAGGGCAAATTTAAGTACTTTTTTTGATACAACAAATAATAAGTTGAGATAAAATTTAAAAAATGTTGTTTTGACTGAAGAAATATGCTTTTTCAGTGGCTCTTAAAATCCTAAAAAACCTTAATAAATCTAATCCGAAGCAACCATCTTGCAGGAATTACAGTTTTTTAGGAAAATTCATCAAAATATATTTTTAAATTCGCAGTGCCTTCGCTAAAAAAGCTACAGCGATTGCGAACTGCTATAATTATTACCTATGGATTATAAAAGAATTAATACAATTGTCGGGTGGATGGTGTTCATCTTTGCCACTACCGTTTACTTTATGACAGTTGAACCCACTACAAGTTTATGGGATTGTGGAGAGTACATTACAACTGCTTATAAATTAGAAGTTGGTCACCCACCAGGAGCACCACTCTTTATGATGTTGGGCCGTTTGTTTACCATGTTCTCTGGACCTGAAGGTGCAGCAATGATGGTCAATCTCATGTCTGCTTTGTCCAGTTCATTTACTATTTTGTTTTTGTTTTGGACCATTACTATGTTGGGGAAAAAAGCAATCTTAAATCCAGGGATATCTTTATTTTCTAGCGATTCTGCTTCTAACGACTTTGATGATGTTGAAGAAGGAGCTGAAAAATCAAGTTCTACAAAAAATTCACGTGCTTTAACTAAAGGGCAACAATGGGCTATTTTAGGAAGTGGATTAATTGGTGGAATTGCTTATACATTTACTGATTCATTTTGGTTCTCAGCTGTTGAGGGTGAGGTTTATGCCATGTCTTCTTTCTTTACTGCAATTGTAGTTTGGGCTATTTTTAAATGGGATCATGAATTGGCTGACCAAGATGCATTTCCAGATGATGAGGAATTACAATCATCAAATGCTGACCGTTGGATTGTCTTAATCTTTTTCATGATTGGTTTATCAATTGGGGTTCACCTTTTGAACTTATTGTGTGTACCGGTTATTGCTTACGTAATTTATTTCAGAAAATACAAAGAGGTTACCCCAATGGGCTTCATCTTAACAGGTGTTATTGGTGTTGTTGCATTAGGAATGATTCAATCTGTATTGATACCAAAAACAGTACAAATTGCAGGTTGGTTTGAGCGTTTCTTCGTGAATGACTTAGGAATGAGTTTTAACACAGGAACAGTATTCTTTTTCCTTTTAATGTTAACCATTATTGTGGCTGTGCTCATGTGGTCTAAACGCAGTGGAAACTCTATTGTAAACACCATTACATGGAGTGCAACAATGATCTTTTTAGGATATTCTTGTTTTGCAATGATTGTTATTCGTTCAAATGCCAACACACCGTTGGATGAGAATGACCCTGAGAACTTAGTAAGTTTAGAATCATACCTAAAACGTGAGCAATATGGAGATTGGCCCATTTTATACGGACAATACTTCAACTCTGACATTAACGAAGATAGTGATGCTTGGGCGGATAGAAGTGACGTTTACCTTAGACGTTTTGTTGTTATCGACAAAATGGGGAATGAGCTAAAAGGATTCAAAACTGAAGCTGCTGCCATTAATTTTGTTGGAGACAGAGCTTTATCAATAGAAGAAAAATATTTTAAAACCTTTGACGGTACTAATAAAAAATACACCTATAAATCATCAGAAAGTACCTTCTTTCCGCGAATGTATAGTTCGGAAGCACGCCACGTAAGCGGATACAAAAGTTGGTCAGGTCATACGGGTGATGGTATTCCAACCATGGGCCAAAACCTTTCCTATTTTGCAACCTACCAGGTTGACTGGATGTATTGGCGTTACTTTATGTGGAATTTCTCTGGTAGGCAGAGTGATGAGCAAGGACACGGTAATGCAAGAGATGGAAACTGGATTTCTGGTTTAAACTTTATTGACAAATTGCATATTGGTGATCAAACCAATGCACCATCTGTAATAACAGACAATCCTTCGCATAATGAATATTATATGCTACCATTTATTTTAGGATTAATTGGTTTCATATTTATGCTCACAAAATACACCCGTGGCTGGTGGTTAGTGATGTTATTATTCTTACTCACAGGTTTTGCAATTATTATCTACCTGAATCAAAAACCAATTGAGCCACGTGAACGTGATTATGCCTATGCAGCATCCTTCTATGCTTTCTCAATTTACATTGGAATGTCAGTACTTGCGTTGTACGAAGCATTTAAATCAATGATTTGGAAAGAATTGGCTTATATAGCTGGTGGACTTGTATTATTAGGACTAGCCTTATCAGTTGGTGATTTAACTGCATCAGTTAGTGTATTCTATATGACAGGTGTTATTGTAGGATCATTTGCACTCATGATTTTGTTACGTGAGGTAATTAAACAAGAAATGCAAGGTGCTGTTATTGCCATTGCACTTACTTTACCTGTTCCTATTTTAATGGGAATGGAAGCCTGGGATGATCATGACCGTAGTAATAGATATACCGCACAGGCATTAGCACAAAACTATTTAAACAGTTGTGATGATAACGCGATTATCTTTACAAATGGTGATAATGATACTTTCCCACTTTGGTATTTACAAGAAGTTGAAGGAACTAAAACAAGCGTAAGAGTTTGTAACCTTAGTCTCTTAAATACAGATTGGTATACAGAACAAATGACGCGTAAAGCTTATGACTCTGAACCATTGCCAATTTCATTTACTGAAGAGCAATATCGTCAAAATGGTTACCGTGATTACATGTACGTATTAGGTACCAACCAATTGACAATGGGAAGACAAACATTGGATCCTAAATGGGAAAGAGTGTTACAAAAGAAAATAGAATCAAATCAGGATTTATTCCAACCTGCATTTACACTTGCAACGGATAATTTATATGCCATCCTTGCAGGAACTAAATTTGCAGAGTTAAAGCCTGACTTCTTAGCCTTTATTCCAACAATGGATTCTGCGTCTACTTATTTTGACTTTAGAACGGTTGTATTCAACATTTTGAAACAAGCACCTGAGTATGGATTAAGCGAGCAAGCACAACAAGCTGTTCAAAACACGCTAATTACCTTTAATGATGCCTTTGATTATTTACCTGCAGATTATGCAATGGATTTCTTAGGAAATGATGCTAATATCGAAGACAGAGGTAATGGTCAAAAACTATTCATTTTACCAAGTTCTGGATTAAGAGTACCGGTTGATAAACAAAAGGTTCTTGACAATGGAATTGTTGCTCCTGAACATGCAGATAGAATTGTTGAATCAATTGCTTGGAACATTCCAAAATCAACGATTTTCAAAGCAGATTTAATGATTTTAGATATGGTTGCACATTTTGATTGGGAACGCCCAATTTATTTTGCAAGCTCAGCTGACCGTGCTACTTATTTAGGATTAGATAAATACTTCTTTGCTGAAGGATTGGTTTACAAACTAGTTCCTATTGAGGTTGACGGAAGTAGAAACCCTAACTCATTAGGTGAGGTGAACAAAACTAGAATGTACGAAAACTTGATGACCACATTTAAATGGGGTAACATGAATCAAGACGGTGTATTGGTTGATTATTATACAAGAAGATTAACAAACAACTACCGTGTTCAATTTAGCGTATTGGCTGATGCTTACGGGTCAAGCATTGACAATAATCAGCAACGAATTGAAATCATGAAACAAATTCAAGCTGGTGGAGTTGGTTTAGATACTAATGAGCCGATTCAAACTCCTCTAGGTGAATTCATTCCAAGTCAAATTGATGCGGACATGAAGAAAGCAGAAGCTGAAATTGAAGAAGCAAAAGCAAAAATTACAGAAGTAATTAATAAGAGTATTGAGGTAATGCCGCACCACAACGTTCCGTTTGGTAAAGTATTCCCATCTTATGTATCTGCATACTACGTTGGTGGTAATGAAGAAAAAGCGCAAGAATATTCAGATACAATGTTTGTTTTATTTGAAGAAGAAATGGATTATTACCTAGACGTAGATCCTAAATTCAGTTCAAACATGATTGAGGATATGTACTCGGCTTACAGAAGCATCTTTAGCTTGTATCAAGCATCTGCAGTATTTGGTACTGATAAAGAGCATCAAGAAAAAGTAAGCAATGATTTCTTCCGTATTACGCAAGAAGTACAAGATGGCCTAGTTGATATTAAGAAATACAATAGAACAGTGAAAAACTACTCTGCACTACAACGCATTGAGTCAACGTTTGAAGCTTTCTTTAATAGAATAAACGGGCAATAAGCTTAACGTGAGATATTATAAATTTCCCAAATGGTTGAAACGGTTTTATCCGGGAGCCATTTGGGAATTTTTTTTGCCTGAAACTTCGCAAAAAATTATTTACCTCACCTTTGATGATGGCCCAAATCCGCACACCACTGATTGGATTTTAAACTTGCTTAATCAATACCGAGCAAAAGCCACCTTTTTTTGCATTGGAAATAATGTTGAACAACATCCTGACTTGTTTAAAAAATTAACGGCTGGCGAGCACCAAATTGGCAATCACACCTATCATCATTTAAACGGAATGCACACAAATACGCAAACCTATATTAATGATATTGAAAAAGCGCAAACATTAATCAAGTCTAATTTATTTCGCCCGCCCTATGGTAAACTTACCCCAAAACAACATAAAATCTTATCTGAAAAAGGATTCAAAACTGTTTTTTGGAGTCATATTTCTTATGACTTTGACCCAACGCTTTCTTCATCCAAAAGAATGGAAAAGACACTTAAAGGAGTAAAAAACAATAGTATTGTTGTTTTTCACGACTCCACAAAAGCTTTTCTGCAATTAGAGAAAGAACTACCGCTATTGCTAGAAAAATGGACTCAAGAAGGGTACGTATTTAAAGCACTTCCAACGGATTAATGTTAACAATCCTTTGATGCAAAGCAATAATATCGAATTTAATTCCGTTTATTTAGAACCTCAATAAACTATTACATTGTGCTTTAATCAAAAAACTAGCACAAACTCACTCACACCATGAAAGCATGAAAAAAGGATTTTTCATATTAATGTTGTGTTGCATACTCATTCCAACATGGGCGCAGGAAACCTATGGTGCATTAAACACCAATTTTTCGCCCACCAATAGTGTGCACATCAATCCATCTTCAATGTTGGATGCAAAAACGTGGCTTGATATTCACGTAGTTGGTGCAGGTGCTTATGTCAATAACGATTTTGCATATGCCGAAAATACGACCTTAATTCGGTTAGCTCGCCAACGTGATTTCTCTGAAGAGAGCTTTTTATATGAAAGTGGTACAGCTAACTATCATGCTTATAATCGCAATTTCGTACAAGTTTTATCTGGCGTTTGGAGCCAAGGTAATCATGCAGCAGGATTAAGTTTTGGAGCCTATTCTTATACTGATGCACGGCGTATTGACGAACCAATGGGGCGTTTCATTGAAAACGGAATTACACTTTATACCGCTCAACATTTAACGGATTACCAACTCCAGCGTTTTAGAGCTAATAGCTTAGCTTATGGTGAGGCAAAATTAAGTTATGCGTATACATTTCATAAAAGACGCCGTAACATGTTTATGGCCGGAATCTCTTATAAAAAAATCTTTCCTTTAGCTGGTGCAGCTGCAAGTATCCGTAATTTAGAATACAATGTTTATAACGATTCTGTTTTGCATATTGAAGATTTTACGGGTGATGCAATGGCCAATATTCAACCTGAATTTTCAATGAAAGGTGGTTGGGGATTTGATCTTGGGTTTACATACCAACGCATGTATAGTGGTTGCGAATCATACTACCCAAATTCGCGCAAAGGTGGTTGCAGTCGTTTATATTATAAATACAAAATTGGTGTTTCAATCAATGATTTAGGCTACGCTAAATTTAATCCAGACAATGTGAGTTACGTTGGTTATAACTTGTCAGATGTTGACATTCTAAACTATGATCAATTAACTGCTGAGGCTGGTACTTTTCCAACAGTATTAGCCGCAAATGAAGCAACACCTGATGAAGGAGAAATTCGTGACCCAAACCGCATGAGTTTGCCTACATCTATTTCTATTCAATACGACAGAAATATATTACCTCATTTCTTCTATTTTAACGCCACTATTATTCATGGCATTCCACCAACAAAAGGTGCTTTTGGTCCGCGTAGAGCGCATTCATTAGCATTAACACCCCGAATTGAAACCAAATGGTTTGATGCTGCTCTACCCGTTTCATTATACGAATATCAAAAACTACAATTGGGCTTAAGCTTGCGTTTTTATGTTTTAACTATTGGAACAGATAAATTGCTGAACTACTTTGTACCTTCTGATATTTATGGAGCCGACTTCTATTTCCATTTAAAAGTGCCCTTATTTAGAAATCCAAAATGCGGTAATTCAAGAGCTTTTGGTAGCGACAGAAAAGGTGGATTTGGAAAGAAATTTCCTAAATGTGACGCCTACCGTTAATACAATACACGCACTTATTTCACGCCTGTCAGTTTGAAGAAATATGCAAAATGTACTGCATATCAACAATTAAAGTTTAATTTTAACTGAACGCATTTAATAAAAACATTTATGGAAAAGCCCAACACGTTAGAACTGTATCGTATTGCAACCTCAATGAAAAAGGAAGGAAAAACCGATTATGATATTGAGCAGGCATTGTTAATGAAGGGGCTGAACCAAGATGAGGCGCGCAAAGTTATTTCGCGAGCAAATGCTACAACTGTATCGGCATCTGGACAAGATGAAGAAAAGGGGAATGGTGCTTGGGGTTGGTTATTGTGGTTAGGATTGCTGGGACTTGTTAATTTATTAAGTTATTTGTTTGATTGGTCCTTCTGGATTTACTAAAAAATGGATTATAAGGAGCGAATTCTTAATATTTCTCTTGGATTAAGTCTCATTTATTGGTCATTTGCAGGTTTTTATGCCGCCTATAACGCAGCAGAAATTACGCGGCTGGCCTTATTAATTAGTCTCTTAAACTTTACCGTTGGACTTTTAATTATTTTTAGAATGCCGCTTATAAAAGCGGCCAGCAATTATGCATTGCTCATAAGTTTACCTGCATTTATAGCTGGAGGTGTGCTTTTTAAATTCTCTAAACCACTTATAGATTGGAGCTTAGCAACAGAAGTTATTTTTACTTGCGGTGCAATCATTACCATTTTCTCTTTTTTGTTTTTAGGCAAAAGCTTTGCTATTTTACCTGGTATGCGCAACGTAGTTTCTAAGGGAATGTATCGGTTGGTTCGTCACCCGGCCTATTTAGGCGAATCTTTAATGGTAGTTGCGTGTTTAATTTCTGCAGAAACTTATTGGTCGTTTTTAGTTTTTGCTTTTTTCATTCCAGGAATTGTTCTTAGAATTAGGGCGGAAGAGTCGCTACTTTTCGAAAGTCCTTATTATAAACAATACGCCAATCAAGTTACTCGGCGATTGATTCCATTTGTTTGGTAAAATTATAGCTACTTAATTCCAACTTCAAACCCAAACAAAAACATCATATGCCGATTTGTAGGTTCAAGAAATTCAAAAGTATCTCCGTTCTCTAATTCATAAGCGCGCTCTCTTGCAAAAGAAAAAGTAACTGCAGGGCCAAGGTTCATATAAATTGAAAATCGATCTAGAAATTTATAACGCGCACCTAATAAAACAGCTTCTGTTAACTGGTGCATTCTTTGTGAAAAAGTTCCATTGATATGCAAGCGAGTAAAGCTGTGTTGCACATAATTTTCTAGATAAAAAGAAAATGATTCGCGAGGACGAAAAGGGTAAATACGATAGAATAAATGGCTCCCCCTTATTCTTATACCCGTTTGCCCAAACAAACTGTATCTATATCCATACGAATATGGGCCAGTATATTCTACAAAATCATACCTAGGAATTTTATCGATATTAACACCAGCTCCAATTTGATGGCGTCCCAAATTGAGTGTAGAATGCAACCTCACATCAGAAATTCTTGAATGCAATCCTACGGACCATTTTTGATTAGAATAGTTTAAACTATCACCTGCATTGGCAAAAAAGGAAAATATTAAAAGCGAGAAAATTAAATAAGGCTTCATATTAATCATTAAATATAACCCCTTTCATTGAACGGCTTAAGTATTATATCCAAAAAGTCTTTGAGATTGAGTTTTATAGACTTGAGTTAATACAAAAAAATAATCCCGATCACTTTGGCGAATGATCGGGATTCCATGAAAAATCTACTATTTTACTACGCTTACTTAATGAAATAGTTTCTTTTGAATTAAGTAGCCCGATTCGTTAACCTGCGACTTGCTTAATGATGTATCAAAGATCGTTCCTTTCTTTCGAAAATTGTGTTAATGAAACGTTAAACAATCTTTGTATTAAGTTAAAACTTGTTAAAATCGTTCTTTAAAAATGGAAGCTAAGTCCAAATGATAAAGGGTATGCAATTTCAGATTTGTCTTCTTCAAACAATGAAAGGACGTCGTAATTTGCAAATAAACCAAAGTCATTATATCCCATTCTTACTGTTCCTAATACCTGGAATGCATTTAGGTTGTAACGGCCTTTTTCTTTTGTTTTATTATCTCCGCCACCTTCTAAATCATACTTGTATTTTACGTTAGATCCTATTCTAACACCTCCAATTGCTCCAAAAGCTAAATGAAAGTTTTTATCCTCATTTTTAGAAGTGTTTATTTGAAACAATAAAGGCACATTAAAAGTATTTACTCTCAATTGGTTTTTAGAAAATCCGTTGAATAAAGTGGTGTCTCTTACTCCAAAAGTAGAATCTGAATTTGCTGCTAGTCTCAAGTTATTATCCTTAAACCCATAACGACTATTAGTAAAGCCAAGTCCCGTTACAATTCCAAAATAATCGTTTATGATTCTAATTCGTTTTTCAAATAAATTAAAATTGTACACGAATGATTGCGCTGGGTCAATTTGTAAATGTTGTGAATCAAATGAGTTTGCAAAATCACCATTAACAGGCAAATTAATTCCAACCTCAAACCCTGACCAATAAGTCAAATCGTCACTACTATATTTATTGTGATGATCATCTCTATCGTCTCCTCCTGTTTCAATCATAGTGGTGTCACCACCAATGATTATAATTTCTTTTGTTCCAATTTTAAATCGAGTTGTATCAGGTTCTTCCTGCGCAATTCCCGCAGTTCCTGCGAAGATGGTTAATGCTATTAGTAATAATCGTTTCATATCTTAACTTTTAAATTTTCCGTGTGTTGCCGAAGCGTTAACGGTGGTTCAGTTTTTCTTTTATTTAATCTGCAGAAATTTCTTTTTTCGGAATCAAACAATGGTTTTTGTTTGTGTTCATTAGTGGGACGGAACAAGTATTTAATTTGTTACAGCTTAACGTGATTTTTTTCGTTCAAATTCAAATTTTCCCACTTTAAAGCTATAAGCCACGTAGTCATTAGAAGCTGTACTACGGTCTCTTGTGAATTTAACATCTCTGTTTACAATATTTGCAGCAGCATCTGTCACAATTTTATATGGCTCTTCAGTTTTTACAGATGCCAATGTTACATCTAGCTCTTCATCCTCAACCACCTCATCAATATCTGGGTTTGTTGGTTGCTTGTCTGGATCTTCCTCTACTACATCATCCTTTGGAGTTTCCCATTCAAACGGAATTGCAGTGGCAGTATCTATTACAACAGGAGAATCTTCCATTGCAATATTATCGTCATTAATATCTGGTAGTATTTGCTTGTTTTGACGTGGTGGATTATTTAAATTCTGTCCATCTTCAACAACAACATCAGCCTCATCATTCAATACTCTTGTTTTGTCAAAATCAAACATTGATTTGATTCGAGCATCAGATGCAAAAATAGTACTAGGTTCATCTGTATTTACAACATCCTGTCCATCCCAATTTTTAAATGCAACCGTTAATAAAACAATTCCTACTGCTGCAATTGCCCCAATGCGTGTAATTAATGGCAATGAAATAACAAGTCCTGTTTTAACTTTTAGTTTTTGCTTTTCAGGATAACGAATTCCAGTATCAGGTTGTAGCACTGTTGCTTTATAATAAGCAAACGTTTCTTCTAAATTATTTGCAGCTACATAAGTTGCTAATTGAGCATCATGCTCAGGTGATAATTGCCCTTCAACAGAAGCAATCATAATATCATCAACAGTGTTTGCAGTTAAAATCAATTCTGCTTCGTCAATTTTTAATTGGGCTTTTCCATCATAAGTAACAGGTTCAGGATTCAATTCAAATAGACCAAAATCTTCTTCCATTTCGGCCTTTAATTCAGGATGTAATTCTAAAAAAGCAAACAAATCGTGTTTCTCTTCCGCACTCAAAGTTCCTTCCATTAAATCTAGGAAGTACGCTTCGTAATTATTTAAATCTATCTTCTCCATTTCGCTTTTTATCTTTTCCTCAATCTTGCTTTCGCATTAATCCAACACTGCTTCTATACTCACTAATATTTCTTTTAATTTTTTTCTTGCTCTAAAGATATAAACCTTTACTTGGCTTTCTTTTAGATTTGTTATTTCTCCAATTTCATCATATGCATACCCTTCATAGTCTCTCAACAAAACCACAGTTCGTTGAATTTCTGGTAATTGATCTAGGGCTTCGTGCAATTGTGTTTGAAGATCCAAATTTTTAATTGGACTCTGGCTGTATTGTTTATCAATACTTGTCTCATCATCCATGTACTTTTCTTTTCTCACCAAATCTATTAATGTATGGTGGGCAGTTGTAAAAAAGTACGATCGCGCCTTCGAAAAATCAACTCCTTCTCGTTTCACCCAAACCTTAGCAAATGTTTCTTGCACAATGTCCTTTGCTGCATCCACATTTTTAATGTGTTTCAACACAAACCGATAAATATTATCAGCATAATTGTCAACGCAGTTATTGTACTCTTTAGTTGTCATTTTTCTTAGGTCTCAATTGTGGGACGCCTTATTAATCTAAAAGTTACAGCTAAACTAAACTTTTTCACAAGTTTTTCCTAACGATTTGCTTTTTAGACAATTAGACTAAATAATTATCTTACTGCAAATTGAATTTAATTGGCAATAAAAATCGAGTTCCCTCAATAAAACCATTTGAATATAAATGTTCAATTGGCATTTCTTGAATCATTTCAATTGCTTTTTCATTTAATGATTCTGACACTTGAGATTCAACTATAATATTTTTCATATCTCCATATTCATCAATTTCGAATGAAACCATAACCACACCTTCTTCCATTTCAGAAACAGATTGATTAGGATAAGAAACAAATTCTTTTGTCCATTTTTCAAATGATCTTTTTGCAGGATCAATTCCATGGTTTTCATTTCCTGCGAATGACGTTAAGTTAAAAACGACGAATAATGTAAGGGCAAATATATTTTTCATTTTACTAATTTTTAATTGGTTTGATATTAGGACACGAATTCACGTACATTTGTTACACCAAATCAAAAAAACATTTCAAAACGCTGCCAAACAGCTACTTATCAACTGTTATTTTTAATTTATAATTGATTCTTAAAATATTTATTCACATTTTTTTGGGGGAAAGTAAGCAGCTGCCTGTAATAATAGCAAGTAAGTAGTATCGGATAAAACATGAAACAATTATCTGAACTAGATTTTAAACCTCAAAATACAATGCTATGAATATTACAAACTCAGCAAACGGAAAAGTCAACGCAATAGCACTAGAAGTAATGCAAGCTGTTAATTCAGAAAGAGAAGACCATACTAAAACAATGGAACTTTTAAAAAACTTGCAATTAGCCATTCAAGAAACTAGAAAAAAGGCCTCATAATTCCTTTACTGCACCATAGATTACATTAGGTATTTGCTTCATTATACCTGAAGCAAGCCTTTTTTAATCGCTTTCAATATTAAACCGGCAGAATTTTTAACGCCCATTTTCATTAATAAGTTTTTGCGATACCCTTCAATAGTTCGCTCACTCAAGAATAGTTTTTCTGCAATTTCAGCCGTTGTAAATTCTTGAGAAATTAATTCCAATACTTCTTTTTCTCGATTAGTTAAATTAATTCCAACTCCTACCTCAGGAATTGTTTTAGATTTATTCTTCAATCCTTTTAGCATAGCCTCAGCTATTCTTGGATTAAAATAAAAGCCTTGCAAATGCACTTTATTTATTGCTTCTGAAAGTTCACTTTGATTGGTGTCTTTTAATAAATAGCCATGCGCACCTATTTCCATCATGTAAGAGATCATTCGATCCTCTTTGTGCATAGTTAAAATAATGATTTTTATTTCAGGAAACTCTTTTGAAAGTTTGATAGTTGCGTCCATTCCGTTGCCATTTTCCATATCAAGATCTAGCAATAGTACATTGGGCACCGCATGTTTTAATTGATCAAATAACTGACTTCCGCTTGTAGCCTCCAATACCAACTCAACATTTTGCACATTTCCTAAAAGTGATTTTAAGCCCTCCCGAAACAGGTTATGATCATCCACCAATCCAATTTTTATTGTGTCCATTTCTGTTAATTATTTATTGCTGTATGATTTGGAAATTCTATTTCAATTTCCGTTCCTTTAGTAACCTTATTAAAAACGATTGCACCACTTAAAATGGATACTCGGCTTTCTATGTTTTTTAAACCAATTCCTTTTTTATGCTTTAGTTTAATATGATTAATCCCCTTTCCGTTATCATAATAATACAGCTTGTTTGCATTGTCAATTGTCTTTAATTCTAATTTAACCTCAGTTGCTTGCGCATGTTTTAAGGCATTATTCAACAATTCTTGCACAATGCGGTAAAGGTTTAGCTCTTTTTGTTTATGCTCCAATTGAACAGATTCATATTTGAATGTCACCAGTAATTTTCCTGCATCATTAATAGTAGACACCAAATTTTCAATCCCCTCAATTAGTCCTAATTTTTCCAAAATCACTGGGCGTAAGTCTTGCGATATTCGGCGGGTGTTTTGAATCATATCATCAAAAAGCAAATTCATTTTATCCGTTACCACATTCAAGTCTGTATTACTTAGCTCTGCATTAATTTGACCTGCATATAGTTTGGTAGTTGTTAACATTGCACCAATTTCATCATGCAACTCTTTGGCTATCCTATTTCGTTCGGCTTCTTGACTATTTATGGTGTTTTTTAAAAGATCCCGTTGATATTCCTCCGCATCTTTTTGTCGTGCTTTTTGTTGTGCCAACAACCTACGCTGATACTTAACAAAGAAAAGTATAACAAAAACTGACAATAAAAAGACTATTGCCATACTCACGATAAAAACTTGCAAGGCTATTCCGTTTTGGGTTGAATCCATAAAGCGTATGTGTAAAAGCAAAATAATATAATATTGACAATGGCATGAATGCTCCAGATTGTATGTCTATTTTCAAAAACAAAAAGCTCATAACTTGTTATGAAAAACAGCGCCAAATTAGTTGTGTAATAAAGAGTCATACCTGCTCCAATCCAAAACATTGGAACTATATGCAACGGTTGTAAACTCTCTTTTTGCAAGAGGGAAGAAAAATAAATGAATACTAAAACAATAATTATAAGTGAAGATGCTGTTGTGACATTTGAATTAAATGAAAAGACATCTTGCACCCAAATGGCATTTGCAATGGCGAATCCAAAAAATGTAATTATTAATAAATTGAAGATTTTATTACTCAGTAAATTGTTCAATTCAAGCTTAAAAATTCGTAAAATCATATAAAACTCTAGTACCGCATAAATATGATAGACAGGATTATTATTAAGCTGTTGCAGCCACATTACATTTGCCGTAATTTCAGTTACAAAAACCAAAACAATCAAGGTAGTAAGTCTTCGTTGAGTAGGAATTAACCTCCGAAATATGAAAAGAAAAAGTACAAGGGGTATTAAAGATATGAATGTTGAGGCATGGCCTAAATACCAAAAGAATGTGTAATCCACACCCTATTAGTTTCTAGATCTGGGATAACAAGTAGGTGGGCACGGCATTGAGTATTCAAGCAACACTTCCCCCCTCAAACAATTAGCACTTCCTGATGCTCGATACGAATTAATCGTTTCTTTTGGCAATTTAAATCCTAAAACGGGTGTAAATGAAATTGTTTCTTTGTTTGGGAATTTGTTTAGATCCAAACCTGCATAAATCTTAACATCCAAAATATTATGAGAACAATCCTCTAACATTTTATCAATAAACGTGGTCATTGCGTCTCCAATCAAAAAATAATGTACTCGCTCAAGCACGTTTTGGTTCTTAGCAATAAATAAATCATCAATTAAATGATTATCTACCTCATCCCAATTGGTTGCAATCATCTGTTTAAAGATAGGCGGAACAATAGCGGTATTTGGCAAATGAATTTCAGGGTTTGGCTTTTCAAAAGGATTTAGTTTAAAATTAGTGGGATCTGACTCGCCATGATAAACCGACATATACATGCAAGAAGTAAACGTATTTATGTTTACGGCTCCCTCTAAAGCCATGTGCATTTCAATTCGCGTAATCTTATCATCTCTCACAATACGATTAAATTCTGTAAGCTCTTCTGCATCATCCAATTGGTATTCGCTGAGCCGCTTTTGTTGCCCCTCTTCTACCTTTAAATAGTGGAAGTGATCTGCTAAACTGAGAATGGGTTCCATTTTCCAGTTATGGGTATGCAATGTAAAGTGATTGTTTTGAGACATGCTTTTGGGTTTTTAGGTTAAACGATCATCTAATAATAGTGAAAATTTTGCAGACCCGTATTTTCCACATACTGGAATTCACGTAATTATGGTCTGTTTTTAGGCTTTCATTCTCGCGACATTTGCCTTGTTGATCAACCCAAGGTGTTCTCCGAAAAGCCTTTAAAAGAGTAGGATTTTATTCTAAATCAAAAAAATGACAACTAAAAATCAAGTAAACGAAGCAGTTGAACTTAGTGCAGCTGAAATTGCTAACTATCAAAAAATAGCAGAGGAAGAATTTATCAAAGTACAGCAAAAAATGCTACCAGAAGACGCAAGCAATTCGAAAATTAAAGCCCCTTTTCCGTTTGGTGCAACTTTCACAATTGGTGGGGCTGGATATTTTACATTGCATTCATCAACTCCACTAGAATTTACAAATGGAGTTCAATTGAACTTTAAAGGAGAAGGTGGAGGAATTATCATTGGCGGAGGAGTATATGCGGGTGCTGGATTCTTCCTTGTTGATCCTAAATCACTTCCTCAAAAACGTGTTGGTTTTCATGTTGTTGCTGGCCCTGGAATTCTAGCACCATTAATCATCACTTGGCTTTACAATAATCGTCCAATAGGCTCTTTTGCTGGTGCTGGGGCTGCTGCTTTTGTCGGAACTGGTGGTGGGCCAGGAACATTTACACATGTATAATTCAATTTACAACGAAGAAAGAGGTTGTTCTCACAAAGAATTACCTCTTTTTAACCTCCATTTAAATCAAACAAAAACTTATTATTATGAATGAACTGATTTTACAAGTTGATGAAGTTGAATTATACCTCATCAAAACCAATCCAGCCAAGTTACACATTAGTGCTAAGGGAACAACCACCAGCATGAACTGGGAAAATGCAGAGTTATTATTATCCAAAGCACTTCCAGTTGATGGGATATACGAATTTGAATTTAGGGCAACTCCACCAGGAATAATACGCCCCGTTTTATCGCCAATTGAAGCCGAGTATTTATTTGACGTTTTGCCTGAAGATTTAATTGGTGTGCGTATAATTAGCCAAACCAATTCTATTGAAACGCCATTAGAAAAAGCAATTGAACAGGATAGCGAAGAGAAAAGGCCGAGTGGTTATTGGACACCAAACAACATTGATTATCGTCTTTTTCAGCTTTCAAAAAATGCGCTACCTGAAAGACAACAACGCTTAGCTCTCCGCCAATTGTCCAGTTTTGTTGAAAACGGTAAAAAATTCTTTTTAGGTTTTCAAGCCACACAAAAATTGCAATTCAGTCACCTTAGCGAATATTTAAACGTATCAGTTAATAATATTGGGGATTCATTTTCAAACCCAAACAAACCTGGAGTAGTTCCGCCAGACGGTTATTATACACTAAATTGTAAATGGATGGAACGCGCCGTTTTGGACTATTATGCTGAACTATGGAATGCAAAATATCCGCGCCTTACTAAGGATGATGATCCTGGCGGAAAAGAATGGCCTGAAACATATTGGGGATACATTGTTTCAATGGGCAGCACAGAAGGCAACTTACTTGCCATGCGAAATGGTAGAGATTATTTGAACGGAACTCGCTTAGAATATGACGAAAAAAAAGCCAATGCAAAACGTTTAAGTGTAACTAATGATGCTTGTCCAGATGCACACTTCCTTGAATATTTAAATTACCAGGCACCAGAAAGCGATAATGAGAATGAATATATTCCTGTCTTGATCTATTCAGAAGCAACACATTATTCTGTAAAAAAAATAGGTGAAGTATTACAAATTGATGATTTCAATAAATTGGGTAAAAAGAAATATCCTGGCCAATGTCCTATTACCAGAGATGGCAAATGGACAAATGAACCTGCCCCAATAAATGCAGATGGAAGTATTGATTTAGAAGCATTAAAAAAGTTAGTAGATTTCTTTGCAGAGAAAAAACATCCGATTCTTATCAACTTCAATTACGGAACAACATGGACAGGTGCTTATGACAACGTAGGTGAAGCCATTAAAATTTTGGTGCCCATTCTTAAAAAGCACGGCATGTATGAACGTGAAGTAGTTTGGAAAGATGAGGATGGAAAAGAACATAAAAGTATTCGAAATGGATTTTGGTTTCATGTGGATGGTGCCTTAGGTGCAGGTTATGTTCCATTTCTTAAATTAGGTGAAAACCCAGAGCAACCATCTATCTTTCCTGAATTCGATTTTAAACAAGAAATTCATTCCATTGCAATGAGCGGGCATAAATGGGCTGGGGCACCTTGGCCGTGCGGAATTTATATGACAAAGAATAAATTCTTGATTTCTAATGATGTACCTAGTTATGTTGGCTCAATGGATTCAACATTAGCTGGATCTCGAAATTCATTCTCTGCAATGATTATGTGGGATTATTTATCAAAAACATCATACGCCAAACAAAGCCGAGAAATTCAGACGGCACTTGCATTGGTTGAACGCGTTTACAATCAACTTTCTCAAATTTATAAGCCAGGTGAAGTTAAAAAAGTACCCGGCTCGGTAATGATTCGTTTTCCAAAACCAAATATCGAGATTGTTAAAAAATATGCTTTGAGTTCTAAAGGAAATGAAGCTCATATTTTAATGATGCGAACGATAGATGAAAAGCAAATAAGCGCTTTACTTAAAGACTTACGAAAGTCGCTTAACAAATAGTAAAAGTCATTTTTTAAAACCGTCTTGGATTATTCAAGGCGGTTTTTCACTTTTTTACTGATTAAATGGTTGCGACTAGGATGCAAATTCGAGCAATAATTCTTAATTTTGCGACATGTTAAGTATCGATCCTAAAGAACTTCCTATTCCAAAATTGCATGGTTATTTATTGGGCGCAGTTGGCCCAAGACCCATTGCATTTGCCAGTACTATTGATGCCGAAGGGAATCCGAATTTAGCTCCCTTTAGTTTTTTTAACGTATTTAGTGCAAACCCACCTATTATGGTTTTTTCTCCTGCGCGCAGTGGAAGAACGAATACGACTAAGGACACTTATAACAATGTAAAAAACATTGCAGAGGTTGTTATTAACGTAGTTAGTCATGATATGGTTCATCAAATGTCATTAGCTAGCTCTCCATATTCACCTGGTGTAGATGAATTTGCAAAAGCCGGGTTCACTAAAATAGCTTCTGAAACTATTCAACCTTTTCGCGTAGCAGAATCACCCGTTCAATTTGAATGTGTGGTGAATGAAGTAGTTGAATTAGGTCAAAATGGTGGCGCTGGAAACTTAGTGATTTGTGAAGTGAAAAAAATTCACATTAATGAGGATGTCTTAGATGCTGACGGCAAAATTGATCAACATAAAATTGACCTTGTTTCACGAATGGGTGGAAATTGGTATTGCCGAGCAGATGAAAATTCAATGTTTGAAATTACAAAACCAATTACTACTGTTGGAATTGGTGTAGATGCTATACCTGAAGACATCCAAAACAGTTCTCTATTATCTAAAAATGATTTAGGGCAATTGGGTGGAATTGAGGAATTACCAAATGAAACGGATGTAAATGAATATAAATTACTTGAGTTAAGCGATTTATTCGTTTCTTTGGAAGACGAACAGACAAAATTGGAGTTTGAACTCCATAAAAGAGCAAAGGAATTATTAACTGAAAATAAACTGGATGAAGCATGGATGACGCTTCTATCCTTCAACAACAACTAAACAAACCAAATTATGTACACATTAAAAGGAGAGCTAAAAGTGATCGGAGATGTTCAACAAATTTCTGATTCATTTAAGAAGAGAGAATTTGTGGTAGTGGACGCTTCCGGACAATACGCACAAACAATTATGTTTCAAGCCGTGCAAGACAGAACGGATCTTTTAAACAATTTTAAATTAGGCGATAATGTAGAAGTTACGTTCTTTTTAAGAGGACGTGAGTGGACAAATCCTAAAGATGGCGCAGTGCGTTACTTTAACTCATTAGATTGCTGGAAAATTGAACCAATTGGTGGTGGAACTGCAGCTACAGCTGATAATGCTGAAACTTTCGTTGCTGAAGGTGATGATGACTTACCATTTTAATATAAAAGTGGATTAAAAAATTAGACCTAATTTAAATCCCTTAGAAGTTTATACTGAGCTTGCCGAAGTATTGCTGAAAGTGATGATGACTTACCGTTCTAATTAAATAATAAAATTTTAAAAGGTGTTTGTCAGTAGCAAACGCCTTTTTTTTGGCTTATGCAAAAAATCTATTTCATATTACTCGTTTTTTTACCGCTGTTTAATTTTGGTCAAATCTCTAAAAAATGGGAAGGTCATTATGTGGGGAAATTAGAAATCCAATCAAGTGACAAAACCAGTCATTTTCATATGGAGCTTATTTTTAAAAAACAAGATGACGTCACTTATGATTGGACCATTGTGTATGGAGAAGATAGCTTGAGACAAGAACGTAATTATTTATTGCGAAAAATAGATGCTCATCACTATGAAGTAGACGAGCGAAATGGTATTGTCTTGTCAACGAATTTGTTTAAAAACACTTTTGTAAGCGTTTTTGAAATGCAAGGAAATTTGATTCATGCTACCTACACCTTTAAGAAAAACAAACTGTATTTTGAATTAACTTCTTCCTCTTCCAGCTCTCCCACTGGAGTTATTGCTCCCAGAACAGAAGATGAAGAGGTTGTTCCTCTCGCACACACATACACTACTGTAACCCGTCAAACTGCGGTATTGAAAAAGAAATAAATCGAAATAATTGTTCAAATAGATGTTTAAACATATATTTGTAGTCTAAAGTTGAAAAAATGATAAAAAAGATAATAATCGGCGTAGCTATTGCCGCAGTAATTGGAGTAGGTGTTGTAATGTATGCACTTTCTGGGGAATACGAAAGTAAGTTAGATAAATCAGATGTTGATTCTGAAGTAGCAGTAGATTCAACTGGTAACGAAGTTCCATCATTGTCTTTGATTGAAGGAAATTACCATGTAACAAGCGGCGAAGGTATTCAAGCAGAGCTTTTGTTTGATGCAGATGGAATGAAAACTGCTAAAGGTGCTTTTGAAAAATTTAGTGTCGATTTTGATATTACAACAGACTATCATCAGTCAACTTTAAACGTTAACATTGAATCTGCTTCTTTAAATACTGGAAACAGTATGCGTGATGAGCACTTGGCGGAAGCTGATTTCTTTGATGTTGCAACATACCCTACTATTACATTCTTATCATCAATAATTGAAGATACTGATACAGGATATGTGGCTAAAGGTGATTTAACTCTTTTAAGCAATACTAAACCAATTGATGTTCCTTTTAAACACATAGGTAGCGGTACCAACTCAGAAGGAGCAGCTTTTGAAGCGTTCGAAGGAAATTTTGTTTTTGATAGAGTAGAATACGGAATGGAAGAAATTTCAGGTGCTGGAAATGTAGTGACAGTTAACTTTTATTGCGAGCTAGGAATAGTTGCTGCTAACTAAAACAAAACCATTTGCTTATTAACCTGCTAACAGCATAATATTTTTCAGGTTTTCAAGTTATTGATTTATGCGTGTTCGTATTCATGCTTACGGTTTAATATTGGTAATGGCTTTTACTTCAATTGCGATTAGTTCATGTAAAAACAAGCCAAAATTTAAGCTGAGATCTAAAAAATACCTGCACATTTCTCACACTAAATCAGATTCAATTGAGTTCATTAACGCTAATGCAACAGCAATTGATTATAGCAAATACGATTTATTGATGTTGGGCGGAGACATGGGTTATTCTAGTTCAGAAAACGCACCAAGTTTAAACCGATTGGATGCTGTTTTTGATTTAGACAATCCTAACACTTTATGGGCATTAGGTAATCATGATTATGCCAACTTATCATTACTTACTGATTATACACAACGCCCAACATACTATGCATATGCCAAGAACGGAATCACATTTGTTGTTTTAGATTCGCAAGACAGCTTATGTTATATTACTGGTGATCAATTCGTATTTTTAAATGAAGTGTTAGACACGATTGAAAATTCATCTCACTTGGTTTTGCTACATCATAAATTAATATGGATGCCAAACAATGAAACGCTGAGCCCACAAATTGCATCTGTATCTAACGGTCCACTTGGCGATTGTCATTATTGCTTAAACCCAAACAATTTTTACGCAGATATTTATCCGCGCCTAGTTAACATTCAAAATAACGGAACCAAAGTGCTATGTGTTGGAGGCGATTTAGGTTTTAACAGCACTACTTTTTCTTATCAAACTCCTGATGGAATTGAATTTTTAGGTTCAGGAATTTCTGCTGAAAATGAAGAGAATCATGCCATTTTATTTCATCATGACGTTAAAAACCAAGTAATGACTTGGGAGTTTAAACCAATTCGAAAATTAAAACAAGTCAAAGACTAGTGCTGTTTAATTGAATCCTTATTTTTCTAATCAAATTGGAGATTAATGCATTAAATTTGCGCCATGCAACACCACCATTATATCCTTTTTAAACCCCACGGTTATTTAAGCCAATTTATATATAATGGCAAACGCAAAAACCGTAAAAAGTTATTGGGCGAATTACACGATTTTGCTGAAGGAACAATGGCGGTAGGTCGATTAGATGAAGATTCAGAAGGGCTTATTTTTTTAACAACTGACGGTAAAGAGAGTTACAATATTTTAAGTCAAAAATACGAAAAAGAGTACCACGTTCAAGTTGACGGAATCATTACTGAAGAAGCAATTGAATTGATGCGAAACGGCATTGAAATTGGAATTCAGGGAACAAAATATCTTACCAAACCTTGCAAAGCAACAATTATAGATACACCTGTTTTTCCTCCAAGAGCAAAACCCATAAGAGACGAAAGACATGGCCCGACTAGTTGGGCATCTATTATTTTAAGAGAGGGGAAATTTAGGCAAGTAAGAAAAATGACTGCAGCTGCAGGATTTCCAACTTTAAGGTTAGTACGTGTGCGCATAGGCAATAGATGGTTAAATCAAATGCAACCAGGCGAAGTACAAGAAGTTGACGCATTTTAAAATCAACTTAGAAAATTTTCTATCTTTAATCCATTATGGAAATAGTTATACTTGTTGGCTTTTTTGCCTTGCTTATTGGAGTTATTGTGCTTTCTATTCGTTTTGTCAAAAAACAGAATAATAAAAAAATAGTCTTGTTTCAAGAATGGGCTTTACGACTGAATTTGCAGCACGAGCATAAAAAACAATTATTAGCCAAACTCAATACTTTATCTGGAGAATTAGATGGTGTACCGGTTGTTATTTATGAGCACATAGTTGGCTCAGGGAAAAACCAAGTATTATACACCACCGTTACTTTTGCTCCTAACCCATTTGACTTTGATTTTAGAATTGGAAAAGAAGGTTTTTTTAGCAAAGTAGGAAAAGCTTTTGGAGGAAAAGACATTGAATTTGGTGATGAAGAATTCGATAAAAAATTCCTACTAAAATGCAAAGAAGAAAATCGTTTTAGAAGTTTGATGGATTTTAGAATGCAAGGAGAATTGCGCGCTATTGAAAAGCAATTAAAAGGTAATATTTTAAGTACAAATGCAGGTTTTACCTACAGCCTTGTTGGCGGATTCAGCAAACAAGCAAAACTGGAAGAATTCGAGAAAGTGATGAGTTTCATGCGCACTTTAATAAAAAACTTGCGATAACCTACTGATCAATTCATGCTCTACCTTTACATTAGCATAGGTGTTTTAATTGCAGTAATCCTCCTTTATCTACTTTTTCAAAATGGGAAAAAAGCTAGTTTAAAAAAAGTGGAATGGTATAAAGCTTGGGCTTATAAAATGAACTTCAACCACAGTTCTGAAAAATATTTAATGGCGCAACTCAACACCGTTAATGGAAATGTAGCAGGTTGTGATTTTAAGATAATTGAAAAAATTACTGGCAGTCATCATGAGAGTCAATACTTGCATACTTTTATTCAATTTGAACCTAGTCCGTTTGATTTTGAATTTGACATTTCAAGAAAAAGTTTAGGCAGTAAAAGTAATTTTAAGCTAGGAGATTCAACAATAGATAATCATTTTACCTTTCTAACGAACGATACCGAAAAATTTCGGTCACTTTTAACGCCAGACGCAATCAATAAACTCAAATTAACCACAGCTTTTTTTGGCACTGGCATTAAATGCGATAATGAAAAATTGGAGCATTACTTTTTAGGTGGATTAACGAAAGAAAGTCAAACAGAAGAATTAGAAGCTATTTTAAATGTAATGCAAGCATTTATTAAAGCCAGAAAGTAAATCTAACTTTCGGCAATTGTATAAACCTCTTCTTTGGGTAAAAGGTACTCGGCCTCTTTTATTCTACCATTCAAAATTAGGTCATGTATGTTTTTGCATTCTTGACCAATATCCTCAATTGAAACAATCCAGTCATTTACATATTTTTCAACTGCAATTCCGCTCAAACCAATTTGGATGGATTTATAATCCAATGCGTTGAGATGAATATCCTTTTCAGGATCCCATTGGACACGAATGGGTGAATTTACTAGAGCGGTTTTCCACGCCTCATTTGTGCCATGTATCTCTTTTACAAAATGAGATAAGCAAGCATTTTTGCAAGCCCAATCCCAACCTTTGCGTTTAATTTTAATGGCTAACACATGTTCTTGATCCTTTTTAGTAGACCAGCCACTGCGATACATCATCCATAAAAATGAAGGTTTAATCCAGGTCATTCGTTCCATTTTAAACGGAGCTACAAATTTTTGATTTTGTACTGCAGTTATAGCAATTGCTTTAGAATAGGCTTGATACACCGTTATTGTATGCTCATCAAATACTGCACGAATAGTCTGTTTATTCGAATTCATTTTTACTTATTTATTTCGACCTATTTCTTTTGGATAAAGCTCCATTACAGGATCGCTTTGCCAAAATTCTTTTGTGTCTATATCCAAGGCAGATAATTTTCCTTTAAATGCTGCTCCAGTGTCCAAATTCCAAATGTTTGCGCGATTCCAAGGGTGATCAATTCCCCAACCTGTTGTTGGCGTATGACCAATAAAAATTTCTGAAAATAGTTTTAACCGTCCAGGATATGAATCCTCCTCTTTCTCTACTCTTCCATGTATGGCAACAGCCATTTCCCAAAGCGTGCGATCCCAGCCATAATTAGAAGCATAATGTTCTTTTTCTGGTCCGTGCATAGACGTGTACCCGGCATGAATAAACAACCTATTTTTATCATCAACATAATAGTTTTTCATTTTCATAAAAAAACCAATATGTTCATCTTTTTGATTGTCAGTATGTCCTGCATAACTCTCAATGGTTTCTTTACCGCCATGCTTTAACCAAATGTTATTCTCAGTTCCTCTTGTTAACCAATCATAACACCAAGCATCATGATTACCATAAATGAAATGGCAGTTTTGCTGATATGAAAGTTCAATTAAAAAATCAATCAACTGTGCTGATTCACTCCAACCATCCACATAATCGCCCATAAATATAAGCTCATCCTGAGCGGTAACATTTGCACGTTCTAAAACTTGTTTAAGTCCTTTTAATCCTCCGTGTATGTCTCCTATTGCTATTGTTCTCATTGTTGTAATTAATTAGACTTCTACATAATAAAAAGCCTGCCTAAATTTAAGCATCTAAATCATTTGATGTAACTCGAAACATTACATCCGTTCTTAAAACGTACTTTGTTCCTTTCTCTAAACTCTTTCCCTCATGGCGTACATTATGATCAAATATTACGGCGCGTCCTTGCTTTGGCCGAATATCAAATTCACGCATAAAACCAGTTTCACCTCCCTTAAAATCTTCGTTTAAATAAATAATCAAAGTCAATAAGCTCTGCTCGGATGCATTTCTTCTATGACTTCCGTCACGGTGCATTTTAAACCTTTCTCCGGGCACATATTTATAATAACGAAACATCTCATTTAGCCCTATGGGCTTGGCATATGGGTAATCATCAATAAAAGGACATAGTTTGTTCCAAATTTCAGCTGCAAGTTCTTCATCCAACATTAAAACACGTTGATTATTTCGAACGGAAGCCATTACGGTTTGCTTACCATCAATATTGACTTTAGCAAATTCATAACCTATAGTTTCGCTTGCTTTAATATGGAACTTACATTCTTCCTTAGTTAAGAAATCATCTATAATCCAAACGTCTTCAGTAATTTTTTCTTTTTGCATTAGTTAAAATTTAGATTGTTCAATTAATCAAAATCATATACTATTGTTCCTATATTTTTTTCACTTAGCCTTGCCATTATGAGCGGCTCAATCTTAGACCACTTACCTCCTGCTAAACCGCAGCCAATTCTTGGCAGGTGCACACTTGCTCCAAGTTTTTCAGCCTCATTTTGTAATTTTTCTAAACACTTATCCACTGCATCATATCTTATTGGCGCACCGTTACTTCCTGTTTTCATCCCACGTTGCCCAATCATATTTGCAACATAAGTATCTGCCGAGACTTGGATAATTTGAATGTTTCCCAATTCAAAATCATTTTTAGATCTTTCTCTATGCCATTGGCGGTATTCCTTTTCCGGTTTGCTCCATCTTTTTGAAATTGCTAACACAAAACCTTTCCCCCATCCGCCAAGGTCATTACAAATATGCCCGATAATTTTTGGCCCTTTCGCCTGTGGAGATGTTGCATCTCCTTTTATGTATTCAATATTTTTCATCTTAAAAATAGTATTCGCTTCAGTCAATGTTTAAATGAAACATTATAAATCATCCACCCCTACAAGTTCATACTGCAAAATCAATTCTTTTACCGCTCTGGACACTACTTGACATTTATCTATCGTTTGAAACATTGCCGGTATATTATATAAATTATCCGTCACAAAAGGAACCCCTAGTACTTTGCTAAAATCCTTCTCAAAGCCTTTCTCTTCAACCACCCAAATAGATCCTTTAGAGCACGACATGGTATGAAAATCTTCTGTGCCTAAATGAATTTGACTGCCTATTGGTAATTTATATTCATTGGTTTTGATTTTCACCTCTGCGCTATACTTTAAACCATTGCCTCCATTCAAAACACTTCTGTATTCATACTCAGATATCGACACTAAATCATTTGAATCATTACTCGCATTTTTTTCTGCAGTATGATGCGTGATATTACCTTTTAGAACGGTTATTGTAATTGGGTATCTATGTGTATGATATTGAACATCAAATGGATTTAGCTTTTTATCAGCAATAAAAACTCGCGTTAATTTTCCAAACTCAGTTCCCTTAATAACCAACGAGAAAATTCCTTCTGCATGAACATTTCTCATTGATAAATTTAAACTTTCATTATTTGGTTGTTTAACAAGTTGATCTAGTTCTTTCAAAAATTTGTACATACCCTTTAGTTTTATTATTCAATAAATTTGGGAGGAACGTTTTCAGTTAACCACACGCCATTTTCAGATTTATAAAAATTAAATCCTTGTTCATGCATTAGCTTGGCTGAAACTTTCAATATAACAGGTTTACCGCGTCTTGATCCAACTGATATTGCCGTATCTTTTGTTTCACTTAAATGCACATGATGTCGAGTTCCTTTTATCAGTCCTTTTTCACGAATTGATGCCATAAACTTATTCACCGTTCCGTGATATAGCGTGTGCGGCGGTTCAATTACTTTGAGGTTTAGGTTCACCTCAACAGAATGACCTTGGTTAGCACAAATTTTAGTTTTATCCGCATTGAAGCGATATCTTTTCTTGTCATTAGTCTCAACCAAATGGGTCAATCGTTCCATATCCATTTGAATCTGTTTCCTGTTCAATCCTTTTATCAATTCATCAACGGATACCCATCCGTTTTCATCTAGTTCTATATTTAGCACCTTTGGATTATGTCTGAGTGCAAGACTCATTAATTTACCAATGCTTTTATCTGTTCTCATTTTAATTTTTTTAATCGCTAGTGATTCGTTACTAGCTTATTTCATTCGCGGATGATATAGCCTCATAAATTATGAGGTTTTCAACATCATAACACACGAAAATTATTTCTTCTATTTCATTTTTACTGGGATAATTCATCACAGTACTGATTGCGATTTCGCAAGCCTCCTTTTTTGGAAACTTATAAATACCTGTACTAATATTTGGAAATGCAACTGTTTTAATTTGGTTTGCAATGCATAAATCCAAGACAGACGTATAACATGAAGCAAGCAACTCTCTCACATTACCTTTTCCATTGTTCCAAACGGGGCCAACTGTATGAATTACAAAATTAGCATTGAGGTTTCCTGCACTTGTAATAACAGCATTACCAGTTTTACAACCTCCTTGTTTTGCCCTTATTGCCATGCAATCATCCAATAATTGAGATCCAGCTTTGCGGTGAATTGCACCATCTACACCTCCACCACCTAGCAAAGATGAATTTGCTGCATTTACAATTGCATCAACCTTTACTTGTGTTATGTCTCCAGATTGGATTTTAATTTTCATGTTTTTAGTATCAAGTTCAACCTCTAGTCACAAACATTCATTCATTTATGCGGCCTTGGGGGTTAATATTCCAATGGTATTTTTGCGCTTCAGCAAAATTTTTAAAATTCATTTTTTCACCTTTTTCAATTTCTACAAATGCATTATACATCTGCCTTGCGGAAACAATTGGCGACATTTTACCAACTCCAGTACAAAATCCAGAAATGGCAACAGTACTTATTTCATCATTCTTCTGTGCAACAATCATTGTCGCTTTCATTGCGAGATAAGCATTTATCGAAGTATCAATATTGAAACTCATTGGTACCCTCATAGTTGGTGAAACAATAAGAAATGGAATTAAACCATCTCCTGTTTTCATCACCAAAGATTTTCCAATGAGTAGTTCCCCTTCTGGTAAGTCTTTAATTCTTTCCTGCAATTCACTTTGCAACTCCCAACCTAGTCTTTGTGAAATAGCATAATCAACACCACCGTCCATAAAGCCAAATGAATTGGCTGGGCTCACAATTGCGTCACACTTTAGCTTAGTTATATCAGCATGCAGAATGGTTACATTTTCTTCATTTTGAAAAAACAGCTTCCAAGCATCAATCATTCTAGGATCAATATCTGCTAATACATATTTCATAACCTTATTATCCATTTATTTTCTCACCAAATCGTTCAATCAAATTCTCTATTTCTTCAAACTTTGCTAATTGTGCTCTCCAAAAATCAAACTGATTATCTCTTCCAAAATACACTCCTGCTAATCCGCCAGTTATAGCGCCAGTTGTATCAGTATCTTCACCCAAATTAACCGCCCTTAACACAGCCTCATCATAAGTTTTGGACGAAAGTAGTGCCCAAAAGCTTGCCTCAAGTGAATGCAATACATAACCTGATCCACTTATTTCAGCCCGTTCCAACTCTCCAATATTTCCGTTTAATACCCGTTTGAACAAATCAACCTCTGCCTTATTTATATCAAGTTCAACCAAATGTTTTATCACCGATTTTTGGATAATTTGCAAGGCTTCTAACTTATCAAACCCTTCAATCAACTTTATGGCATATTCTACATAAATAAAGCACGAAATGATTGACCTTACATGAGCATGCGTTATGGATGATACTGCCTTTACTTTTTCAAAACGAACATTGATGTCTGATTCGTTATATAAGTAAAAAGCCATTGGTAAAATACGCATCAAAGATCCATTACCATTACTCCACTCATTCATTCCTCCGCACAGTTCAGGTTTTGTACCCTTCTTTATTTCATGAATGGCTTGGCTTGTTGCCATTCCTATATCAAAGACAGAACCATGTGGCGTCCAATAACTATGATACTTCCATTGCGCAAATTTTGCGGCAATATCCTCCAAATTATAACCATTACATAAACCCTCCATTAAACAAAAGGTTAATGAACTGTCGTCAGACCAAGTTCCTTTTGGTTGATGATAGGTACCATACTCCCGCATATTGGTAACAGGGTTTTTATCCAAATCTCGGCGGCTTGTAAATTCAACAGGAACACCAAGCGCATCTCCAACGGCTACGCCAAATATTCCTGCTACTATTTTTTCATTCAATTCACTCATCCTTCTAATTTTTTAAATGCCCGATAAACTCCTCGATCATTCCGATCTAACACTGCAAACACAATTGTATCAAAAACACCTTCATACTTTCCCTCTTGCTTTAGAAATTGTTTAAAGTAATTTGCAATATCCTCCGGGTTATTTCTAAACACGCCACATCCCCAAGCTCCTAATATTAAATTTTCGCATCCTTTTTCAGCAAATAACCCCAACATTTTATCAATTCTTTGCAACATCACCTCTTCCACTCTTTTCATCTCTTTTGGTTTATTGCTCAAAATTGCTCCAATATTAACAGCAGGGCTCGTAACAATGTCCACCAAATAAGGATTCTCTAATAAGTCTCCATCATCATTTTTAAAAACTACTACATCTGGAGAATAGATCATATAATCCGAATACAAATAGGTTTTATATGCACGATTGTGCTTATACATTTCCTGAAATTGATCAATTGAAGGATATAACGAGGATGAACGCGCAATGCTTTCTTCTTGCGATTGCGCACCATTCATAAACCCTCCACCTGGATTTTTTGCAGAAGCAAAATTAAGTACACCTAATTTTTCAACTACTTGAACCCACGTTTTAGCAGCGTTCAATGTTGACTCATTCGTAACTATAATTTTAGTTTCATTGTTTTTATTCAACTCAACACGGTCTAATAAACCCGTTAACTGATCAGGATTATACAAAGTTGCGTTTGAAATTGAAGTTGCAACTTGATTGGCAACATTTACTTGTTTAGTATCTATTTCATAAAATCCTTTATCTAAAATTTGCAAGGTGTTATTTGCGATATTTATTCTTTCTTTTTTCACTATTTACATTTTTACTCTTCCCAAACGGCAAGGCATTTTTTATCTTGCCAAAACTTTTCTAAAGTCATTTTTGGGTTTCCAATTACTTTAATTGTTAGTGGGCTAAGGCGTACACTAATTTTATGCGATCGGCTACCAAAAGTGCCAATATCTACAACCTCTTTTCCTTCTAACTTTAATTCATGACGATCTAAATATTTCATTATCGCCGGAACTTGCAAATCCACCCCACCAGTCAATTTTGCATGGGGGTTATCCAATTTCTTGGCTGTCGCAATTAGTTCCTTTAAATCATCTGGATTTTCATTAAAGTGGAATTTATAACTCTCATAATACACACTTTCTAATGCATCCATTTGCGAAACAAACTCTCCTTCAATCATATAACCAATCATCCAATTTTCGTCATATTTTTTATCCCATTCGCGTTGCCTTTTTTCCCTTTGCTTTTGGTTGCCAGCTTTGCCAATTTTTCTTTCTACAATTTTCCAACTCATTCTATTCTGATTCTTCTTTTTTAAAAAATTGATCTAAAAGGGAATGAACACCTGGCTCAAACTTCTCTCCGAAAAAGACCTTTACTATTTCAATTTTTCCAATAATATTATCATTAAATGTATCCATTTCTGCTGCGGGCACCCACAACTCGTTATGGTTTTTGTCTCCTACATTTTCTACTTTAAATGTTGCAGCATACTCAGCATTTACATTAAATTTTGTTACTGCTCCAACATAGCCCGAAAATTCATCCTTAGTATTCCAATCTAACGCTATTTTATTGGCATAAGCTTGATTTAATACGGGGTAAAAAATCGGTTGCCAATCTAACCTTGGAGGAAAAGCTTCAAAGTTTAATCCTTCAATCAGCATTAACTCTCCTTTACCAATTGGTCGATATAATGTTAGTGTTTTCATTTTCTCTTATTTAATTCTGTCTCTGACTTCCATCAATGCGAAACCCAGTAAATTTTGTCCTCTCCACAACAAAGGATTTTCTGCATGCGGATTATTTTTCCACATTCCAATACCCCAAATTCTATCTCGTGGACTTGCCTCAACAATTGTTCTTTTTCCGGTTTTAATCAAATATTCTTTCAATTCGTCATGTTGTTTAAACTTATGCAAATTACCATCCACTACAATTTGAAATTTATGATTATTCCATATTTCAGGATCAAAACTTGCAACTTTACGTCCTAAAGCTTTTGCCTCCATAGGTGAATTAACAGTTAATACCTTTTCTGCAATAGTTTTGTCACCAAATAAAATTGCTTTTTGATACATCATCCAATGTTCAGCAGTTAGAAATACATTTCCGTCTACTTCAAAAGATGACTTCCACCATTGGCTAAAGCATGATGCCGAAACCGACCCATCCTTAGTGGGCTGATGTCCCCAAAAGAAAAGATACTTTATTCTTTCTCCTTTTTGGAATTCTTCTTTTAATATTTCTAAACTGTATTTCATTTCTATATTGTGTAATTTGGACACAAATATATATGAACAAAACAGAACACCCAAATTATTTTGTGTTTTTTTTACACAATAAGTTTAAAACACCCACCATTTAAGGCTTAAACAGACAATAATTATAGTGCAACCCTTTAGCAATTTCATGCATCAGTATAGAAACTACCTTAAATTTTCAATTATGCGCACTTTAATTCTCAGCATTATTTTAATACTACCACTTGTAATAAGCAGCTGCAAAAAAGAGCCAGCTTTGTGCATGAAAGGTACTGTTATCGGTAAAATTCGATCAGGCGGAGGTGGGCTTGCCGTATCGCTTGACAAAAACTACAGTGGTGCAGTTAAATGGAATGACGAAAAAAATGTAATAGAGCTGCTTAACATTCCTACAGAATTAAGAGCCTCTGGAGCAACATTTTACTTTTCATCTAGAAAAGCAACTGACAGCGAACAAGGAATTATTACTGCAGACGGAGATGAATCAATTAAAACCGTTTTGTACGGAATGAAGTTTAGCACAACGGAATGTCCAAACTAAATATCGAAATTCATTCCTTGCTTTTTTAAATCGAAATACTTTTTTTGATTGAAGCGAAATAAAGAACCAGGACGTCCTTTGCCTTGAGATACTTTCTCATCTAATTCCTCTAAAATATTAAGCTGCAAGAACTTTTTTTTGAAGTTACGGCGGTCGATTGACATTCCATAAACAGTTTCATATAACTTATGCAGCTCTGAAAAGGGAAATTTTTCACCCAAAAGTTCGAACCCAATAGGTTCGTATGAAATTTTACCTTTTAATCGCTCAATTGCCACATCCAAGATTGCATCATGATCAAACGCTAACTTTGGTAACTCGGCTACATTAAACCATTGGGCTTCTTCAGCATCCGTGTCTGCATAAAGCTCAAAATTACCTTGATTAACTAAGCCATAATAAGCCACTGTTACTACTCTATTTCTAGGGTCGCGACCAGGTTTACCAAACGTATATAACTGCTCCAAATAATTAACATGAATACCTGTTTCTTCCTGTAGCTCTCGCTCAACGGCGTTTTCCAAAGATTCATTTTCTAAAACTAAACCTCCAGGAATAGCCCACTGTCCTTGAAATGGATCATATTTCCGTTTAATTAGCAAAACGGAAAGTCCGTGTTTAGAATCATAACCAAATACAACAGCATCAACACTTAAACGGATGGTAGGTTTACTCATAACTTCTTTTTGTGTATTCTATACAATAATAAGGAGAAAGTTTCAATGATTCAAGAATTGAATGCACCATTATATGATTTACTTGTGCCATCATGTATTTTAATTAAATTAGAAGAAAGTTAAACAGCTGCATGTCATTTACTGAAGGATTCGCAAAGACGTATAAAAAACTATTGCCAACGCCATTTACAATTGCGCTTTTATTAACACTGCTCACATTTTTATTGGCACTAATATTTACCAAACCTGCAGATACTGGAACAGGTGCCTATATATTAGACATTGCAGGCTATTGGGAGAACGGTTTGTGGAATGATGGAAAAGGAGGTCTTTATTTTGCTTTTCAAATGATGTTAATGCTGGTTTTGGGCCACATTATTGCGCTTTCAAGACCCATTTCAAAAATAATTGAAACACTATTAACACCTTGCACAACAACAGCCAACACAGCATTTATTGTGACTTTTGCAACCATACTAGTTAGTTTATTCAACTGGGGCTTAGGTTTAATTTTTGGTGCAATATTAGCCCGAAAAGTAGGCGAAAAATTTGCCAATGAAAACAAACCTTTAAATTATCCTTTAATTGGCGCAGCTGCATATGTTGGCCTTATGGTTTGGCACGGCGGCATATCAGGTTCAGCACCAATAAAAGCGGCGGAAGAAGGAAATCTTAAAAACTTAGTTGAAAATGTTCCAGGCATAGACTTATCTTCATTACCGAACCAAGTTGGAATGAACGAAACCATATTTTCAAGCATGAATATTACGGTGACATTATTGTTGTTAATTGGTGTTCCTTTATTCATGTATTGGGTGGGCAAACGAAAATTCACCTTTACCAATTTACCACAACCCATTTTAACTACTACCAACGAGGAAAAAGAATACGAGGGGGCTGAAAAACTGGACCACTCAAAAATATTTAGCTTTATTATTGGTGGATTAATACTCCTATACGCATTTTATAAAGCGGCTATTTTACCGGAAGAATTAAGCTTGAAATTTTTGAATCCAAACTTTATCAATTTTACGCTTTTAGGGGCTGCCATTTTATTACATAAAAACATAGCCAAATTTTTAGAAGCCGCGGGAAATGCTATTTCGGGTGCAACTGGAATTTTACTGCAGTTTCCATTATATTTTGGAATACTCGGGATTATGGTTGGTTCAGGGTTAATAGGACAAATATCTGACGCGTTTGTTTCATTTTCATCTGCAAATACTTTTCCTATTTATAGTTTTTTCTCGGCTGGGCTTGTCAATGTTTTTGTGCCGAGTGGTGGTGGTCAATGGGCAGTGCAAGGACCAATTATAATTGCATCAGCACAAGAATTAGGTGTGTCTTACCCCAAAGCAATTATGGCGCTTGCCTATGGCGACCAATTAACCAATATGATTCAGCCATTTTGGGCTCTGCCGCTATTAGGCATAACTGGGCTTAAAGCAAAAGATATTTTACCTTATACGCTTTTACTATTTTTGGTGGGAGGCGCCATTTTTTTATTAGGTTTAGTTTTATTCTAAAATGAAAGCTACAATCATAATTACTTTATCAATTCTATTTTTTATAACGAGTTGCAGCAGCAATATTCGGGAAGGAAATGAAATAACTGAGAGCGAACTAAGCTATATAAAAGAACTAGGATTATTAGACGAAGATGAATCAATTGTTTTGTTTGATTCACAAAGTAGCTTTGAAATAAGTGGCAACTTTTTTACAGACAGGCGCATGGCTTGTTATTGGCAAAATAACAAGCCTAATGAGGATCATGCAACATTTGCCTACTATGAAGACATTGACAGCCTTACATTTGTAGATAGAATATCTGACATCTCCTACGCCTCATACATTGAAGTTTATGTAAACAATAGTTCACGCTTTAAAGTTTATATAGATGCAGATAGCACCAAAAGCTATAACTTTTACAATAAGTCAAAAGCCCAATGGAGCATAGTGAATGAATAATTCAGATTTAGCATTTTTCCTTATGTTGCGAAGGAATTAACATAGATCCAATTAAAACGATTCCGCTAAAAAAGCTTAACCAATAATCATCAAATGATTTTCCTGTAGACAAGAAATAAAAACCTGCAATAATAGCTATTGCACCAATGGCAATAACAGTAATTTTAGTTGACTTTGTTGTGTTCATAATTTGTGTTTTACTTTAGAACAAAATTAAGGCAGCTGCTTTTTTAAAACTTGTACGTTTCAGCCAAATGTGAGCTATGAAGAAAAATGCAATAGGGACTGAAGTGACAGCGTTTGGCTACTGCCAAACCTATAATGAAAGGCCCGACCCGAAGGGAATTGCCCTAAACCAAATGATAAGGAAACTTGCCTACACCAATTGGAGGAACTTCATTAAAAAATGTGCGCGGTGACCTGCCTGTTAGTTTTTTAAACTCTTTTGTGAAGTGCGGCGAATCAAAATAACCGTTATCAAAACAAAGTTCTGTTAGGTTCAGGTTTTGCTCACTAAAAAATTTTGCATGAATAGTATTGCGAAAACGAACAATACGCCGATAAACCCTGGGAGAACATCCGATACATAAATTAAAATTACGATTTAATGAACGCTCGCTCCAACCAACTTGTGCTGCAATTGTTGCAATAGGCATTTCAGTTTTGGCATGTAATAAGTTGATTGCTTTGTCTATTTGTTCTGGTGGACTTTGGATAAAAAGCTGCTCTAGAGCATTTTCTAGCGCCGTAATTTGTTTTGAGAAACTAGTTGTAGAAAAAACATGCTGCGTAGCATTTAGCCACCTTTGATTATTTAAAACCTGCACATTTTCAGGCGCTAGTTTTGAAAACGCTTGTTTGAAAAATGCATTGATGGCGTTGGGTTTAAAATTAATACCAATGTGCATTGCTTTGTGCAATGAGATTTGAATTGGAACAGTGTATTTACCTGTAATAAAAATACCCAGCGGCGCAGTTTGTTTATAATGCAATGCGTTAACCCCATTGGAACTGCTAAAATCTGCATTTTTAAACAATGCAACGCTAGTGCCAAATTGTGGAAAAACAAAATAATTTATTGTAGACAATTCATTGAACTGCAATTGGGTAAAATTGTCAATATACTTTTTAAGTAATGGAGATGTTGGCGCAACAACTTTAATCATGACAAGAAAATTAGTCAAATTACATAAAACAACGGATTAGCTCCACCGTTTTTCTTTTCCGAAATTAAAACTTAAAAGTATTGCATAGATTGGATACCACATTTGATGAATTAAGAGCACAAATACATGTGATGTATTTCTTTTGATAAACGACCAAGCTGCAATAAATTCTGCCATAAATTTTAGTCCAAAAAGCAAAAAATAGATTGGATTAAAAATGCCTAACATTATTGTAAAAATTGTAGCAAATAGCATTAAAATATTTAGCATTAGCGGCAATGATGAAGCTAATGATATAATGGATGACATTTTGCCTTTCCAACGTTGCCTTTGACGAATAACCGCCGAAAAAGTAGTGGGCGCCGAAGTTGAAACGGAGAGTAAACCACTTTTGTAAATTGCCACATTTTTTTGTTGTTTTAACATGGCTTGCAATAAAAAAAGATCATCTCCAGAAGGAATGTTATAATCTGTTCGTGTGGCATTTAATTCTAAAAATACGGATTTACGAAAACCAAGATTGGCACCATTACACACAATTGGTTTTCTTAACGCGGAGAACCCTAAATTGAAAGTTTCAATAAAAGTAAATTCAACACAAGCCAGCTTACCTGCCAAGGTTTTTGACTCCATATTAACTGGCAAAACAAGAAGATCTGCCAATGGTAATTCGAATAGGCTTTGAATGTAATTTGATTTGAAATGAACATCAGCATCCCACGTGACGATAAACTCATATTGGGCGTTTAACACACCTGTTTTTATGGATCTTTTTTTTCCTCTGTCATCCTGATTATTGATGCAAGTAAAAGGCACTTTAAGGTGTTTATTTATAAGGCTGACCGTTTCGTCTGTTGAATAATCATTAACAAAAATAAATTCGCATTTTCCAGTAAACAGACTTTCATTGATGGATTCAATTAAAGGAAGTATACGCTCTTGCTCATTATGAAATGGTATGATAAAAGCTATTGCTTCTATTGGCGAATTACCAGCTTTTTTTGGAAGCTTATACTTTGCCAATTGCATAAGAATTGCTGCCAATAATTCTACAGTAAAGACCGCTATACAAAATACCTCCATCATTTTTTACGGAACAAAAAAATTGTGCCTACCAATGAAGGTACACCAATATTTATCAACCACAAAATAAAGCCTGTTGCTAAAATAACCGCATCTGGCACTCCAATTTGACCAAGGACTAATAAGCCTGCTGCCTCACGTACAAATAGTTTCCCAAACAACAACCCTGGAATAATGGTCATGAGTAAATAGACCATGGAGACATTTACTACTAAAACAAACACGCCTTGGTTTTGCTCAAACAACAACAACAAAAGCACGTATTGCGCTAAAAAAACCAAATATCTTAGTGCACTTAAACCCAGTAAACTTAATTTGATTTGCGCTGGTGTTTGCTCAATAAAATTGATTGCCTCAATTATTTTAGACGTAAACAAATAATTAAATGGTTTACGATTAGCATGTTTTGGGTGCATATATAAAACCAACGCAAGTATGAGGAGTAAAATACCTGAGCAAAATATAATTAATTGCGGTTGCGACTGATAATTTGTTGTTATTGCTAAAAGCCCCAAACAACCAAAAAACACGGTAGGAACGAATTGAGATAAGTTGGAAAGAAAGGTTAGTAATGTCGCCTTTGTTTTGATTTCTTTCTCTAAGAGCATTGTTCGTCCAATAAAATTCCCTAATCGGTTAGGAGTTATAATTCCTGTTGAAATTCCGGCGAGAACTGAGGCAAAGGCTTCTTTAAACGTGAGTGGTTTTAACGTTTGCATTAGAGCTTTCCATTTAACTGTTTCAATTGACCAATTGACAACCATTAATACTAAAACCACCGTTATTAACTGCCAAGTAAATTGCGTTTCAAAAGGACCTTTGTAAGATTCGCTTTTCATCATTTGATAGATTTTCCAACCTACAAATGCAATAACAACAAGCCCAATTATGAGCTTAACCCAAAAGTTTAAATATTTGTTTGGCTTAAACAAATTACCAAGTAACGATTACTTTACCGATAGATTTACGTGACTCTAAAAAGGAATGCGCCTCTGCAATTTTTGAAACGTCATATCTTCCACCAACATGTGGATTAACTTCACCGTTGATAACCATTTTTGCTACTTCATTCATGCAGCGTTGCAGCACTTGAGGACGGTTATCTCCAATTTTAAGCATGTTTACACCAATGATAGATTTTGAACGCATCATAGTTCCAATTGGTAATACCAGCCCCATTTTACGCACAAAGTTAAGCGTTGAAAAAATACCCCATTTTTTACCCGAACGTTCAGAACCGCCGAATAAAATAATACGGCCACCAGATCCCATTAACTTAAAATCCTTTTTAAAAGTTGACCCTGCTATTGGATTGAAAGTGGCATCCAAACGCTCATTACCCAATAGTTTTTGTACTTCCGTTTCATAATCTGAATTACGGTAATTAATCACATGATCCGCTCCATGGCTTTTCATATAATCCAATTTTTCTTGCGAACCTGCGGTAGCAAATACCTCACAACCTTTTAGTTTACACAATTGAATTAAAGCTGTTCCAACTCCGCCTGCTCCTGCATGAATTAGAACCTTATCACCTTCAAAAAAATTGGTAACGTAATTTGCCATATAATAAGCAGTGACATATTGTGTAGCAATACTCAAGGCCTTACCTGCATCTAAATCATCAATAACAGTAAAAGCAAAATCTTTAGTAATAGCATACTGAGAATAACCTCCAAAACGTGTAAAGGCTACGACACGTTTTCCAATCAAATCATCCGCCATATCTGCACCAGCTTGATCGATTACACCCACTACTTCGTAACCAATTACGGATGGTAACGGTGGTGCTTCACGGTACAAACCATTTCGGGCCATAACATCTGCATAATTCAAACCGAATGCCTCCACTTTAATTCGAACCTCTTTAGCTTGTGGGGCAGGAGTTTTATGATCACGTAATTCAAAGGCAGAAGAAGCTTCGCCGTTTTTTACTAAGTAAATTGCTTGCATGATTTTAATTTTTATTTGGCTTTCCCCTCAACCACCACTACAAATTCTCCTTTAATTGGATTATTAGTGAAATGATGTAACAATTCTGCTGTTGTTCCTCTTACAGTCTCTTCAAACTTTTTAGAAATTTCACGGGAAATGGATATTTGTCTATCTGCCTCAAAATGTTCTTGAAATTGCTTTAATGCTTTTAAAATTCGGTGCGGAGATTCGTATAAAACAACTGTGCGCTGCTCTTCTGCAATTTGCATGATACGTGTTTGACGTCCCTTTTTGGTGGGTAGAAATCCTTCATAAACGAATTTTTCGCAAGGGAAACCAGAATTAACTAAAGCCGGAACAAAAGCTGTTGGCCCAGGTAAACACTCTACCTCAATACCTTTACGCACACATTCACGCACCAATAAAAAGCCAGGATCTGATATAGCAGGTGTTCCAGCATCTGAAACAAGCGCATAAGTTAAACCACTTTCTAACTCATTTACAATACGATCAACCGTTTTATGCTCATTATTTAAATGATGAGAAATGAGTTTATTTTCAATTTCGAACTTTTGAAATAATTTGACCGTTGTTCTAGTATCTTCAGCCAATACGGCATCTGCTTCTTTTAAAATACGAATGGCTCTAAAGGTCATATCCTCTAAGTTGCCAATTGGTGTAGGTACGACAATTAGTTTACTCATTATTCAAATTTGACTTCATAGAGTTTTGGCCATAATTTACCTGTAACGTAAGTTTTTCCAGTAGCAGGGTTATATGCAATTCCATTTAAAACATCATTACCAACGTCGCTGGCATCCGCCACTAAATTTTGACAATAGATATAAGATAATACTTTACCAGTTGCAGTATCTATTTCAGCAATTTTTGTGTCTCTATAAATATTAGAAAACAGGCGCCCATTAATCAATTCCAACTCATTAAGTTGATTAACGGATTGATCATCATCAAACACCTCTAATGATTTTACAATTGCAAATGTTTGAGGATTTCTCCAAACAATTTCTGAATCGCCATTTGACATTATAAGATTTTCACCGTCATTACAAAGCCCCCAACCTTCGCCATCATAATTGAACTGTCCAATTTGATTAAACGACATATCATACATATAACAAGTTTGAGCGCGATAAGTGATTTGATAAATGGTATCATTTAAAATTGTTATCCCCTCTCCAAAAATTGAACCGTCTAAATCATGTTTTCTTATTTGCGTTCCTGTTGTTAAATCAACCTCTGCTAATACTGAACGGTTATATTGCCCAGTTCCTTCAAACAATTTTCCTTGATAAAACTCTAGCCCCTGGGTATATGAATCCTTTATGTGAGGATAAGTGTTTACAATTGTTGCATTAAGCGTTGCTGGTAAAATATTACTGAAGAAAACAACTTTACGATAATCAGATCTTTTTTTGCCGTCAGCGTCTGTATAAGACAATAAAATTTTAGTCCATCCAACTTTACTTAAACTGTCTGTAGTAATCCAAATTGTCTGATCTTCTACTAAAAGATTTCCTGCATAAACGGTATCACTGACAAATAATTCAAGATCTGAAATTCCTTCAGATTCATTAATTTTTATAGCCACCTCAACAGAATCACCAATCGTGTATTGCGCCTCATTAGACGGTGAAGTTAATTGGGCTGGCACCACATTATTTATAGGCTTGTCAATAGGGTCATCTTCTGGACTTTCACCATTGCACTGCACTAGCAAAAACGTAGTGGCAACAACAAAAATCAATAAAGGCAATAATTTCTTCATTTTTGGGATTAAAAGTTTTGAATCATTTCCATTAACACCTGTTTTTTTCTTGTAGACACAGGCACTTTAGTGCCATCCTTCATGATAATGTATCCGTCAGACTTGGTGAATTCTTTAATAAATCTTGCATTTACTAAATGTGACTGGTGCACACGTATGAAATAATGGTCTGTTAAAAGTTTATCAAACTCTTTTAGCGTTTTAGTAACTAACAATTTAGTTCCATCTAAAAAATAGAACATGGTATAATTAATATTGGATTCGCAACGTAAAATCTCCGCTACTTCAACAATATGAATCTTATCTAATGTATTGAGTGCAATCCGTTTAGGCTGGTCAAAGTTTTCTTTTAACAATCCAATACGTTCAGCAGGTTTATCTTGCTGCTCAACTTTGCTTACTGCGTCCATTAATTCATCAGGATCAATGGGCTTTAGTAAATAATCAACAGCACTAAACTTAAATGCCTTAACGGCAAATTCATCCGAAGCAGTTGTAAAAATCAATTTAAAATCCTTTTCAGGCAGAATCTCCAGTAAGTCAAAACCTGTTCCATCCTGCATTTGAATGTCCAAAAAAACCAAATCAGGCTTTAACTCCTTAATCACTTTTGCTCCAGAAACCACCCCTTCGGCCTCACCAACAACATTAATATTTACACAATAGTTTTCAAGATCTGCTTTTAAAACAGTTCTTGCTTCTGGAATATCATCAATGATTATGGCGTTTATCATAAGTTTTGTTTTATGTCTTCTACATCAATTTGGTTATGTGATGCTTGATACGTACATTTTCCGTTTTTAACTATTAAAACTTGCGGAGACTGGTGTGTTACACCCAAATCTGCAGCAATTTTATTTGAAAGATTACGATATGCAATTAAGTCTAAATAAACAGGTTGCAAAGCTTCTTCATCAATGTCCCAATAATTTTCCAATCTACTTAAAGCCATGGAACTTATAGAGCATCTTGTACTATGCTTAAACAACATTACAGGTTTTTCAAAAGACTCTTTTTGAATCAATTGATCCAAGTCTTCACTTGTATTTAGACGAAGCCAATTTACACTTCCCTTTTCCTCTGACTTTTTACTTCCGAATCCAAAAAACCCCATTAAAATGCTGATTTAAATTGATCTAAAAACCGAACATCATTCTCTGAATATAAACGTAAATCACCCACTCGATATTTTAGCTGAGCAATTCTTTCTACACCCATTCCAAATGCAAATCCGGAATACACATTACTATCAATATTTGCTGATTCTAATACCGCCGGGTCTACCATGCCGCAACCCAAAATCTCTAACCAACCAGTATATTTACAAACATTACATCCTTTTCCGTTACAAATAGTGCAAGAAACATCTACCTCAGCACTTGGTTCTGTAAAAGGAAAATAAGATGGTCTCAATCTAATCTTCGCTTTTTCACCAAACATTTCTTTAGAAAAGTAATCCAATGTTTGTTTCAAATCTGCAAATGAAACCCCTTTATCTACATATAATCCTTCAACTTGGTGAAAGAAACAATGTGCCCGAGCTGAAATTGCTTCATTACGATAAACACGCCCTGGTGAGATTGTTCGAATTGGTGGTTTACTACCTTCCATAACACGCACCTGAACAGATGATGTATGCGTACGCAATGCCATATCATTTTCACCTTTTTCAATGAAAAATGTATCCTGCATATCTCGTGCCGGATGTTCTGGCGGAAAATTTAAGGCAGAAAAATTATGCCAATCATCCTCAATTTCTGGTCCTTCAGAAACGGTATAACCAATTCGATTAAATATTTCTATAATTTCATTTCGAACCACCGCCAATGGATGACGCGAACCTAATGCCATTTCTTCAGCAGGTCTTGTTAAATCAACTTGGTTTGAAGCTGCTTTCTTTGCTCCTCCACCAACATTTGCTTTAAACTGCTCAAAAGCTTTTTCACTTTCTTGCTTTAAAGCATTAATTTTTTGACCAAAATCTTTCTTTAATTCATTTGGAACCTCTTTCAACTCCTGATAAAGCCCCTTAATAATGTTTTTTGATCCTAAAAACTGAATACGAAAAGCCTCTAACTCCTCAACTGATTTCACCTTTGCTTGGCTCATTTCAGCTTTAATTTCTTCTATTTTTTCTTTTAAACCCATGGTAGGCCTGTAACTTTTATAAATGCTTAACTGTTATAACTCTTGCACGCCGCTTTTAGCGCTACGCGAAATTACAAAAAAAACGCGGATAGAAATGTATGAACGCCCAATGTAAAAAATAGGTGTAAAACTAAATAAAACCGCAGCCAGACAACCTTTTACGTGGCATTTTGTATTAATTAACAAATAAACTTATTAAAGCTAAAGATGAATCGAATTAAATTAATACTGTTATTCTTAATTGCTTTTGGCACAAGTTTTGGCATTTCTTCTTGTAAAAAAGAGGATCCTACTGTGGCTAGCATTAAAGTTGTTGACACCGAAGGACAACCTGTTTCTAACGCCTTTGTAAGACTTTACGGAACTTCAACAACGAGTCCGCCACGTGCTAATATTATAGACGATACTCTTTATACCAATGCACAAGGAATTGCAAATTTTGACTATACTGACCATTTTAAATTGGGACAGGCAGGTTTTGCAGTGTTAGATATTGATGTTACTTATGAAACATTTATTGGAACTGGTATTATAAAAATAGAGGAAGAAAAAATGAATAATGAAACTGTAATCCTTCAATAAATTATTGATTAATAGCATTATTGAGTGGAATTAGCAGCATGAAAAACAAGTAAGAAGAAACCTTTATTTAAAAAAATCGTATTTTTGTAAAGGTTGTTCTTATTGGGAATGATATAAAACAGATGAAAATGAATAAAATTATTGGAAAAGCAGGATTGGTATTAATGGCTGGAGCTTTTATAGCGCTTACAGCAGGATCTTGCAGAAAAGAAGGAGAAACAGTTGCGAAAATTACAGTTGTAGATACTGGTGGAGTTGTATTCCCTGACGCAATGGTTCGTTTATACCCAAGCCCAACTATTGAAGAACACGGAGCAATTGTTATTGATGACACAATTTGGACTGGAGTTGATGGAATTGCATCATTCGATTTTTCAGATAATTATAACCTTGGTCAAGCTGGTGTTGCAGTATTAGATATTGAGGTTAGAAGTGGAGACACTTTATACGGAGAAGGAATTATTAAAATTGAACAAGAGGTTACTTCGCAAGAAACTGTAGTGATTCAATAAAAAAATAGCATTTATTTTAAAGCCCCAGGTTCATTAGAGCTTGGGGTTTTTTATTTTTGTACCATGATTGAGGAAACCTTATCCGCCATAGACCCAAAGTTGGAAATATCCACCATGCACGAAAACGTGCAATATGACTTCCGAATAAAATGGGTGCACATACCAGAATGGGGATGCCAACTGATGTTTACGGAAGGATTATCTTCAAAAACACAAGAAGTAAAAGAAGGATTTGAACCTTTTAAAAAAATAGAACTGTATTTTTGTTTGCCTGATTTTTGGAATATTGAAGTTGAAAATTGGCCATTAGAATGGTTAGACCGTTTAGCATGTATCCCGCAAAAAAATGACACTTGGTTTGGCCCTGGAGACACAATTCCGGCAGGAAACCCGCCACAAGAACTATCGGATCGTTTTAAAGCAAACCATTTTATGCTAGTGGAACCAATTACTTTAGGGTCATTTTTTGAAAACGCACATTGGAAAGCTTTAGATATCCGTTTCTTAGGTGTTGTTCCTATTTCTCAAGACGAATTAGATTATAAAATTAGAAATTCGGCCACGGTATTAACCGAAAGACTAAAGAAAGCCAATCATACAGAGAAAGTAGATTTATTTAGAACCTCTGTTTGTAGAAGAAGGTTTTTAGGTTTGTTTTAATTTATCTCTTGATTTTAAAGAATAGAATTGCCATCTGCTGCATGAACCTGTTTTGAATTAATTTTTTAGTTTTACAGTATTATGCTAAGATTAACGCAGGCAGAAGAACAAGTAATGCTAAGACTATGGGGGCTTAAAGAAGCTACTGTAAAAGATATAATTCAATTTTACCCAGCACCTAAACCAGCATATAATACTACCTCAACCATTGTTAGAATTCTTGAAAAAAAGAAATTCATTGGTCACAAAAAAAAGGGGAGAGGATTCATTTATTTTGCTTTAGTTAGCAAAGAAGAGTATCGCAATTATTTAGCGGATTGGATGTTGAATAATTATTTTGATTGTTCCAAACAAGAGGCCATTAATTACTTCAACCAGAACAAGCGCTTGGATGAATTATTGTAATACTCACCTTGGAAACAACTTCTCTTTAAACTTTAATATTGGCACTTCAAAATAACGATAGGAAAGGTAGCTTGTAATAAGCGTTCCGATAAAAGTTATTGCAAAAAACACCATATAATCAGGCCAATTATCTAACTTAATTTCATTATTTCTAAAAATACGTAGCACCACATGAATCCAGATGATATGGTATACGTAAAGGCCGTAACACATTTTGCCAAGCCTTGAAAATATATTGCTTTCAGATATTCTCCAGCGCATGTCACCCGGTAAATAAAGCAAAACTAAGCCCGTAAATATTATTGCTTGAATGGTAAACTTAAAAATATCAAGCCACCAAATATCATGCATAAAAATGCTCTTTAAATTAAACAGCATTATAATTACAGCAAGCAAATAAAGGTTTTTTACAACTGAAGGAATACTCTTAACAAAAGCTACTACTCGCTCTCTGTTAAGCGCTGCATAATAACCCAACAAACCACTAATTGCGAAATAATCTAAATTGGTAAAAATATCATTATTGGTAATGTTTTCGTTGTGCCAAATCTGATGATCATAAATTCTAAAAATCCAGGCTAAAACAATTGCTGTTATTAAAAAATACGGAATCCATTTGCCTTTAATAAAATACAATACCACCATCCAAAGCAAATAAAAATGAACCTCAATACATAAAGACCAAAACACAGGAAGGGGAGTTGTTTTCGGAGGCAAATCCATAATTAAGGATTTATAATTATCAGCAAAAGCTAATGAAAACCGCCAATCAGGATCATAACCGCCCCAATTTGTATGAAAACCGGCAGATTGCGCCCAATCATATGGTAAAGTGAGCGCAACAATGACTAAAAAGTAATATAAAGGCCAAATTCGAAAGGCTCTTCGAACAAAAAAACGTTTCAAATCTATCGTTCCTGTTCGTAGCTTTTCTTTCGCTAAAATATTGGTGATTAAAAACCCACTTAACACAAAAAAGAAACTGACACCAATTCCGCCGCCATGCCGGATGTGATCGCTAAACCATTGTTTAAAAGGCTCATTTTCGGCCACAAAAATTAATGGAATATGAAAAATAAAAACTTTTAAAAAGGCGAAAAACCTAAGTGCATCTAGTGAATGGAAATAGTTTTTTGACCCTTCCATCCTTGTTTTAATCCTCCTTTATCTCAATGCGCATTCCAACATCAATTACCTCAGGCAATTCTTTTTCGCGCATGGCGTGTTGAATTTGGAATTGATATTTACCAGCGGTAGAAAAACGGCCGCCACTTGCTATTAAACCTTTAAACTCTACCACAGTTCCTGTGTTTTCTCCATACCATTCACCATCTGGTTTTGCCAATAAAAACTCCAAAGTGTCCTTATTTGTTGTGCCGTTTGGATATTCGCTGTATAAAAAGACGTAGATATTACTGTATTGATAATCCGTTGTTGTCCGCAAATTCACAAAAATATTGACTGCCGACATAGTGTCTGTTATGTCAAACTCAAAAGTTTTAATATCGTCACTTAACCATACATTGTCTGCAATGGCAATATTTTCATCATAAATTTTATTGCTATCACAAGAGTTTAGGCCGAGTAGCATTACCAAGCACATTACGCCCCCCACACTACGTACAATATTAAGCGTCTTTCTTTTCATTATTTTCAACGGGTTTATTCGCCTTAGTCTTGTTATTTGGTCTCTTTCTATTCCGATTACGGTTAGTATTGTTCGGCTTTTTATTTCCACTGTTTTCAGAACGTGGGTTCTTATTTTCGTTACCCGATTTTGTTCCTTGCGGATTATTTTTTTTCTGGTTTGGATTATTATTTGGGCGTTTTTTCTTTTGCGGATTTGGTTTGCCCTGTTGGTTGTTTGGCTTATTTTGGTTTTTGTTATTATCCGTTTTTTTCTGATTCGGATTTTGTTTCTTTTTCTGGTTCGGGTTTGGCTTACGCTTTTGATTATTAGGGTTGTTTCCTTGTCCTTGCGGTTTTTTGTTTCCCTGAGCCTGAGGCTGCTTTTTGTTATTTTGCGTTTGCTGTCCTCCTTTACTTGGTTTTTTCTTGCGCTTTTTCTTTTTATTGCGTTTGAAAACATGCTCAAAACGATTCAAGTCATCTTGACCAACCACATCTGTATAATCTGGAATTTCAACTTCAACCTCAATCATGAAGTCTTTCAAATCAACAGGTAATTCACCTGCCTTATTGAGCTTAATAATTTCATGAACCCTATCAGGCGTTAATGGAATAAATCCACCAGCACCAGGATTCTTTTTATCCTCTTGGATATACCACATTTGCTCTTTAAATACGTCCGTTTTAACGTGAAAAGCAATTCCTTTTTGTGTTTTTAAGCGTACATCAGAACGTGGAAATTTCTTTAAAGCCTCTAAATAAGCATCTAGCTCATAATTTAAGCAACACTTTAACTTACCACATTGTCCCGCCAACTTTTGCGGATTTAATGACAGCTGCTGATAACGTGCTGACGCTGTCGAAACCGATCTAAAATCAGTTAACCAAGTTGAACAACATAATTCACGCCCGCAAGAACCAATTCCGCCCAACCGAGCAGCCTCTTGACGAACACCAATTTGTTTCATCTCAATTTTCAACTTAAACTCATCTGCTAAGTTCCGAATCAGTTGTCTAAAATCCACTCTTTCTTCTGCCGTATAATAAAAGGTGGCTTTTGCTCCATCCCCTTGGTATTCAACATCAGAAATTTTCATTTCCAACCCTAATTCAGAAGCTAACCTTCTTGAAGCAAACATAGTTTCAGACTCCTTCGCGCGAAACTTCATCCACTTGTCAACGTCTTCTTTAGTTGCTTTTCTTATAATAGAGCGCGCCTCATGCGCTTTAAAGTTTTGTGTTTTTTTCCTTACTTGAATTCTGGCTAATTCTCCTACAATAGATACCACACCAATGTCGTATCCAGGACTTGTTTCTACTGCAACAACATCCCCAACCTGCAAGTTCAATCCTTTTATATTTCTGTAAAAACCTTTACGGCTACTCTTAAAACGAAGTTCAACAACGTCATAAGTGCTTTGGCCATTTGGTAATTCTACGTCTGCCAACCAATCAAATACGGATAATTTACCACAATTGCCTGTCCCACACGAACCGTTGCTTTTGCAACCATTAGGTACCCCTCCTCCATTCGAACAATTACTGCATCCCATTTTCCGTAGTATATTACTGTCAAGTCAGAAATACATTATTTCCGACAATCACTAGTTAATTTATCAACTTGTAAAGATAAGCGTTTAGATTTAAACCTCTCAGAAATCAACCCGTTCAATTTTAACAGAGCCGTCTTGAAAAAGTTGACCATAAATTAAATTATCCTCAACTGCACCACCCATGCCGCTTCCATAGAAATGATAATTTTCAAAATGATCCTCATAATAACCAGGCAAGCCAAAATAACAGCCCATATCGCCCGCAAAAAAATATATTTCTTGCTCTAAATCCTCAAAATATGGAAATGCATCTTGCCAAAAATCCGTTGGGCCATCAAATAATGCGAAAGAATTAGGACGCAATGAGTCCAATTCAAAATGAGCCGGAGGATTTTTCTCCCACCAGAGTTGATGCGTAAAAACAAAAATTTGGTCATAGTTATTTGCATTTGCCAAAGTTGTATCAATAAAATTAGCTTGTACAGAATCAACTGTCCACCCTGCACGCGTAGTATTTAAAAGTAAAAACAAACTATTGGCGCGTTGCAAGGCCATGTATTTAACTGGCTGAATGTGCTCATCCATATAAGGGCTAATGTCATGATTACCTGGAGCAATGTTCCATTCTGTTATTTCTAAACTATCTAATTCATGTCGCACAGTTTCCCAATTTTCTTCTGTAGGATGCGCCACCACATCTCCCATTAAAATTAACTGGTCAATTGGACGAACCTGAATTAAGCTATCCAACTTGTTTAAAAGCGGCGGATAAACTGAGGACGTATAAGTATCCGGATTACCATATGCATGACCTGCAGCAACAAAAGTATGAATAGGCTGTTCTTCAATTACAATCTCCTCAGGTTCATCAGCACCAGTGCAGGCACCAATAATTCCTGACAATAAAAAAATAACTAAGAGCAATTTTATTTTTTCAAACATAGGTTTAAAATTAACCATTAATGTTGGATTTTAACTCCACAAAAGTACAGCTGATTTTAACTGAGTTCAGTGGCGCAATACGAATTACACTCCTTTTTTGATGAGCTTTGTCAATTTAATAACCAAGTCTGCAAAAAGAATTTTTGCATTGGCATTTCTTTCTAAGTGATAATGCGCCTCATTAAACTCCGTCATTAACTCAGTTATGTTTTGATTGTTGATAAAACGAGCAAATTTATTTAAGAAATCTCGTTCTTCATCACGTAAATTTCCAAGTTCACCTTTCATGTAATTTAAAATGATGCTTTCTCTAAAAATATGTAAGCCGTATTTCACGAAATTCTTCTGGTTTTCCTTGTCTAAACCAGCTGCCTCATCACTTACATTCATCAGTTCAATTGGATTGGCAGTGTATGCTGCACGCATAACTTTAACAAAAAGGTCAAAAAACAAATGTTGTGACTTAGCCCCTTGTAAAATTTCAATTGCCTCAGCCATATTGCCTTGGCTCAGTCCTGCTGCTGAACTAGCCGCACCTGCTTCAACTTTATATGTTTTGGTCAAATACTCTTGAATATTATCAACAGATAAACTAGGAATACGAATTAATTGAGTTCTAGATAAAATAGTTGGCAAAATATATTCAGCATTATCACTAACCAAGAAAAACAAGGTGCTTTCTGGCGGTTCTTCTAATAACTTAAGTAGCTTATTTGCCGATTGAGGATTCATTTTTTCTGGCAGCCAAATAATCATTATTTTATACTTTCCACTATATGATTTTAGTGCAAGGCGCTTTAATATTTGACGGCTTTCTTCTACCCCAATTGCGGCATTTTTGCCCATTTCGTCCAATGATTGTTGCCATTGTTTTAAGTTGAAATACTTCTGTTTTAACACATATTCATTCCATTCCTTAATACGATCTTTCGAAGAACCTACTTTATTGGTTTTATTGGCAACAACAGGAAAAACAAAGTGTAAATCTGGGTGCGTTAGGCTACTAACCTTTAAACAATTAGGACATTTATTACACGAATCTGTTTTAGATGGTTGATCGCATAAAAGGTATTGTGCAAAAGCAATTGCCAAAGGTAATTTTCCCGACCCTTCTGGTCCTAAAAGCATCTGCGCATGGCTTACTCTGCCCGCTTTTACCTCATGAATGAGTGCTTTTTTTGTCTCGCTATTTCCTACAACGTCTTTAAACTGCATTTCGTCGTAAAAATAGTCATTTTCATAGGATGAGTCGTGTCTAGAAGGTTACAAATGCTTATTTTTATTAAAACTTTGAAGCGGACAAAATAATTGTTCTCACTTCCCAAAAATAAAAATACATAGCATGAAAAAAATAACCACCCTTATAATTGCACTAATGACATTTGGTGCATTCGCACAAGTATCAGTTGAAGAAAAAAAGGTAAATATTGATGGAACAAAAGAAGGATTCTATGTTTCTATTCCATACGGTACGCTTAAACAAATTGAAAAAGAATTAAAAGACGAATTGAAAGATTGGAAAGGAAAATATAAAGGAGGTTCTTTTGTATTTGTTGACGATTGTAAATTAAAAGAAATGGGAAAAAACACTTTTGATGTTTATGCAAAAGTGGAAGAAAATGGAGATGGCGGTGCTTTTGTATCAGTGGCTATTGATTTAGGAGGCGCCTTTTTAAACTCTGGAGAACATAGTGCGCAGGCAAAAGTAATTAATGCTCGTTTGCAAAAATTTGGCGTTAAAGCAGCAAAAAGTGTAGTAGATGAAGAAATTAAAGCGGAAGAAAAAGCTTTAAAAGAACGACAAAAAGAGTTGGAAGATTTGGAAAAAGAAGAAGAGAAGATGAAGAAGGCAATTGAGGATTACAAGAAAAAAATTGAAGAGACAGAAAAATCAATTGAAGAAGGAAAGAAAAGCCAAGAGTCTAAAAAAGGAGAGATAACGGAACAAGAAGAAAAGGTAAAAGCAGTAATTAAGAAAAAAGAAGCTGTTAAATAGTAGGCTCAATAAAACTAACTAATTTTAACCGCAACAAATCTGTAGAACATGCAGTGTTTGTTGCGGTTTTTTTATGGGCGGAACTTTAAAGCATTATTTAATTCTCAACCTCATTGTATTTGTATGGGGGTTTACAGGAGTGTTGGGTAAAGAAATAGATTTGTCAGCAGACAAAATTGTTTTCTTTAGAATGGGTATTGCCTTCACCTCACTTTTACTCATTGGTTTTTTCTACACAAGCAAACGGAGTGTTACGCCTGTTCAACTTACTATTTTATTGGGAACCGGAATTGTCGTGGGGCTGCATTGGTTTACCTTTTTTCAATCCATTAAACTAAGCACTGTATCTGTCGGAGTTGTATGCATGTCAAGCACAACATTATTTACAGCAATTTTAGAACCCCTTATTTTAAAAAGAACGTGGCTTTTATCTGAATTTATTTTGAGTTTAGCAATTGTTACGGGAATTGTTTTAATTATAGGGTTTGAACCCCAATATATTAGTGGAATTACAGTTGGGCTAATCTCTGCCTTTTTAGCCTCATTATTCGGCGTTTTAAATGGAAAGCATATCCGCACCATGCCCTCATTTCAAATTACCAAATACGAAATGCTTGGTGGTTTTGTGACAATGGCAATTATTTTGGCCGGGACAAATACTTTAGATCAAAACCTATTTGAGATTAGCCAAACAGATTGGATTTATTTATTGATACTTGGGTTGGTATGCACCACTGCAGCATTTATGATAAGTGTTTGGCTCATGAAATTTCTTACTCCGTTTACCGTAAGTATGGGGTTAAATATGGAACCAATTTATGCAATTATAATAGCATTAACACTTGGCTATGTCCGCGGTGAGGTTAGTGAAAAAATGTCTATAGGATTTTACATTGGCACATGTATTATAATTGGAGCAATATTTATAAACGGGTATTTGAAAAATAAAAAAACTGCATCTTGAGTTTTTATTTATAATCCATAATAAATAGATTAATTATTACTATTTTGTAGGCCTAATCACCTTAAAAAAGTATAAATTTGTGTTATTATAAAACCAGAACAAATCTTTAAACTATGACCAAGAAAAAATTTATTGTGCCATTCGATTTTACCGAAGTTGCAGAGAGTGCTATTGAGCATGCACTGATTACGGCACAAGTTGTTGGAGCTGATGTTCATTTACTCCATGTTGTTGCCAAAAAAGAAGCAATTAAAGAGGCAAAGGAAAAATTGAATGCTGCTGTAGATAAAGCGCAAGGATCTACCCAATCAAACGGTGTTGAAATAATTTGCCATGTTCGGGTTGGAAATATCTTTGACGATATTGCCGAGTTTGCTTTAGAGATTGGTGCTGAACTAATCTTTATGGGAACACACGGTGCTCACGGATGGCAGCACATTACTGGAAGTCACGCCTTAAAAGTTGTAACAAATTCACCGACACCATTTGTTATTGTGCAAGAAACACGCATCAATGAATCTGGTTATGACGATATCATTGTACCGCTAGATTTACATAAAGAAACAAAACAAAAGTTAACGTTAGTTGCTAATATGGCAAAATACTTTAGCTCACGTGTTCATGTTGTTATTCCTGACGAAGCTGATGAGTTTTTACAACATACAGTTAAAGCCAATATTATATTCGCAAACAAGTTTTTTGGTGAGCGTAATATCGAGGTAACAACAACCTTAGCTTCTGCCAAAGATTTTGACAAAGAAGTAGTAGAGCATGCTGTTAAAGTAAACGCAGATTTAATTGCGATTATGAACATTCAAAAAAATCAAATATTAGGAGTATTTGGAGCATCTCATGAGCAATACATGATTACAAATGATGCTAAGATTCCTGTATTAGTTGTAAACCCAATTAATGCTACAAATACTTATCAGGCTATTTTCACATAGACCTTAGATAATACTAATTACTAAAGGGAAGTTGGATCAACTTCCCTTTTTTTATGCAATTTCAAATGTTGGTCGCCACATTCAAGGGCTTTATCGATTTACCGTTTGAAAATCAATCTTAATTTCCTATATTCGTTCAAGGCACGCCTCTATTTTGATTTAAGATCGTTTTAAATAATAGGCAGTGCTTACTCAAACTACATGATTAAACAAATTTCGACATATGGCGCAGCGCTATTAACAGCAATGGTAGTTGTTAGAGCAGCAACAATGGAAGAGCAAAAAGATGTAAGTAATCTTTATCAGCGCACCGCAGATCTTTCTTACGAAGAAGACAACTTAGCGCTGAGAGATGATTATACGACAACTGAAGCCAGCCCATCTGGTTTGTTAGCCTTTAATGCCAAAGCTATTCTTGAGCAACCTCCTCATAAACCTCAAATAGTTACGTCATCTCAAACACATGCACCTCAACCAGAAATTAGCACACCAGCTATTGATTTAGTTGAAGATGTAGAAATTAATTCCGAAGATTTAGAACTATTAACTGCAGCGCCAGAATTAACCGAATCTGAAAACTTATCACTTGATAGGGAAAGCACAATTAATAGTGGTTTATCGATACTATTTAACAGAGAAAGAATTCATCCTAAGCCAACTCGGATTGCACTTGAGGAATAAGATCATAATCATTTTTTGAAAAAGTAATATACTCTTCAAAACCCGGCTCTAAACGTGCTAGAACTTCCACTTTTTCATCATTTTTTTCAAGCTCTAAAATGCGATAGCGCCCACCTTGCATAATGGCCCCTCGTTTATACATTTTTCGAATATCTAAATTATTCCTGTTTTTTAAGAGTTCAGCGATCTCTATCTCTTTCCATATGTACATTTCGTGGTTGTTTTGGGTCAAACTCAATTAATGCAATAAAAAATTACATCTCATTTATTAAGTCCAGATAATCAACCTTCAAGTTAACATAAATCAAATTTAATTGCAAGGCTTGAATTAAAATATATAAAATCAGATTAATTTATTCTGTATCACATGCCTTTAGAATTAATATATTTGCTACATTAACCTTAACTTTAAATTTACGGAAGGCTATGGCTAGCGAATCAGAATTATCAAAATTACAGGCAGTAAAAGAACTTATCTTTGGACAGGAAATTCAGGATTATGATGCTGAGTTCAAGCATATTCACAAAGCAATTGACGACAATAAAACGCAAAACGCTCAAGACACTATAGACCAACAAAAAGCGTTAAGTCAATTGGAAAAAGCAATCACTACTCGTATTGATCGGTTAGAGGCAGATTTAATGAAGAAAATAACTGCTTTAGACAATAAGAAAACTGACCGTGCTAAACTTGGCAAAATGCTTATTCAAATTGGTGAAAAATTACAAGATAATTAATAGTTCACCTGATTAAAAATGCCCGCTGAAAAGGATCATTTTGAAGAATTGCGACACTTAATTTTAGAGAGTGATAGGGAGAACTATGCGCAGCAAAATGAGCGCATAATGGAAAAATTAGATGAGCTTGAAAAAGAGCTCAATGATCCTGAAAAATTTGCAGCGGTAATTCAACAATCAAAAGCAGAAATTATTGATGTGCTTGGCCCAGTTATGGGTAAAATGATTAAGCGATTTATTACAAGTGAAATTAATCGACTTAAACAAAACATTGAAACTAAAAGTAAAGCCATTTTCTCGTTTCAATTTTTAAAACAACGGATTAAAAACAAAATGGCGGGTGTTTCTGTAGGAGATGCAGCAATTGGTGAAGCCACTGAAAGCTCACTTCTTCAAATATTTGTTATTGAAAAAGAAACTGGCCTGCTTATTGGAGAGTACTCACCGCAGAATATTTTAGAACCGGACCTTGTCGCGGGAATGCTGTCAGCCATTAAGTCATTTGTTGAAAGTGCTTTTGGCGAAGAAAATTCTGAATTAGAAAGTTTAGAATATAGCAGCTATAAAATTTTAATGTATAACTTTAATCGGTTTTACTTTGCATGTGTAATGGAGGGGTATGTGGATGAGGAGACTCGTGCTAACTTGCAAGATGACTTTTTGCATTTAACCGACATAAAACTAGGTTCAATTCCTTTAAAGGATATTGATGACACATTAAAGAAAACCGTAGAAGAAGCTCTGTCTGAAACATTTTCTAATAAATACACAAGTAATATTGATTTAAATTTAGAAGATTTGAATGAAAACAGTAAGTAAAAAAATTGTCCTTTTAGGAAACGAAGGCGTTGGTAAAACCTCTCTCGTTAAGCGTTATGTACACAGCATATTTAATGATGAATACCTGACAACAATTGGCATTAAAATTTCTAAAAAAGTTGTTGAAGTTGGAGATGTGCAGGTTAATTTAATGCTTTGGGACATTGCCGGTAATATGATGAGCAAAACGCTTTACAATAATTATTTACGTGGAGCTCACGGCGTGTTTTTAGTTTGTGATGCTATGCGTCCAGAAACATATGAAAGTGTAATGAAAGAAAGGGAGGTTATTCTTTCTAAAGATTTTCAAGGAACTGAAACTGCTGTTATTATTAATAAATCTGATTTAATCACAGAAAACCCAAACACATATTTAGCCAATTATGAATATGACTTTTTAACAAGTGCTAAAATTGGTGACAATGTAGAACAAGCCTTTCTTCAAATGGCTACCAATATACTTTCAAAATAAGAGTTGTGCCAGATCAAAATTCGGCACCGATAGACGCTAAATTCGTAAAGGAATTGCAACAACGCATTAATGAATTAGAGGCTAAAAACAAAGCCTTGCAAAAATCTAACGAAGCGTTACAAAACCGTGCACCATCTAACACCAATAAAACAATTGAAAATCAGCATGCTCAATTGGTGAAATACAATAAAGAATTAGAGCAATTTACCTATGTTGCTACGCATGATTTAAAATCGCCACTGGCCAATATTCAAGGTTATTTAGATTTACTTGAATTTGATTTGGAAAATCCTACACCAGATGTATTAGACTCATTAAAATGGTTAAAATACTCTGTTGCAGAAGCCCAACAAGTAATTCGCGAACTGACAAATGCACTAAAAGCCAGAAACAATAAGGACGAATTGCGCAAAGCCATTGATTTGGAATCGCTAGTAGAGAGCGTTTTATCTGGTATGCGATCAAAAATTTTGGAGGCTAAAGTGATATTCATCTGTGATTTTACGGAGATCAACGATTTTATGTACTATCCTGTAGCATTAAGGAGTATCTTACAGAATATCATTTCAAACGCTATTCAATATTCGGGCGCAACCGAACATCCTGAGATTAAGGTGAATACTTTAAAAATTAACAATGAAGTGCACATATCTGTTAAGGACAACGGAGCAGGAATTGACTTAAACGCAAACGAGGCAAAAGTTTTTGGCTTATTTAAAAGGGTTCAAAACGACGAAAGCGGATCAGGCATTGGTATGTATATTGTAAACAAGTTTTTAGAAAACTACGGCGGTAAATTAACACTGGAGAGCGAATTAGGAAAAGGTTCAACCTTTACAGTTGTTATTCCGTTTGAAAAGGTGTAAATTTAGGCACCTAATTTTTAGTAATAATGAATCCTATAGAGCATCTTCTGTTGATTGATGATAGCGAAGCTACGAACAATTTTCACAACCGTTTACTGGGCAAATTAAACTTTGCAAAAACAATTTCCATTTGTACAAATGGAAAAGAAGGGTTAGATTTTTTAAGCAATTGCAAACAATGTCCTAACCTAATATTTTTAGATTTAAACATGCCTGTTATTGACGGTTTTGAATTTTTAAGTATGGTACACTCCCCGCTTGAAAAAATGGAAAATAAAAAACCTTTAATAGTTATTCTAACCTCGTCTGAAGAAAGTGTTGATAAAGCGCGTTGTAAAAGTTTATATGACAATATCGAGTTTTACTCTAAGCCATTAACCATTGCTCAAATTAATGAGTTAAGGCAACTTTTGGCCTAATTCTGTACGCTGATCTGATTAAGGAAATTAACTACGCCAAATATTTTAAACGCAATAAACCAAAGCTTTTATCGCATATTTGTTGTAGTTCATTAAAAATACCAAAGCTTGATGCTATCGGTGTTTCAATATGCTCCAATTTTTCAGCAATTGCATGCGCATCATGCATGTCAAACATTAAAAAACTTGATTTCAGCTTATGAGAATATAAGCGAATTGATTGCTGATCATTATTTGCAAAACCTTCTTCAATTATTTGCAAACTTCCAGCACTCTCATTCAAAAACATTTCAACGATCTCTCGTACAAATGCGTCATCTGCAATTCCTGCCTCCTTCATTTGCCCAAAGAAATTATCTCCAGCAGTAAATTTAGATATATCAAAGTTTCCGTCGTTTTCACTCATAACATTACAGTGAGATGTTTTGGTCATTCTAAGATATGACATTCTTGGGCAACCAATAATTACATTCGCTAATTGGTCGCAATTATTCGATAATGTGCATTATCACTTGTACTTGCCAGAAATGGGAGCAGGACTATTAGTCTGCCTGGCTTTTTAGACGTTCTTTAAGGTCTTTTTTATACTTACGGCTTACTTTAACAATTTTATTGCCAACAGTTAGTCCGTTTTCTTGCAAGGCATCAATTTTATTAATGGCTACAATAAATGAGCGGTGAACTCGCAAAAATTCATCTTCGCCCAATTTTGCATGAATAGCTTTCATGGTAGAAAGTACGGTATATCTTTTTTCAGCCGTATGGATTTGCACATAATCTGCAAATGCCTCTATATAATGAATACTTGCAAAATTTAATTTAATCAGCTCGCTTCCTGTTTTTACAAAGATGTATTTTTCGTCTTCAGGAGATTTTAAAGAGATGGTTTCACTAATTGATTTAGCTCGTTGGGCTCCCTTTAAAAATCGTTTGTATTCAATTGGTTTTACCAAATAATCCGTTACATCATAGTTATAAGATTCAGCAGCATATTCTGCCTTAGAACTAATAATAATAACTTGTGGAATGTTTTTTACGTTTTCAATAAAATCAATTCCAGACATTTCTGGCATTTCAATATCTAAAAACAATAAATCAACATCAATGTTTCCTATTTCTTTCTGAGCAACAAGAGGGTTGTCAAACTCGGCCTCAAATTCAAGAAAGTCTGTAAAATTTATGTAGGATCTAATAATTTCTCTCGAAACTTTATCATCATCCAGTATAACTACTTTGAGCATAAAATATCTATTTTACCTAATTCAAATATACGCTTTAAGTTGCTTTAAACAAAAATGCTGCCAACTTGGTCTAATTAAGGCCTATTCTAAAACCTTTTAGCTGAACATGTTATTGGTCGGAAAAATATGACTTTTTATCGGTAGAAAAATAAAAAAACCCCGCTTCTTATCAAAAACTTGTTGAAAAAAGCGGGGTCTTAATATTATAAATCTGTTCTACTACATCTTGATAATGATAAACTCAGTTCGTCTGTTAAACTGATGATATTTATCAAATAACTTTCTGTTTTTAGATTTGAATGCATTAATAAAGTCTTCTGTTAAAACTTGACTTTCTGCTCCGCCGTCAGCAGTAGCATCTACAGTATTTGGTGTTGATTCTCCAAATCCTTTACCATAAATACGTTCCGGGTTTGTAATACGCTCTGCAATGTACTTCGCAGATGATTTTGCACGGCGGTCAGATAATGAACGGTTAGATGATACAGTTCCTCGAGAATCTGTATGCGAACCTAACTCTATTACCATAGTTGGGTTTTCGTTCATTACTTTAACAATCTTATCTAACTCAATTGCAGCATCTGGTCGGATGAATGATTTGTTCAAATCAAAGTAAATTGGATTAATGTCAATGATTTTAGATAAATCAGCACCAACTTGAATTGGTTCTAACGTCAAATCTAAATCTGCATGAACCTCATATTTCCCTTCTCGATCAAACGCTGTATTGTAAGTAACTGTTTTTCCTAAATAGCCGTCTTTTTCTAATACGATATTATAACTACCACGGTCGTTTAGTTTCTTATCCGTTAGTGGCTTTAAATGATCCCCCGTAGAAGGTGTATAAATCACTTCCTCTGTTCCGGTCATATTATCTGTTAGAATGATTTTAACACTATCTATTGGCTCACCAGATTGCTTATCTGTTATCAAAGCATAAAGCGATAAACCAGGATCCTTTTCTAATTCCAAATCCACAACAATCACTTCTTCATCTGTATGCGTGTCAGCAGCATTTGTTCCATCAAAATACTTTGGTTTTTGACCTCTTAGGTTAAACGTCTTGTCTTCTTCAACGATAAATTCATAGCTACCATCTTCACCTGTTACAACAACCTCTTCATCTCCAGTTAATAAATCAAACAAAGTAACCTCAGTTGCAGCAAGAATTTCTCCTTTTTTATCTTTTGCCACCCCTTTGATTAATTTGCCAAACGTAAATGGTTTCGCTAAATCAAAACTATAGATATCATCACTTCCTTTTCCACCGTCACGGTTAGAAGAAAAATAACCCATTGTTTGCTCCTCATTTAAAATTAAAGAAAAATCATCTGAGCTACTATTAATTGGTGCGCCCAAGTTCATTACTTTACCAATTGCTAAATTTTCAGGTTTAACTTGCGCTAAAAACACATCCAATCCGCCTAAACCAACTCGTCCATTTGAAGAGAAGAATAACATTTCACTACCAGCATGGATAAACGGAAACATTTCATCTCCCTCTGTATTTACGCGGTCGCCCAAATTAATTGCACTACCGTATGATCCGTCCTCTTTAATTTCAGCTCTGTAAAGATCAACTCCTCCAATACCACCTGGCATGTTAGAAGCAAAATAAAGCCATTTACCGTCATTACTGATGGTAGCGTGACCAACAGAATATTCATTATCGTTAAAAGGTAGTGCTTTGGGTTTTCCCCATTTACCATCTTCTAATTTAGAAGAGAACAATTGTAAACGAACCACTCCTTTAGAACTTTCTCCGTCATAGTTGTTTCTTGTAAAAATCATCATGTCACCAGCTGGATTAAATGCAACTGGGCCTTCATGAAATTTCTTATTTACTTTACCATCTAAAACAGTAGCGTTGGATAAGGAATAATCGGCGTTTTTATTTGCAATATAAACATCTAAAAACGGTAAGGTATTCCAGTTCCATTTTCTACGAACGGGTTTAGTGCCTTCTCGGCTTGATGCAAACACCACCTGATCTTTATAAAACATAGCTGCAAAATCTTGCTGCTCTGAATTAATATCAAGATTGTGAACGGTAAAATCAGCATTTGCTTTTTGCATTTTTTGATAAGACCCTAATTCTTTCATATACATTTTTCCACGTGAGTCTGTAACGTTCATGTTTGCATACTTTTTCATCCATTCTTCTGACTCTTCGTACTTTTCGTTTTGACGCAGTACTGATGCATAATTGTAAACATCATCAGCGGTGTGACCATCTGTATTTACAATTTCACGGAACAATGATTCTGCCTGAACACTTTCGTGCGTTCGCATATAGCTTAGTGCCTTATTTCTTTTTATAACTAAAGTTGAGGCATCTAGTTCACTATACTTATCAATGGCTTTATCGTAAGAAAAACTTTCGAATGCAGCGTGGGCTTTTTTCTCTTTCCCAGTAGATTCTTGTGCCGTTGAAACGAACACTAGACTTAATGCAGCACCTAATAAAATTAACTTTTTCATTTGACTAAATTTTATCTATTCTGGTTATTAGAAATATCTTGGTGATTCAATTTTCGCTTTGTTATTGAAGATGAAATCATAACGCAACATTAGCTCATGCGAACCTGCGTTGTATCTTCCTGTGCTATTGGCAAATGACCAATCAAACGAATACCCTAATGAAAATTGATCTGTTAAATTTACTCCGGCCAATACACCAACTGCATCACCCGTTCTGAACATTGGTCCAGCCCAAATCATATCTTTATAATAGAACAAAGCCGTAACATCCAACTCAATTGGTGCACCAGCAGTTACTTTAAAGAAAGTTGTTGGTTTTAACTTAAGATTTCCGTTTTCAGTCAGGTCAAAGATGGTTCCAGCAATCACGTAATAGTGACGCGCTTCAGAAGCCAAGTTTGTGCCACCCGTTGTGCTATTGTTCTCAAACTTGTTTTCTAACAAACGTGGAGTTGAGATTCCAGCATAAAAGCGTGGCAATGAATAATACAAGCCAAAACCAAAATTTGGTAATAGCTGACTTTGAATATTGGATTGAAAATTAGGATCGTTATCGTCAATCGTTGTTAATGTTCCTAATTCATCTCCTCTAACATTTAACCCTCCTTTTAAACCAAAGGCTAATTTTCCTTTATCACCTACTTTAATTTTGTAAGCAAAGTCAACGAAAATACCTGTGTTTTTTGTTGGTCCAATTTTATCGTTAATGAATGAAAGCCCTAAGCCTACTTTTTCATTAAAAACTGGCGCGTGTAAAGTTAAAGTTTGTGTTGTTGGTGCACCGGGAAAACTTACCCACTGAGAGCGGTGCAAGCCCGTTACTGTTAATGCATTTCTACTTCCAGCGTAACCAGGGTTAACTCCTAGTGTGTTGAAAGAATAATGTGTAAACATAGCTTCTTGTTGAGCGGATGCTTGAAAAGCACCTCCTAAGATCAACATTGCAATTATTACTTTTTTCATGTCTTTATGAATTGAAAGAGATTAAAAGTGGGCTTCGAGTGCCTCAGCCCACTTTTGTAGTTCTCTTTATTTATTAATGAATACGTATCCTTTAAGGATTTCACTTCCGTCTCCTAAATCAAGTATGTAGAAGTATGTTCCTACTGGCAACTCTCTGCTTCCAGTTGTCATTCCGAACTGGTTAGTTCCATCCCAATCGTTTGGATAACCTCCGGCTACTTCATAAACTCTATTCCCCCATCTGTTGATGATTTTTAAGGTAGCATTTGGATAAGCCTCAATTCCTTCAATTACAAAGAAGTCATTGATTCCATCTCCGTCAGGCGAGAATCCGCTAGGGATTGTAAGAGTACATGGATCTGGATCTAAATAATCCGGAATTCCATCTAAGTCACAATCATCATAAACACCATCTCCATCTTCATCACCTTCATCAATTGTTGGTGTACCGTCGTTGTCATCATCCTCATCCTGATAATCAGGAACGCCATCACCATCTGTATCATCTGGTCCTGAACCGTCTCCACTTGGATCATTCTCTTCTTCATCTAATACTTCATCATTATCCGAATCTGTATCTTGATAATCATCCATTCCGTCACCGTCAGTATCAGGAGGATCAACTCCGCCGTCATCATCTAAACCATCTCCATTGTCATCTTCAAAATCATCAATCGTTCCATCATCATCTTCATCTACTCCACCACCTTCAATGATATCTGGAATTCCGTCACCATCTGAATCTAATTCAGTATCATCAGGAATACCATCTCCATTTGTATCTGTTTGTTCAGTGGTTTGATCATCATCATCCCATCCGTCACCATCTTCATCATTAAAGTCATCAATTACACCGTCTCCATCTTCATCTGGAACCCCATTCTCTTCAGCATCTGTAATTCCATCATTGTCTGAATCTAAATCCTCATGATCTGGAACACCGTCCCCATCAAAGTCATCTAATCCATCTGTCATGTCATCATCATCAGCTCCATCACCGTCTTCATCTGTGAAGTCATCAATCCTTCCATCTCCATCTTCATCTACTCCACCGTCTTCTAAAATGTCTGGTGTTCCGTCATTGTCTGAATCTAAATCTAAACGATCTTCAACACCATCTCCATCAGTATCCTCTGTTCCGTCAGTAGCATCATCATCATCCCATCCGTCACCATTTGCATCTTCATCAAAATCATCTGCAATTCCGTCACCATCCATATCGTCTCCAACTTGAACAGCATCATCAATTCCATCTCCATCTAAATCGTCACCTCCTGTTTGATCAACATCTGCATAATCTGGAATTCCGTCACCATCTTCATCTGCCCAATCATCAACTAATCCATCATTGTCTTCATCAACTCCGCCATCTTCTACTCTGTCGTAAATTCCGTCGTTATCTGAATCAACATCTTGGAAGTCTGAATGACCATCACCATCTGTGTCTGGGTTTGGAATATCTTCGCCTCCATTATCTGAATCATAAAGATCATCTAAACCATCATTGTCTGTGTCATTAACTAACGTTCCGTCGTCATTCAAATCATCAACACGTCCATCTCCGTTCTCATCTGTTCCACCGGCTTCTACAATATCTGGAATACCATCATTGTCTGAATCTAAATCGAACATATCCGGAATACCATCTCCATCTGTATCAGTTGGATTTGTTGTTGGATCACCATCACCATCTTCATCTAAATCCTCTACTAAATCTGGAATACCATCATTATCATCATCCAAATCAACTACATCTGGAATTCCATCTCCATCCGTATCGATTTCTCTAAAGTCAAGATCTCCAACTCCTGGTGCATCTGCATCTGCAATTACACCATCCGTTAATGGATCAATTGTTCCGTTACCTGCATTTGTGAAACTTGTTACTGGATCAAGTATAATTGTATCAAAAGCATCATCTAAACCGTCACCATCTGAATCTGTTCCACTTGGAACTGTATCAGGAGTACCATCACCATCTAAATCATGTCCTTCAATAATATCACCTTCGCCATCATTGTCCGAATCTAAATCTTGATAATCTGGAGTATCGTCACCATCTGTATCAACAGGATCAATTGGATCTCCACCAGAATCAATATCATACGCATCATCAATACCATCTCCATCCGTATCTGTTCCTGTTGGTCCGGTATAATCATCTGATGGTTGTCCTTCAATATTATCTGGAATTCCATCATCATCTGCATCAATATCTAAATAATCTGGTCCACCTGTTCCATCAGTATTAGGAACCTCTAACGCTGTTCCACCATCTCCTGTTCCAGGAACCGTATTATCATCTGTATCTACTGTATCATCATAACCGTCACCGTCAACATCTGCAAAGTCATCAACTTGACCATCTCCATCTTCATCTGTTCCGCCTGCTTCTACAATATCTAATATTCCATCATTATCTGAATCTAAATCCAAGTAATTTGGAATTCCATCCATATCAGCATCTCCCATTGGAAGAGTTGTTCCACCATCTCCAGGACCTGGAACTGTATTATCATCTGTATCAACCTCATCAGCAAAGCCATCTCCATCAGCATCTGTATACCCATCAATTACACCGTCACCATCTTCATCTGTTCCACCGTTTTCAATAACATCTGGAATTCCGTCGTTGTCTGAATCTAAATCTAGCACATCTGGAACTCCATCACCATCTGTATCTGGATTATCCAAAGGTGTACCGCCTTCAGTTGTATCTACTTCATCAGCAAATCCGTCTCCGTCAGCATCAACAAAATCATCAATTACACCATCTCCGTCGTCATCTGTTCCGCCTGCTTCAATTACATCTGGTGTACCATCATTATCTGAATCTAAGTCATGGATATCTGGGATACCATCACCATCTGAATCTGGATTGTCTAATGGTGTTCCTCCATCATCTTCATCAACCTCGTCTCCTAAACCATCTCCATCTGTATCAACAAAATCATCTAATAATCCGTCACCATCTTCATCTGTTCCGCCTCCTTCAATAATATCTGGAATACCGTCATTATCTGAATCAAGGTCTAATGAATCTGGAATGCCATCTCCATCTGTATCTCCATCTCCTTCTTCTAAATCTGGAATACCATCATTGTCGTCATCTAAATCCTCTGCATCACAAATACCATCACCGTCAGAATCAGGATCAAACGTAATCGATACTTCATCAAAACTATCAGGACATGCCCCGTTTGAAATTGTCCAACGGAACGTATTAACACCAGGTGTTAAACCAGTAACCTCAGTATCAAAAGCATCAGGATCAGTAATTGAACCACCTCCAGTAATCACTGTCCAGGTTCCTGTACCAACAACAGGATCATTTCCTTCTAACGTTGCTGTAGTAGTTAAACATAACTCTTGATCTTCTCCTGCATTTGCAGCAGTTGGAGCTGCATCTACATTAATAGTAATTTCATCAAAGCTATCTGCACATGGTGCATTTGAAATTGTCCAACGGAAAGTATTAGCTCCAACTGTTAAACCTGTTACGCCAGAGTTAAATGCTGTTGGCGTAGTTACTGAACCACCACCAGAAATTACAGTCCACAAACCAGTACCAACTGCTGGATTATTCCCAGCCAACGTAGCCGTACCTGGATCAACACAAACATCTTGGTCCGGTCCTGCATTCGCAGTTGAAGGACTATCGCTTACGGTAATAGTAATCTCGTCAAAACTATCTGCACATGGTGCATTTGAAATTGTCCAACGGAAAGTATTAACACCAACGGTTAAACCTGTTACGCCAGAGTTAAACGCTGTTGGAGTAGTTACTGTTGCTCCACCAGCAGTTACTGTCCAAGCACCAGTGCCTACACCCGGATCATTACCAGCCAAGGTAGCAGTTCCAGGATCAATACAAGCCGTTTGGTCAGGACCAGCATTTGAAGTTGTTGGTACATCTGTAACAACAATTGTAATTTCATCTGTACTTGTTGGGCAATCTACACCATTTGTAATTGTCCAAACAAAAGTGTTTACACCCAAGGTTAAACCTGTTACACCAGAGTTAAACGCTGTTGGTGTTGTTACGGAAGATCCACCTGCAGTTACAGTCCATAAACCTGTTCCTACACCTGGGTTATTACCTGCTAGTGTAGCAGTTCCAGGAGAAAGACAAGATGTTTGGTCAGGACCAGCATTTGAAGTTGTTGGTGCTTCAAAATAATCTGTAATAGTAATTATCACTGTATCTGCACAACCAACATAAGCTTCTCTAATTGCATAGTAAGTTCCGGCAGCGTCTGCTTCGGTTACTGGTGCAAATACATCATCAAAATATTCATATCCTAATTCATCATATGGAAAATCTGCAAATACAACCCCATCACAATAACTTGCAACGGTAGTATCTGGAGGAAGTACACAATCCGAAATATCAATTACAATAGATGTAGTTCCGTCAAGCGGGCAACCATCTACATCAAAAATACCTGGGTTACTTTCATTATTAAATTCATTTCCTGATACCTCTCCAGTACCGTATATGTAAGCTTGATTGTCTACTATATTATCACATGTTAAATGAACACAATCATCAATTGCTACAGCACAGAATGTAAACACCGTACTATCAACACCTGTCGGGCTGTTTTCTACTTCACCTCCCATTGCATCATCTGCAAAATCTCCAATATTTACACGAACGAAATGATCAGTAGCATCATAAAAAGCTTGGTCATCACCAGTAGCATCAGTTTTAACACCAGCATTTGGTCCGAACGTTATTTCTATTGATTCTGGAACATACTCAATATTATCAGCAAGCGTGTCTATAACATAGGTATCAATAGAAGGGTCAGATCCGATATTGTTTCCAACCACTGTATACTTCAATGTATCACCCGGTTCTAAAACACCACCATTTAAATCTTCAACACGAACGCCCGCTCTTACGTCTGGTTCGTAAACATCAATTGCCAATGTTATCACCTGTACTTGAACAGTTTCATTACTGGTTGTTACTTTAACGTTTGCGGCTGTTTCTGAATTTCCGATATAAGCAAAGCCTGAATTATCTGGCTCAAAAATATCTGCATCAATACAAATGTTATTCTGTCTTAAAGGATTTTGAGATGTGCTAACTGATCCAGCAGTTGACTGAGAAAAGTTAAAAATATCATCTGCAGGATTAAGCGCATCTGAAATTGGTACATAACCAGCACCGCCGTCAAATAACAAAGAATCTCCTACGAAACCTCTATCTCCATCATAACCATATACTCCAACCTCAAATGTAACTGGTCCAGAAGCTGGTGTCAAGAAACCTGAAATACCAACCTCAACTTCGGTTCCAGTATTATTAACATTTACTAAACCATCAAATACATTGAGGTTACGCATTGGTAATAAATCATTTTCGTAAACTACAACGATATTCCAACCACCCCAGCGATTAGAACCTCCACCTAAACGGCTGTATACATCTGCAACGGTGTATAAGGATTGGATTGGGTTATCTTGAATTATGCTTGTAATATCAGCAAAACAATAATATACTCTGTTTCCTAAACCTTCTGCAGCACCTGCGTCAATTACAACATCAGCTGAAACATCCATATATCCACCACCATTGGCGTCAATTCGAATATCACCTCTATTTAAGAACTCTAAATCATCATCATCTGCACGGCCACCCCAATAGATTCCTGCAAAAACAACATCACTACATGTTGAAAGATCTAAACTGTCTGAGCTTGAACTAAAAGTGGTAGCATCACCATCAATATCAATATACTCAGCAACATGATCATTGTTTTGACTCCAACTTGCAAAGGTTGGTGGCAATTGCGTGTCTAAATCTGCACAATTTGCACCCCCACCCCCAGTTCCATCACATTGAAGTATTGCGTTTGAAACGAAATCAATACTTCCTTTGGCCGACGTTGAATACCTCAACGCAAAAGGCGCCACTGTTTGGCTGTATGCACCTATACTTGATAAAAAGATGCAGACAAACAAAGAGCGTAATAGTAAAGTTTTTCTCATAACTAATTGTTAATTAATATAATCGCGGCATGTTAAAACCGCGAAGGTATAAATAAATCGATTTAAACAAGGCTTATTATCGGTGAAATGTCTTAATTCTCGGATAAGTGGAAATACCTAATTTTTACCATGAAACACTATTTTTTTACCTTTTAACCTTGAAATTGTGTCGATTAAATGAAAACGACATACAAGGTGGTAGTTTATGATTATTGTCATTTTTTCGAAAAAAACTAGGTATAAAAAACTAGATAAAATTGCATGAAACTCACAACCCGTCTCAATTACAGGAATTAGTAAGACGAAAAGACATTTTTATAAGACCAACGACCAAAACGACCCCATTAACTGAATTAAAGAAAAATAATTTGAATTAGTATAACATTCCAACAATTGCTGCCGTCATAAGACTAGCAATTGTTCCAGCTAAAAGTGCTCGCATACCTAATTTAGAAAGAAGGCCTTTTCTAGAAGGAACCAAGGAGCCGATTCCTCCAATTTGAATTCCGATTGAAGCGAAATTTGCAAAACCACACAACATATAAGTGCTGATTATAATTGATTTTTGTGAGAGTTGCCCAGCTTCTCTCATTTCACCTAATCTAGGATAGGCAATAAATTCGTTTAATACCGTTTTTTGACCCAAAAGCTCACCAACAGCAACAATATCAGGACCATCAACACCAATTAACCAAACAATTGGCGCTCCGATATAACCAAGAATAAACTGAAATGAAAGTCCATCTTTATAAGGTGTATTTTCAGCAATAACATCATTTAAAGTTGTAACATCACCAATGCCACTTAAAATTCCATTTCCTAATGCCATTAAAGCAATAAAAACCAAAAGCATTGCTCCAACATTAACAGCCAGCTTTAAACCATCTGATGTTCCATTAGAAATAGCTTCTAATAAATTGGTTCCTATTTTTTGTTTATCGATTTTGAGATCCTGATTAATTTCTTCCGTTTCAGGAATTAAGATTTTAGCAGCTACAATTGCTGCAGGCGCAGAAATAATGGACGCCGTTAATAAATGCTTTGCGAAAAAGGCTTGTTGCACCGGATCGTCACCACCTAAGAAATTAACATAGGCGGCTAATACACCTCCAGCTATAGTGGCCATTCCTCCTGTCATCAAACACATCATTTCTGACTTAGTCATTCCTAAGAGATAAGGCTTAACTAAAAGAGGAGATTCCGTTTGACCTAAGAATACGTTACCCGCAGCAGCCAGACTTTCGGCACCTGAAAGGCGCATGAATTTTTTCATGATCCAAGCAAAAGCGTAAACCACTTTTTGCAACACTCCTAAATAATAAAGAGCGCTCATTAAAGCTGAGAAGAAAATAATAGTAGGTAAAACTTTAACGGCAAATGTTACTAAAGGCGCTTGTACAATTCCAATTCCTAATTGACCAAAAAGGAAATCAACTCCATCATCTGTATAACCAATTAAGGTGACAAATTTTTGACTTATCCAATGAAAGCCGCCTTCTATAAACGGAACTTTTAGTACTAGAATTGCGATAACGATTTGCAAGGCTGTTCCTTTTGCCACCAACGCCCAATCAATACGCTTACGATTACTAGAAAATAAGAACGTAATGACAATTAATGCTGTAATCCCTAGCGCACCTCTTAAAATAGACCAAAATGAAAGTCTTCTTTCTACTGGTTGAATGCGTGTATAATTATGTGACTCACCATCAATATTAAAAGTTAAATGGTTATCATTTATTGTTTGTAAAAGTATTTGATTTGATTTGATACCAGGAACCATTTGACCCTCTGAACTAGACGCAACAATTTGGTCGTTTTCATAAAAGTCAATATTAGCGTTTCCTGCAGCAACATTGTCTACTGCAATAGAATCAACAGTATAGGTTTGGGGCTCAACAAAAGACAATGTCATTGAATCGCCATTGTGCTGCCAATCACCTTCAATTTCTCCAGGATACCACCCTGTTACTACAAATTTTTGATCTGCTCCTTGCGATAAAAAAGCAAGTTGATTTGTATCTCCCTGCGCACTAATCTCTATCCAATTCCCTACTAAAATATCTTCTTTTTCATTTCCACATGAAAAAAAGAAAAGGCATAGCCCAACTAATAGCAGTATAGATTTAGATTTTATCAGGGTTCTAATTTCGTTTGTTCAATTCATCCCGAATTTCGGATGCTCTCTCGTACTCCTCATGTTCAAGCGCATCTTGTAAAAGACGCTCTAACTCTTCTTTAGTTGAAGCTGCCAATTCATTTCCTTTTGGCTCTTCTGCCTCAACACTTTCAATTGCCGTTTCACCCTCTGCTTCGTCCTCTAATTGAATACCTGCTGAACTCAAAATATGTTCAAAAGTGTAAACAGGACTTGAAGCTCTGATACCAATTGCAATTGCATCACTAGTTCTAGAATCAATTTCTATAATTTCGCCTTGCTTATCACAAATAATTTTAGCGTAAAAAACCCCTTCTACTAAATTATAAATTACCACCTCTTTGATCTTAACATCAAATGATTCAACAAAGGTTTTAAAAAGGTCATGTGTCAATGGTCGAGAAGGTTTCATTTTCTCTAACTCAATTGCAATTGATTGCGCTTCAAATCCGCCAATGATAATTGGCAACCTACGCGACCCTGTTTTTTCAGCCAACACTAGAGCATATGCTCCAGACTGGGTTTGACTGTATGACAGTCCGATAATTTTTAACTCAATTTTTTCCATAAAACGAAAAAAGGGGTCAATCTGAAATCGACCCCTTTATAGGTTTTTAATTTTGTGCTTTCAATTTTTGAATTTCGGCTGTTAGTTTTGGTAAAACTTCAAATGCATCTCCTATGATTCCATAATCAGCTGCTTTGAAAAATGGTGCTTCAGGATCTGTGTTAATAACAACAATCACTTTACTTCCATTTACTCCTGCCAAATGTTGGATTGCGCCAGAAATTCCAGCAGCAATGTACAAATTTGGTCGAATTGCTACACCCGTTTGCCCAACATGCTCGTGGTGAGGACGCCAACCAATATCAGCCACTGGTCTTGAACAAGCTGTTGCAGCTCCTAAAGATTTAGCTAAATCTTCAACAATACCCCAGTTCTCTGGTCCTTTTAAACCTCTACCAGCTGAAACTACTAGCTCAGCCTCAGGCAATAAAATATCACCTTCTTGTTTTTTAACTTCTTTAACAGTGTAAGAACCGTTTCCTAAATCTGCAGAAAACTCTTCCACACTTGCAGAACCACTTCCAACTTCAACACCAACAGAATTAGGTGTCAATGCGATTACACGGCTAGCGGTATTTACTTTAACTTTTCCAAATGCTTTTCCTGAAAATACGTTTACTTTGATTGCTCCGTCATCTTCTGGTAGCGCAATTGCTCCTGAAGCCAAACCTGCTTTTAACGCAGCAGAAACTCTAGGTGCAACAGCTTTACCTGTTAAGTCTTGCGAAAAAACAATTGTAGTTGCGCTTACAGATTCTGCAGCCGCTTTTATTAAACGTGTTGTTTGAGCAGCATCATTTGTTGTTAATGCACGGTTTACCAAAACTTTTGATGCACCAACATTTCCTAATTCAGCCAACTCACTTTCACCAATTGCACCGTTAGTAACTACGGTAGTGGATCCAATTTTACTTCCATATTGCACGGCTTCCATTGCGTTTTTAGCAATTTTACCATTCAATGTATCTATATATACTAATACTGACATTTTCTTCTTTTTAAATAACTTTTGCTTCGTTATGTAATAAATCTACTAATTCGCTCATGTTTTCTGCATCCACATATTTACAATCAGATTTTGCAGGTGGTAATTCATAAGCTTCAAAAGAAACCAATTGATCACAAGCTACAGCAGGAACAACCTCAAGCGGCTTAGTTCGCGCGGCCATAATTCCTCTCATGTTAGGAATTCTTTGCTCAGCCATACCTTTAGCAGCACTAACTACAAATGGCGTATTTACTTCAACTACTTCAACACCACCAACCATTTCTTTGTTGATTGTTGCCGTAGTACCTTCCATCTCTAATTTTGTTGCTAAACTTACAAATGGTTGATCCAATAACTCTGCAACCATACCACCTACTTGTGATCCATTGTAGTTAATTGTTTCTTTTCCTGTAAACACGATATCAAAACCGTTGTTTTTAGCATATTCAGCAATTTGAAATGCAGTAAAATAAGCATCACCTGCTTCTGCATCAATTCTTACAGCATTATCTGCACCAATTGCTAAAGCTTTTCTGATAATTGAATCATCTGTGGCAGTACCAACAGTAATAGTAGTTACAGAACCACCATTTTGTTCTTTCAATTCTAATGCTCTAACAAGAGCGTACCATTCATCATAAGGATTAACGATATACTGTACACCAGATTCGTTAAACTTCGTATTGTTGTCAGTAAAATCAATTTTACTGGTCGTATCAGGAGACTTGCTGATACAAACTAAAAGTTTCATATACTATATAATTTATGTTAATTTCTAAAGTCTGCCAAATTTACCAAAATTTTGACAATGTTAAGAGGCTGATTATAACAAACTCGTGATCTTTTCTGAATTTGGTTTAACAGCACTGCGATAACGGTTCATCAATTTACCGTTTTCATCTAATAAGAATTTTTCAAAATTCCATTGAATAGGCCCATCAAAATCTGCACCAGATTGCTTGCACAACCACTTAAAAATTGGATGAATATCTTCACCTGCAACAGAAACCTTTTCTGCCATTAAAAATGTCACTCCGTAGTTCAATTCACAAAAAGTTTTTATCTCACTATTCTCTCCTGGCTCTTGCGCGCCAAAATTATTTGCCGGAAAACCAACAATCACAAGTTGCTCACCATGAGACTTATGCAAAGCTTGAAGTTCTTGATATTGCGGTGTAAAACCACATTCCGAAGCCGTGTTTACAATCAATATTTTTTTCCCTTTGAAAGACACAAAACTTTGCTCAACCCCATCAATTGAATTGAATTTAAAATCATGAATTGATGTTTGACTCATTGTTGCTGACGGAGGGGAAATTAAGAACAATCCACCACCATACGAGAATGAAGTTTCAAGCGCCTTTTTGGATTGTTGGTCAAGGCCATTGCCTGAACCGTCAGCATTCCACTTTAGGTAATCGATAACTGAATCAGTGCCATTAGCGGATAACTCAACCGTAGCAGGCTTGCGCATAATCGTACCAACCCACGCGGCCACAGTTGACGCGGTGAAGTTAAAGAACACAGCCATAGGAAGCACACGATTGATGTAAGTGTGCTTAATGTATTCGTTTAGTTGGTAGTTGGCTGGATTGCTTAACGCCGATTGTGGAAGTTCATTGCTAGCTAAATACTTCGTTCCACCGCGCTTAACTGCATCGGTCAAACAGTCGTGCGTAATATCCCACTGTTTGATATTGTCGATGTAATCTTGATTTGTTGTAAATTGTCCGTATCCCATTTTAGTACCCTATGCTGATTTGAGGACGTGTAACTGGCTTGATTATAGGGAATCTATAGGCAATAAAATAGCCACCCGCGTCGTTAACATCTTCTGTTCCGTCTTTCTCCGGCTCGCCGTTCTTGTAAATCTGTTGCTGTAACTTTCTTGAATAGTGGGGGCAAGCTGATTTATTAACGAAATACTTTCTCTCGCCAATCGAGTTTTTAAACATGCAGTTCATTGAGCTAACGCGATCTTTAACTGGAGGGTTTCTCGAGTTATTGAACACGCTAAAACCAGCCTGTTGAAGCAGTGAAATGTCCGTCTGACTTGCACC
>CAKZON010000021.1 GCA_937136425.1 uncultured Crocinitomix sp.
ATAAGAAAGTCACAAATATAAGAGATTCTCTCGAATTATTTTAGGTTTCTAGCAATATACTCACTACGAGTTTGTTTACTGAAAATAGCATGTTATTTTGCGTTTAAAATCAAGGCGTCTGTAGGATGTATTCTCTATATTTGTTAACGGTTAACTGAAAAATTTATGAACACATCAGAATATTATGTTATTGGAGTAATGTCTGGAACCTCATTAGATGGTATTGATGTGGCTTATCTTCGTTTTAAAAAAGAAGATAAATGGACTTATGGTATTATTCATAGTGAAACCATTTCATATTCACCAAATTGGGAAACTAAATTACGTGAGGCTATTAATTATTCTGAATCAGATTTAGGAAGCTTAAATGTTGTTTACACCAAGTTATTAGCTGAGGTTATTAATAGTTTTATAGATAAATACCAATTAAAAAATATAGATGCAGTGTGTTCTCACGGTCATACGATTTTACATCAACCAGAAAACGGACTAACGCTTCAGATAGGTAACCTAGAACAATTATCAGAATTGGTGAAGCAAAAGATAGTTTGTGATTTTAGAGTTCAGGATGTGAAATTAGGCGGACAAGGTGCACCATTAGTGCCAATTGGCGATCAATTATTGTTTTCAGAATTTACATATTGTTTAAATCTTGGCGGGTTTTCTAACATTTCTACGCATACAGAAAACAAACGTATTGCTTATGATATTTGTCCTGTAAATATTGTCCTGAATCATTATGTGCAACAGTTAGGTCAGTCTTATGATGATGGTGGACGAATTGCAGCATCAGGAAATATTCATTCTGAGCTTTTGGGTAAATTAAATTCTTTAGAGTTTTATCAATTAGATTTTCCAAAATCATTAGGTCTAGAATGGGTTAAAGAAAGCATGTTCCCTTTAATAGATTCTTATAAACTTCCAGTTTCAGATATTTTAAGGACTTTCGTTGAGCATTGTGCTATTCAAATAAGTAGTCAATTTCATAACCGCGGAAAAGTATTGATTACAGGTGGCGGCATGTATAATTCATTTTTGATTAATAGAATAAAATCGTTGTCTAATAATGACATACATATGCCAGAAAATAATTTAATAGAGTTTAAAGAAGCGCTAATTTTCGGATTTCTAGGTGTATTAAAACTAAGAGGAGAAATAAACGTTCTAGCCTCAGTTACTGGAGCTCAAAAAAACCATTCAGCAGGAGTGGTATATAATTGTAATTAATAAGAATTAGTTTATTATATTTGACACACTTTTATTTAAAAACAAGATAAATGGAACAGCTTTAACTCCCGTATGGGATAAATAATATATAAAACTTCAGTATAACCGATGTATAACAATCGGATTTCAATTTATTAAAAAAGTTAAAGCAACAAATCATGAAAGATTTATTAAAAAAATACGAAGAGAAGCAACCTGAAATTGTTTTTCATTGGAAAGATCAAGAAACTGATGCCGAAGGATGGACTGTAATTAACTCATTACGTGGCGGTGCTGCCGGAGGTGGTACACGTATGCGTAAAGGATTAAATAAAAACGAAGTTTTATCTCTAGCAAAAACAATGGAGGTGAAATTTACCGTGTCTGGTCCTGCAATTGGAGGTGCGAAATCAGGAATTAATTTTGATCCGAATGACCCAAGAAAGCGCGGCGTTTTAGAACGTTGGTACAAAGCTGTAACACCGTTGTTAAAACATTATTACGGAACTGGTGGTGATTTAAATGTAGACGCAGATAAAGACGTCATTCCAATCACAGAAAGTTGTGGTGTTTGGCATCCGCAAGAAGGAATTTTTAATGGACATTTCAAACCAACTGAAGCTGATAAAATTAATAGAATTGGTCAGTTACGTCAAGGTGTAATTAAAGTTATTGAAGACAAAACTTATTCACCAGATTTATCTAAAAAATACACAGTTGCAGACATGCTAACTGGGTATGGAGTAGCAGAAGCGGTAAAACATTATTATAATATTTACGGCGGGAATATTTCTGGAAAACGTGCTATTGTACAAGGTTTCGGAAACGTAGGGTCTGCGGCAGCTTATTACTTAACACAATTAGGTGCTAAAGTTGTTGGTATTATTGATAGAGATGGTGGTTTGATAAATGAAGCAGGATTTTCTATGGAGGAAATGAAAACTTTATTTTTAAATAAAGATGGGAATAAATTAGTTTCTAGTCAAATGATTCCATTTTCTGAAATTAATGAAAAAATATGGAGTCTGCCAGCAGAGATATTTGTCCCGGCTGCAGCGTCAAGATTAGTGTCTCAAGATCAGGTACAACAAATGATCAATACTGGTTTAGAAGTAATTTCTCCAGGAGCGAATGTGCCCTTTGCAGATAAAGAAATTTTCTTCGGCCCAATTATGGAGCATACGGATAAGCACCTAAGTTTATTGCCAGATTTTATTTCAAATTGTGGTATAGCACGTGTGTTTGCTTATTTAATGGAGTCACGAGTTGAACAACCAATGCAAGATAAATCTATATTTGATGATACGTCAAATATTATTAAAAATGCGCTAACAAAAACACATGATACGAATAGTAATAAAACTGAAATATGTAAAACTGCATTTGAAATAGCGTTGAAACAGTTGATGTAAATACAGGGTAAATAATAAAAAAAGTAAAATAATTAAAATGGAAATATTTATAGTAGTAGTATTCGTATTAGGGTACTTAGCAATTACACTTGAGCACAATTTAAAAATTGATAAGCTTATACCAGCTTTGATAATGATGGCCGTATGTTGGGCTGCAATTGCTTTTGGAATTGATGATTTTCAAAACTGGTTTGATTCAGGACAACATAAACTTCTTGACGCGTTTGGAGCTTTGAATCACGAAGCTAAATTACACTTGATGGAAGAGACGTTACTACATCATTTGGGTAAAACCGCAGAGATTTTATTCTTCTTATTAGGTGCAATGACAATTGTTGAGATCATTGATCATTTTGATGGTTTTTCAACATTTAAAAGTTATATCAAAACAAAGAACAAGAAAAAACTACTTTGGATATTTGCATTTTTAGCATTTATTCTGTCTGCAATTATTGATAACTTAACAGCGACAATTGTTTTATTAACCATATTGCAGAAAATAGTTAATAAGAAAGAAACACGTATTTGGTTTGCGGGTATGATTATCATTTCCGCTAATGCCGGTGGTGCTTGGTCTCCTATTGGAGATGTTACAACTACAATGTTGTGGATTGGTAATAAAGTATCTACTGATATGTTAATTACATATCTAGTTGTACCATCATTATTGTGTATGGTAGTGCCGGTGTTTATTGCATCATTAACTAAACCTTTTAAAGGAAATTTAGAAAGTGAAATAGAAGTAGATGCAGCGGAAATACATGAAACAAAATATAGCCCGATAATGTTGTACTTAGGTTTGGGGATGATACTTTTTGTGCCTTTATTTAAAACAATTACGCACCTGCCTCCATACGTAGGTATGATGTTGTCATTAGGTGTGGTTTGTGCGTTTGCTGAAATATTTAGTACAAGACACTTTAGTATTTCTTCTTTAGGAGACCACGTAGATGATAGTGGACATCATAGTCCTGTACACAAATCGTTATCTAAAATCGAAATGCCTAGTGTATTATTTTTCTTCGGAATTTTAATGGCGGTAGCTGCATTAGAAAGTTTAGGAATGTTATTTCATTTCGCTGAAAGTTTAAATACAACAATACCAAATTCTGATGTTGTAGTAATGTTACTTGGTATTGGATCCGCAGTAATTGATAATGTGCCTCTAGTTGCAGCAAGTTTAGGAATGTTTTCAAACGAATTAAATGACCCGTTATGGCATTTTATTGCATTTTCTGCAGGTACTGGAGGAAGTATGTTAATCATTGGTTCGGCAGCAGGAGTAGTTGCTATGGGGATGGAAAAAATTTCTTTCTTCTGGTATTTTAAAAATATCACATGGTTAGCTTTTATTGGATTTGTTGTTGGTTCTGTAGCTTTTATAATCATTAGAGGTCTATTGGGAGCCTAACCATTTAGTTAAATAGAATTAAAACGAGCTGTTCATTATGAATTGCTCGTTTTTTTTTTAATACAGTTTTAAGAAATATGAATGTAATTTGTCATACATTTAAAATCGATATTTTTAATAAAAATTAGAACGAAACAATTTAGGAGTTGTATTTTCGTTTGAATAATAATAATCACATAAAAAGAAATATATGTCGCTAACTATTCAAGAAGTAGCTCAAGAAGCAGTAACAAATTTAGAAGGAGAAATAGTCGCTAAAAAAGAATTTTCTGTTATCAATTTGATAAGGGAAGGCGGAATTGGAGGTCAAGTTATAATTGGTCTTTTGTTTATTTTATTAGCAGTTGCTTTATATATCTATTTTGAGCGTTTGTTGGCTATTAAGTCTGGAGCAAAAGTAGACGTAAATTTCATGAATCAGATTAAAGATCATATTACAAGCGGAAATATCGAAGGCGCAAATTTATTATGTGCACAAGATAAATCGCCAGTGTCTGCATTAATTGCAAAAGGAATTTCTCGTATAGGGAAACCTTTAGAGGATATCCATACGGCTATAGAAAACGCTGGTAGATTAGAAATTTATAAGTTAGAGAAGAATGTAAGTGTCTTAGCAACAATATCTGGAGTTGCGCCAATGATTGGATTTCTTGGTACAGTTGTTGGGATGATTATCTCGATATTTGAAATTGCCAACTCTGGTGGAAATATTGATATAAAAACATTAGCCGATGGATTGTATACAGCAATGACAACTACTGTTGCGGGGTTAGTTGTTGGTATTGTGGCTTATATGGCATACAACCATTTGGTAGTAAAAACGGATAAAATTATTTATACGATGGAAGCAAACTCATTAGAGTTTTTCGATTTATTAAACGAACCTGCTTAAACGTATACTTATGAATATTAGAGGAAGAAATAAAGTTACGCCAGAATTCAATATGTCATCTATGACTGATATTGTGTTCTTATTGTTGATCTTTTTTATGATTGCATCGACATTAGTATCAACTAACGCAATTGATTTACTATTACCTAAATCTGGAGGTAAAACAGCGCAGTCAAAGAGTTTGTCTGTTAACATCACTAAAGATTTAGAGTATTTTGTAGATACAGAGCGAGTTGCTAAGGAGCAATTAGAAGATTATATTTTAAGTAAAATAGGGGATTTAGAAAAGCCAAGTATTGTATTGCGTTCCGATGAAACTGTAGAGTTGAAAGATTTTGTGTTTGTGATGGATATTGCAAACAGAAATAAAATAAAATCAACTTTGGCTGTACGATCAAAATAAATTTAGAAGTATGAAAAAAGTAATTAAAAATGAAAATGAAAGACGCGCGGCCATGCTTACTGTATTGTCGTTGTTCATTATATTTTTATGGATGTTTTTTCATGTGATTTTATCTGCACCAGATCCCCCAGAGGAATATGGTATGGAAGTAAATTTCGGAACTACAGATGTTGGTTCTGGAGATGATCAGCCATTGGAAGAATTGAAAACACAGCCTGTAGAAGATGTAACTCCTGAAGAACCAGTTGAGGAAGTTGTAGAAGAAATCACAGAACCCGTAGAAGAGGTTGTTGAAGAAGTAGTTGAAGATGTCATTACAGAAGAAACGGTAGAAGAGGTTCCTGTAGTAACACCTGTAAAAGAAGTTCCGAAAGAACAACCTAAAGAAGTTGTGCCTGTTGATAAACCAAAAGAAATACCAAAGGTTGAGCCTAAAAAAGAGCCTACACCACCAAAACCAGATAAATCAACTGAAGACGCTTTGTCAAGTGTTTTAAATGGACCTCCTGCAGATGGAACATCATCAGGAAGTGAAGGTGATGATAATGAGGCTGGAGATAAAGGACATGAAAACGGCGACCCTAATGCGCCTGATTATTATACCAATCCTGGGAATGGTTCAGGAGGTAACTACGATTTAATAGGTAGGTTGCCATTACGTAGGCCAATACCTGATTATCCGTGTAAAAAAGAAGGTAGGGTTGTGGTGTCAATAAAGGTAGATCGGTTAGGGAAAGTAATTGCAGCAACTCCAGGAGCTAAAGGAAGTACAACTACTGAAAGCTGTCTGTTGGCTGAAGCTAAAAAAGCAGCTTTAAAAACCAAATGGCAGGCTGCCGCTAATGCTCCTGAAAAACAAATAGGGAAAATTATATACAACTTTAGTCTACATTAGATGACTTATAAAGAAACTTTAGACTGGTTATTCAGTCAGTTTCCTGCATATCAAAAAATTGGTAAGTCAGCTTATAAAGCTGACTTGTCTAATATCATCAGCTTATCTCATCATCTTGGAAATCCGTATTTGAAATTTAAAACCATTCATGTTGGCGGAACAAACGGTAAAGGATCGTCAAGTCATATGCTTGCCTCTATATTGCAAGAAGCGGGCTACAAAGTAGGTTTGTATACCTCACCACATTTAAAAGATTTTAGGGAGCGTATTAAAATCAATGGAGAAAATATTTCAGAAGATGAGGTTATAGCATTTGTTTCAGAAAACAAAGCTTTTTTTGAGACTCAAGGGTTGTCTTTTTTTGAAATGACTGTTGGCTTAGCTTTCGAATATTTTGCAAAAGAACTGGTTGATATAGCAATAATTGAAGTAGGGCTTGGTGGACGTTTAGATGCTACAAATATTATAAAACCAGAAGTGTCCTTAATTACAAATATTGGTATTGATCATACAGCATTTTTAGGAAATGACATAAAAAGTATTGCTAAAGAAAAAGCTGGAATTATTAAACAGAATGTACCAGTCGTTATCAGTGAACTTCAAAAAGAAATTGCTTCTGTATTTGAACATAAAGCTTTTAAAGAACATTCTAAAATCGTATTTGCAGATCAGGAGATTGACAGGGTGTACGAAACTGATTTGATGGGGAGTTATCAAGCTAAAAATTATAAAGGTGTTGTTGCGGTCTTACATCAGTTAAAAGGGTTTAAAGTATCGGAAGAGGCTATTGTTAATGGTTTAAAAAACGTTGTTATAAATACTGGTCTGCAAGGGCGTTGGCAAGTGTTGCAAGAACAGCCAAAAATTATTTGTGATACTGCACATAATAAAGAAGGTTTATCACTTACCATGGCTCAATTGCAATTGGAAACATTTGATAAATTGCATATTGTCATAGGTATGGTTTCTGATAAAGATGTTCTTTCTGTTCTACAATTATTACCTAAACTAGCTAAGTATTATTTCTGTGCGCCAAATAATAAAAGAACATTACCTGCTTTAGTGTTACAGGACAAAGCTCTAGAATTAGGTATTAGAGGAAGTTGTCATTGTTCTGTAAGTGAGGCATTTAGTGTAGCTAAAGAAAAGGCGTCAAAAGAAGATGTTATCTATGTTGGTGGAAGTACTTTTGTGGTTGCTGAAATTCTTTAAAATTTCCCCAAAAAAACATTGCAAACTTAAAAATAGATGTTATATTTGCACCCGCAATCAGTTATTAGGGCAATTAGCTCAGTTGGTTCAGAGCACCTCGTTTACACCGAGGGGGTCGGGGGTTCGAATCCCTCATTGCCCACTTAGTTTCTGATTGTAATAATAAGGGTGATTAGCTCAGTTGGTTCAGAGCACCTCGTTTACACCGAGGGGGTCGGGGGTTCGAATCCCTCATCACCCACAAAAAAAAGCGTTACATTTCTGTAACGCTTTTTTTATGTCTACTAGTGGTTTTTAAAGTAAATCTAAAATGCGTTCTAAAGCCATTCCTCTTGAGCCTTTAATAAGAATGCTACAATCTTCTAATTGATCTATTGAGTCGATTTCTAGGGCTTTAAAATCGACATATGATTTAATTTTATTAGAGTGACTTGTGTCTTTAAAATGTTTGCCTAAAATGTTACAGCTCCTTAGTGTCATAGATTCAATATAGTCTACTATGTTTTGATGTTCTTCTTTGCTTGTATCTCCTAGTTCAAACATGTCTCCAATAAAGATTACTTTGTTGCTAGCTTCAAGTTGGTTAAAGTTTTCAAGTGCAGCTTTCATGCTTGTTGGGTTAGCATTGTATGCGTCAAGGATTATTTTATTTGTCCCTTTGTGGATTATTTGTGATCTGTTATTTGAAGAATGATAGTTCTCTATGGCTTCACAAATGCGTTCAGTGTCAACATTAAAATATTCGCCCATAGCAATTGCTGCGGCAATGTTGGTAAAATTATATTGACCAATTAAATTACTCTTTATTGTCTTATTTTTATAATTCACATGTACGAATGGATTTGCCTCAATGAATTCAATTTTAGTGTTACTGTGTTGTTCTTCGGAAAAGGTGAAGCTTTTTATGTGTTCTGATTGTTTTACTTGCTCACTGTTGTCATTATTTACAAATGCCATTTTTTGGTTTTGTCTTAAATATGTGTAGAGTTCGCTTTTCGCTTTTATTACGCCATTTATGTCACCGAATCCTTCTAGGTGTGCTTTTCCAAAGTTTGTAATATATCCAAAGTCTGGTTGAGCGATATTTGATAGTAATTCTATTTCCCTGAAATTATTAGCGCCCATTTCTACTATGCCAACCTCAGTATCTGTTGTCATTAATAGCAGTGTTAAGGGTACGCCGATATGGTTATTTAGGTTACCTACAGTTGCTGTGGTGTTGTATTTTTTTGATATAACGGCATTGATTAGTTCTTTAGTAGTTGTTTTTCCGTTACTTCCGGTTAACGCTATAATAGTGGTGTTAAGTTTTTTTCTGTGGTAATTTGCTAGATCTTGTAATGTTTTTAGCGTGTTCTTTACAAGAATAGTGTTTTCAGAATGATAATCTCTGTCGTCAATTATTGCGTATAAGGCACCTTTTTCTAGTGCCTGCTCGGCGAATTTATTACCATTGAAGTTATCGCCGCTTAAGGCAATAAATAAATTATTGGTTTGAAGTGTTCTTGTGTCGGTACTTATTCCTGTGCACTTTTGGAATATTTCGTAAATTTCAGAGATGCTCATGTGTAAAAAATTTCATAAAAAAAGCTCTAATAAAATTAGAGCTTTTTTGTGTTATTATGAGAAAATCGAGATATTATCTTGGAGATTTTCTGTTTCCTTTTCCTTTTGATTTTGCTCCAACTCTTGACATTGCACATCTAAATCCGATGTAGTCAGTTGCCATAGCTTCAGGGTAGAATCTTCTTTGTGCAGGGTCTAACCAATATTCTCTATCTTTCCAAGAACCACCTTTGTAAACTCTTACTTCATCATTTACTAATGATGTTCTTTTAGAAGACTCGTCGTATTCTTTTGTCATTACTCCAGCAGAATCAACAGTTACAGAGTGTTTAGGTGAGTTATACATTTTTCTTGATTCATCACCTTTTGCAGCTTCGTCATCACTACCTTCATCATCACCTCCTGCAGCAAAATATCTACTTGAAGCTTTGTCACCATCTCTATAGTTGATGTTGTCTGATTTGTTGAAGTTAGTTCTTAAGTAAGTTTCGTTGTCATCTACAGCTACTTGAGCAATTTGTCCAGGTAATGCAGTTGCTATTACTTTTCCGTTTGGTAGAGTATCGTATCCAATTGAGTCAGAAGTAACAATTGCTACTTTTCCATCGTCACCAATCTTATTTTTCGTATAAACATTACCTCTATAGTAGTTAAAGTCACTTACTTCATCATCAACAATAGGTCTGTAAACATCAGCAACCCATTCAGCAACATTTCCTGCCATATCATAAAGTCCAAAATCATTCGGGTCGTATGACATTACTTCTGCAGTAACATCTGCACCATCATCAGACCATCCAGCAATTCCACCGTAATCACCATCTCCTTGTTTAAAGTTGGCGTTATGGTCACCTCTTGTTACTCTTTTCCCAGACCTTGTGTATTGACCACTCCATGGGTATTTTTTTCTACCTCTATGAACGTTATAACTTCTAATTTCTGACATTCCTAAGGCAGCAAATTCCCATTCAGCTTCTGTAGGAAGTCTATATCCTGGTTGTAAAATACCTGTAGATCTTGTTGCGTAGATGTTAATTTCTTCACCATCTGCATTAGTCTGAGGATTTTTACTTTTCTTTTTCCCTCCATTTAATATTTCTTCGTTTCCACCATATGTAGATGTAGGAGAAATAATGTATGTATGTGTGTTGAAGTTACTGTCTGCAGTTACATCAGTAATTTTAGCATCTTCTTTTAAATAACCGTTTTCTTCTAGAGCGCTTTCATTTACACGGTCTGTTCTCCATACACAAAATTGGTTTGCTTGAATCCAACTAACTCCAACAACTGGGTAGTTTTGGTATGCAGGGTGACGTAAGTAATTGTTTGTCATTACTTCGTTGTAACCTAATCTGTTTCTCCAAACTAGAGTGTCAGGAACAACACCGTCATATATTTTTGTAAAATTTTCATTTTCTGGCGGATATACTTTTTTAGTCCAATCCAAGTATTCCATGTACATGATGTTCGTCACCTCTGTTTCATCCATGTAAAAAGATTGAACGTGTTGCTGATTTGGAGAGTTGTTCCAATCATGCATTGGATCATCATTTACTTGTCCTTTTGTAAATGTACCACCTTCAATAAACACAACTCCTGGTGCAGTTTCCTGCTCTTTGTATTGTGTGTTGTATTGAAAACCACCTTCTTTGGAATTAATTTTCCAACCAGTAGCTCTTGATCCTCCTTTGTTTCCTTTTTTACAACTTGTTGTTGCAAAAACAGTTAGGATAACTAAAATTTTTAGGGCAAAATGTTTTCTCATGTTCATAACTTATATTCACAGATGATT
>CAKZON010000022.1 GCA_937136425.1 uncultured Crocinitomix sp.
GAAGGTCTCATCCAGAGGAGACGAGCACCGAGTGTCTGCTCCTAAAGTCACTGATCGTTTTAACTCCAGTAACATGATGTGCACGTCTGTGAGGAACTCAGCAAGGTTTAATCAAATCATTGAAATCTACCTCTGCAGAAAGTTCATCTACGTTAATTGGCGTAGGCTCTACAAGAGGTTGTTCCTTGTTCTGTCCAATTTCATCTACCAACTCTTCTAAATAAACTAATTCTTCTTTTGCTCTTTTATTATCAGGGTCTGATGCCAAAATAGCTTGCAATTCTTGAATACGCTCATTTGATTTTTCAAGAATTACTTCGTTCAAATCACTAATCGCTTTATTACGTTCGTCCTCATCAATGATTTCATATGCATCATTGATTTTACGTTGGTAGTTTGGATCTAAACTGGTCAATAACTCATCCTTATTAAAGGAAGTGTCTTCATTATTTTCTACAATCCACTCTTCATCTTTCTCAATATCAGCTTTGATCTCACGCTCTAAAATGTCTAAATTCTTTAATCTTTCCTGTACATTTTTAGCTTTCGGATCATCCGCTAAAATTTCTTCTAATTTATTGCGCTCCTCCGCAATCTCTTTAATAACCTCATAGTTTAACTCTACCGCGGCTTTTTTACGATCGCCTTCATTTACTATTTCATCTAGATTTTGTTTGCGTTTGGTATAATTTGGTACGATATCATCTTGATTAATTTCCGGATTAATTGACTTCGGATCTTCCTCAATAACTTCCCATTTATCAATTTTTTCTTGTCTTAAGCGTTCTAGTCTATCAATTTCTTCTTGAATTTGCTTTTGCTTTTCTGCAGATGCTTTCAATTTTTCTTGTCGTAATCGCTCTGCTTCTTTATCAATCTCGTCATTCCATTGCTCTAAAGAGTAACCACTCGTCTCCTCATTATTGGCATACAAGTCAATATTGAATGCTGATACATTGTTTTCTTCCAATACATCATCTACCAACGCTAGGCTTTCTTCTAAATTATTAGACTGTACTTTTTGAGCAATCTCTCTTTTTTCAGAATCAGACAATGGTTTTTCATAGTTTGAATTAGAATAATCATCTTTCAACACTAATGCTGCAGCAATACCGCTCCGCACTGAGTCATTTCCTTTTAGTGCTTCATCCAATTCGTCAGATTTATTTGAAATACTATTTTCAAGCACACTAATATCCGATTCATTATCCGCTATTTTTTGCTGAATCTCTGCAATATTTTTTTTCTTCTTTTCATTCTTCAGCTGGTTTTCCAATATTTTATTTTCAGCAATTAAGTCGCGTTTATTTTTAGACAGATCAGAAATTTCGGCACTTAATTCTTGTACTCGTTTTTGCTCGTTTGCCCCATCTTGCAAGGCGTTAGTTACAGCGCTTAATATTGGCGGATTGTCTTTTACATTCTCTTCAAAGAATGACTTATTGTCCCCAACTAAAGCTGTTAATCCTGCACGATCACCATCCGATAATACTTTTGCTTTATCCAGAATTTCATTCGCTGTTTCTATTTGCTGTTCTTTATCAGCAATAGATGTTTCAATACTTTCAGCCAATTCTATTAAACTTTGCGCCTCGTTATTTAAATCTTCTATTTCATCTTTTTGAGTTAGAACTTGCTTAAGGATGCTGTTTTTTTCTTTGGGGTCTGAAACATTCTCGGCTTGCTCTATTAAATCATTTAGCTCAACCATTTTCTCATTGGCCAAATCACTTTTTTCCTGTGCCAAATTGTAGGCAATGTTCATTTGCCTCTCCTCTTCGGTTTTTGCAAAAGTGAGATCTTCTATCACGTCTGCCAAAATGGTTTCTAATCCATCATCAGTAATAAAAGGGTCCAATCCTGCATCCACAAAAATTTCATCCGTTGCTTTCAAAGCATCCAAAGAGTCTAGATTAAACTTCTCCGAATTTGGTGGTAAAACAGACAATTCACGATATACCTCTGCCAAAACTGCAACAGGGTCATCAAACTCTTCACCAAATCGATTCATCAACTCCATGTACTCCTGTCCTTGATCATCTGTTTTTAGTGTAAGACTCTGTTTGAGTGGTTTTAATTCTTTGGTATAAGGTAATTCAACTATAAATTCATCTGTAATGTCGCTTCCTTTTTCCGTCACATAGTATCGATATTTTCCACTTCTTGGAAAAGTAATCAGATAATCACCGTTTGTTGCCTTTGAGTTATACTTCCCTACAGTTCGTCCCGTAGAGAAATCAATCACCTCAATTTCAATTTCCTTTTTTGAACCATCAATTGTATTTAAAAAATTACCTTTTACAATGGCCATTTGCATAGGAATTCTATCTACCCGTACTTTGTAAACCGTTATTTTTCCTTGGCTGCTTTCACGGGCAGATGAGAAGTAAGCCATCCGATCTAAACTATCTACTACAAATAATAAATCATCATCAGGTGAACTAATGGCAAAATCAAGATTTTCAGGTTTTCCAAAAGTTTGATCATTTGGATTGTAACGTGAACGAAAAACATCATAACCGCCCATTGAGTTATGTCCTCTAGAACAGAAATATAAATACTGACCATTTGGATGCATATATGCAAAAGCCTCATCTTGATAGGTATTTACATTACCTCTAACTTTTTGCGCCAAGGACCATTCTCCGCCTGGTAATTTTTGCTTCACATAAATATCTAATCCTGTTGCGCCATCATCACCATAACTAGAATAATAGATATAAGGAGACTCAGACGGGAAATGAATCATTGGGCGGTGGTTTCGTTTCTTATCCAATTTTGACTGGAACATATCAGTCACCAAAAATTGCCCTCCAATATCATCCAAATCATAGAGGTCATAAAAGGTTTCGGTCTTAATTTCCGTTTTGTTTAACACCACCATATCAGTAACGTTAGCCAATAACCTTTTACCATATCCACAGGCTTTAATATCTGTTTCTACATCAATATCCTTTAATTGATTTGCTGTTGCAACTTGCTTAAATTTATCGTACTGCTTTATGGCATCATTAAATTGATAATTTAAATGGTAAGCTCGCCCAAGATAATAATAAGCTCGTGCGTCAATTCCCTGCCCAGAGACAGAATAACGCAAACGAATAATTGCATCTTCTATTTTTTTTGATCCATTTAGTAAACAAGTACCGTATCTGAAATTTAAATCGTGATTTTTTGGAGTATTAGAAATTATACTGGCATAAACAGGTTCAGCTTCGCTCCATTTTTTCTCCTTAAAAAGAGCATCTGCACGCACCTTTTTTTCATCCAATGTTTCTTGGGACAAGGCTATACTAGTCATTGACCAGCAAGCGAATAGCAGTAGTATAAATTTTAAATAATATTTCATTTTCTATTTGGCCTGATAGAAAATCTTCTACCCACCATAGCTATAGTACGCATAAATGCTATAAAGGTTCAATTAAAACGCAACTTCTAAAATACAAAAAAGCTACCCTAAATTGAATTAGCGTAGCTTTTTATTTGTTTGTTCAATTTTTTATTCTCCCCAGAAGGTTCTAAAAGTACTTAAATATGCTGCTGCGTTTTTAGTTCGTAGGGCATATGAAAAGTCTTTTTCCTTGAGCTTATCATCTTTTAATTCGAGTATATAATTTTGCATGGCTTTGTCACTCGTAATTAAACTCATTACGGTTGCCTTTTTTATTCTTTCAAAACGGAAATAATAGTAGTTCCCCGGTTTATCTCCACCTGGCATTTCAATTAAATAACCCAATTTATTTCCTCTATCTGCTCCATTTACAGTGTATTCTAAAGCTAATCTTACTGTAAAATCTTTAAACAACGGCACCCCATTCAAACCAGCAATTCCTGTGATAGGTTCAGAAACAAAACCTAAAGCTCTATCATCCCACTTCATTCTTAGGTTTGTCATATAAATTTGCTTATTCAATTCCTTAGGGAATTTTTTAACAACACCATCAACAGCATAATCTGCTTTTAGGTTCTGAGCCTCCTCTTTCGACACTTGTTCTTGCACGGCTTGTTCAAAAGTTGTACGACCTAAATCAACACCTGAAATTCCTTCTGCTCCAGCAATTGCATTTGAAATAAATTCCATAGCTTTTTTGTCAAAATAGAAATCTAATCCTCCTGATAGATTCATTGTCGTAGCCTTTGTAGCTGTATTGTAACTTACATTTCCATAAGTTTCAAACTCAACCCCAGGTAAGTCAATTCCTAAATCAACCAATCCATCTCCTTCCATAGAACAACTTTCAATATGCAGGGCAATATAGTTTCCTGATTCAGCTCTATTAATTAATTTTTCAGGGCTCGAAATTCTAAACTCTTTAGCAACTTCATTATAGTTCAATACACCAGTAGATGTAAATAAAATATGGTCAGATTCGTTTTCAAGCGCAGATAAGAATGCTGGATAAATCTCCAAACTATCAGAATCAGACGTATTACGTTTTACCAACCCAATCGCAATTCCATTTCCTTCCAAATCTTTCAAGTCTCCACCTGCAACAGGAATTTGAATATTATTCGGGTCAACATCTGTTCTAAATGTTAACCAGTTTCTTGCAAATTGATTACAATCATGATTAATTCTAGTTGCTCCATCAAAAATTAAAAATGGTTTTGAAGCAAATAATTCAACACCTCCATAAAAATCAAACTTACTACTAAGCCTAAAGTTAGCATCTTCCTCAATCACGCCTTTCGCAACTGTCTGGTAAGCGGTATCTAACCCTATATTCTCAAAATAAATAGTTTGAATATTCTCTTCGCTATCTACATATGGATATTTTCCACTTGCTTCATATTTTCGTCTTGCTAAAACCTCTACATGCGCCTCTGTAATCTTGTGATATTTTGTAATGAAATTGGCTACAATTTCGGCGTTTTCGAATGGATCCATTTTCGCTTTCTTACGTATAATCACGTTTTCATCTTCTGGAAAGATTCGAGCATCCGCTACATCCAAGAAGGTTACTTTTTCACAATAAATGACATTTTCAGACAATGAGAATCTAGCTTTTGGAGCTTTAAAGTTTAATGAATCCTGATCAGGATGGATGGAGAAGAAGTTGGAACCTGCCAAATCTAATCCAGACTCTATTGCTACGTCTCCTGTTTCTGCAGCAGATAACTCCATTTCATCTTGATCCATTAACCATGTAAACATATCAATATAACAGATGTATTGATTTTTTGGAAACTCGGTAACTGACGTTCCTGCATTGGATTTAAACTCTCCTTTGCGTTCCTCAAAATCAACATGAGCATTCAAGTTTTTTGAATCAAACGACAATGGGTTTTCCAATCCATCTTCTGACTCTACCTCTTTACCTAACAGGTTAAAGTCGGATGTATCTGCATCAATTACCCAACGTTTAAATGAAAAATCTTTAGAACCTAACTCTGCATCTTTAAAGTAAATTAGCCCTTTACCGGACATTCCTTTATCAGTTAATGCCGTTGCCCCTTTCATTTGCGCCTCTTTATCAAAGAATACCAAAGGGTTTCTGTCTGTCCGAACTTTTAATACTTTTTGCTCAGGAACGTAAGTTACAATAACGTCTTTCCCTGTTACGTCAGGAACAGATATCCCTTCGCTTGCTGTTTGTGGCTTATTAACATATTGCGACACTCCCATTGTTGAATCTGGGAAGAAAACAAAATCCTCACTCACCGAATTTGAGGTTAAAAAGTTAATTTCTCCTGCACCTCTTAATCCATCATTACTCAATCTTATCTCATTTTCAAACTTGGCATTCTCTCCATAAAAATCAAACCCAGATTCAGGAGCTTTTGTTTTAAATCCAAATGAGTAATCTTCTTGAATGGATATTTCTTCTGCAAATACAGGAAAGATACCAGCCGAGCGTAATTCACCCTTGAATTTAACAGTACGTTCAGCAAAATTGTCCAAACTGTCAAAATCAAATGGATCAACTTTAAAATAAAAATCTGAGCTATCATAAACCCCGTTATAAATAGCATCATGATTATAATAAACAAAACAATCTTGTTTAGATTTTAAAATTGGATATTGATGGAAACGCTCATTTTCTTTACCAGAACGGTTACTCGCGTCATCAATTTCTATTGTCCCTTTTAATTTGCTAAAATGAGAATACATTGGGATTAAGCGATCGCTACCTCCAAAAATCGGTGCAACCCGGAGCAGTCCTGCGTCTACTTCAAGCAAATGCAGTTTAAAATTCTCATAATCAAATGCGCCCTCCTCTAAATACACCTCTAACTTACCTGCCATAATAGCACCAGAGAATAAGAAATCACGGTTCTTTTTCATTAATAAATTTCCAGCCTCAGGAAAAACTACCACATTTTGTACTGGAGAAATTTCAATCGGATCAATTTCATTTAATGTAAAATCTAATGTTTTAATATTCAATAAACCAAAGCTCGTTACCATTGATTTTCTTTTATTCAAAGAGTCTGCCTGTGCATTATAAGCCGCAGCCGATTTGTCAGGCGTACCATCTGTATTAAAAGCTGGTTTTTTCTTTACTTCTAACAAATTAGATACAAAAACAATATTATCATAATCACTCCTTCCAGCACGCGCATCAATATATTTTTTAAGCTTTGGCTGAATTGTGATTACCTTTTTAGATTTATTGTAATTAATAAAACCTTGGTTAGCTAATTTTAGCAAAATTGGTATTGCTTGTTCATTAGTATATCCCATTCCTCCTGATGCTTGTGCAACTGTAATCACATCCAGATCATACTTGTAAGCATATTGATAAATAGCTACCAATGGGTTAACCTGATTCATAGCTTGAATTTCATTATATACCTTTTGGTTGAAATAATCTTGAGACTCAAACTTTGCAAATTTTCTAGAACTTAATGGATGCCAAACCATATCCAAATTAGGATCATCTCTTGACCACACAATACGATCAACATACATGTCTAACTTGTGATAAGAATCTTTAAACGGTGCTTGCGAAATCCCTTCTTTTCCTCTAGCAAACTCAAGCGAATTCAAATCATAACGAATCTCTAATCCGGGATGGAAAATTGAATCAGTGTCTGTTAAGTAAATAGTAACCTCGCACTCAGATGAAGTAAGCAAAGACTTATTTGACTTAATTCTTAATGCACTTGCTTTTACAAATGGTTTTCCATCTTTATAAAACAAAGCTGTTGCGGGTTCAGAGTCATACCCCACCCCACTAAAATCTGCCCCTTCAATTGCAAATCCTCCGACATAATCAACCTCAGGAAGGATATCTTTTCTAACAATTTTTTTACTGAAAGATGTAAATTGTGGATAAACTCGATCAACCTCACGATTGATTTTTTTTGCAATATCACTAAATGTTCCATAAAGTGGTGTTTCGTAATAATCCGTATAAACCAAAGCTGAATCAGACTCTACTTTTGTGCTTTTAAGCGACATCATATAATCTGTAATTTCAGCATAATTACGCCCAGGATCTAAACCTACTTTTTGCCAATCTACAGTCCCTCCTCTACCGGTCCATTTATTAATTAAAGGTTCATATAAACCTGTTGTATTTCTAACTATTGTACTGTCAAAATAAGGATTTGATTTTTTATCTGCTTTTCGATTAACGACATAACATTGTAAATCAACATTTTTAAACTCAATTTTAGGACTATTCTTTACAAACTCAAATAGGTAAGTACCACCAGTTACTTTCCAAATGTGGTTGGTAGAATAATAAATTGTGCCATCAGTAAAGAAATCGGCACATATTTCAATAAAGTTTCTAAACTTTTTTACTTTTTTACTCTCCAGCAAGGCATCAATTGTGGCGTGCCATGAATTAAAGCTTTCTTCAGGCTGATTAGTCAATACGAAAGAATGAACAGATAATAAATAACCGTATAATTCTGGAAAAGGCGGAAGTCTTTTAGAAACAATTAGATTACTGGTTGAAATAACTTTATTCTGATAATCAGAGGAGAAGTTTGTAAGCCAATTGGGCTCAAAGACATCCATAAACTCCTTTGTTTTCATTCGGTTGGATGCTCCTAAATGCTTATTAATATCCTTTAAAAACTGTTCTGGATCTCCTGAAAACTGCGCATGTAAAACACCTGAAAATATTAAAATTATTCCTAATAATGCTGCTCTCATTTATTGTTCTATTTAATGTTAAAATGGTTCTAATTCAGTATAAACACACGAATCAGAACACCAATAGTTTCGACATATTGAACCTTAAAAATCGATTCAACATTTATTTTTTCAACGTCAATTGAATTAGCGCCCACTCATCTTTAGTATCTATTCTTTCAAAAACAAAGCCAAATTTTTCTGCATGCGCCACTAAATCACTTTTATCGGTTTCAAAAAAACCACTAATCAATAAAATGCCATCATTAACCAAAACTGATGCATAATGCTCAAAATGGCTAATTAAGATGTTTTTATTAATGTTTGCAATAATCAAATCAAACGTTCTTCCTTCTAGTAAAGTGTGGTCACCATGGTCAATGGTTACATTTGAGCATGAATTTAATGCTACATTCTCTTGCGCATTACGATAAGACCACTCATCAATATCAGGAGCATAAATATTAGCAGCCCCTAGTTTTTCAGCTAGTGGCTCGACTCTTCTTTTTATTGCATCATTTACATATGAAAGAGCAATACTGGCACCCTGCTCTTTTAGTTGGTTTGCTATCCCCCAAGCTATTGAGCGATCATTCGCCACCCCAAATATAACTACTCTTTTTCCGTCTAATAATCCCATTTTTGTATTTTTATAAGGTTAAATAATAATGTAAAAAAAAAGCTTCCGACAAATCGAAAGCTTTAAAATAATTTATTTAGCTTTGTCGTTCATTAAAAGGTATTCAAGCCAAAACGGCAAGAATTCATATTTCATACTTCATATTCATCCAACGCATTCAAAATAAATTATATCTTTTTTTAAATAAATATTTTCTTTTTTTAATTCGTTAAAATCTCTAATATCTATTTGTATTTTTATTTTTAAAAAACGTATTTTAATAGCAATCAATATTTTAAACATGATAAAAAAGTACCAATTGTAAAAAGGGGTATTTTAAGAGCTAATCATTAGTATTTTTATTTCAAGTTAAAAGCGAATTTTTGTCACGAACGGTACAACTTTTGCAAAACTCTAAATCAGAATATTTCCTGTAAAAAACGAAAAG
>CAKZON010000023.1 GCA_937136425.1 uncultured Crocinitomix sp.
AATAGAAATAACAGTTTCCCCACCTATATTGATGACATCATTTACGAAAAGATCATCATTTAAAGCTTTTATCGTTGCTTCAATATTGTCACTAACATAACAAAACGTTCTTGTTTGCGAGCCATCACCGTAAATAGTGATTGGTTTATTTTGCAAGGCTTGCGAAATAAACTTGCTCATCACAAAATCTTGTGTTTGATTTGGTCCATAGGTATTAAAGAATCTAAAAATGGTGTAATCCAAATTATATTCTTGCATGTATGACTTGCAAAATGCTTCGCCAACATTTTTTACAACAGCATATGGAACACGAGAGTTTAACGGAGTTGTTTCTTCGTGTTGAGGAATGGTAACAGGTTCACCATAAACCTCTGAAGAGGAGGAGAAAAAAAATCGTTTAACGCCTGTGTTTTTCGATAAAGACAAAATGTTTTTAATTCCATCAATATCATTTAACACTCGAATTGGATTTTCTTGCGTACGCCGAACACCAACATAAGCAGCATAATGAAAAACATAATCAAATTGATTTGATAACATAATATCAGTAATCTCCTCTCGATTATTTACATCAGCTTTAATGAATTTAAGATTCGGATGGTTTATAGGTAACTTATTAATGTTTCCAGTAGATAAATCATCTACAACCGTTAGATAAGTGTCGGGCTCGTTTAAAAGTCCTTGAGCCATAGCACTTCCCACATTTCCTGCACCACCGGTTAAGAGTATTTTTCGCATTTTTCTGTTTCCGTTTTATGAGGTAAAGGTACAATATTAAATAATCAAAATGAATTTGCGCAATTGTAAATGATGCTGTTTTCAACTACGTTTATTTACTTACTCTTAAAAACCTTATTAAATTTGAGCTTCTATTCTAATGCATAAAAAGAAGGTCTTAAATATTATTTCAAATAAGTTTCCCTATGGATTGGGCGAGCAGTTTTTTGAAGCCGAGGTGATTAAAATGGCCGAATGTTTTGATGAAGTCGTGCTTTTTCCGTTGGATAAGGACGGAGATTTAAGAAAGTTACCACATAATGTTGTTGTAAATGATGCTTTACATCAAGTAAATAAAAACTTGGGTAAAAAAGAGACTTTTTCCTGTCTTTGGTTGATATTTAGAATTATTGGTGTTGAATTGATGAAATCGAATAAACGCTCTTTTATTTTGAAAAAAATGAAATGGTGGATGACCTCGATAGCTTATTGTAAAGCACTAGGTTTAGCTTATTTGCAAGAAATAGATGATGATAAGGATAATCATCATTACTCTTTTTGGATGAATGACGGAGCTTTACTTCTAAGTATTCTTCAATTAAAAAAGAAAATTTCAGGGTTTGATTTTAGAGTAAATGGATATGACATTTTTGAAGAACGACATGAAGGTGAATACATGCCTTTTAGGTATTTTAATTATAAACATGTAAACCACGTTTATGTTTTGTCAACAGTGGCACTAAATCATTTAAAAGGTATTGGGTATAAAGCTGAGAAGTTAGTTTATGCGCCCTACGGAATTTATACGCAAGGACTAAATCAATTAGAAGAATCAAGTACAATTCAAATGGTTTCTTGTGCGAATATGATTCCATTAAAAAGAATTGATAAAACCGTTGCGGCATTAAAATTAATTACTGATAAAAATATTCATTGGACACATTTTGGTGAAGGATACTTAAGAGAAGAACTAGAGACTCAGGTTAAAAATTTACCTGCAAATATTTCTGTGGATTTTAAAGGTCACATTCCTAATTCGGCTATTATTGATTTGTACAAAAATCATTCGGTTAATCTGTTTATACATACAAGTGAAACGGAAGGGTTAGGAATGGCGATTATAGAAGCTCAAAGTTTTGGGATTCCAGCTGTAGTTATTGGAGTAGGGGGCGTGTTGGATATTGTGACAAATGAAACTGGAGTAGTTCTTCAACCGGACGCTGAAGGGCCAGAAATCGCAATGGCAATTCGAAAAGTAATTGATGGAGAAATGAATTCACAGAACTATCGAGCTGTTATTCAAAAACAATGCATGCGTATTTTTGATGCGGAGAAGAATTATGCGGTATTATGCGCAGAGATGTTGAACATTGGAAAAAAACAATGACGAGCGTGGAGAAAACAAGGTTAAGTGTATTAATTCCCAATTACAATAATGGACCTTATTTAAAAGAGGCATTGGATAGTTTGTTAGCTCAAACCTATGCCAATTTCATTATTTATTTTGTAGACGATTGCTCTACTGATAATAGCCTCGAAATTGCTAAATCTTACAAAGATGATCGCTTAGTAATTATAGAAAAGGAGTCTAACTCTGGAATTGTGGACACCATGAATGTTGCGCTTAACCGTATTGAAACTGAATACTATATTCGAATGGACGGGGATGATATCTCAACGCCGGAACGATTTCAAACACTTGTGAACTTTATGGATGAAAATCCGGAGGTTGGAGTTTGTAGCAGTAGTATTGAAACTTTTGGCCTTGAAAATAAGGTGCGCACCTTTGAAAAGTCACCTTTAATGAATAGAGCTAATTTGATTTTTGGACATTCTATAGGGCATGCTTCTTCCATTTTTAGAACGGCGGTAATGAAGGGAAACAAAATAGAATATGTAGATCGATTTTGGAGATTGGAGGACTATTACTTGTTTTATCGTTTAAAGGATTTAACCTTAACAACAGCCATTCCAGACAAGTTTTATTTATACCGGCAAGCAGCCTATAATAACAATGCCGAAATAACGGTAAGAAAGAACTTGGCATTTAAAAAGTTTTATAAAATGGTGTTAACGGATTTGGGCATTGAAGCATCTGATAAAAATCTGTCAATACATTTACAACTAAACAATCGGGGAAAATCAACCTTTGGTCTAAAAGATTATCAAAACCATATTGAACATTTACGTGAAGCAAATAAAAAGTTGTTACTTTATCCTGTTGAGGAGTTGGACCAGGTTTTAAGAAAACATTTGGAGAAAATATATTATCGATTAATAGATCAAAAGAAAATAACATTGTTTCAAATATTGGGTTTAGGAGAGTTTAAAAAAACTTTGCTTAAGTATTATTTGGGAACACGATTGGGAAAAAAATAAGAATGCTGGAGGGAAAAAGAATACTAATTACCGGAGGGGCTGGATTCATTGGGTCAAATCTTTGCGAATTTTTGGTGGAAAAGAATGAAGTAATTTGTTTAGATAATCTATTAACAGGTCATAAAGAGAATATAGAACATTTATTAAATCATCCTCAATTTAGTTTTTTTGAAGGTGATGTGAGAGATTATGAAGTTTGTTTGAAAGCCGCGGAAGGTATTGACATTATTTTTCATCAGGCTGCTTTGGGGTCAGTTCCTCGTTCTATTGAAACACCGTTAAATACAAATGCGCACAATGTCACTGGGTTTTTAAATATGTTGGAGGCAGCTAAAAATTCGAATGTAAAACGATTCGTTTTTGCAACCTCTTCTTCTGTATACGGAGATCATAAGCATTTGCCTAAAACTGAAGATAAAACAGGAAAACCATTATCGCCTTATGCAGTAACAAAGTATGTAAATGAAATGTATGCAGATGTTTATACGCGTTTGTATGGAATAGAAACAATTGGCTTACGTTATTTCAATGTGTTTGGAAGAAGGCAAGACCCTGATGGAGTTTATGCAGCCGTAATTCCTCGTTTTATTAAACTACTGCAAGAAGGAAAGTCAATTACTGTTAATGGTGACGGTAAGCAAACACGCGATTTTACATATATTGATAATGTAATTCAAGCGAATGTATTAGCAGCCACGGTTCAAGACAGTTCTGCCTTAAATACTGTTTATAATATTGCTTATGGTAGCACCATTACGTTAAATGAACTAATTCAATCCATGCAGGAGTGCTTTAAAGAAAATGATTTTTCGCATGGAGAGTTTAATGTAATTTATGGTCCTAAAAGAGCAGGAGATATTGAGCATTCTTATGCGTCAATTGATAAGGCCAAAGAATTTTTGAATTATGATCCAACTATTGATTTGAAAGAAGGCATTAGACGTTATATAGGTGTCTTAATGGAAAAAGAATTGAATAATTGATTAACGATCAAAAGGTAGATTTAAGGGCTATTTAGAAGCGCTTAAATCAGTATATTGCAATTCGTCGCGTTAATTTTAATAGAGAGTAGAAAAATATCAGTACATGAATTTAACAGGTAAAACAGTATTAGTTACTGGAGCAGATGGTTTTATCGGTTCACATTTAACCGAAATGTTATTAGCTCAAGGTTGCAAAGTAAAAGCTTTATCGCAATATAATTCGTTTAATAATTGGGGTTGGTTAGAGCAAATAGAAGGCCTTGCAGAAATCGAAGTGCTTTCTGGTGATATCCGCGATCCTCATTATTGCAAACACATTACTAAAGGGGTTGACGTTGTTTTTCACTTGGCGGCATTAATTGCAATTCCTTATTCTTATATCGCACCAACTTCTTATGTTGACACGAATGTAACAGGAACATTAAATATTTGCCAGGCTGCACTTGATAATGGTTGTGAAAAAATAATTCACACCTCTACTTCTGAGGTTTATGGAACAGCACTTTATGTGCCTATTGATGAGAAGCATCCTTTACAGCCTCAATCACCTTATAGTGCCAGTAAGATTGGTGCCGACAATATGGCAATGAGTTTTTACAATGCTTTTGATTTACCTGTTGCAACTGCGCGCCCTTTTAATACATATGGGCCAAGGCAATCAGCAAGAGCTGTAATTCCAACCATCATTTCGCAAATAGCAAATGGTGCGGCAGAAATTAAAGTGGGAGATTTGTCGCCAACTCGAGATTTCAATTTTGTGAAAGATACTTGCCGCGGATTCATTGCAATTGCAACTTCTGATAAAACAGTAGGAGAAACAATTAATATTGGATCTAATTTTGAGATTTCAATTAAAGATACTTTTGAATTGATTAAAAAAAGTATGAATTCAACTGTTGATTTTGTGGTTGATCCACAACGCATTCGACCAGGGAAAAGTGAAGTGCAACGTTTGTGGTGCGACAATTCAAAAATAAATGAGCTTACTGGTTTTGTTCCGGCTTTTTCAATGGAAGATGGAATAAAAGAAACAGTGGAATGGTTTACCAACCCAGATAATTTAAGTCACTATAAATCTAATATTTACAATGTCTAAAAGAGCTGTTATTTTGGCAGGAGGAAAAGGAACTCGTTTGCGCCCTTATACCATTGAATTGCCGAAACCTTTGGTTCCAATAGGAGATTATCCTATTTTGGAAATTATCATTCGCCAATTAGCGCGAAATGGATTTGATCATATAACTATAACGGTGAATCATCAGGCAGATATGATTAAAACATATTTTGGTAATGGTGAAAAATGGCAAATAAAAATTGATTATTCTTTAGAGGATAAACCATTGTCAACAATGGGGCCTTTAAGTTTAATTCCTGATTTGCCTGACCACTTTTTGGTAATGAATGGAGATATTTTGACGGATATTGATTATGGTGCTTTTTACAATGATCATGCGGCAGCCAATAATATTTTTACCATCTCTTCTTATGTGCGTGAACATGTAAATTTATATGGCGTTTTAGAATCTGATGACAATAATAAATTGACTGATTTTAAAGAAAAGCCAGTAACACGTTTTGAAGTAAGCATGGGCATTTATATGCTCAGTAAAGCAGTAATGGATCATATTCCGTATAACGAACCTTATGGGTTTGATCATTTAATGTTAGATCTCATTAAGGCTGAAAAAAATGCAACTGTACGTCCATTTGATGGGTATTGGTTGGACATTGGCCGTCCAGATGATTATATGATTGCCATTGATGAATTTGAAAAAAATAAAGGACTCTTTTTAAAGGATGCTTAATATTCACATAACAGGAGCAAAGGGTGGAATTGGCAGTGCATTGTCTTCTGTCTTAGAGCAGAGCGGATGCAATATTGTTCTTACCAAAGATCCAGATCTTCGTATTCAAAATGATGCCTATTATCAACAATTTGATAATCCTGAGGAGATAGACTTAATCTATCACTTGGCGGCGGTTAGTTTTGTGCCTGATAGTTGGGATAATCCTTCGCATTTTATGGACGTTAATATAATGGGGACGACTAAGGTGTTAGAGTTTTGCCGTGAACATAACATTCGTTTGGTTTATGTAAGTTCTTATGCATATGGAGTCCCTCAATATCTTCCAATAGATGAAAATCATCCTGTTTCTGCGGCAAACCCTTATGGTTTAAGTAAGTTGATGGGGGAGAATCTCTGCAGTTTTTATGGGAAATATTATGATTTGGAGTATACTATTGTTCGCCCATTTAATGTTTATGGCACTTTAAAAAATACCAAATTATTAATTCCAGAAATTATAGCCCAAATTGAAAAGGGCGAAGGAATTAAGGTGAAAGATTTAAGTCCTAAACGGGACTATGTATATATTGATGATTTGATTGAATTATTAGTTCTTTCAGGAAAAAACACCAATAATCAAATTTATAATGCGGGTAGTGGGGAATCATTTTCAGTAGGGGAGATTATTGAAATATGTCAATCCGTTTGGGGAACTAATTTAAAAGTTGAATCTGCTGAGGTGGTCAGAAAAAATGAAATACCTGAAACGCTTTGTAGCAATAAAAAAGCTCAAAAAGAATTAGGTTGGAGTCCGCAATTTTCTTTTAAAGAAGGAATCGCAGCAATAAAACAACGCCTTGCAAATCATAACAGTTGAGTAAAAGAATCCTCATATTAGTTGGTATTCCTGATTTTGATTATTCAAATCAAATGTCTGCTGTAGCTTCTTTTTTAAAGACAATCAAGACAGCATTTGAAAGCGAAGGACATGAGGTTGATTTTGGTCAAAGTAAAGAGTTGCCTTTAAAAAATGAGACGATTGAATTGCCTGGAGATAAAAAATCGAACCGTAATCTAATAGGGAAGGTTAAGAGTGCAGCAAAGTCGGCAATGAAAGCTTGGCCTTGGTTATATCATAGTTTGGCGTTTCGCAATTTTTTTAAAAATCAAGATGAGCTATATTTTAAATTGTTTGATCGCAAACCTTATGATCACGTCATTGAATTTCATACGGTTGGTTCAACTTTAGGAGCTCAATTGGCTGAACGCTGGGGGGCTAAATTTTCTGTCATTTTTGATTCTCCTGTGGAGGAACAGTTTTACGAAATGCACGGAACAAAAACAGTACACTGGTCACGCATTTTAAAATCGGAAAAGCAGACCCTTGAGGCAGCTGATAATATTATGGCATATTCACCTGCGTGTGAAGCCCATATTCAACTTAAATACAAGCTTAAAGGTGCTGTTGGAATTTTACCATGTGTGGTTAATAAAGCTAACGTAGTTAATAATCCGCAATCCACTGAATTTAATATTGGGTTTATTGGTTCATTTTTATCTTGGCATAAAGTTGATTTACTAGTACGTGTATTTCAAAAATTGCATTTAAAGCATAAAAATGCGCGTTTGCAATTAATTGGGTTTGGCATGGAGTGGAACAAAGTTAAAGCCCTTGTTGATCGTTTAGGGTTGACTGAGGTGGTTGACATGCCGGGTTTTGTTTCAGAAGCAGACTTATTGAATTATAAAACGTGGTTTTCTGTCGCTGTAATGCCAGGATCAAATTGGTATGGTAGTCCGTTAAAGTTGTTTGAGTATGCTCAATCACAAATTCCGTTTATTGCTCCAACAACTAAAACCGTTGTTTCAATTTTTCAGGAAAATGAGCATTGTCTTTATATTGATGCTAAAAATGAAGAAGATTCATTGCTTAAAAAGCTAACTTTTTCAATAGAAAACACGTTAAAAATGGATGAAATGGCAACTCGAGCTCAAACATTTGTTCGAGAAAATTTTGAGGACGTCATTTACAATAAAAAATTGGTTGAAGTCCTTACGACTAAACCATAAAATAATGTTTATTTTGTATAAAATTGAGCTATGAGGGATATTGCGGCTACGGCAAAAATCGGCAAAGATGTTATTATTGGAAAATTCGTAATCATTGAGGATGATGTCGAAATTGGAGATGGTACTTTTATTGGTGACTTCACATTGATAAGAAGCGGTTCGCGAATTGGAAAAAATTGCAAAATTAAATCCTATAATGAAATTAGAACTAATGTGAAAATTGGCGATAACTCTAGTTTTGGTAGTCGTTGCACACTTTGTGCAGATACAATAATTGGAAGTAACGTAGATGTAAAATATGGGTTCGTTAGTACAACATTAGATTTTAAAAAACGAATTGATTTGGACGCGGGATCTGTAGGAGATGGAGCGATTGTTGGTGCGAATGTTTCTTTAATGCCAGGAGCATCTATTGGTAAAGGAGCAATGATTGGAGCATGTTCTCAATTGAGAGACGTTGCAGGAGAAAATGAAATTTGGTTTGGAAACCCAGCCAAGTTTTACAAAATGCGCGATCAATTATAAAAATTCATGATTGAACTAAAAAAAATAAGTGCCCATTTTGATTTGAAAGTGGTCGGTAATGAGGATCGAATGATTCAACGTGTTACGGCTTTAGCAAATCAGCAAGCAGATGGATTAACATGGGCAAAGGCAGATCAATATGCCGAAAAAATTAAGGTTGGAACATTATTGGTGAATGAAACCATTAATTTTGAACCTAAAGAAGGCGTTACTTATCTCATAACTAAAAAGGATGCCAAGTTAACTTTGTCGCTTATCATGAAGGAGTTTTTTGCGCCTTCGTCTGATTATTATCTGTTTGATGATACAGCTAGACATAGAAAAAATCCAAATTTAAAAATAGCAGATCAGGCTTTTATAGGTCAAAACGTCACAATTGGTGATGGAACTGTAATTCACCCTTATGCTGTTATTGAGGCAGATTCTGTAATTGGAAAAAACTGTGTTATTAAATCACATACTTCAATTGGATCAGAGGGGATGGGAATAGCATTAAATCCTGAAACCGATTTATTGGAAAAATTACCGCAAATTGGTAATGTTGTAATGGAGGATCATGTTGACATTGGACCAAATACAACAGTTAGAAGGGGGGCTTTAGGTGTAACCTTAATTAAAGAAGGTTGTAAAATAGGAGCACTCATTAACATTGGACATAATTGTATTATTGGACGAAATGTTATTCTAACCTGTAATATTGTTACTTCAGGGTCATCTGTTATAGGTGATTATGTTTACATAGGTGTTAATGCAATGATTAGAAATGGAATTGAAATAGGTGAAAAAACACAAATAGGAATGGGGGCAGTGGTGACTAAATCGCTTCCACCTAATGTTGTGGCTTATGGAAATCCAGCCAAAATAATTCGTACAAGTGAGTCTTAATATCCTCATTATTTCAAGTTATTTCCCACCTGTGCCTGGTGTTGGTGGAAGAAGGTGGGCAAAATTTGTGAAATATTTGAGCCGAAAGGAGGAGGTTAACGTTCATGTGATCTCTGCTAAAAACACGGTTGAGAATGTAAAGTCTAGTTTTGCTGATGAGCTTAAAGGAGTTAATTTTAAGCATACGCAACTGCCTTCGAACTATCCTAAATATTTAGAGTTTTTGGAATTTTGGAAACCAACGCTTTTTCGTAAAGTAATGTTTCGTGCGCAGTTGTTTTCGCTCAAGCGTAAAGTGGAGGGGAATTATTGGGACTTTAGTGTTTTGTGGGAGTCGCACTTTAAAAAAACGATTCCTGACATTATTCGTCGTGACAATATTACTAAGTTAATAGTTTCAGGCCCACCTTATCGTTATATCAAGTTTGCTCATGACTTAAAAGCCGAGTTCCCTAATCTCGAACTTATTTTAGATTACCGTGATCCGTGGAATGATTTTAATGATCCATTTCCTATTACAGAAGATCGACACGAATATGAAAGAGCCCTTGAAAAGGAAATGCTGCAAAAAGTAGATAAGATAATTACCGTATCTGCATTTCAAAAAAGTTTAATTGAGAAAAATCAACCCAATAGCGCTCCCATTTATTTGGTGCCTAATGGGTTTGATCATGAAGACTATCAAAATAATATTCGTCAAAAAGAACCTTCTGACAAAGTTAAATTGGTTCATTTTGGAACGCTTCATTATTTAAAAGATTATTATTGGGTGCCTTTTTTCAAAGCATATGCAAGGTTGAAAAAAGAACAGCCGGAAGTTTATAATACATTAGAAATTAGATTGGTAGGTTATTGCCCTGAACAAGTAAGTGCATTTATAGCTGAACATGATTTGGATGTTAAAATTCATGGAATGTTAGAACCTTTTGTAGCCTATGGAGAACTCAATCAAGCAGATGTAGCTTTGTGGTTTAAATATGACGGATCTCCAGGTGATTTTGCCACTAAATTTGGTGACTATATATCCATCAATAAATTTATGTGGACGTTCTCAGTTAAAGGGGCAGTGACTTCGCATATTGAAGAGCATAAAATTGGAAAAGTTTTCTACAGAGATGACTCTAAATTAGAAGAAACAATTTATGATGCGTTTTTGAATGTGCAAAAACCTGAGAATCGAATTTTCAATCCTGATTATGATTCAAGTGCTTTGCAAATTGTTAATCTTACAGATCAATTATTAGACGTGTTAGCCCAATGAAAAATTTAAGAAAAGCATTTCGTGCAATTGGTTGGTTAGGAATTGGAATCTCTACACTAGCCATTTGTTTTCATATTATAATGGGGTTTGGCAATCAAATCTTTCATTATGAAAATTGGGGAGCATTGGCGGAGCTACTTATTTCTGAATACTTTTTGTGGTGGTATTTGTTTTTCGCTATAACGGCAGTTTTTTGGTATCTTGGAAAAGAACCTAAAAAATAAAGTCTCGACTTTCCCAAAACGACACTATGGACGAATTAAATTCTAAGAAGAAGAAAGTAAGTATCTGGGTGAAAATGGCCATTTTTTTCGGAGGATTAATTGTTCTATTTGCTGTACTTAGAGTTTTTGGAGTTTTACAATGGTATTCGATTAACGGAACAAGTAATATGCCCGCGTTAAAGCACGGAGAGCAAATTTTAGCTACAAACTTATATACACCAGAAAGGTTTGATTTAGTAATGTATAAACATGCAACTCACGGTACTGAAGAATTTTGGACTAAAAGAGTTTGTGCATTTGAAGGAGAAAAGGTTTGGTTTGAAGATGGAACGTTTTATGTCGACGGAGAAGACATGGATAAGGACTTGACCTTGCAGTATCGTTATCGTTGCGAATATTCGTACGGAGAGGTTGTAGCAAATAAATTAAACTTAGAGCCTTATGTTGACTATGTTCCAAATGCAATTGGACACAATAAGGGAGATTCTCTTGATTTGTTTTTGACAAAGGAACAAGTGAGAAGGCGACCTTTATTGAAACGCCGAATATTAAATGAAACGAACGAAACAATAGTAGCATTTTGGGGAGAAGATTGGAATGAGAATTATTTTGGTCCTGTTATAGTACCTAAGAATCATTGTTTCCTTTTGGGAGACAATCGAGATAATAGTTTAGATTCAAGATATATTGGCTGCATCAGTATGGATGATATTGTGGGAGTTTTGTTTTAGCGCAGGCAATTTCTGAAATAAAAAAAGCGACTCGATAAATCAAGTCGCTTGTATATTATTAGTTTGATCAAAGTGACCAACTAGGAGCTATTTCTCTCTCTCCTCCTTAACCTAATGAGTCTTCTGGTTCACCACCACCGCCCATCCCGGTAGAATCATCATCTGGATAATCATCTCCAAAATCTATGTCTGTTGAATCAAAATCAAAATCATCCTCATAATCTGTAGAATCACAATCATCCACCCAAATGCTATCTGATTCAGAATAATCAGTTGGTACAATCTCCTCTGGTGTGCAAGCAGTATGACCAACTAACATTATAGCTAAAACTGCACTAAATACAAAAAATTTTCTCGCGCTCATATTTTTAAATTTTAATTAATACTATCTTAATTACAAGAGCTGTTTTAATTGGGTTGTACAGAAAACAGTTTGATTGATTTAATGGTAGGAGTGAGTGATTAAAAGGTTTATAATTTCATTTTATATTGATTTTGTTAGAAGGAAATAGGGTAAATGAATACGGTCTTCAAGTATAATCGAAGCTCATTTTAATGTGCTAATGAACCCTACGCACAAAAAAACGACTCAATTAAAAATCAAGTCGTTTAATATTTTTAAGCAGATAAAGCTATAATTCTGAACCTGCTACAATGCTTTTAAAGGTTACGTTCGAGCTATAAATTTGAATAATTAGCTTGAGTTCTGAGCCAGCCCGAGTATAGGACACCGAGTAAAGAGCACTGAGGATCTTGAAGTGCTAGGTGCGAAGTGCAATTACTAAATTAGAACTTCGCTTTAGTTCCTCCCCATCTTCTCTTACGCCCGTACATCCAAGAGTAGTTCTTTCTGTAAAAACTACCTCTAGTACGAATCAAATAACTGTAAGAAATGGTCATGGTCATGAAGTTGTCACGATCTGTAGGATCGCCTCTAGGAGCTCCTGGACCATATTGATTTCCTAGAGGAATATCAAGAAATGGATTGGCTTCATAACGATTTGCTAATTCAGCAGCAAGTGGATCACTAGACATTTCTGCCGGAGTAACATAAGTATTGCTTATATCATCTAAATAGTCAGTAAATGTCCAATTCCATGCATATTCAAAACCAAATCGGTGAATCTTTTTATGCGTAAAGAAAAAGCCGCCACCAAAAGGAAGTGTTAATACAACTCTGCTGTAGTTAACACCTTCTGTCATTAAAGGGCGCAATTTCACTTTTGTTCCGTTATAATCTGCTTTAGGATTATGGTAGATCCCTCCAACACCAGCAAAGAAATAAGTTTGATAATCAGTTCTATACCTTCCGCGATAACCAACGTCCGAAACAGATAAGATTTGCGGATAAAGCTCTAGTTTCGCATTAAGGTGTAATACATTATTTACAAACTGTAAGTTACGTCCCAACCTCGCTCTATTGTCTGAGTTAGAATCTTTTCCTTGAAGTCTATTAAAATCAAATGATGCCTGAACAGCAAACAATGGATGGAAACGATAACGAGCAAAGGCACCAAAGTCCCAACGCGTATCACGAAGTTCCATATTGTAAACAAATCCACGAGCTAAATCTCCACTACCAATGTCTCCTAAAAAATTTGAAACACCTGCATGAACACCAAAGCCCAAATTATACTGTTGCGCTTTCGTAAAGGTAGCAGATGCAATCAGACAAAGAAGAAGCAGTGTTTTTTTCATATTATTAAAAGTGCATTTAACGTAAAATTAAGCTTTTACAGATTGCAGTCAAACTAATTTATGAAAAAAAAGCCAATCTTTCGACCATTCGCCTAAATTCATTGATATTATGCGTAAATTCGTACGGCTAAAATCTAAATGATGGCAAAGAATAGAATTACCGAATTAATGGGCATTAAATACCCTTTAATTCAAGCAGGAATGATCTGGTGTTCAGGTTGGGAACTGGCAGCTTCTGTAAGTAACGCAGGAGGATTAGGGATCATAGGATCTGGATCAATGTATCCTGAAGTTTTAGATGAACACATCCGTAAATGTAAGGAAGCAACGGATAAACCTTTTGCTGTAAACTTACCCATGCTATACCCTGCGATTGATGAGCATATCAAAACAATTATAAAGTACAAAGTTCCTATCGTTTTCACATCAGCCGGTAACCCTAAAACATGGACCGCGTTATTGAAAGAAAACGGAATAACTGTGGTACATGTGGTGTCAAGCTTAAAGTTTGCGTTAAAATCGCAAGATGCTGGAGTTGATGCTGTTGTTGTAGAAGGTTTTGAAGCTGGTGGACATAACGGGTTGGATGAAACAACTACGTTTACATTGGTTCCAACTGTGACGCAAAAATTGAACATTCCTGTAATTGCTGCAGGAGGTATTGCAACCGGAAGAGGAATGCTTGCAGCTATGGTTTTAGGTGCAGATGCAGTTCAAATAGGAAGTCGTTTTGTAGCTTCAAATGAGTCTTCGGCACATATCAATTTTAAAGATAAGGTAGTTGAAACTAAAGATGGTGGTACGCAATTAACGTTAAAAGAATTGACTCCAGTGAGATTGATTAAAAGTCCGTTTTACCAAAAAATTGTAGAAGCCTATAAAGAAGATGCAAGCCCTGAAGAGTTGAAAGAATTATTAGGAAGAGGCCGTGCAAAAAAAGGAATGTTTGAGGGAGATATGGAAGAGGGAGAACTAGAAATAGGACAGGTAGCAAGTATTATTGATGAAATAAAACCGGCTGCTGATATTGTTTCAGAAATAATAAACGAATATCATGAGGCGTTAAGCGAATTCAACGCGGATAAACATCAATTTTAATGATAAACTACGAAGAGTTTAAGCTTGACAATGGCTTAAAAGTAATCTTTCATCAAGACAAAACCACTCCTTTAGCGGTGCTCAATATTTTGTATGATGTTGGAGCGAAAGATGAGGAAGAAAGTAGAACTGGATTTGCACATTTATTCGAGCATTTAATGTTCGGCGGATCAAAAAACATTCCCAACTTCGACACGCCCTTGCAAATGGCAGGCGGTGAGTGTAATGCCTTTACGAGTAATGATATCACCAATTACTACAATACCTTACCGGCGCAAAATATTGAAACGGCTTTTTGGTTAGAGAGTGATCGAATGTTAGAATTGGCATTTACTCCTAAAAGTTTAGAAGTGCAAAGAGGGGTGGTGATTGAAGAGTTTAAGCAACGATATTTAAATCAACCTTATGGAGATGTTTGGTTGAATTTTCGTCCGTTAGTTTATAAAAATCATCCTTATAAATGGGCAACAATAGGTAAGGAAATAGCGCATATTGAAAATGCAACAATGGAGGATGTGAAAGGTTTTTTCTTTAAACATTACTCCCCACAAAACGCTGTTATGGTGGTTGGTGGTAATTTAGAATTACAACAAGTTAAGGATTTGGCTGAAAAATGGTTTGGTCCAATTCCTGCCCGTGAAAAATATGTGCGAAACATTCCTGCAGAACCTGAACAGACAGAAGCGCGTGAACTAGTTATAGAACGAGATGTTCCTTCTAAAGCATTTTATATGGCTTTTAGAATGGGGAATAGAACTAGTGCTGATCATTTCATTGGAGATTTATGCTCAGATATTATTGCAGGGAGCAAATCTTCCCGATTATATAATCGTCTTATTGTTGAAGAAAAGAAATTTACAAGTATCTCGGCCTATATCACAGGTTCATTAGAAGAAGGATTGTTTATTATCTCTGGACACCTAAATCAAGAGACGACTTTTGAGGATGCCCAAGCGGCAATTTGGGAAGAGTTGGATAATTTGGAAGGATCTTTAATGGACGCTAAAGAATTGACAAAGGTTAAAAACAAACATAAAACAAGTAAAGTTTTCTCTGAACAAAGTTTGCTAAATAGGGTAATGAATATTGCCTTTTATGAGAATATGGGGAAACTTAGTGAGATCAATAATGTACTTGAAAATTATGATCGTATCACAGCTGAAGATATTCAAGATTTTTCAAAACGAATTTTTGCTCGAAATAAGCAATCAGTTCTTAAAGTAAATATAAAGAAATGAACAGAAGCATTGCACCCAATTATAGCCAACCAGAAAGTTTAGCTATTCAGTTCCCTGAGGAAATTGAGTTGGCAAATGGTGTTCAACTATTTTGGACGAAGGATGTAAAGGATGATTCTGTTAAGCTTGATATAGAGTGGAGAGCAGGTTCAAAGTATCAATCTAAAAAATTGGTGGCCAACTTTACGAATAAATTGATGCTTTCAGGAAATGAGGATCGACCAGCATCAGCAATTGCTTCTGAAATTGACTATTACGGAGGTTATTTACAACATGAGTTGGATCGTGATCATGCAGGAATCGTTTTATATGGATTACGCGAAAACATTTCAGATGTATTTCGAATCGTAACCGAAGCATTTTCGGCTGCTTCATTTCCTCAAAAACAATTCGAAAAAGAGCGAACGGTCGCTTCCATGTCTTTTAAAATTGAATCGAAAAAAGTAAAAAACTTATGCCAAAGACGCTTTAATAAGGCCATTTTTGGAAAAGAGTCAGTTTACGGGCAGTCTGCGGTAGAAGAAGATTTTACAGCCGTTGAGCAAGAGGATTTGAAAACCTTTTATAAAGAAGTTTATCAACAAGGAACACCTACTTTATTCTTAGTAGGTAATGTGACTGAATCCTTTATTGAGCAATTAAAAAAATGGGCAGAAAATTTCTCTCCAAAAACGATTAATTATACGCCTAATGCTCCAGAGCAAGAAAAAGGGAGAATTGCGAATATAGAAGTTGAAGACGCGATACAATCAGCCATTCGAGTAGGGCGCTTAATGTTTAAAAAAACACATCCAGATTATTTTGGGTTCCAATTGTTAAATACAGTGTTGGGCGGATATTTTGGCAGTCGTTTAATGGCGAATATCAGAGAAGATAAAGGCTATACCTACGGTATCGGTTCTGACATGGCAGTGATGGAAGATGCTGCTTATTTTTTGATTAGTACAGAAGTTGGAATTGATGTTCGCGAGCAGACCATACAAGAAATTTTCAATGAAATTGAGCGTTTGCAAACTGAACTCATTTCGGAGGAAGAATTACTAAAAGTTAAAAACTACCTTTTAGGCGATTTTTTGCGACATGCAGACGGGCCAATTGCAATGATGGAGAACTTCAAAAATATCCACTTCAATCTATTGCCTAAAACCTACTATTCTGATTTCATTCAAGCCATTCATAATACTACAGCTGCGGAACTACAAAACTTGGCAATTAAGTATTTGCAACGAGACGATTTAACTGTTGTTACTGCAGGCTAGAAATTAAAGAAATCTTTTACTGAATTTTCACACTCTTTACACTTGATTGGTATAATTATGTTGTAATCAGTTTGTAATAACCTCTTTGAATTCACGTTAATAGGTTTGAGCTCAAAACTTATTAATTCTTAAAAAAGAGATATGAAAATTGTAATAAAGAGTAAAATATTAATCGTCTTCTTCGTTTTTCTTTCCAACATGTCATATGCCCAATTTGCAAATGATATTGGAATTTCTATTAATCAATCGTTTCGCGAAGGAATAATCACAGGGCACAGTCATTATGCGCCTCAAACGGGAGAAAATTTAATTATTGATTATCGACATGGAGTAACCAAAAACTTGTTCTTAATAGGTGGTGTCTCGTTTGGCATGAGTAAAGGTCATTATCACCGCATGTATGAGTGGAATGATTCGTATAAGCTCAATAGAAATTATGGTTATAAAAACAAAGATTTCAATATAAGAATTGGCTTTGACCGTAGATTAAAGGAGTCTATTTTTAGTCTTGGCGTTAACTTTATTACAGGAACTAGAAGAGTTGAATCTTATGCCTACCATAACTATAGTTTTTACGACGAAACGGATGAAATTTGGATTGGATATGGATGGCAAGATCCAGAAGAAAGAGAAATAGAGTTTAACAATGGATTGAGTAGTGACTTGTTGCGCGTATCAAGTAAGAAAATTCGATTAGGTTCTCAAGTAAGACTATCAGCAAAAGTACCACTAGGGAAACGTTTGTATTTAAACGGCTACTTTGGAGGCTACGGAGGTGTCTTAATGAATACATCAACTGTTATACATTCAGATCCTTTAAATGAAGTTTCTGCAAATGGAGGAGTTGCTTATAATAGCTCAACCTTAGAATTTCAAGTGCAATATGGTGTTGGTTTAAGTTATCGAATAGGTTCTTAAATTATTGAAGACCATTATCCCAATTAGCGCCAAAATTAGTATTATTTTTTTCAAAACGTAAATAGATTACGTTTTGACCGTGTTCATTTGTATTAAACAAAATGGAGGTTCTTAGAATAGCAAAACTCTTTTAAGAACCTCCAATTTTCAATCTACTGCTATGAATAATTTTACAACAATCGACATTGACTATATCAGAGGATCAAGAACCATTGAAACCACAATGGTTACGCGTAAAAACCTGAGTAAAGTTTACTTTATTTATAATTACGAAGGTATTTCATACAGGGTTTTTGAAAGCCATTTAAGCCTCATCAATTTTTTTCAAGGCAACGCCGAAAGCGATTTTCATTTTAGCAGCGAAACAGAGTTGGATGATTTTTTATCTACAGTGCAAATTTTTGGATGAATTCGCGGTTGAAAAATGGCATGGAATTCTAAAGGAAATGTTATTTTAGTAGGTAATTGAAAAAGTCATTTGAAGAAATTTTAGAAAAATGAAAAAGGTAGAAGTAGTAGCTGCTATAATAATGTGTGATAATGAGATTTTTTGTGCACAAAGAGCTGAAAGTTCATTGGAATATATTTCAAGAAAATATGAATTTCCTGGAGGGAAAATAGAAGCAGGAGAAACTAAGAAGGAAGCTTTGAAAAGAGAGTTGATAGAAGAATTGAATATTGAAACTCATATAAATGAATTGTATTTGACCGTTGTTCACCAATATCCTGATTTCGAATTAACAATGCACAGTTTTTTATGTAAGGCTAATTCGAAAGAAATCATTTTGAATGAGCATATTTCTTCAAAATGGTTAAAAAAAGAGGATTTGTTAAATTTAGATTGGGCGGCGGCAGATTTACCGATTGTGCATAAGCTAAAAGAGGATGAATAATCCATTTAATAATGATTTCAAAAAAAGTCTATACACTGGATTTATAGATAGTGACGTAGCGTCTACCAAACTTTATCGACCAAAGTTACTGGTAAATAGAAAGATTCCAAAAGAGAAAGTGCTATCGAGTATTTTGTCTGAATTAGATAATTGTGAAGAATTCTTTATAACAGTTGCCTTTGTTACAAATAGTGGTGTTGCTGTATTGTTGAATAGTCTAATGTCACTAGAGAAAAAAGGGATTAAAGGTAAGGTTTTAGTGTCCCAATATTTAAATTTTACTGAACCAGAGGCATTGAGGAGAATACTTCATTTTAAGAATATTGAACTTAAAATTTTAACGAATGAAAATGCACACTCTAAAGGATATATCTTTAAAAGAAAGGGATATTATAATTTAATTGTTGGTAGCAGCAATTTAACAGCCAATGCCTTGACTATTAATAAGGAATGGAATGTAAAAGTTTCAGGACTGAGCACAGGAACAATGGTTGATCAAGTGCTCAATGAATTCAAAAATGATTTTGAAGTAGCAACAGCAGTATCTAATGATTTTATTAATAAATATCAGAGAGTATATGAAAGGCAGAGGTTGATTAATCGCGAGTCAACAGAAATCTCTATAGTTAATGAGTTAATAAAACCGAATTCAATGCAGGAGGAAGCATTGAGAAATTTGATTGATTTAAGACGAAATGATAAAAATAAAGCTCTAATTATTTCTGCAACAGGAACGGGTAAGACTTATTTGTCTGCTTTTGATGTAAAAGCCTTCAATCCAAAAAAAATGCTTTTTGTTGTACACAGATTAAATATAGCATTGAAGGCTCTAGAAACTTATAAAAAGCTTTTTAAAGGAGAAAAATCTTTAGGAGTTTACTCCGGTAAAAAGAAAGAATTGGAAGCTGACTTTATTTTCTCTACTGTGCAAACTATTTCAAAAAAAGAGCATTTATCAAGCTTTTCAAAAGAAGAATTCGATTATATCATTATTGATGAATCTCACCGCTCAGGAGCTGAATCATATCAAAGGTTAATAGACTATTTCAATCCAAGTTTTTTATTGGGAATGACTGCAACCCCTGAACGAACAGATGGGAATGATATCTTTAAACTTTTCGACTACAATATTGCCTATGAAATTAGATTAAATAGGGCAATGGAAGAAGGTATGTTAAGCCAATTTCATTATTATGGAATTACTGATTTACAAATTGACGGAGAGACTATTGAAGAAACTAAAAAGTTCAATTTATTGACAACTCAAGAAAGAGTTGACAGAATCATTGAGAAAGCCAAATATTATGGTACAGATAGTGGTGTTGTAAGAGGCTTAGTTTTTTGTTCGCGAAATGATGAATCTAAAGAATTGTCGTTAAGGTTTAATGAAAATGGTTTCAAAACAATTTCCCTGTCAGGAGATAACACGGAGGAAGAACGTTCACAAGCTATTTTAAGATTGGAGTCAGATGATATCAATAATAAATTAGATTATATTTTTACAGTTGATATTTTTAACGAAGGAATTGATATTCCAAAAATCAATCAAATTCTGATGATAAGGCCTACCGATTCCGCTATCATTTTTGTTCAACAACTGGGTAGAGGTTTGCGAAAATCGGAATCTAAGGATTATTTAACAATAATAGATTTTATAGGCAATCATAAAAACAATTATTTAATTCCGATAGCCTTGTACGGCGACACTTCATATAACAAAGATACCTTGAGAAAGTTGATGTCTCAAGGTAGTAATATGATTCCAGGAGCTTCAACAATTAATTTTGACGAAATCACAAAAGAAAGTATTTTTAGCTCTATAGACTCTGTTAATATGAAGATATTGTCAGAATTAAAAAAGGACTATTATTTACTTAAATTTAGATTAGGGCGCACGCCAATGATGCTTGACTTCTTAGTGAGCGAATCTAGAGATCCATTTCTTTATGTTGAATATTCTAAATCTTATTTCAATTTTGTAAGAAAGGTTGACAAGGAATTCAAAGAAGAGTTAAAAAAGAAGAACAGTGATTTGTTAGAGCTTTTCTCAAAGGAAATTAATAATTCAAAAAGAGTAGAGGAGAGTACAATTCTACTTGAATTAATGCTAAATAAAGAACTAAGAATCTCTAGCTTAAAAGAAAGAATTCTGAATAAATATAATTTTCACCTTACAGATGAAACTATAACTTCTTGTATTTTAAATATAAACTTTGATTTTATTAGAAAAGGTGAGGAGATTATTTTTGAGAAAAACGGGATACTTAAATTTTATGACTCTTTTTGGGAAAAGCTTAAAAATGAGACATTCTATAAGTTTTTAATGGACTCTGTGCTTTATTCAATAAAGGCGTTTGAGAATTCATTTAGTGAATCTAATTATGATGGTGGGTTAATTAGATATAATAAATACAGTAGAAAAGATGTGTGTCGTTTACTAAATTGGGAAAAAGATATTAGCAGCACTGTATATGGTTACCGCACTAGAGATGCAGTTACACCTTGTTTTGTTACTTATAACAAATCGGAAAATATAGATGATACGATCAAGTATAATGATCACTTTATTACCCCTACTATTTTTGCTTGGGAGTCACGATCGAATCGAAAAATTGAAAGCGCTGAAATTAAAAATGTTATTGACTCAAATCGAATTTTACTTTTCGTTAAAAAAGAAGATGGTGAAGGGACAGACTTTTATTTTATGGGGGATGTTAATATTGTTCAAAATTCAATTGAACAAAGCGTAATGTCTGACTCCTCTTTGCCAGTTGTTCATTTTAAGTTCGAACTAGAAAAGCCTGTTCCTGAAAATCTTTATAATTATATAACCGCAAAAATGGTGAACATTGAAGAGGAAATGCGAAGTGGTGTTGGATTGATTAACGACAATTCAGTATTTACAATACCATTATTTGATTTTTATGCGGCGGCAGGAAGCTTCAGTGAAATGCAAAATGAAAAAGATTATGTACTAATAGAAGTTGAAGAAAAGTACACTTTGACTAATGATTATTTTGCGTGCAAAGTAATAGGAGAATCTATGAATAAAAGGATTCCTAATGGTTCTATTTGCATATTTAGGAAATATAATGGAGGAACAAGAAATGGAAAGATTGTATTAGTTGAAAATCGAGATATTCATGATCAAGATTTCAATTCTTCCTTTACAGTAAAAACATATCTTAGTAAAAAAGTGCAATCAAATGATAGTTGGAAGCACTCTGAAATAATTTTAAGTCCCAACTCTTATGATGAGAGTTTTAATGATATAGTTATCAATGAAGAAAATTCAACTGGGATGAAAATTCTTGGAGAATTTGTTTGTGTATTAAGTCGGTAATAAAATGTTAACCATTAGATTAACTCATGAGCAAAGGAAAATTAGAAGATAATATTCAATCATTGTCCGTAGGGGAGCATATAAGAATGAGACCAAATATGTATTTTCAGAAGTGTTATGATGAAAAATCGTTGGACAGTTTGGTGTCTGAAGTGTTGTGCCACGCACTAGATGAATATTTTGCTGGAGTTTGCAATGAGATAAATATTACGGTTGCTAAAAAGTCTTTTACTATTAGGTATAATTCGGGTATGTCATTAAAGTTGAACAGTGGTTTAGAGTTGACTGATGCAGAAATTATTATGACTAAAATAATGGCATGCTCTAATTTGAAGAAACATTTGGAAGTAGGAAAAGAGTTTTGTGTGTTAGGATTGGCAACAATTAATTTTGCTTCGCAATCTTCAAGTTTAGTGACAGTATCAAAAAATCTAAAAGGAAATTTTTCATTTGTTGACGGTGAAACTGTGTCTGCTGATATTGAAGAATACAAAAATGAAGCCGAGTGGACAGAAATAACTATGGAACCCAATCGTACAATTTTTGAAGGATTGTATTTTACCTATCAAGGAGTTAAAGAAAAGATAACACCTTTAAGAGAACGGTTTAAAGATTTAAAAATTAACGTTATAGATGAGACGATTGCCGAGTAATGTATAGTTGTTGCTGCTAGTTTTAAAAACTAATTCCCAATCAACCTCCCCCTCAACCAACAATCCCTCACTCAAAACCAACGTTCCCTAATTCGTCCTTTTTTTTAGCCCAATTTCTCAACACCTTTGGATTAAATCAATTCAAGAGTCATGAGAAAAATAGCCTTAATCATTTTTAGCCTTGCTTTTATTCAAAGCGCAAATGCTAAATCATTGTATGAACAGTTGTGCGAATTCAATTTTAATTGGAAGAAGCACTCAAGCGTTGCTCCTGTTGGAACAGCAGTTAACTTTGCATCTGATCAAAAATATGTACAAACGCATTTGACTTATGTATTGCCCATTTTAAGAGCGAATCCTACGGATGAATTCACCGCCGAGCAAAAGAAAACACGCCTTCACCTAATTAGTATCTTGGAAAAGTATCGGCTGGCTGGAAGATTTCCTGTGAATTATTTTAGAACGGAGCGTACACCTATTTTTATTGATGAGGACAATACGCATTGCGCTTTGGGGTATTTGCTAGAGCAAACTGGATTAGAGCCTATTGCTCAAGAAATTGCTGAGCAAGAAAATTATGATTGGGTAAAGGACATTGAACATGAAGCTATTCCACATTTACAAGTTTTATCAGGGTTTACTGTTGAAGAGCTTAAGCTAATTCAAGGAGCGTATGATTTTTATTTGCCAAATGCTTTTTATGCACCAAACAAATATGAAATTCCACAAAAACCTGAGGTAATAGAAGCGTTTTTTGAAGAAGGAAGTGGAAGAAGAGCTTTAGGTGGAGATGAGTCCGTGAATATTTGGTGTAAAGGAGAGGGGGAAGATGGAGTTTTGCATGGACGCTGGGAGCAAAGGTTTTCAACTAAATTACCATGGATTATAGGTTATTTTTCAAATGGGAAACGTACAGGACAATGGCGTGAATATTATCAAGGAACGGATAAATTATGCAGAACTGAAAATTGGCGGAATGACAAACTAAATGGCATTAGAAAACGATTTAGTAGAGAAGGGGAGTTGATAGAAGAGATTCTTTTTAAAGATGGTGTTGCTGTAACAAAAACGAATTATGATTTAAACCAGTTGTTACGATTTGTTCGCAAGCCAATTGATTCTACTCATGTTTACACTGAGATTTATACAATGGAGGGAGCTTTATTGGCTGCTGGAAATGAAACGGTCCATAACCCTGGAGGATTATTATGGTTTCAGAATATTGAGCTAACTGCGCTAAATACATTTGCGATTACCTCTCGTGATATTTCAACAAGTAATTCGTATAATGGTGGTGACGAAAGTTTTATTGATCCAAACACAGGTTCTGGACTTTATAATACGCCTCCTTTAGTTGAATATAAAAAAGTGGGGGACTGGGTGTTTTATCGAGAGTATACAGCAAATTATAAAAACGACACAACAAATCGTGATTTATTGAATGGTTTAAAACGTGATTTTGAGCATAATTGGAATGTGCTTTATGATGTCTTACATGAAGTGGAGGACTTAGATTTAAAATCGGGTTATGATTCTATTCGAATTGCTTACAGAGATAATTATGCAGAAGATTTTTACGGTTATGGGAAAGATTTATACACGCATGTTGAATTACGTTATCATGAGGTGAGACGTTTTCCACTGTATGCAAATTTTAATCCGCATAGAGATTATTGGGGAGGGCAACACCATTCATACAGAGGTGAATTTGATCGATATGAGTCGGAAATTGTGAAGATTGTAAGAAGTGTGGGACAATACAATGAAAATCGTGAGCGCATAGGAGTTTGGAAACATTTTGATGCGAATCATCAATTGAGCAAAAAAGAGATTTATGTACAACCAGAAGGAACAAGTAGTTTGCCTAAAGTTGCTGCGCGGTAGACTATTCTCGATAAGTTGTTAAAACGTAGGGTTATTGAGAAAGTATTGATGAATAAGGTCTCCGTCTTCTATGAATTCCTTTTCAAATTGAAAATCAAGCTTTTCCAATACGCGAATGGATGCTGCATTGTCTGGTAAGAGCATGGCTATAATTCGTTTTAAGCCCAAGGTTTCAAAACCGAAATTTAAACAGGCGATTGCTGCTTCGGTGGCAATGCCTTTGCCCCAATAATCATACATTAATCGATATCCTAAGTCAACCTCATTCATGTCTTCTAAATATTTTAAACCTGCAAAGCCTATGAACTTGCTTTCTTCTTTGAACTCTACTGCCCACCTTCCGTAACCATGCTTGGCATAATCTCCCAATACATCTTCGGTAATGCGCCTTTCAATTTCTTCAATTGATACGATTCCTCCGTCACCCGTAAAATTGCTAACTCTCTTATCTAAATTCATCTCATAGGAGGGTGCAATATCATCCATTGTAAATGGACGCAAGATTAATCGCTCAGTTTCTATTTTCGGTGGGATGTTTTGCATAAGAATTGAATTTTAATTCTTTGAATGATAGGTTTTTGGAGAGTCTGTTTCTAAGCAGGTGATGCAAGGTATATATTTTTATTAGACAAAAGACAAAAGACAAAAGACAAAAGACAAAAGAAGTCAAGTCAAACCAAAATCTAAATACCAAGTACCAAGTACCAAATACTAAGTACCAAATACTAAGTACCAAGTTCTAAAAAAAACTACTTCTGTCCCATTAGAAACTTAACCCACTTTAATTTTTTTGCAGAGCGTGGGGCATATTTTAAATCTAATTCAAACCAGGTAGGTTTATCAATCACACTTTTATAATGCGAAAAAGCTTTAAAACCACTTTCACCGTGATATGAACCTATTCCACTTTCTCCAACTCCGCCAAACGGAACATGATGGTTCGTAATTTGCATGATTGCTTCGTTGACTCCACCGCCACCAAAAGACAATTCGTTTAGAACCCTAGCTCGTTGCGTTTTGTTTTTTGTAAAGACATACAAAGACAATGGTTTAGGATATGATTTTACTTTTGCAATGGCCTCATTTAGGTGCTCATAAGTTATGATTGGCATAATTGGACCAAAAATTTCTTCTTGCATCACCGCGTCATCAAAGCTTACATTATCCATCACTGTTGGGGCCATGCACCGCTCTGCTTTATCTATTTCACCTCCAATTATAACTTTTGCCGGATCAATCATCTTTGCAAGACGGTCCAGGTTCTTTTCGTTAATGATTTGAACATAGTTATCATTGTTAGTAGCATACTCGGCTTGTTCAATTTCTTGCTTAACCAAATCAATAAATGCGCTTTTTACTTTAGCGTCAATTAGGATATAATCAGGAGAGATACAGGTTTGCCCTGCATTTAAAAACTTGGCCCATACGATCCGTTTTGCAGCCATTTTTAAATTAGAATCAGCTGTGATTATTGCGGGGCTTTTGCCTCCAAGCTCCAGTGTAACTGGCGTTAAGTTTTTGGCTGCGGCTTGGTAAATAATTTTACCTACAGGAACGCTCCCTGTGAAGAATATTTTGTCCAACTTTTCTGTTAGAAGAGCAGTTGTTTCTGTAACGCCTCCTTCAACCACGTGTAGATAATTGGCATCAAAATTTTCATTAATGATTTTAGCCATTGCACGGCTAGTGTTTGAAGGTAACTCGCTAGGTTTTAAAATTACTGTGTTTCCGGCAGCCATTGCTGCTATTACAGGTGCTAATGATAGCAAATAAGGATAATTCCATGCTCCAATAACTAATGAAACACCTAGTGGTTCGGGAATTACATATGTTTTTGCTGGAAAATTAATAAGGTTTGTACGTGCTCGTTTAACCTTTGACCATTTTCCAACTTTTTTTATGGCTTCTGAAATATCATGATATACAAAGGATAATTCAGTGCTATAGGTGTCAAATTCTGACTTTTTAAAATCTTGGAAAATAGCCTCATAAAGCAACGCTTCATTTTGTTTTAAAACCGTTTTTAGTTTTTTTAATTGTGCTTTCCTAAATGCAACATTTTTGGTTGCATTCGTGTTGAAGTATTCTCTTTGATTATGGATGAGTTCTTTCATTTATTCTTTAATTCAATTTTTCTGCCATCCAAATCTTGAAGCACAGCAATTGCTCCCCATTCGGTATGTTTAATTGGGCTGCTTATGATCCAATTTGAATCTGATAATTGTTCAATTAAGGCATCAAGATTTGCTACTTCAAAACCTATTCTAATGCGGGTATCAATGCTGCTGTTTTTATCTTGAATTGGATAAATTTCAAATACCTGTCCATTTAATTCTGCCGCATAATGATGAGGGCCATTTCCATGTTTGTGAAATGAAAATTCCATTCCTAAAGCAGTGTATTGAGCAGATAATGCTTGAGGACTATGAGAACGAATGACAAGTAAATTAATATTCAAAATAGTGTTTATCTATTTGACTAAAATATGGTTTTATAAACCTTGCTGAGCAATCATTTACTCAACTTCAATAATTGTAAAGGTAGGCGGTTTAAATTTTTGGTGCAAACGATCTATGATTATTTCTTTTCGATCCTGTGCCCAATCCGGATAAGAGGACCAGTCTTTCTTGATATATAGAATATGTCGTGGTGCATTTTTTGAGTACCATTCACTATCAAATTGAATGCTTCTCCAATTTCCTTCAATAAGCTCAGCATAAAAATGGGCTTCCTTTCCTTCGCGATAGGTTTTCCATCCTTGTTTAATTTGTTTTTTTGTAGCAAATGTTGCGTTGATCGTTAGCGCGGTTAATACGAATCCAATAAGAACAAGAGCCAATGTCATGATGTGCTAGTATTTATAGTTGCGGCTTGGATTGCATTAATTACTTTATTTGGATTGCAACCATTGAGGCCTGCTCCCCAAGTTGCGTTTAATTCAATTATAAACCAACCGTCAGCATTGTTGTAGCCAACGTCTAAAACATACGTTTTTGGCAGATTGATTGACTTGTTGATTAGAAAATTAGAAATAAAATCAATAGCCGTTGCAACTTCACCATTGCCTTCATATATAGCAACATCAAGAATTTTATTGTTTAAAATGAATGCACGAGCTTCGCATTCAATTGCAATCACAGCAGAAGTTATTAGTTCTTCATTTGGGTTAATTCCTGTTAAGGCGGTTTCTAATTCATTAAATGTGGCATAAACTTTAGATTGAAAAAGCTTGGGTTGAACTGGCTTGATGAACCTAGGATAAATCAATTGGTTTAATGCGTTATGGCGGATAATTTTTATTGGGCGTTTAATCCAATTGTTCGGTATTTCAGCAATCAATGCATCATTCGGACTGATTAATTCAACTTTTAAAACTTGTGCTAGAACTAGAGAAAACGTATCATTTCCATAAATAGTAATTGAGGAATTAGGATTTAATTTAGGTGGTTCCCAAAATTTACCAATACGAAGGACAGTTCCTCCCAATTTGTCCCATAATTTTGCGATTGATTCACGTTCAACATCTACCTTTTCAGGAATCAATAGTACCTCATTATTCATACTGTAACAATTCTGTTTTGTATTTGCTCAACTAATTCTTCTTCTTTCTCTTGAAAGGTTATCGTTTTGTTGCTGCCATAATGACTGTAGGCTAGTACTGATACACAGTCAGTACCTAGAGCAAAATTGTATTTCATTGATGTAGAGAGGATAACGCACATTTATAATACTACTCTGCTTCTGCTAAATGCAAGGACAATCGGTCAAATGCGCTTCCCCAACCATTGTAGATCCCCATTTTTTCTTGCTGAATTTTATATTCTTCAGTGGCATGAATCACGTTAAAGGTGAAAGCTGTTTGCTCTCCTTTATCTTCAAGAATTATTTCTAAAACAACTCCTTCTGTCATTGGTTTAAAATCAGCTGTAGTAATAATCTTTGTCATTGGTGTGATTTCAGAATAGGTACCTTCTGAGATGAATTGGTTTCCATCAGGCATTGGCATAACGTATTTCCATTTTCCACCTACTTCAAAATTATGATCAATAATGTCAATTTTCATCCCTTTTGGTCCCCACCAATGTGCTAAATGTTCTGGACTTGTCCATGCCTCCCATACAAGGGCGATAGGAGCGTCAAAAGTTCTGCTAATTGTTACGGTACGGTTTTCTGCTGTGCTCATATTATTGTTTTTTAGTTGCTTTTAATTCCATTAAGTAATCTTCGAAAGAATCTATACGTTCTTCCCAAAGCGATTTGTATTGTTCAATCCACATGAAGGCAGGGATTAAACTTTTAGGTTGAATTAAACAGTGTTGTTCTCTTCCTTTTTTTTCCAGTTCAATGATGCCACATTCTTTCAAAATTTTTAAATGTTTAGAAACAGCAGGACGACTAATGTCAAACTTTGCTGCAACTTGATTGACTGTGAGTGACTGTTCTGAGAGTATTGTAATAATGTCTCTACGAACGGGGTCAACTATAGCTTGAAATACATCTCGGCGCATATAATTTGTAACTGATTGGTTACGAATTTAAGTGTAATCATTCGGTTACGCAAATTTTAAGTCAATTAATTTGTTTTATTTTTTTAATCGGAGCTTGATGCGATAGATAATTCCGATACTAATAGCCAAAAAGATGCCGGCTGCAACTACCCACTTTGCAATTGAAAAGGCGGAAGCCATTTGTACAGTGCTTTCAGAAATAACCTCATTATTAAGTACTGAATTGGCAATACTAACTAGGTTAACGTTTTCTCCCCAATCTAGTGCCGTTTGAGAAAAAGGGAGCAAGTTCAAGAGTTTAGTCTTATGGGAAATGGGTTGATAAATAAATGAGATCCATACAACATATGTAAGACCATAAAGCAATGGGAATATATTGTCCCAGGTTGTGTTGAAATGGATATAACACTCAATCATTTCAGATGTGCGCACATCAAAAAAATCTTGAACTAAATCATAAGGCAATCCAAATGATAAACCTAAGGCAATTGTACCACCTTCCACTTCAAAACATTTGGCTGCACCCAAAAATCCAAAAGCAAAAAAAGCGAATAGAATTGCCGAAATAATAAGCGTGTATGCTAAGTTTGATTTTTGATAAAAGAAGTGGGATAGTTTATTCATTGCATTGAAATAAAGTTGTTTTTAATTAAGCATCTGCAAATTGCTCTAATGATTCTTTAAATCGCAAATAGGCGTCTTTATATTTTTCATAGGCCGTATCATTGATTGATTTTATACCAAAAACCAAAAAAGTGCTTTCTGTTTTCGTAGAAACATACGAACGCGAATATTGGTTGGCTTTATCTGATATTGTCATCCATTGTATGGTTTGTACAAGTCCATAATCGTTTGTGTCTGTCACTTCTTTTTCAAAGGTCAATTCTTCATTTTCTTGAAATTCTAAATAGAACTCTGGTTCGCCATTCCAAAGCGGAGAATAAACAAAAAATTCTACTGCGCTGTCAGGAGATGTAAATGTGGCTTCATCTGTTGCAATAAATTCATAATCATCAAAATTATCAATTGGTTGGGTAGGAGAGGCTATAAAATTTGATGGATATTCAATCGAAAAATAATTGCCATTATAAATTACATATTCACCATTCCATTCATTTATTTCATTGGCTACTGTATCAGCATGCTCAATTGAAACATTAGCAGTGCTTTCTACTTCAACAGGAATGCTGTCAGATTCTTGATTTTCTTCTTGTATGTTTTCAGAACATCCTAATAAACTGAAGCATGCAAAAATATAAAAGAAGTTTTTCATGAGACTTATTGTTTTTTTTATCGTCTTATTAATGCTGTATTGAAATCGTTGAATACAAACGAAAATAACCAAAAATGTTATAAACGACCTTTTTATGTTGTGAAGGGTAGGTGTGATTGAATTGAATAGACTTAATTTTGCAGTGCTACTAGAGCTAAGTTATCTTTTATAAAACCTAACATATAAAAGCATTTTTAGTCATTACAATAGCTATGAAACAGAGCCCTGACATTGATATATTGTTAGGGCTTTTTTTGTGAACAAGAGTTTTAATTATTTCTAACAATAAAAAATATTTCTTTACTGGAGATTATTAAGACGTTCTTCTATAGTTAGCTGAGTGCTGGTTTTGCTAGAAGTTTGCCAAGTTAAGATTATCCTAAACAAAAATCCCGTATCTAATAAAAGATACGGGATTATAATATTTGTTTTTCAGATTGAAGGATTAACCTCCAAAGTCATCAAATCTTACATTCTCTGGTGGTACTCCCCAATCGTCGCACATATTCTGTACGGCAACGTTCATCATTGGAGGTCCACAGAAGTAAAATTCAATATCTTCTGGGGCGTCATGCTTTGATAAATACTGATCAATCACCGCTTGGTGAACAAATCCAGTAAATCCATCACCTATTTCATCATCAACATCTTTCTTTTCAATCCAGTTATCAGATTCTAAAGCATCAGATAATACCATATAGAATTTGAAGTTTGGAAAGTTTTTCTCTAAATCTCTAAAATAGTGAATGTAGAATAGCTCAGCACGTGAACGTCCTCCATACCAATAAGAAACTTTACGACCCGTTTTCATAGTCTTAAATAACTCATATAAGTGAGAACGCATTGGCGCCATTCCTGCTCCACCACCAACGTAAAGCATTTCTGCTTCTGATTCGTTAATGAAGAATTCTCCATAAGGTCCAGAAATAATAGCTGGATCTCCTTCTTTTAAGTTAAAGATATAAGAAGATGCAATTCCTGGATTAACATTCATCCAAGTACCGGTCTTACGATCGAAAGGAGGAGCTGCAACACGAACGTTCAACATAATTTTACGTCCTTCTGCAGGGTAAGATGCCATTGAATATGCACGAACAACTTCTTCGTCATTCTTCATCACTAATTGACGAATTGCATATGGTCCTTCTGCCCAATCTTTCTCAAATTTATCAGGTTCACCTGGGTGATCTTGTGGATGAGCTTTAATATCCATGTCAGAGAATTTTACTTCGCATGCAGGAATTTTAATTTGGATGTATCCACCCGCCTTATAATCCATATCCTCAGGAATCTCAACAATAAACTCTTTAATATAAGTAGCAACGTTATAGTTAGAAACAACTTTCGCTTCCCACTCTTTAATTCCCATTACTTCTTCTTCAACACGGATGTCCATGTTTTCTTTCACTTTTACTTGGCAACCTAATCGCATGTTATCTGCAATTTCTTTACGAGAAAAGTGAGGTTCCTCCGTTGGAAGAATTGATCCTCCACCTGTATCAACGTGGCAAATGCACTGAACACAAGTTCCACCCCCACCACAAGCAGATGGTAAGAAAATTCCGTTTGAACCTAAAGTACTTAATAAAGTACCCCCGCCATCAACTTCAAGCTCATGCTCTCCGTTAATAGTAATTTTAATTTTTCCGGCTGGTGAGATCTTTGCTTTTACATAAAGCAATAAACTCACTAATAGTAATGTAATAATTGCAAATACAATTACTGATATTATAATGACTTGTCCCATTTCTATTTCCTATTATAAACTAATTCCACTAAAACTCATGAATGCAATTCCCATCAATCCAGTGATGATGAATGTAATTCCTAATCCTCTTAAAGGTGCAGGTACATTTGAGTATTTGATTTTTTCACGAATAGCTGCAATTGCAACAATTGCTAAGAACCATCCAATTCCAGAACCGATTCCGAATGTAGTAGCTTCTCCAATTGTTGAATATTGTCTTTCTTGCATGAATAAAGCTCCACCAAGAATAGAACAGTTTACAGCAATTAGTGGAAGGAAGATTCCTAATGCACCATAAAGTGCAGGAGCAAATTTCTCAACCAACATTTCAACCAACTGAACAATAGAAGCAATTACTGCAATGAACATGATGAAAGAAAGGAAACTTAAATCCATATCAGCATATTCAGCACCTAACCATTCTAAAGCTCCAGCTTTTAATACATAATTTTCTAATAACCAGTTAACAGGAACTGTAACTCCTAATACGAAGATTACTGCCGCACCTAAACCAACTGCTGTTTTAACGGTTTTTGATACCGCCAAGTAAGAACACATGCCTAAGAAATAGGCGAAAATCATGTTCTCAATAAAAATACCTTTTAAGGCTATGTTAATATAATCTACCATGTCTCTATTGATTAATGCTCTTCAATTAATGATTTATTTCTAGCACGTTGTACCCAAATTACTAATGCAACTGCAAATAGTGCGAAAGGTGCAAGGATGATGAAGTTATTATTCATATACCCTATGCTGTACAAACCTGTTAATTCTAAATTTGCTTCAGGGTCAACAATATTGTTTCCTAAAATTGGGAAACCAAAGAATTTACCAGAACCAAAGATTTCTCTAATTACAGATACGATTACTAGAACCATTCCATACCCCAATGTGTTTCCAACAGCATCTAAGAAAGAAGGCCAAGGTTTGTTTGCCATAGCAAATGCCTCAAAACGTCCCATAATAATACAGTTCGTAATAATCAATCCAACGAATACAGAAAGTTTTTCTGCTGGACCTGGCATATATGCTTTTAATACCTCATTTACAATAATTACTAAGGCCGCAACAACAACTAGCTGAACAATAATTCGAATACGAGAAGGAATTGCATTTCTCAATAAAGAGATAATTACGTTTCCTAAACCTAATACAAAAAATACTGCTCCAGTCATAATTAACGCCTGCTCAATTGATACAGTAATCGCTAATGCTGAACAAATACCTAATACTTGTAACGTTACTGGGTTATTGTCATCCAGTGGTTCTGTTACTAACCGCTTATTTTTCTTAGAAAATAAAGGTTCTTTTGGTGCTTTAATTTTTTCACTCATGTCAACCAATTATTTATTAAAGTATTTTACATAAACCTGAATGGTACGATCCACCATTTCTTCAACTCCTTTAGAAGTAATTGTACCTCCTGTAATTCCGTCAACTTTGAAATCATCTCCACCAGAACCATCTTTTACAACTTTGATCTTTTTGTATTGACCATCTACTGTAATTGATTCTTTTGTGTATTGATTGTAGAAGAATGGTTGCTTAATCTCAGCTCCTAAACCAGGTGTTTCTGTTTTATGATCAAATTTTGCTCCGTAGATTGAAGATTTATCTTCGTCAATTGCAAGATATCCCCAAATTGGACCCCAAAGTCCACTTCCTACAACAGGAATAACATATTTAGTTGAACCGTCAATACTTGCAACATATAAAGGGAAATCTCTATCTTCAGGAGCTAACTTTTTGTCTCTAAATTGTTTTTTGATATCAACATCAAAAGCAACTAATCCTTCTTTTATATTTCCTTCTGAATCTAATACAATACAGTCTGCATCATTTACATACTGTGCATACAAACCTTCAGCAGTTGTACGATCAACATTCTCAATTTTAAGTGCTCCAAGGATATCCATCTTCTTTTTAACTTCCAAGTTTTTATCTTGAAGTGGTTTTAAACCATAAGAAGCTGCAGCTAATCCAGAACCAACCACAATTACCATTATAATGGCAAAGAGGAAGGTATATCCGTTACTATCTTTATTTATAGCCATGATTACGCGGTTTTAAGTCGTTTTAATCTTCGTTTAATATTAGATTGAATCACGTAGTGGTCAATCATTGGTGCCATAACATTCATGAATAGAATAGCCATCATAACCCCTTCTGGGTATGCGCCATTAAATACACGAATTGTAATAGACAATGCACCTCCTAAGAACCCGTAGATATATTTACCGGTACTAGTTTGTGCGGCTGATACAGGATCTGTTATCATAAATACCGCTCCAAAAGCAAATCCACCAATTACCATGTGATTTAAAGCACTTAGTTCCATATAAGGGTTAACTGCTGTTGCTTGAGCTAAAGCTCCAACTGCCAGTCCACCTAATACAAATGAAACCATGATTTTCCAACTTCCAATTCCTGTGTACAATAATAAACCTGCACCGATAAGAATTGCAAGAACAGAAGTTTCTCCAATTGAACCAGGGATAATTCCCATGAAAGATTCCCAAATTGGCCATGCAGATTCAAAAGCTGAAATACTGGCATGGGCAAAATCCTCTGGGGCCCCAGTAAAGGAGGCAAGTTCTCCTAATTGTGTTGCGCCTGTTACACCTTCTGGAATGTTTTCCTTAGCCATATCGCCAATTCCACTCATCCAAACTTTGTCACCTGACATCATTGTAGGGTAACCAAAGAATAAGAAAGCACGTGCAGTTAATGCAATGTTTACAATGTTCATTCCTGTTCCACCAAAAACCTCTTTACCTAAAACAACAGCAAATACAGTTGCAACAGCTACCATCCATAATGGAATGTCAGCAGGTACAATTAATGGAATAAGCATTCCTGTTACTAGGAATCCTTCTTGGATAGCATGTTTGTTACGGATACAGAAAATAAATTCTACTCCTAAACCAACACCGTATGATACAATTACAATTGGTAATACTTTAAGTAAACCGTAGATTAATTTATCACCAAAGTGATCCATAAATCCGCCAGCAGTACCTTCAGCAAAATAATGCCAATGACCTGTATTGTAAATTCCGAAAAGTAGACAAGGGATCAATGCCACGATAACCATGAACATTGTTCGTTTCAAGTCAATACCATCACGAATGTGCGACCCTTTTTTAGTGGTTTCACCTGGTGTGAAAGCAAATGTGTATAGCGAATCCCAAACTGGGTGAAATTTGGCCCACTTACTTTCGTGAGTAGGCTCCAATTTACGCATGAATTTTTCTAAAGACTTCATTCTTATAATTAGATTTTATAATTCAAATTACATGCATTCTTCATTGATTACGTCAAGTCCTTGACGAATCTTATCTTGAATGTCTATTTTTGATGTACAAACGAATTCACATAAAGCGAAATCTTCAGGGGCTACTTCGTAAATCCCTAAGTTTTCCATTAAATCAATATCGTTATACATGGTTGATTTGATCAATTGCATTGGGTAAATGTCAAAAGGGAAAACCTTTTCCATTTCTCCAGTTACAACAAATGAACGAATCTCTCCATTTAAGTTGGTATTTAACCTTCTCTTTTTATTCGGAGTTAACCATGAAAAGTAAGATCTATTGATTGAGAATTTTTTGGTTCCAGGTCCAAGCCATCCACCACCAGAAAGTTGGAACTGAGGTTCGTTTCCTTCAGGAATAGCAGTGATTTGGTGATGATAGAATCCTAAGTACCCGTCAGCTGCATCAACTTTATCACCAGTTAAAACATTTCCACTGATAACTCGTACATCATCATCTGATTTGATATTATCTCCAACTAAAGAAGCAATAGATGCTCCAATATTTGTTTTGATATATTCTGTTTTCTTAACCTCTGATCCAGTTAAAGCAATGATTCTTGAAGAATCATACTTACCGCTTAGTAAAGTGCTACCAATTGCCGCAACATCTAACGCGTTTACTGTCCATACTACTTCTCCTTTGTTAATAGGATCAAGATGATGGATTTGCGTTCCTACATTACCTGCAGGGTGTTTACCAACGATCGTGTTTGATTGCACTCCTTTAACTCCAGTTAATGCATCATCATGCGGCGCATTAGCTCTAGTTGTTAAGTGAACCTTACCTTCTGTTAGTTTGGTTAACGCCGTAATACCAGCTTGGAAAGCTTCCGATTGACCATGTAAAACATAATCATAATCTGGTGCAAGGGGAGAAGAGTCAAACCCTGAAACGAAGATAGCTTTTGGCTTGTCGTTTGGATTTGCAACAATATCAATTGGACGCATTTTAATAAATGGCCATAGACCATTGTCTAAAAGTGTCTTCTTAATTCCTGCCTCGTCCATTGAATCCGGATTAATGATACCAAACTCTTCAAAAGAGTTTTCAGCATCCGCCTTAATTCTTACTTCAAGAATTTTACGTTTGGCTCCGCGAACGATTTCAGTAATTTCTCCAGCGATAGGCGAAACGAATTTAACTTCTTCTTTATACTTATCGAAAAAGATAACCGATCCGGTTTTCACTTTGTCTCCAACCTTTACGGTCAATTTCGGCATAAGGCCGTGGAAATCAGGTGGCTTAATTGCAAAAGCAGTCACTTGTGGGGTAGATTTAACCTTCTCAGCTTCTCCTAGCAATTTAATATCCAATCCTTTCCTTAATTTGATAGTCCTTGACATATCTTAATTTGGAATTTGTTTAGAATAATTGGCAAATTTAGAAATCAGATGATTTATTTGAAACCTTTTGGGAGGCAAAATATTAGTTTAGAATGATTCTAAATAAGGAGTGCCGTCCGCAAATACCTCTAGAGTAGATTTTGCAGCTCTTTTAATCCCTGAATTTCAATAGAATTGAGATCATGAGACTGCTGATGAGGATTGAATAAAACGGTGTGCATTGCGCAATTTTGAGCCCCTTGAATATCTGTTTCAGGATTGTCTCCAATCATTAAAGATTCAGACGGATTTGCATTTGTACGAGATAAAGCCGTGTTAAAAACTAATGGATTGGGTTTATTTACTCCCACTTCTTCTGTACACAAAATCAAATCAAAATAGTTTGTGAGGTTACATTTATCTAATTTGATGAATTGAACCTCTGTAAAACCATTGGTTATAATATGCAATTGATATTTACCTTTTAGGTAGCGCAATGTGTCATGCGCGTCCGGAAAAAGGTTTGTTTTATATGGACTTCTTTGGATATATGTCTCTCCAATTATCGCTGCTTTTTCATCCGCATTAGAGACGTTGAAGGCTTTTAAAGTTTCTTGGAATCGTCCTGTTCTAACCTGGCTTTTAGTTACTTTACCGTGGTTGTAAAGACTCCAATATTTCGCATTAATTTTTTGGTAGGTAGCAATGAATGTTTCAACGTCGTTAATTTCATTGTGCAGTTGCATTTCAAAATAAATTTCGAATAATGCTTCTGAAGAGTTTTTTTCAAAATCCCACAAGGTGTGGTCTAAATCAAAAAATATGTGTTTGATGTCATTCATTATTGTGTCGCATAAATGATTAAGCACATGAGCGCGCTATATGAAGCTGTAAATAGCAACATTAAAGGGAAAGTTTTCTTTTGGTCGCCATAAAATTTAGCGCAAATAATTGATCCGATTGGAATTGAAAGAAAGAGCGGAGCAAGAATCGTAACTCCATAAATTCCAATTGATCGTTTAATCCAAACAATTAGTTTATTCGTTCTTGTAAACGCTTTCTTCTTTTTTAATGGGATTCCTTTTTCAATGGCGAGTAGTCTTTGTCTTTCTCTTTTATCGGCAGCTCGTTTCATTAAATATCCGCTAGAAAAGAAACAAATACTCATGCTAAACCAAGCGCCAGCAGTGGCTGAAAGGAAGATTTCAGTTAATGTTTCAAACCCGTTATAATCAAAAGCTGCAAATGCAGTCCAATGAACAATTAAGAATTTAACTGTTCCCAATCCAAACCCAGTACTAATTAATGCCCAATTCATATTTATAGTTTAACGCCGTAAGCCAAGTCACCTGCGTCTCCTAGTCCAGGAACGATATACGATTTAGCATTTAAATTTTCATCAATAGATCCCACCCAAATATCAGTTGGTATGGGTAAATTTTTCTTTAACATGTCAATAGCAGATCGACTAGCAATTGCAGCCGCAATATGAATCTTTTTGGGAGTCCCGTTTTTAAGGAGGGCTTCAAAAACAAGCGCCATTGAAAGCCCCGTAGCTAACATAGGGTCAGCAATAATTAAAGTTTTATCCGTTAAATCAGGACAAGCTTTGTATTCCACCATTACGTCAATCTCGTCCGTTCCTGTTGGTCTACGATACGCTGATATAAAAGCGTTCTCTGCTTTGTCAAAAGTGTTTAATAAGCCGTTGTGCAATGTTAAACCTGCACGCAATATTGAAGCAATTACAGGTTGTTCCGTCATAAGTTCAACATTTGCTTCACCTAAAGGTGTTTTTACTTCGGTTTCTTTATAAGTCAACGTTTTGCTAATCTCGTAGCCTAAAATTTCTCCAATTCGTTCTAAATTTCTTCTGAACCGGAGGGAATCTTTTTGAACTTCTTCATCTCTTATCTCTGCGATAAAATGATTAAAAATTGAATTTGTTTTTCCTATTTCATGAACCATGAGGTAGCCACTTGTTATTTAGTTGTTTAACATCTTTTTTTCGAGGGAAAATGTCTTTCTTGATCTAATTAGTCGTTAAAGTTAGCGTTTTTTCAGCATTTAAAATTCCGAGCGTTTAAATAAGTTTATTTCTGTCATAACTAAATTAAGAACAAGATTGAAAAGCACTTTTTAACAAAAAAGCACGATTTAAAACGATTTTGTTAGATTATAATCACAACTGAGATTAGCATTCAGATTGTATTTAATTTTATGAACTAGTAGCTTGCTAGAATAACTAGAATTAATATGAGCTACGCTCTCAAAATATATTTTTATGAAAACTTTTTTTACATTTTTATTAGTGATAATTGGCTTAAACTTATCTGCACAGATTGATTTGTCAATTACAATTGTTAACCCTGAAGAGGGGGCAGAATTGCCTGCTGGACCACCAGTAAGTGTTGATGTTGAATTAACCAATTGGGTGGATATTTTGCCCGAGAATGACACGCTTTATATGGGGTTCGTATTAAATGATGTTTTTTATGGACCGACATGGGGAATACTGCTAGGTGCAAGTGTAGCAGGTGGTGGAGTTTCTTTTCCTGTGGATGACGTGACAAGTTTTACTGGGCTTGATGATGGTGTGTATACATTATGCGCTTGGATTATGGGAGTTGGATCGGTAGAGTCTGGAAGAAACTTTGAATTGGCAGGGTTAGAACACGCAGAGCCAATAGGTGATATTACAATAAGTGATATTGCTACTGGAGATCCTACACCAGAGAATAATGAGCATTGTATTTCTTTTATTGTTGGTGATACAACTACAATTGATGATGTTGGAATACAAAATTCGTTTGAAGATGAAGTTACTATTTTTCCAAACCCAGCAAATGACTTTTTAATTGTAAATGGAGCTGACGGTGGAGCGGAAGTTGTGGTTATGGATTTAAATGGACAGGTTGTTTTGAAGCAGTTAATTAGTGGAACTGAGACTCTTGATATTAGCAATATTGCAAAAGGAATGTATGTTCTTCAATTATTTGATCAAAATGGTGACATCATCAAAAATGAGAAAATTGTAATTCGAGAATAAATTCTTGATGGATATTGGTTTGTTTTATAGCGAACAACTCGTTATAAAACAAACCCTTTTATTAAAGCCCAAATTACATATGCAATTAGGATTATTCCTAGTAGCGCAATCCCTGCGAAGAATAAGAAAATGGCTAAGGAAATGCCACCGAAAATTCCGATTATTGTTCCAGCCTCCTTTTTCGATAATTTTTTGTTTTCAGTTTTAGTAGAATCCTTTACGGTTGTCGGCTGTAGAGGCATGTAAGGTTCAATTGTTTCTAGTTCTGTGAGAGATGTGTTTGATTGAGGTACATCAATTTCTAATGTCTGTTCAACCGTGTTTACATTTGGTGCTGAAAGTTCAATTGATAGGTTTTCATCTGGTTCAATTGTAGCTTTTAAGTCGTTGGTGAGGTTAGATTGGGATTGTTCAATAACCTGCTGTTCATGATCTGTTTTGTCATGAACAGCAGGTTTTTCAACTAAAGTTAGGTTTCTTAAATTAATTAATCGGGTTTGTTGGCAACCAACTATTAAAAGAGAGGTAATGATAATAAGTAGGCAGGATTTCATGCTTTTTTTTGATGCAAGATAATTCAACTTTTGAAAGTCTTATTATTGATTTGCGCAACTCCTGTTTTGTATTTGCGAATTTCACAAATAACATTTATTTATAGAAATACGGTAATCACCTTATTGATGCGATACTAATCAGAAGCTAGCTTTGTATTAATCAATAAATCCTACTAAATGAAAACGTTATTAAATAGATTATCTCCTTTTTATAGGGGCTTAATATTCAATAGAGAATTAGCTACTCAATCAGGTCGTCAAATTTTTCAATAAAAAGTATGGAAGGGCGATTCAACCCCTTTCGAGTTAATTATTCTCATTCTAATTAATGTATTTAATACTATTTCGAACGCAAGTTGCTACAATAGGTCAACGGTGAATCCTTATGTGGTTTTTTTAGAGAACTGCTGATTTTATTGTCTCTTTAAAATATAAAATATGATGAAATTAAGCTTAGTGGCATTGTTACTTTTTGCTTTAACCCATACCTATGCACAAGATGGTGAAACAGTAGGTTTTTATAAATTCTATAAAAATGAGTTAAAAGAAGATTTTAAGACAAATGGCTGGTGGTATAAAACTTGGAATCGATATGATGTTAACCCAGGTTTTTCAAGGTATTCTGTTGGGTATTCAAAAAGTAAACCTTTATTAGGTTGGGACAATGTCGTCGATAAAGGAGGTGTGCGTTACCGTTTGAATCATTTTGATTTAGGAGCTTCCTTTTGGAGTGGAAATCATAAAGGAGACACTGCAACTACTGATGTAATGCGTATTGCTGCAGGATATTTCACGCCAATCAGCGCATTTTCTTTAGGGCGCAGATATTTGGATGTAAGAGGCGCCCTGCTTCAGCCTGCTGTGGCGGGTGGTTATGCTTATTCCAATAAAAAACATGGCATTTATTTAGCGCCGAGTATGCATTTACAGCTTCCGTTTGTAGTGTTAGAGGCGCGCGCCAATATGGAATATACTTTTGGTGGTGGATTCAATATTTTTCCAGAGCTTAGTTTACAATTAGATGCTTTATACACGCTTTTAGATCCGCATAAAGAAAAAACAGGAATTTGGGAGAGATATTCAACTTATGCTTTGTATGATAAAACGGATATATACGGTAATGTTTGGTATGATGTGCACTCAACGTATTCTCGACATGATTATGTTATTTTGGATATGGGACCACTTTGGGGAATAACACCGCGAATGGGGTTTGCACCAAGTTTGATTACAGATAATCCGTATAAAACATATGGGGTAGGGCTTTCGGGTAGAATCAATTTTTTAGGAGCTGATATTCATTATGATCGTGGTTTTACTCAAATAGGTGTTGTGCCCAATGTTCAGGCTTTAGATGGAACAGTTCGTGGAAAATTTGATAATGAAAAAGTGTCAGGACTTTTACCAGCAAATCATTTTAGTTTTCAAGCCAATGCTAATGTTTATGGATTGCTATTGGGAATTTTTAAACGTCAGGCAATTAAAAATATGGGCTTTGCAGTAACTCCTTTGAATCGTTTTAACTTTCACTTAGGGTTTACCTATTCAACTGTAGGAACTCCAACTTATAATAACGAACAAGAGGCAATTGATTATACGAACCAGTTTTTTAATGATCATCCGGAAGTGGAAAGGAATGCGATTAATGATCCTTTACAACATGAAAATGAGTGGGGAGTAACTTATGGTTGGAGTTATGAGATGGGCGCAGTTGGAGTTCGTGTTAATCATAAATTGATGAAAACTAGTGGTAAAAGCAGTACTCTGGAGGTGTATTATATTTTACCAATTACGAAAATATTAAAAGCATATTAGTTGTTAGTTTGTTGGGCGCCTTGCATATTTTTTTGGTCAGAAATAGCTGGGCGCTCAGTAATGCAGCATTCAATTTATATACTGAAACTTTATAAGATAAAACTTAAAATGCAATCTAAGAGTACAATCCTCCGTTCAGGTTAAGCGTTTGTCCTGTTAAGTAGTTTGCCTGATCAGACATTAGGTAATCAATTAAAGCCCCTAACTGTTCTGGATTTCCAAGATCACCAACAGGAATGTTGGTTTTTAATTGCTCCTGCATTTCTAGGGGCACATCATCAATCATTCCAACATTGAAATAACCAAGCGCAACAGCGTTAACTGTAATGTTTTTATTTGCTAGTTCTTTGGCTAATGTTTTTGTTAGGCCTAGTAAACCTGCTTTTGAAGCGGCATATGCAGCTGTACCTACAAATCCTGTTTGAGCCACTACGGATGACATAAATAAGATGCGTCCAAAATTTGCTGAGCGCATGTGCGGGATAACGTGTTTGCTAACCAGAAAAGGACCCGTTAAATTGACTGCAATCGTTTCATTCCAATCATCTGTTCCTATTTTCCATGACATGCCATTTTTAGAAACTCCTGCATTGTGTAAAACAATATCAATAGTTCCAAAATCGGCAACGACAGAAGCAATCAATTTTTCAACTTCACTTTCTTGTGTAATATCAGCTTGATATGTTTTAACATTTTTGGCTGATGTCGCTGGAGGATTGTTGAGGTAATGCAAGGCTAAATTATACCCTTTTTCCTCAAAAAACTTCACAAGTTCTGTTCCTAAACCGCCAGAACTTCCAATTATTAAAATGGTTTTATTCATGTTTGTTATCCTTTTAGCCGTTTAAGGGTTTTAAACCACAAAGGCGAATTGTCAATGGTGTAATTATAATAGTTTCGATCAGTGGCGCCAAATTTCCGGAAAAAATTAGCGACGGGTTCAATATCTGAACCTCCAAAATCAAAGGTGCTGTAATTGTTTTGATATCGCTCAAAAGCGTAATTGAAAAGGCTGTACATAGCTCCTGATTTTTTAGCGTCTTCAAGTGCTGCTCCTTTTAAATAGGTAATTCGTTTTTTGTCTTTTAGAAAAAATCCGCTTGCTACCATTTTATCTTCTTCAATAACCTCAACTAACTCACCTTTTCCTAATTGAATGGCTTCTCGCATCAGTTGCTTAAGGTTGTCAATTTCTACAGTGCCAACGGCCTCAACTTTATGTGCAACAGTGTCTTCAAATAACTGAATTAACGGTGAAGGGTCTGTTCCAAAACGAAACTGAAATACTTTATTTCCTTTTTTTATAAGTCGTTTGGCATTTGAGCGGTAATGAGTAGGGTAGTCTTCCGTTAATTGTAATTCTTGATGTTGTCTGTTTTCGCAAGTGGAGGTTAAATTTAAGTCACCGCTTCTAAATGAGATATGTTTAAATTCTTTGGTTAGAAACTCTAGCGCCTCGTTCCAATTGAAACCCTTTCCAAAAATAGAGTACTCTCTGGTAAACGGAGCTTGATACATGCGTTTAACACCTAGTTTAGTTGTGTAAGCAACAGGCATAATAGTTTCAAAATCATCTCCACTGATTAATGCTCCCCAAGTTTCTGCCGTAGCATCTAAATACCATGTATATGAAAAAACGTTTTCAACCTCATCTTTTTCAATGCGGTTATTCCATTTTTCTGTGTCTATATGCTCACGTGTTACAAACTTCATTGATTCATTTCAAGATCTGCAAACGTTAAAAAAGTATGTTTAGTCTTATTCTTTTCAATAAATTGCTCTAATTTTTTTAAAGCGAAATGTGTGCACGCTTTCGGATGTCCAATTATGACACATTCATCAAATCCTTTTTTTGCATTTTTTTTGACAACCTGTTGCAGTTTTGTAACGAAATAACCGTCAACCGACGCGGATAAATTCATGCCTTTTGTGAGCATTTGTTTTCTTAAGCCCGGCGAAGACATTGGGTAGCCATCTCCTATTGGTTTGTGCAAATGTGGTTGTAATCTGCCAAGTCCAAAAAGGCGCCAGAAAAACCAAAGCGAGTATTGATAGTTCGATATCGGGTATTCTACAAAATCACCATTGTTGTCTTCCTCACATAAATCAGTGCTGAATTTCCAGGTTGATTTATTAGGAGTTTTTGTGAAATCGTAATAATAATTTCCTGCCGTAAATTTTCCACCAGGAAATACCGTGGAATCTAGTCTTAATCCCGCTTTTTTAAAAGCTTTATGCACACGATTAAACGGTTGTAAACACCATCCTCCTGCTCGGTAAGAGTGTATTGGTTTGTTGGTCCAGCTTTGTAAAATGTCACGATATTCTAAAACAATTCTCAGGATCTCCTCATCCGAAAAATCGTCTAATTTATAGCGATCGGTAATCATTTTCCATTCATTGCCATCATGCGTGCAATCTTCCCAGTGCGGATGTATGTGCAATTGACAATCATGTCCTTCTTGAACAAGGTTTTGAATCTGTTCTTTGACTAAAGCGTATTCCTGTTGGACTTTAGGGAATTGAGTTCTGTATTTTTCGAGCTGTTTTAAATAGCCTGTATCAATGAAAAAAACCATTTTTGCACCAGTTCTTTTCGAAATCTGGCGCAGTAAATTAGTGGGCTCAATGATACATTTTTCAACCGTTCCAGTTGGAGCGCCAAAAAATAGTTCGTAATCATACGTCAAAAACAAATTCATTGTGCGCTTTTAAAACTTGTAATAGTGCTATAAACCTCCGTTTGATTCTAGCTCTTGCATGAATTTTTCCGTTAATTCTTCCATTGAATAGCGGATGTTTTCAATTCTAGATTGACAATCATTAACCAATGGTGAGTTAGGATACTCTTCCATGAACTCTTTATAAGCTTCTTTGGCTAGTGTTGTATCTCGTAGTTCAAAATCAAGATGGCTCGCACGGTTAAATTTTACGTCTTCTAATCTTTTGTAATTCGGATATTTTTCAATGATCTGATCCAATAAATTAACGCTCATTTGAGGTTGGTCTGTTGTTAATGATATGTCAGACGCTTTTAAAAGATAGTCAGGAGCCTTAGGATCATCTGGGAAGATCGCAGCAAAATCTTGAAAGGCAGTAATTGCTTCTTTTAAATCTTTTTCCTTAGGCATGTCAATGCTACTATTGATGCGTCCTTCAAGCGCACTTAAATTGGCTAAAAATTCAGTTGTGTCAACACCAATTTCTGGAATTTCTGTTTCTATTGTTACTTCATCAGTAGCTTCGCTTCCGCAAGAAAAGATAATACTACTAAACAATATCGTAAATGCAAAAAATTGAATTGTTTTCATGTCTTTATTTTAAAATGTTATCGTTTGCCTTTTTTTACTACTGGAAACTTCATGCGGTAAGGAGCATCAACGTCTCCTTTTGAAATATTACTTAATTTCTTTTTTAAAATTCGTTTTTTCAACGGACTTAAATGGTCTGTAAATAAAACTCCTTCAACATGGTCATATTCGTGCTGAATGATTCGTGCGGCATAACCATCATATTCTTCATCACAAAATTTCCAATTTTCATCATAATAAGTAATTCTGATTTTCGGTTGGCGCATTACTTCCTCTCTAATATTTGGAATACTTAAGCAACCCTCTTGGAAACCCCATTCTTCACCTTCTTCAGATTCAATGATTGGATTGATGAAAACCTTCTTAAAGCCATTTAATCCAGCAGCTCTAGGATCTGGTTCCTTTTCCCCATCTTCATCATCATCTTCAGCAAATGGTGAGGCATCAACTATGAAAATACGGATTGATTTGCCAATTTGCGGTGCAGCTAAACCTACTCCGCTTGCGCCATACATTGTTTCAAACATATTAGCAATTAGTTCATCTAATCCTTCGTAATCTTCTTCAATTTCGTCTGCCATTTTTTTTAAGACGGACGCCCCGTATGCTACAATAGGTAATATCATTGTTATGCTTTGAATTTTTTACAAAAATAGTTGAAATTAATAAATAGTCACCTATCTGTGCAATACGATTCGTAAGCCTTTAAGTTTATTCGGCTAAAGTTCGGGATAGTTGTAGAAAAGTAAAGGTGATAATTGGTTAAAATTCTGCTATTTTAAATAGGTCTAATATATTTTTAAACCTTGCAAAGTTTTACCTATGTGCGTTAATAAATTGGGTAGGATCTAAATATCCACTCGTGTCTGCAGAGTATCCGCCACCAACTGGCAAGTCGGTATCGTGCCGCATTTCAAAATGTAAATGAGCTGGGTAGATTCCGTTTGCTGTGCCAATTGTTCCAATAGGGTCTCCACGTCTAATAAGTTGGTTTTTCTTTTTAACCAGCATTTTATCGCAATGCGCATATAATGAATTAACCATTGTGAAATCATCTAAATAGTGCTTAATGACAATTACATTTCCCCAACCGCCTTTTAAATCTTGAGCAGAAACCAAGTAACCGTTGGCTACGGCGTATACAGTGTCTCCTAAATCTGTATTGCCGCCACCATTCCCGTTCCAGTCATCTCCTAAATGGTGGTTTGTTCCAAATCCTTGGGCATTATAATAGCCTTTGGCATCAGGCTTGCCAACAGGGAAATCAAAATGAACGGCCCAAACAGGTTGATTATTTCCCGTAATAGGCTTGGTAATATTAGCTTGTGTAAAATTAGGTTCAGCTATGAAAGCCGTTCCAATGATTAGGAGCGAAATAGAGATTAAAATATTACGCGATACAGTTTTTGTCATTTTCATAATCCACCTTTACTAAGAATAATCCTTGTGGTGGTACTGACTGCCCAGCTCTGCTGCGTTCTTGCGAGTCTAGTATTTGTTGAAACTCTTTTAAATCAATTTTATGCGTCCCAATTTCAACCATTGTGCCAACAACTGCACGTACCATATTTCTTAAAAAACGGTTGGCTTTAATTGTAAAACGATAACCTTCTGGCGTTTTAGACCATTGGGCTTCAGTAACATCACATTTAAAACTACTAATTCCAGTAATGGTCTTACTAAAACACTTGAAATTTTTGTGATTAATTAACATTTGACAGGCAGCATTCATCTGTTCCAAATCCAATTCATGTCGCACCAACCAAGAGGTTTCATTTAAGAAGGGATTTTTCTCTTTGTGGATAAAGTAATGGTATGTTCTGCTAGTTGCGCTAAAGCGAGAGTGTACATCTTCAGGAACCTTAAATACGCTTTGAATGGCAATTTCTGCAGGCAACATACAATTTAACTTATATGCAAAAGTATGATCGTCCCAATCGGTGTTCATTTCAAAGTGTGCATAAAACTCTGTTGCATGCACACCAGTATCCGTTCTGCCGCAACCTGTTACTTTTACTGCTTTGGCTCTATTTATTTTTTTTAGTGCATCACCAATACATTCTTGCACCGTAATCGCGTTTGGTTGTATTTGCCAACCAAAAAAATGCGTTCCTTTGTAGGAGAGTTTAAGAAAATAACGCTGCTCACTCATATTGCAAAAATAATAAAGATTAAATGAAGAAAATTGGATTAATGTCAGATACTCATGGTTGGGTTGATCCTAAAATCTATGAGTATTTTAAAGATGTAGATGAGATTTGGCACGCAGGAGATGTGGGATCAATGTCTGTAATTGAGGAATTGGAGAAATTTAAACCTATTCGCGGGGTTTATGGAAATATTGACGATCATGTAATTCGAGCAACTTGGCCAAAGGTTAATCATTTTGATTGCGAAGGAATGGCTGTTTTAATGACACATATAGCAGGGAAGCCTTATAAATATAATAAAGAGGCATATGCTGCAATAGAGGAGTATAAACCTAATATTTTTATTTGCGGACATTCACATATCTTATTAGTTCAGTTTGATAAGAACATTAACAGTTTATGGCTGAACCCAGGGGCATGTGGCTATAAAGGATTTCATAAAGTAAAAACTATTTTACGTTTTACCGTTGATAATGGCAACGTTAAGGATATGGAGGCTATTGAACTGGGGGTGAAATCAAAAGTAAACTTATGAGAAATATAGCTGCTTTAATTGTGCTACTGATTCTTGTTTCTTGTAGCCAGACTAGAGAAGAAGAATATTGGGACTATAATCCTTTGGCTGATACCAGTGAGGTTGATAATAGTGCTCCAGAAATAATTAGAGATAGTATTGATGAGGAGTCTAATTTGGAGTGAATTCGGTAAGTAATTGTTGAAAAAAAGGAATGGAATCACCAATTGCGATAAAATAAATTAAATTTGATTGCGTTAAGTGTTGTGGTAAGAATATTATGCAATGGTATAGCGTAAGTTTTGACCAAGAAAAAAACTCTATAAATGAAAATTAAGCTTACACTCCTTGGACTACTATTTGGTTCACTTTCATTTGCTCAAACAGGTGGACAAAACACCTATCAATTTTTAGATTTAGACTTTAATGCGCGCTCCATGAGTTTAGGTGGAGATTTTATAGCGTTAAAGGATGGTGATATTAACCTTGCGGTTTCTAACCCTGCGTCTATTACTGAAAAAATGGATGGCAACTTGGCCTTAAATCATTTTATCTATCCAGCAGGAATCAACTATGGACAGTTGGCATATGGAAAGACTTTTGAAAATGCAGGAACATTTACTGGACATTTGCGCTACGTATCCTATGGTAAGTTTACTAGAACTGATCAAACTGGAGTAGAAGAAGGTTCGTTTACAGCAGGTGACTATGCACTTGGGGTTGGATATGGAAAAGCATTAAATAAATATTTCTCTGCTGGAGCCAATCTAAATGTTATTTTTTCACATTTAGAAACTTATACTTCTGTGGGAGTGGGTGTTGATGTAGCAACAACTTTTTATGATGAAGAATCAAATATTACTGCAACCGTAGTGGCACGAAATATTGGTTATCAAATCAAAGGATATACAGAAGACAATCACGAACCTTTGCCAATTGAAGTGTTGGCAGGAATCAGTTATAAATTTCACCATGCCCCGTTTCGCTTTAGCCTTATGGGGACAGATCTAACTAAATGGGATTTAACGTATAACGATCCTACTTTAACGCCAACTATTGATCAATTAACTGGAGATACAATTCCAGTACCTACTGCTAGCTTTGTTCAAAAGGTAGCTTACCACACCAATTTTGGTGTGGAGTTGGTGCCTTCTGATAATTTCTTTTTACGCGTTGGGTTTAATTATCAACGTAGAAATGCATTAGGCATTGTAGACCGTAAAGGTGCTAGTGGTTTTTCTTTTGGTGTGGGAATGAAAACTAAAAAGTTTGAATTCAATTACGGCCTTGCATTCTATTCAGCAGCAGGGGCATCCAATGTGTTCGGAATTACCACCAACTTCTCGAAGTGGACAAGGCGGAAATAGCTACTGAATTTTAATAAACCTTATTGTAGTAATAATGTAAAGCTTCATTTGCACGTTGAATAACGCGCTTATATGAGCGTCGCAAAATTGGCAATGATTGCAATGTTCGAGAGTAGTATGGGAAAGGGCGGCGTAATTGATAAAAAGCACTGCTTTTAAAAATAAGAGCTTCAAAGCCTGAGTTACCTCCACCATGATAGCTTGTTCGGCGTTCTAATCCATCTTCTGTTTGAACTAAGTAGGTGCCGTCTGCAAATGTAGCAGTGTCTTTTTCTAGCCCCGTAATTTCGGCAATATAAAATTGTTTAGAGGTTATTTTAATTCCAGGATCATAGCCCGCAGTATCATTTAAAAAAACAACGCTATCCAACTGTTGATTTAAAACGTGGTTGGAATAATCGCTTCTAAAAAAGTAAACGGGACAAAAATCAAAGTATTTATCAAAAGCGGCTATAATTTCTTGGTTCTTTTTTAACTGGTCGTATTCAACTTTTTGGGCTTCCTCATTGCGCTCTGATTTTAGCAACGCATTGATTAGAGGTTGGCGCGTTCGCAATCTAACAAGAAGTACATTGTTTTTTAACTCCTTAATTTGCCGTTGTGAATTCATACGGTCAATTTCACTATTTCGCATCTTCCTAGAAGATTGCGCTTGTGCAGTAGAAACAATTAGTACACTGCAAAATAAAAGAATCAAATTTTTTAAACCCATGCATTAAATATATGAAAAAGGACATATTGCAGTCAATTATAATGGCAATTTTTGATTCAAATAAGAGGTTCGTTGATGTAACTGTAGGTTAGGGAGTGTTATGTGGAATGTGGAGTGTTCAGAATCCCTTAAATCATACTTGAAAATGTAACTTATTTGAACAACGACGTATAAAAGGTATGAAACTTGTTTGATAGTGCATGTATGCGTTTAATACTTATATTTTTTCTAATTACGACAGCTCAATTGCATGCGCAATTGAACTATCTTGAAGGGACATGGCAAGGGATTATTACTCAAAGAGGTCAAGCCCCAAAAGATGGTAAAACCATTTGGTTTGATTTTGAAGTGGACGCAACATCTGGAGACATGAAAGGAGAGTCTCGAATTGAAACACCATTTACAGAGTATTTTGCCTACAAAGTTGTAAAAGGAACCGTAAAAAGTAAGAGAGAGATTGAGTTTAAAGATGTTTTTATTGGATTAGATAAAAATGCGGGAAGAGATGTATGGTGTATGCTTTACGGAAACTTGACTTATAATGATTCCACTGGGTATTTGTCTGGAGAATGGAGATCAACTGATTGTAGACAGGCAGGTGATGTAATATTGTATCGATCAAAGTATGAGATTTCAAAAACAGATTCGTCAACACTTTATCATTCTTGGTTTAATAATATGGTAAACGATCTTTCAAGAGGATGGAATGCCTATTATGTAAGAGATGCTGAAATGCGAAATTTTCAGTTTGTTCCAGTGTATTTTGATCATGATAAGGATATTTTGAAAGCAAGTTTTAATGACTATTTAGAGCAAATGGCTAAGATTGTGAACTCACATTCTGATTTGCGCATAAAAATTATTGGACATACAGATTCTAATGGTCCAGATTCTTATAACGTAGGACTTTCAGAAAGGCGAGCAGAACGAGTGAAAAAATTCTTAACTAATGCAGGGGTGCCATTGGATAAAGTAGTGATTGAATATCGCGGAGAGAAAGATCCTGCATTTTCAAATAGTACATCCTCAGGAAAGCAATTAAATAGACGGGTTGATTTTGAGTTTATTTAATGCTGCCAAAACTTAGTTTAAAGTACTGCCTAAGGTTTCTGCTTTACGCTCTGTTTCTTTCCACTCGGCTTCGCAATTAGATTGTGCTGTAATACCTCCGCCAACATAAAGTTTGGCTTTTTCTTTATGCAATTGCATGCAACGTAGGTTTACAAAAAAGTCCTTTCTACTATTGTTTATTATTCCTATAAAACCAGTGTAGAATTCACGCGGATAATCTTCAAGTGTAGGAATATATTCTTTGGCTTCTTCAGTTGGAATTCCACAAACCGCAGGGGTAGGGTGCAGGCTTTTTAATACTGCTGTCCAATCTGACTTATTAGAAAGATTGGCTTCAAAACTAGTATGCAAATGTTCAATTTTACCCGCCTGAATTGTTGCAGGGCCATCAATCAGTATGTTTTTACAATTAGTTTCCTTGAGTCGATTCTGTATGGTGTTAGTCACCAATTCTTGTTCTTCAAATTCTTTTTCACTCCATGATTCATTTGCAGTTTTTGTTCCGGCTAAAGACATGGTCTTTAGTTTGTCGTTTTCTACAGATAACAGGAGTTCAGGAGTTGCCCCAAGCCATGTTCCAATTTCAGAATTGCTAATGATATAGTTAAACGTGTTGAGGTGTTTTTTGTTCAATTGTTTGAAGATTGTTACGGCCTCAAAGCTTGTTTGTATTGTTTTTGTGCGAGACAAAATAACTTTTTGAAATCGACCTTTTGCAATTTCTTTTTGCAAAGACTCAAATTTAAGGATGTAATCTTTTTTGCTTTGCTCGGGGGATATGTTGTTTATGTTGTGAGATTTGAATTCAGCTTCACTTATTCCTTCCAAGTTTGAGACATTCAAAATTTTGTTACCGCTGAAAGAATGAAAAATGAAGCTATCACTAGAGGCATTTTCAATTGTAGTTATCCATTTACCATTACCTTTAAATAGCTGTGCTGATTTAGCATTAGGTAGGCGATATGCAATAAAAGTTTCGATTAGTTCTTTTTTTCAACAACAATAACCGTTAATCGACCAGTGCAAACCAATTTGCCTTCTTCATTTGTAATATCTACTTGCCACAAATGAGTTTTTCTACCAGCGTGTACAATTTTTGCACGGCCAGTTACTGTTCCTGACTTTACACCGCGCACATGGTTAGCGTTTATCTCTAATCCTACAATGCTATGTGTGGCCATGTCTACTAGAAGTGTCGATCCAATTGAACCTAGGCTTTCAATTAACGCAGCACTTGCGCCGCCATGCAATAACCCAGCAGGTTGATGTGTTCTTTTATCAACAGGCATTGTTCCTTCAATAAAATCTTCTCCTAGTTTTGTAACGCGTATATCTAATTGTTCTAATAGCGTATTCTTGCTAAAATTATTGATGGCATCAAGCGGTATGTTTGGATTGATCATGATTTATTTAGGTGCTTTTAGATAGAGGAAATATGCAATAATGCTGAATATAATGTTGGGTAACCATACTGCTAAAATAGGAGTGAATCCAACATTTAACGCAGCAACCGTTGTCATTTGCATAGAGAAGATGTAGAGTACGCAAACACCTAAGCCAATTGCAATGTTAACTCCTAAGCCTCCGCGGCTTTTTTTACTTGAAACAGAAACACCAATTAAGGTTAGGATAAATATGGCAAATGGTGCCGCCCAACGTTCATGTTTTTTTATCAAATAATAAGATATTTTACTGGAGCCTGTTTGCTCTTGTTCTTTAATAAATTGATCCAACTCTTTATTGTCCATGGCCTCAATAATATTGGGCCTAAAAACTAAATCGTTTACGCCAAATTCTAATACCGTATCTAGTTCTTTTGCGTAAAAGAGGTCGTCATTAAATTCTCCATTCCGTCTAATGCTGATGTTTTCAAAATGCCAATTATTGCTAAGGCTGTCTCCAATTGCTTTTTTTGCATTTAATGAATACTCCATGCGAGTGCCAACAATACGCTCCAATGAAAAGTCTTTAATTTCCTTTTTTACGCCATCATATCGTCTGAAATAAAGAATGTCATTATTCGCCAGTTGTAGCCGAACATCTGTCTTAGTATTATGGTCTCGATAATAAACCTCTTCAAATTCAATACGTGCCGCGTTTGATTGTGGAAGCACAAAATTATAAACCAAAATAGTTGCAATTACTAGTATTGTTGCAGAGATAAAATAAGGACGTAAAAATCGATTAAATCCAACGCCAGAACTTAAAATTGGAACAATCTCAGTATTACCAGCCATTTTTGATGTGAACCAAATAACGGATATGAAATTCAGCAAATAACTAAACTGCGTTCCGTAATTCACAAAGAAATTGGAATAGTAAACGAAAATAATTTCGTCCCACGGGGCACCATTGGCAATAAATTCGTTGAGCTTTTCAGATAAATCAAAAACGATACTAATGGCCATTAATAGAAAAAGCATGAACACAAATGTTCCTAAAAACTTTTTTATTATAAACCGATCGAGTTTGGTAAGAATCACCGTTATATTTTTTGACTTAATTTAGGAACCATTTCATCTTTCCATGCACTAAACGTGCCGTTTTCAATTTGATTGCGTGCTTCTGTAACTAACCATAAATAAAATGCTAAATTATGGATACTTGCAATTTGCATTGCCAAATATTCTTTTGCATGAAACAAGTGGCGTACATAGGCTTTCGTGTAAAACGAATCTACATATGATGTGCCAAATTCATCTAAGGGAGAAAAATCTGATTTCCACTTTGCATTTTTCATGTTCATAACACCATTTCTGGTGAAAAGCATTCCGTGGCGAGCATTTCTTGTAGGCATCACACAGTCAAACATATCAACACCAAGTGCAATACATTCTAATAAATTGACAGGAGTTCCTACGCCCATTAAATAACGTGGTTTGTCTTTTGGAAGAACAGAGCAAACTAAGTCCGTCATGGCGTAAATTTCTTCTGCAGGTTCACCTACAGAAAGACCTCCAATTGCATTTCCAGGTAAATCAAACCCTGCAATTGTTTCGGCACTCTTAAGTCTTAAATCTTTATAGGTGCTTCCTTGCACAATTGGAAACAAGGCTTGCGAATGTCCATATAAATCATTGGTTTTATCCATGTGATCAGTACACCTCTTTAACCAACGGTGTGTCATCTCCATTGAATCTTTTGCGTAATTATATTCACAAGGATATGGAGTGCATTCATCAAATGCCATGATAATATCAGCTCCAATACTTCGTTGAATATCGATTGCACGTTCAGGGGTGAAAAAGTGTTTGCTTCCATCAATATGTGAACGGAATTCTACTCCTTTTTCATTAATGCTTCTTGTGCCAGATAAAGAGTAAACTTGGTATCCGCCACTATCGGTTAAAATTGGTCCATCCCAACCATTAAATTTATGCAAACCACCAGCAGCTTCCATTACTTCCATTCCTGGTCGTAAAAAAAGATGATAGGTATTTCCTAAAATTATTTGTGCCTTAATGTCTTCTTTAAGTTCATTCTGATGAACTCCTTTTACAGATCCAACTGTACCAACAGGCATAAATATTGGGGTCTTGATTTTACCGTGATCGGTTTCAATAACACCTGTTCTTGCCTTTGTCGCTTGATCTTCTTTTTCTAATATAAAGTTCATTTTGTTGATAAATAATGGATGGACAAATATACGCCATATTAAATTATAGCACCTTTGAGAGTTGAAATAATTGAAGCCAAAATGCATTTAATCCCACAAATTACATTTGATTTTATTGGAATTGTATTCCTCGTGTTTTGTGGTGCAGTATTAATTCAATTGTTGTATTTGTTTGTTTTTCATTTTAGATTGTTGATTTACAAGCCTAAACCAAAGGAACAAGTAAGCTTTCCGGTTACGGTAATTGTTTGTGCAAGAAATGAGGAGGACAATCTTTTTCATAATTTGCCCAAAATTTTAGAGCAGGATTATCCAGAATTTGAGGTTATTGTTGTGAATGATCAAAGTGTGGATGATTCAAGACATATCATAAAAGCATACCAAGAAAAATATTCCAATTTGAAATTGATTGAATTGGAAAAAAACAAACACCGAAAGTTTGGCAAAAAGGTGCCATTAACAATAGGGATTAAAGGAGCTCAATATGAACACTTGGTAATGATTGATGCGGATTGTTATCCCGATTCTGACCAGTGGTTAAAGCATGTGGTGAGCAACTATACGCAAGAAAAAGAAATTGTTATTGGTTATGGGCCATATGAACGTGTTAAAGGTCTTCTAAATAAAATGATTCGGTTTGATACAACTAGTATTGCCATGACCTATATGAGTTTTGCTAGAACAGGGAGACCATATATGGCTGTGGGGCGGAATATGAGTTATACAAAAACAACCTTTTTTAGTGTAGACGGATTTAAAAAACACTACCACATTCAATCAGGAGATGATGATTTATTTATTCAAGATGCGGCTAATCGTAAAAATGTTGCAGTTGAAACTGACCCTGAAAGTTTTGTGTATTCAATCCCTCAAAAGACTTGGCGCGCATGGTTTAAGCAGAAGCAACGACACTTTACTACGGCGCCTAAATACAGACTTATCAACAAGCTGTTTTTAGGAATATTTCCGTTGAGCATGGTTTTCATGCTAATATCTTTCTTTATTTTACTCTTTAATTATGAATGGTGGCTTTTTGCCACTGCATTGCTTGTTTTAAGATTCGTTTTTTATTGGATAATTAACGGTTTACTTTTCAAGAAATTCAAATCCGGAGATCTCATTGCATTTTATCCGATTTTTGAGTTGTTGCATTTTTTTATAATGCCATTCATTTATTACTCATCCGAAAGAACAGAAACGAGTAAATGGTAGAAAAAAATAATTTATCGGATAAAGGAAAACGCGATTTAGCATTGGTTGAAAAAGCTTTAAATGGAAATCAAATGGCCTATGCAAGTCTCATGGATATGTATCGCGAGTCGATCTATTTCATGATGATAAAAATGGTGCGTTCTGAAGATGATGCCGAAGATTTAACAATAGAGGCTTTTGGAAAAGCATTCAATCGTCTCCATCAATATTCACCAAGCTACGCTTTTAGCACTTGGTTATTTAAAATAGCCTCTAATAACGCTATTGACTTTATTCGGAAAAAAAGAATAAAAGTAACGTCAATGGATACCGCTTATACGAATGATGAAGGGGAGTCTGTAAGTTTAGATGTTAAGAGTACAGAAAAAGATCCGGAAGAAGTAACAATGCATGCCGAAAAAGTAGTGCTATTACGCGAAGTTGTAAAAAAATTAAAGCCGCGCTACCGTGATTTAATTGAGAAGCGTTACTTTCAAGAACTTTCTTATGACGAAATTGCAGTAGATATGGGCTTACCATTGGGTACTGTTAAAGCACAGTTGTTTAGAGCAAGAGCTTTTCTTGCTGACATGATTAAAAATACGCGTGACTCAATATGATTACTGTTGAACGGATCTATCACTATTTTCCTAATTTAAGTCAAGAACAAAAAGAACAATTTGCTGCCTTATATGACGTGTATAAGGAGTGGAACGATCAGATAAATGTTGTTAGTAGAAAAGACTTTGATTTATTTTATGAACGACATGTTTTGCATTCTCTAGGAATAGCAAAAATGGTCGATTTTAAACCAACGACTTCTATTTTAGATGTTGGCACAGGCGGAGGTTTTCCAGGTGTACCGTTAGCAATTCTTTTTCCAAAAGTCAAATTTCATTTGGTAGATTCAATTGGGAAAAAAATTAAAGTGGTAAATGGTGTTGTAGAAGCCTTGGGGTTAAAAAATGTTACAGCAGCGCATCAGCGAGCAGAGGAGGTAAAACAAAAGTTTGATTTTGTAGTAAGTAGGGCAGTAACACAAATCGATAAATTCTTACCCTGGGTAAGTAATAAGTTTTATCACAAGCAAAAAAATGCTTATCCAAATGGTATTTTTTATTTGAAGGGTGGCGACTTGTCTGACGAATTTAAAAATGTACGCAGACATACCGAAATTATGGATTTGGAAAAGTGTTTTTCTGAGGGGTTTTTTGAAACCAAAAAAGTGGTGTATATTAAGATGATTTAAAGATCTCTGCCATGAAAACAGTTTTATCCAAACAATTTTCCTTTTTCCTTATTCTTTCGTGTATTGTTCTTTCCGTGAATGGGCAAATGAACTTGAGCGCTCCGCTTGATCATTTTTCATTACCTAAGTCTATTAAAAAACACAAGGTTAAGTCATTAGTGATTTTTATGGAAATGAATAAAAGAGACATTTCTAGACAGGGGAGTGTGACAGGTAAGTTGGAGGAAGTTTCGTTCAATGCGCAAGGTTTAATGTCTTACCGGTTGAGGAGTGATAATCGCGGAAATCCGCCATTTATAGCCTATGGTAAGGGATGCTATTTTGAAATTAAAGAATTTAACGAAAAAAAGGATTTGCTTCATTTATATATGGAAGATTTTCGGGAAGTTCGACAAGAGTTAATGACTTATGACACGAAAAGTCATTTGACGAATGTAAAGTATCTCCAAGGAATTGATACAGCAGTGAGTTTAGGGTTTACTTGGTTGAAAGGAGAGATGATTAAATCTGAATTACTTTATGGAAATGAGTCTAATAAAGATTGGGTGAGAGAGTATGACAATAATGGGCGGATTAAGAAAACGGTTTCTGGAAATAGAAGAACAGAATTTACATATGAGTCAAGCAAGGACTCCCTTTGGACGACTCAAAAAACATTTAGAGCTGATACCTTATATACATTAGAAAAATATACCACCTGGGTGAAGTATGATCGTGTTACTTTTTGGGAGAAAAAGGGAGCAAATGACGCTTTAATTTCTCATTTAAAAGTTGGATACGATAAATATGGAAACGCAACATCATACTATTTGTACGAGCCCAACAACCGATATAGAGGAACTGTGAATATGACCATTGAAAACTTCTATGATAAGCGAAAGTTATTGGTGAAACGACTTTATTATTCTGTGAAAAGCCCAAAAGCAGAGCGAGAATTAACTAAGATTGAACGATTCGTGTTCGATACAGTTCCGTTAGTTTATCAATTTGAAAAGGGAGGTATGAATGACGATATAGATTATAAAGAAATTCAACGAGAGCTAAACTAACCTATTCAAATTCTTCAACTTCAATAATTTCGAAATTAGCTTTACTAAATATAGTTGCAAATTCTTCACCGGAATCTAGCATATCAACATCATCAGTTTCGTAATACCATTGAACATAGAATGAATTTTCAGGCAATTCATCATTTAATTTCTGAATTGTATTTCTAAGTGCCAAGGCAGATCCTGTATTAAAATACTCCAATTTAAATGACAGAAGTGTTTTCTCATTTGGTGCCTTAACATAGTTGCTA